>CAZUUA010000001.1:0-118398 GCA_964623635.1 uncultured Ruminococcus sp.
CGGTTGGTATGGAAATGTTTTTTCTTCATGTCCTTTGTACCCCCAACGCCCTGTGTCTTCTAGGTCAGCATCCAATAGATATGTGCTGATTTTGAGAAGATCATACATATTTTGGGGGTCATTGACAGCATCGGAGGTGGTGCAGGAAGGGAGAAAAATTGCAAGCAGTAATAGGATAAGTATAAGTTTTTTCATAATAAATAAGCGCAAAGGGAGGTGGTGAAACCTCCCATTATATGGTTGGATTATATATGACCTTTTCATCTGTATATCCTCCTTTCCTCGAAATTGCCTGTAAAAAGCGCATAGCCTCAACTGTAACGTTGTACAGCCAGCCTATGCGCCGTGATGAATACGTTTGATCGGATATGGGTGAGCATGACGTGGATAGTTACCGATTTGATAGGATGGCTACACCGCCGAATGTGTCTGCGTACCATATTTGTTCACGCCCCTTTCTACCGATTTTTGTTGAAGTTATAGCCAAGCAGGAGAATGTACTACCTCTCTTGCTGGACTATAGCATATCATGTTTCACGGCATTTGTCAACTGTTTTGCGAATGGCAAATTGAATGAAAATAGAGAAGTGAAATGGTGGATAATACACAACAAACTATACACTGAGAATATGAAAAGAAATGCTAATTAACAACATAATTTTATATAGTATATTCCCTATATCACGCCCCAACCTCCGATCCACCCCATTCGACTACCGTAAACCCATTTCGTTCCGGTGCATCCAGCTCCTGCGGTACCATGTCACAAAACTCGTCCACACCTTCCCATGCCATAAAGACTCGTATCAGCGTGTCCGGCTCCGGGGTGGTGGTCAATGTGCCTTTGGAGTCCAGCTGAAGTTGGACATTGACCTCTGTGGCAGTCTTCGGGTACAAATAGATCACGGGCTTGGCGTATTGTACCAGATCATTTGCTGTCTCTTCCTGAAGCTCTTCTTCGTCTTCACACAGTTCTTCGTCGGTGCAGCTGGTACAAAGAAATGCGGCACATAGGACAAGAAGGATGGAGATCAATTTTTTCATGTAACATCCTCCTTGTACTTTTGGGTATTTTGTATGACGATGCAGGATATCGATACGTTCTCGTCCACAGGCTAAAAATGACCCTGTTCATGTCACTTTGCTATTATAACCAAAATAGCAACCGTAAAATTAGATATATTGCATAAATCACAAACGTACAAATGACGAATTGGTACTCTGCGCTCTTTCTGATAAAAAATTGGAAAAAAACTGTGCATTTTCTACAGCTTTACTTTTCCGAAAACCCTTGACTTCCCTGGTAAATTGCGTTATAATATCCTTGATATATGCACGAGCGCATATATGACATTTTCATACAGAGGTGTTCCGCCGTAACGGAAACCAATTCTGAAAAGGAGCACATGATGAAGAAAGTACTTTCTCTGGCTCTGGCTTCTCTGTTGACCGTTTCTCTGGCTGCCACCGTTGGCGCTATGGAAGGCAATGATAAGCTGGGCACTATCCCCTATGTTACCGAAGAGATCGTGATCGATGGTGAAATGGATGCGATCTACGCTACCGGTATGAAGACCAATGTTGGCACAGTATTCAGCAATGCCAGCGACGCTACCGCTACCTGCTATCTGGTACACGACGGTGAAAACCTGTATCTGTACGCAGAAGTATTGGATGCTGATATGGTACAGCCCTCTGCCGATGACCAGGCCTCTCAGCCTTGGGTTACCGACTCTCTGGAGCTGATGATCGATGGTTCCAACAAGGACACCGTTGACGTAGCACAGACCCGTCTGGACTGGACCGGTTGGGCTACCTGGTACCTGGAAGGTGGTATCGAATCCAAGACTGGTGACGATGCTTATCCGGAAGTGAAGGATTGCGCTGCCGGTGAGATCGACGGCGGTTACACCGTTGAAATGGCTCTGAACATGAAGCAGTTCGGCGTTACCCCCGGTACCGATATCGGTCTGCAGTATCAGATCAACGACGTATTCTCCGATGGCACTGCTCAGGCTAACATCACCATCAATGGCTTTGGCCCCTGGGACAACGCTAACTATCCTGTAGCTACCGTTGCTCCTGTTACCGGCGGCCTGATGACCCTGGACGTATTCAACGAAGCTTCTATCGAAGACGATGAATCCACCAACAGCGGCAACCCCATCCAGCTGATGGATGCTTACGGCTGCGGTTACTCCACCAAGGGCGACCTGGTTATCTTCGACGACGTTGATTTCGGCGCAAACGGTGCTGACTTCATGACCGTACGTTTCGGCTACGGCAACGACAACGGTACTGTTACCAACGTTGCTCTGATGCTGGACGATCCCGATTCTGATCCCGTTGCTACCATGTCCATCGGTTGGACTGGCGGTTGGGAGATCGCACCCTCCGGTTACATTTCCGTTCCTGTTGACATCGAAGGCGGCGTTCATTCTCTGTACTTCAAGTTCCTGGACGAAACCGGTTCTCTGTCTTATGTATACTTCGCAGAAGCTGATCCGGCTCCTGTTGCTGCTGATGAAGTAGTTGACGCTGCTGCTGCTGGTACCACCACGACTGCTCCCGCTACCTTCGACGCTGCTGTTGTTGCTGCTGTAGCTGCTGTTCTGTCCGCTGCTGGTTACGCTGTTTCCAAGAAGAGATAAGTGAGCAAGGAATTTTATTCGGCATAGGCTGTAAGCGAACCACCTTGCTCTGAAGAATTTCCCTGACGGAAAATTCTTCCCAAGTTTGGCATAGAGTTGGATTTTATTCGGCGTAGGCTGTAAGATATCCACCGACTCCCGAAGAATTGCATGACAGTTGATACATAGTGTTGGTATCGCACAGGTCAAGGCTGTATTTTCTGTATCTCACATACACCCGGAGGGTTACGGACTTCCGGGTGTTTTTTTATACCTTGTCGGTCGTCGGATCCTTTGCCCGCACACAACAAAAGCTCCCGGAAGGGTTTGGACTTCCGAGAGCTTTTTGGCTTTATGCGTATGCGGTTATACGTTCATCAATAGGTCACGGCCTGGTAGACGTTGCCGTCGGCGTCGGTGATCTGGGCGGAGATGGTCAGGCTGCCGATGATGTTCCCGATCGGGGAGTTGTAGAAATTCTCGATGTTGTACGGGATCGTGTAGTTGACGATCTGTCCCTTGGTCACGGCTTCTGTATGGGTGGAAGCGGAGAGGGTGAAGGTCACCTCACCATCCACAGCGGCGATACCCACGAATACCGGGTAACCGTCCACGATCTCCCATCTGGCGCTGGTGAAACCGGTACCGGCTACGGTAGAACCGTCGTCGATGGTGTCGTCCCGGTCGTAGCTGGTGGTCAGGTCTACCACAAGCTCCTCATAGCTACCCAGCTGCAGTGCCAGGTACTTGTAGCTGGCGGAGATCGGCACGGTGACGGTCTGTCCCTTGGAAACGGAGGCGCTCTTGGTGTAGGTGTCGTACTTGCTGTTGTACATGGTGTAGGACAGGGTGCCGTCCACCTGGATATACAGAACTACGTCAACATAATCGGTATAGGTCTTGGATTCGGAGACGGACATGACGGTGAATCCGTTGGCGGTCTGTCCGGCACTGCCATCGGTGCGCAGGGATACATATACCGGATAGTATTCGTTGTTCTCACTGTCCACGAACAGCAGCATCATGCCGGGGTAGGTGGAGGTGCTGACGGAATCGAAGGAGATGGAATCCAGGCTGCCGAAGGTGGCGGTAGAGGAACCCACGTTGCGGTTGTAGCTTGCCCAGAAGTCAGCAATGGATTCGCTGTATGCACTGGTCGCCATGGAGTAGTAGTAGTACACACGACCGCTGCTCTTGGTCATAAAGGTGATGGTCTTGTCGGTCAGGTTGCAATAGGGAGACAGGGTGAAGCCGGTGTTGGTGGTGTCCTTGATGTTGATCACCACAGGCTGATAGGATTCGCCGTCGGTATCCTGCAGCATCACCACGATGTACGGATAGGACTGGGCATAGGAAGCATCAAAGACGAAGGAGCCGTAATTGTTCCGGGTCACAGATACCTTGCCGCGCTTGGCACTGGTGGTGTTGTTGTAGCTGGTCATGAATTCCTTGGCAGACACGCCGCTGTCGGACTTGGAGAAGTACCAATACACGGTGCCGTTTGCCTGGGGCTTGAAGGAGACTTCGTTGGCGGCAGACACATAAGGATCCACGCTGAAGCCGGTCTCCATGTATACCTTCAGCAGGTAGGGAGTCAGCGACTCATTGTTGCTGTCTACGATGCAGAAGACCATGTAGTCGTACTTGTTGGCCAGATTCAGGTCGTACTTCAGGGTAGCGGCGGTATTCTTGGACACCTTTTCTTTCCCATTGCCGGCTTCCTTCATGTAGTTGGATACGACCTCGTTGGGCGTAGGTAGCTTGTCGTTGTTGGTGTAGTAGTAGTACATGGTACCATTGGTGTTGGTCTTGTAGGCGATGGTACCCAGGGTCGTGATGGCAGGTTCATCGGTGAAGCCATTGTCACCGGCCGAGATGATCACGGGTGCGTAGTACTGTCCCTTGCTGTTCTGCATGGCAACCAGCACATACGGATAGTTGTTCAGGCTGCTGGAGCTGAGCGAGATGGTGCCGTTTTCGTCTGCCCGAACGGAGAGGGAACCACGCAGGGAAGACCCGGCTCTGTCGTAGCCCTTCAGGAAGTCCACGATGTTGATGGTCTCCACAGCTTCGCTGTAGTAGTAGTATACGGTACCGGCCAGATCAGCCTGGAAGCGGATCTCGCTGCCGTTGAAGTAGGGATCGGTCAGGAAGCCGGAGCCGGTGGCAGGATTGTTGTCGATCTGTACCGGTGCATAGCTTCTCTGTCCGGAAACCAGCTGTACCACCACATAGTCAAAGCTCTTGACGGAATTGAATTCCTTGGCCTTTTCCATGTAGGTCGTGTTGGATGCTACGCTGAAGCTGCCGCCGAAGCTGGACATAGCGTACATACTGTTAAATTCGCTGGCTGAGGGAACATAGTCCACATTGGTGTAATAGTAGTACACCTGACCGCCGTTGTCGGCCGTGATGTTCAGGTAGTTGTAGGTGTCATCGGCAGACATATAGGGAACGCTGGTGAAGCCGTTGTCGTCTGCAGAGGAGCCGGAGTACACGGTGCCGCCGAAGTTGGCCGTCAAGCCGTAGCCGATGGTGTATTCGGTGGGGACCATGGTGGTGACCAGGTTGGAGCCGTTGACGATGGCATTGCCGATGGTACCGTTGCCCCGGAAATCGACCCGGTTGGCGGTGTTGTTCACGGTCAGGGTATCCACGGAGCAACCGGACATCAGGGTCACACTGGCGGTGTCACACAGGGTCAGCGCATGGATCTTGGTCTTGTTGTTCATGCTCAGGTTCACATTGCCACGAACCTCCAGGGTGCCGTTGATGATGCAGTCGGTAAAGGTCACATCCCCACCGGTGGCACCTTCGGAAATGATCACACGACCGTCCAGGGTCATACCGGACAGGGTCACGCCGCCTTTGGTGATGACCGCATTGGCAGCAGGAGAGGCAGGATCCTTGCTGTAGGCGCTTTCCTTATAGATAGCACCGGCAGCACGGTACAGGATGGTCAATGCTTCTGCACGGGTCAGGGTCCCCTTGGGCTTGAAGAGGGTCTTGCCGCCTTCGTTGTACCCGGTGATCAGCCCGGCTTGTACCGCAGTCAGCACCGCATCCTTGTAGTGGTCGGAGATAGAGCTGTAGTCGGAGAAGGTGGAAGCAGGTGCCTTTTCGCTGCCCAGCAGACCCAGATACCGCACCAGCAGGGTGGTAGCTTCTTCCCGGGTCAGCTGTCCGTTGGGAGACACGCTGTTGCCATAGTTCAGCAGATAGCCCTGTGCCGCAGCCTTGGCGAAGTAGGGATAGAACCAGTCGGTGCTCTTGACGTCGCTGTAGCTGATGGTGGTGGTGGCAGTCAGACCAAAGGTCTCGTCCAGCATCTTGATAAATTCCGCACGGGTCACCACGCCGTTGGGCTGGAACTGATAGGTGCCGTCATTCTGCTTGTAGCCGTTGAGAACGTCCTTGCTGACCAGATAATTGATCTGGTCCTTGGCCCAGTGGCTGGATGTGTCGGTGAAGGTGACGTTTGCCGCACCCACGCCGATGCTGGCCGCTGTGGACAAGATCATGATCCCTGCCAAGGTGGCAGACAGGATCGATTTCCATTGTTTCATATGTACCTCCATACGTAATGATAGTTAGCTGTATGTACCCGATCGGCGGATGACAAGGATCGTACAAAAAGAACTGCGATCGGTCAAGTTAACGCATACTGCGTTACCTGGAAAAATAAGACGTACCGGAAAGCCAAAAAGTTCCCGGAAATAGATAGATTTTTTGGAAATCTGAGAAAAATGCGGATGGTATTTTGTGCCAGGTTTGGGAAGCTGCAGCGCATAGGGAATGCGAGACACTGCAGATGCCACGTGAAATTCTAAAACAAAACATCGAGAGCGTGGTGGTTCGCTTACCTATTCCGCTTCAAAAAATCCGCGCGCGTCAGTCCTGACTTCTTTCTGCCAACAAATTGTGGTACTTCTGGTAGAAGCTTTCGAAGTAGCCGCCGTCCAGTGCGTCCCGGATCTTCTGCATCAGGTCGTTGTAGAAATACAGATTGTGCAGCACCGCCAGCCGCATACCCAGCATTTCCTTTGCCTTGATCAGGTGCCGGATGTACGCACGGGAATGCATCCGACAAGCCGGACAGCCGCAGTTTTCGTCGATGGGACGGGGATCGTCAAAGTACTTTTCGTTCAACAGATTCATCTTGCCGTGCCAGGTGAACAGGTTGCCGTGGCGGGCATTTCGGGAGGGCATGACGCAGTCGAAGAAGTCCACACCACGGTGTACACCTTCCAGAATGTTCTGCGGCGTACCCACACCCATCAAATACCGGGGCTTGTCCTTGGGCATATAGGGCTCAACGGCTTCGATGATCCGGTACATTTCCTCGGCTTCTTCTCCGACAGCCAGACCACCGATGGCGTATCCCGGCAGGTCGAACTCCCGGATCTGTTCCATGTGCCGGATCCGCAGGTCTGCATAGGTGGAGCCTTGGTTGATGCCGAATAGCATTTGCTGGGGATTGACCGCATTGCCGCTTTCGTTCAGCCGACGCAGCTCTTCCTTGCACCGCAGCAGCCAACGAACCGTACGGTCACAGGAATTTTTGGTATAGTTGTATTCGGCGGGGTTTTCGATGCATTCGTCAAAGGCCATGGCAATGGTGGAGCCCAGATGAGACTGGATCTGCATGGACTGCTCCGGTCCCATGAAGATGCGCTTGCCGTCGATGTGGGAATTGAAGTACACGCCTTCTTCCTTGATCTTGCGCAGTCTTGCCAAGGAGAACACCTGGAATCCGCCGCTGTCGGTGAGAATGGGTCCGTTCCAGCCGGTGAAGCCCTGCAGACCACCCATTTTGTCCACCAGCGCATCCCCCGGACGGATGTGCAGATGGTAGGTGTTGGACAGCATGACCTGGCAGTTCACCTCTCGCAGATCCTCGGCGGCGATACCACCTTTGATCGCACCACAGGTGGCAACGTTCATGAATACCGGGGTCTCGATGGTGCCGTGGGGTGTGATGAATCGACCCCGGCGCGCATTCGATTGTTCTTCGGTCTTGATGAGAATAAACATAACTTGGTTTCCTTTTTGGATTTTTATTTTATGTCAAACGTGCAAATTGTCGTTCGATAGAGGTTTTCTTGATCTCAAAAGCTACAGGTCTGCCGTGGGGACAGGTGCGGATGACGGAGGCGCCTTCCTTTTCCGGTTTCACCAGCAGCCGGTCGCAGAGCCATTCCAAATGCACTCTGTCGTATACCCGTCCCCCTTTGATGGCAGCTTTGCAGGAGGCCTGCCAGAGCCGGGTCTCAAAATAGGCAGCAGAAGCGGACTCTACGGTAGCGGTCGCATCGGCCAGCCGGGTCACCAGATCGGTGAACAGGGCAGTGCCTTCGGGAATGGTCAAGGCATCGGGGATCTGGGTCAGCCGGATGGTAGCGGTGGACAGGGTCGCCGGTTCGCTTTCCCACCGGAACCCGATGGCGTGGAGACTGTCCTTGTATTCGGTCAGCATATCCGCTTCGGATTGGAGCAGGGTCAGTGGATACGGCGAGAGCAGCATTTGTCCGGTGTGGCCGCTGTCGTGGAGCCGTTGACACAGCTCGTCGAAAATGATCCGTTCATGGGCAGCGTGCTTGTCGATGAGCAGCAGCCGGTCTGTCAATTGTACGAGAATGTAGGTGTTGAACGCTTCGCCCAGGATCAGGTATTCCGGCGGATCCGGTGCGACAGGTTCGATCGACGCATCTATTGCAGTTGCCGAAGCTACAGCAGCTTCTTCGATGGGAATACCGCCGACGGGAATGCCGTCCTGGTTCTGAGGCACGTCCTCTGGTGCAAATGGTGGCGTGTCCGGTCCCAGTACGCAGTCCGGTCCCAGTACGCAGTCCGGTCCCAGTACGCAGTCCGGTTCCGGTACGCTGTCCGGTTCCAGTACGCTGTCCGGTTCCAGTACGCTGTCCGGTTCCAGTACGCTGTCCGGTTCCAGTACGCAGTCTGGTCCCGGTACGCTGTCCGGTTCTGCCACAAGCGGTGGTTCGTCTTCCATGGGGATCGGTGGAACGGGCATTTCCGGCGGCGGCTGGGGCACGTCCTCCTCCGGTACCGATGCAGTCGTTTCTGTGGACGTCATTCCTATGGAAACCATTCCAACAGAATGGAGCATATCTCGCCAGTGCTGACGATCGGTTTTCATCGTGGACTTTTGTGTTTCCGATACTTGTGCCGGTTCCGGTGCAGGTGTCGGGGGTACATCCGGTTTGTTCTCACGCATGGAGAGCTGCCTTGGCTTTTCCCGTGGGGCATCGACGGGTACAAAAGCGTTCATGAGCCGCCGGGCTTCGTCACCTCCGACCCAGAAGCTATTCTTGTCCGTTTTCTTGGGTGCGCCGGTGAAGGGCACATTGGGTGTGGCGTTCCGGCTTTTGTCGGCTATAGGAAGCTGCTCTGCCGGGGTCACGGTCAGCTCCGGTCGGCTGGCAGAGGCTTCCAGTGCATTTTGCACCGCATAATACACCGCATCGAACACCAGCTTTTCGTTGGTGAACTTCACTTCCAGCTTGGTGGGATGCACGTTCACGTCCACGGCGCCGGGTGCGATACCGATGTTGAGTACACAGATGGGGAATTTGTCGTGGGGAATTTTGGAGGAATAGGCCTGTTCCACGGCAGCGTTGGCGGTGCGGCTTTTCACATATCGGCCATTGATGAAGAAATTTTCTAAGTTTCGGTTGGGACGAAAGAGATCGGGCTCCGACACGTAGCCATAGACCCGGATGCCGTTTTCCGTCCGATCTGTCCACAGGGAACGTTTGGCGATCTCCCGGCCAAACAGGGCATACAGCACGCCGGACAGGTCGCCGTTGCCGGTGGTGCGGAATTTCACCTCGCCATCGGAGATGTATTTCAGTGCGATCTCCGGGTGCGACAGGGCAATTTTTTCTACAACTGTAGCACAGGCAATGGCTTCGGTGGCGTCTTTTTTGAGGAATTTGCGCCGGGCAGGGACGTTGTAGAATAGGTCTTCCACCACGATGGTGGTACCGTTGGGGCAGCCGGCTTCGGTGTGGGAAACGATCTCACCGCCGTGGCATTCCAGCAGCGCACCGATCTCGTTTTCCGACTGCTTGGAGAGAAGACGCACCCGGGAGACGGAGGAGATGGCAGCCAATGCTTCGCCTCGGAAGCCCAGGGTTGCGATACCGTCCAGATCGGCTGCCGTGCGGATCTTGCTGGTGGCGTGTCGCTGCAGAGCCACGGGCAGATCCTCCGGCGCCATACCGCAGCCATTGTCGGTGACACGCATGAACCGTACGCCACCGTTCTGGATCTCCACGGTCACCTGATCAGCACCGGCATCGATGGCATTTTCCAAAAGCTCTTTGATGACAGAAGAAGGCCGATCCACCACTTCCCCGGCAGCGATCAGGTTCGCCACGGCAAAGGGCAGCACATGAATATTGGGCATATCGTGATCCTCCTTTCACGTTGTGTTTTGTGGCGGTTGCCCACTCACAACAGCTTCTTCCACTCGTACAGCAGGTTCAGCGCTTCGATGGGGGTCAGCGTGTTTACATCCGTTTTCTGCAGCTTTTCTTTGATGGAGTCTGCAGCCAGGTCCGCAAAGCTCAGGGTCTCCTCTGTGTAGGTCGGCACTTTTTGCTTGCGACTTTGTTTTTCCGTGACCTTGCCGTCCGCTTCCAGTTCCTTTAGGATCTCCTTGGCACGGCGTGTCACGTCTCCCGGTACACCAGCCAGCCGGGCTACCTCAATGCCGTAGCTGTCGTCTGTGGGTCCCTTTACGATCTTGCGCAAAAATGTGATGTCTTCACCCTTTTTCTTTGCCACTACGTGGTAGTTCACAAAGCCCGGCAGTGTGCCTTCCAGTGCGGTCAACTCATGGTAGTGGGTGGCGAACATGGTCTTGGCACCGATCTTTTTGCCAGCCGTATATTCCGCTACCGCACGGGCGATGCTCATGCCGTCATAGGTGCTGGTGCCACGACCGATCTCGTCGTAGATGATAAAGGAACGGCGTGTGGCATTGTTCAGAATGTGCGCCACTTCCTTCATTTCCAGCATAAACGTGGACTGCCCCGATGCCAGGTCGTCCGATGCACCCACACGGGTGAACAGCTTGTCCACGATCCCGATGTGCGCTTCCTTGGCAGGCACAAAGGATCCGATCTGGGCCAGCAGGACGATCAGGGCCGTCTGCCGCATATAAGTGGATTTGCCGGCCATATTGGGTCCCGTGATCAGCATGAGCCGATTGTCCCCGGTGTCCAGCAGTGCATCGTTGGGCACAAAATACGCATCCGGTACGAACTGCTCCACCACCGGGTGACGGCCTTCCACGATCCGGATCTCGTCGCTGTAGTCCACGGTGGGACACACATATTGGTTCTGCACCGCCGCTTCTGCCAAGGATACGTACACGTCCAATCGAGCCAGCGCATCGGCAGTCTGTCGGATCCGTCCGGCCTCGGCACCTACGGTATCCCGCAGGGCTACGAACAGCTCATATTCCAGATTTTTCAGTTTGTCCTCGGCACCCAGGATCGTGGCTTCCATATCCTTCAGGGCATCGGTGATGTATCGTTCTTTGTCGGACAGGGTCTGCTTCCGGACATAGCCATCCGGCACCTGGTCGGCGGCAGAACGTGGCACCTCGATGTAGTAGCCAAAGACCCGGTTGTAGCCGATCTTCAGGTTCTTGATCCCCAGCTTGTCTCGCTCTGCCTGCTCCGTATCCTTGATCCAGTCCTTGCCGTTGGTCATGATGTACCGCAGCTTGTCTACGTCTGCGTTGTAGCCGTCCTTGATCAGACCACCTTCCCGGATCACAAACGGCGGCGTCTCCACCAGTGCCGCATCGATCTGGTCGCAAATTTCTTCCAGCGGATCCAGATCCTGGTAAATGGCAGAAAGCTCACCGGTGGTGATGTCGGAGAGCAGCTCCCGAAGTGTGGGCAGTACGGTCAGGGTCTGGCAGATGGCACGGAGATCCTTACCACCGGCGGTGCCGTAGGTGACCTTGGTGATGAGTCGTTCCAGATCCAGCACCGAACGTAGTGCTTCCCGAACGTCCTCACGCAGCATGAAATTGTCGGCCAGCATTTCCACAGCCTGCTGTCGGGCCAGGATCTGCGGCGCATTGGTCAGAGGATGTTCCAGCCGAAACCGCAGCATCCGGGCACCCATGCTGGTCTCGGTCTTGTCCAGTGCCCACAGCAGGGAGCCTTTTTTGTCCTTGGTCAGCATGGTCTCACACAGCTCTAAGTTTCGGCGTGTGGCGATGTCCATTTCCAGAAATTGGCTGGCATCGTAAAAGTGCAGGGTGCGCAGATAGGAAATGTCCTGCATCTGGGTCTCTTCGATGTACCGCAGTGCCGCACCCACAGCGATCTGTGCAGAGCGTGGTTTACCTTCGATGGCATCGGCGCCGTATTGCTTTTCCGTTCGGGCAAGGGCTTCGTCCTCTGTGAAATACCGTGGTACCCCTTCGGAGACCAGCAGTCCCGTCCGCTCCTTACAGAAGGCAGCAAGCTTGGGCAGGGAACGCAGCGGCAGGTTCACCAGCATCTCGTGGGGACCATAGGTGGACAGCTCACCCAAAATGGCATCCTCGGCACCGTCAGCCGGAAAGGACGTGGCGCACACATAGGCCGTGGTGATGTCGGCAAAGCAGATCCCAATGGCACTGCCGTCGGCGTATAGGGTCGCCAGATAGTTGTTTGCCTTGTCGTTGAGCAGATCGGTCTCGATGAGGGTACCGGGCGTGATGATCCGGGTGACCTCTCGCTTTACCAGATTCTTGGCGGTCTTGGGATCCTCTACCTGCTCACAAATGGCGACCTTGTAGCCCTTTTCGATCAGGCGGCCGATGTAGGGTTCGCAGGAATGATAGGGAATGCCGCACATGGGCGCACGCTCATTTTCGCCGCAGTCCCGACCGGTCAGGGTCAGCTCCAGCTCTGTGGAGACCAGCTGGGCATCGTCAAAGAACATTTCATAAAAATCTCCCAGTCGGTAGAACAGGATATACCCCGGGTATTGATCCTTGACCTCGAAATACTGCTGCATCATGGGCGTCATGAAGGGTAAACCTCACTTTACAAAAGAATTAAGGTAATACTGATCCAAGTGAATCACAAAAAGGGATCATCTGCATTCCCGGAAGGAGAAATCATTTCTCCCCTGGGGAACACAGATGTGTTCGGAAAATCGGAACCACGGCACGACCAGGTGCGCATGGTATATAAATCTTCTTATTAATGGTGATGACCGCAGTCGCTGCCGCAGGAGGAGCAGTCGTGGCTGCAGGGTCTCTGGCCGGTGATCACGAACTGCAATTCGGCGTACACTTCGTTGGTCAGGGCATCAAAGGCTTCCTTGGCTTCCACGTAGGCGTTGTATACCGGATGACCGGTGATCTGGTCGTACAGCGCATCGATCCGGTTCTGGATGGCGTCCCGCATATCTTCGCTGGCTTCGTCGGCTGCTTCGCCACCCGTCTTACCGTACAGATCGGCCAGCAGGTTCTGCTGGGTGTTGTATTCGGCGATCAGGCTGTTCAGCTCTTCGCTGTGTTCGTAGTCGGCAATGGCAGTCTGGATGGCAGCGTTGCGGCTGTCGGCTTTCAGCAGCTCACCCAGTGCGGCAATGGCTTCCTTCATAGCAGGGGTCAGAATTTCTTCCATGGTATTGTTCTCCTATGTATAAAAATATTTTTTAACAAAATTTGTGTTATATCAGACACGCTTTCCTTCCAGGGTAAAGGGCGTGACCTTGTCGATGTGTACGTCTACGAACCGGCCGATCAGCGCTTTGTCGCCGGGGAAGTGAACCGGACGCACCGGGTCTCCTCTGCCGGTCAGCATGGTCTCATCGGTCTTGCTGACGTCTTCTACCAGTACCCGCAGTGTGCGACCTAAGAACCGTTCGTTGCGCCGTGTGGAGATCTCGTTTTGCAGTGCCAGCAGCCGTTCAAACCGGGCCGTGGACACCTCGTGTGGGATCTGGTCGGGCATCTCGGCGGCAGGGGTACCGGGACGTGGCGAATAGATAAAGGAAAAGATCATGTCGTATTCCACATACCGGAGCATATCCAGCGTGGCTTCAAAATCCTCTTCCGTTTCGCCGGGGAACCCAACGATGATGTCGGAGGTCAGGCTGATGTCCGGCACGGCTGCCTTCAGCTTATCGATGATGGAGCGGTAGTGGGCAGCGGTGTATTTCCGGTTCATCCGGCGCAGCACAGGGTCAGACCCGGACTGCACCGGCAGATGGAAGTGTCGCACCACTTTGGGACATTCCGCAATGGCTGTGATCAGCCGGTCGGATACGTCCTTGGGATGGGAGGTCATGAACCGCAGCCGGAAGTCCCCGTCCAGTGCACAGACTTCTCTGACCACCGTCGAAAAATCGACTGTCGAAAAATCAATGTTGTCGGAAACGGTCGGGTTTTCCACAGGATCCGTATTCTGCGGATACAGGTCTTTGCCGTAGGAGTTCACGTTTTGCCCCAGCAGGGTGATGTCGTGGGCGCCGTCGGCGATGAGCATTTTTGCCTCGTCCAGAATATCTTCGATCCGGCGGCTCCGCTCCCGGCCACGGACATAGGGCACGATGCAGTAGGAACAGAAGTTGTTGCAGCCGTACATGATGGACAGCCATGCCATATGCTTGGTGGTGCGATCCAGCGGCAGACCCTCGGCGATCTCGTAGCTTTCGCTGTGCAGAAATTGCCGCTTGCCACCCCGGAGTGCCTCCAAAACCAACGTGGGCAGACGATGGAGTGCGCCGGTGTCAAAGGTGAAGGTCACGTAGGGGTAGCTGTTTTTCAGCTTGTCGGCCCGGTGCTTCTGGGTCACCATACAACCACCGATGCCCACCAAAAGCGTCGGCTTCAGCTCACGCAGGTGCTTGCAGGAACCAATGATGGACAGGGCTTTTTTCTCGGCGTGCTCCCGGATGGCACAGGTGTTGACCAGGATCAGATCCGCTTCCTCCATGGTGTCTACCCGTCTGTAGCCCATGGCCACGCAAAGACCACCCATGCGTTCACTGTCCGCTTCGTTCTGCTGACAGCCAAAGGTCAAAATGTAGTAACCGGGTGCGCTTTCTCCCACTTGGCCGATGCCGGCAAAATGGAGCCGCACGGACTCTGCCGCCGTCAGCTGTTCCCGGATCCCATCGGGTGCGAGAAAGGCACCGACTTTTGTTTCGTTTTGTGTATCCATATTGTTGTTCTCGATCTTTTATATAGTTTTGGTTTATATTATTTTCAAAAGGCTTATTCCTGCACGGACAGGGTGTACGCCTTTGCCGTTTTGTCAAACAGTTTCTCCATACCCGGCGTGGCGATGATCCGGTCGTCGGCCGTGATGAACAGCGCTTCAAAGGAAAGGGTGCTTGCAGCGGCTGATCGGTACAGTGCCATGCCGTCTTCGATCCCCAAGACGAACAGTGCCGTGGACAGGGCATCGGCGGCAGCACCGTTTGTGGCATAGACCACCACGCTGGACAGTCCGTTGTCTGCCGGATAGCCGGTGTCCGGGTTCAGGATGTGGTGATAGATCACGCCGTCCTGACGAAAGAATCGTTCGTAGTCCCCGGAGACGGACACAAAGCCGTTTTGAATATACAAATATCCAACGATGGAGCTGGTGTCGTGGGGATCCTTCACGCCGATCTGGAAGGGTGTGCCGTCCGGTTTTTCGCCGAATACTCCAATATTGCCGCCAAAGGAGACCAGCCCATAGTCGATGCCCATATCAGCTAGCAGCGTCACAGCAGACTGCAGCCCATAGCCCTTGCCAATCCCACCCAGATCCAACTGCAGAAGCGGATCCTCTTTGGTCACGATCCAGCTGGCGGCAGCCGAGGTGTTTGCAGTCGGACTTATAGTCTGCTCTATCGTTACCCTTTCCCAGCCACAGTGGGTCATGGCATCGGCGATGGCAGCGTCCTTGGGCTTGGGTCCACCATGGGCCACGTTCCAGAGATCGGTGAGCTGTCCCATGGTGGGATCATAGGTACCATCGGTCAGAGAAGCCATGGACAGTGCGGTGTGCAAAACGGAGCTAAGTGTCGTGTCCGTGGTGTGGTAGCGCTGCGGTGCCTGGTTCAGGGCATACAGTTCGCTTTCCGTATCGTGGCAGGACAGACTTTTTTCCAGCTCTGCCACCAATTTTTCAACAGATGTTGTGGCATCGTGGAGCAGGGTCTTGTCGGTGTCGGCCGGCAGACGCAGGGTGATGGCGGTATCCATGCCGGTGAACACCGTGTCGGCATACAGGGACACCGATTCCTGACAGCCGCACAGGGTTAGTACACACAGCATCATCGCCAGCCACAGATGCCATTTTGTATAGCGCACAGGATCGCCTCCGTTCTATGGACATTTCACTTTTGGATAAAGCCGCCGGAGCAGTACGTTGCAAATGGCTCCGGTCAGCGCACCGCATAGGGTACCCATGAGCAGCAGCATACCGCCGTACACCCGAAGCAGTCCCGTGCCCCAGCCGTACAGCAGAGACGCACAAAACAGCTGTCCCAGGTTGTGAGCGGCCGCCGTCAGGATGGACACACCGATACAGCTGAGATACTTTGTGAAAGGTATATGCAGCAGGAAAAATAAAGTGGCAAGCATACAGACTGTGCCGCAAAGGGAAAACAGCAGAGACGTACCGGAGCCAAAGAGCAATCCGGTCAGCAGCCAGCGAGCCAGTGCCACGATGACCGCATCGGACAGCGACATGGTAAGCGCACACAGCAGGATCGCCAGATGGGCCAGCCCCAGCTTGATACCGGGAATGGGCAGCGGCGGCAGCAGTGTTTCCACGAAGGACAGCATCAGTGCGGCGCAGAGATACAGGGCATCCCGTGACAGCCGGGCAACCTTTTTGTCATCCAACGATAAAATCCTCCTCGTTCCCGTTTGCTGCCTGTGGAATGCGGATCACCACGCCGGCCGGTACACAGACCAGCATTTCTCCTGCACCATCGATGGCACCGGCACTTTGGCATAGGGCATCGGGACAGGTGGTCTCTGCCACACGAACAAAGCCGTCTTCTATCGCAACGACCAGCGTATGTCCCCGGCTTTCCACGGTGTAGGTGACAGCGGTGTCCAGGGGCAACGTGGTCTCACCGCCGTCCCAGGTGATGGTACAGCTCTGTCCGGCATGACCCGACCACAGCGGCAGCCATAAAGGCAGGAGAAAGAGGGACAGTGCCAAAAACAACAGCAGCAGGAACACAAAGAGATCCCCAAAAGACGGCTGGGAGCGTATCGAGGATCGTGTCGGCAGCGGTGTCGGTGAACGTTCCGGATCAGGCTCCGGGATCCATTTACGAAAAACAAGCATACAACATATATTATACAAGGAAAGAAGGCGAATGTCAAGAGTGCGAAAAAGAAAAGTACAGAGCCGGGATCGACTCTGTACCTTGCCTATGTACCATCGATGAGCCATACATTGTCATACACAGACTCGATGACCTATTCGCCATCGGCATTCATCATGCCATAGCCGGTAATGTAAAAAACTTGTGAACAATAGAGATGTGCACAAGTTTCTCGTTTCCCGGCAGATTTCCGGGCACGTTGCCCATTGCAAAATCCGACAAATCCTGATATAATATAGGCTGTGTGTTTCCATTTTACAGTAAGAGAAAGAGAGAATCATGAGCTTGTATACATCACAAAACCGGCAGACACAAAAACGCCGGCAGGATTATATCCGTGGACTGCGGCACGGGATCCCCATTGCGCTGGGGTATCTGTCGGTGTCCTTCAGCTTTGGCATTGCCGCCGTATCCCAGGGACTGGATTGGTGGGCAGCGGTGCTCATTTCCATGACCAATCTGACCTCAGCCGGGCAGGTGGCAGGACTGGGGATCATCGTCTCCGGCGGTACCATGGTGGAGATGGCACTGGCACAGCTGGTGATCAATCTGCGGTATGCGCTGATGAGCCTGAGCCTGTCCCAGAAGCTGGCGGAAAACTATCCCACATGGCACCGAGCCATCACTGCCTTTGGTATGACGGACGAGATCTTTGCCGTGGCATCGGGACAACCGGAGGAGGTGCGGCCGGCCTATATGTACGGACTGATCACGCTGCCGTTTTTGGGCTGGGCTGGCGGTACGCTGCTGGGTGGACTGGCAGGAACGCTGCTGCCGGATATGCTTTGTGCCGTGCTGGGACTGGCCATCTACGGGATGTTCATTGCCATCATCGTACCCCCGGCAAGAGATTCGGTGGGCGTGCTGTCGGTGGTGCTGCTGTCCGGTGCGCTGAGCTGTGCCCTGAAATACATTCCCCTGTTTGCCGGGATCTCGTCGGGATTTTCCATCATCATCTGTGCGGTCCTTGCTTCGGTGTTTGGCGCACTCATATTCCCACGGAAGCAGGCTGAAGAACAGGAGGAGAAGTGATGCAGCTGTTTTGTTATATCGCCGTCATGGCATTGGTGACCTATGCGGTGCGTGCCATTCCCTTTGTGGCGTTCAGGAAAAAGATCCGTTCCCGTTTCATTCAGGATTTTCTGTATTATGTGCCCTATGCGGTGCTATCTGCCATGACCATACCGGCAGCGCTGTATGCCACGGAGCATATGGCAACGGCGGCCATAGGTGTGGCGGTAGCGGTGGTGCTGGCTTTCTTCCGGAAGGGACTGCTGACGGTGGCATTGTCAGCCTGTGGAGCGGCACTGGTGGGGGAGCTGATCCTGCAGTTTTTGGGGTAAGGGGTGTTCGACCGACTCCCCTTACTGCGGACCCCGGTGGGTTCATACTGCGTTTGGGCTTTTTCTATATGGAATACCGAATTGTTTGAACGGTAATGCAGTTGACCGGTATCCCGTACGTTTCCCACGTGTTCAACTATTTTGAAAAAGATGCATTTCCTATATATCAGCCACTACTTTGTACGTTTTGGTAAAAGCCAAACGTACTTTTTTTTGCAGCAGATACCATATGTTCTGCACCACGTACGCTGCGGCAGTACCTGAATACCTGTTATTGACTACCGTACAGGTCTTTTGGGTTACGTCCGCACAACTGGGCGCAGAACGTGTCAGAGCAGCTCTGTCGGCAGCTTCTTCTTAGCTTCGATCAGCTCCCGTTCCAGCACATCCGCAAAGTGCTGTATGGGCAAAGCTAAGGTTTCGGCATAGTCCAGAACGGCTTGGTCGTCCTTGAATGGCTGCGGTGTCCGGCGAACCATGAGCGCATACGACAGCCCAGCCGGAAATCGTCCAGGGCACAGGAGCCGTACAAATATACAGTGGGTTCGTTGTCGGCAAGGATCCGGCAGATTTTTTGCACCATTTTTCTAATATTTTGCAGAAGAAAACAGACGACATCGTCAAAAAGTACAATGCCGCCTGTTTGGTGGTTTCTATGCGGTTGTCAATCGTTCAGCGCCATGACGGCATCCAGGATCTCCGTGACGGCCTTTTCCACCTTGCTGCGGTTGGAGGCTTCCTGAGATGCATAATTGAACGTAGAAGCTATGCCAATATTCTGCAGGAAGGTCTGCATACCGGTGGAGCTGTTGAAGGCAAAGGAAATGTCAAAGTTCCGGGAGCCAAAGATGATGTCCAGCATTTCGCCGGAGTCGGTGTCACGGGCATTGCGCAGGGTCAGGGTGTAGTCATAGTACGCCGGCATGATGGTGTCGTGGGCGTACATCTGGTAGGCCTCGGTGAGCAGACCCACACGCTTGGTGTCGCCGCAGGTCTTGGGAACGGAGATGGCGTCCGCATTGTTGTACTGGAAGGTGGAGTAGTAGCCTTCCTGTGCCGGGTCTACCTTGGGGAAGGGCAGGATACCAAAGTCCGACTGCATATCGCCGCCGACCAGAGTCACGGTGCCCAGATGGGTCATGAAGAAGCCGGTCTTGTCCGACATGAACAGGTTGCGGAATTCGACCCAGTTGTCCGTGTATTCGCCGGCCTTGTTGCAGTTCAGGATGTGGCTGCCGCTGTTCAGGAAGCTGTTGATATGCTCCATGGCGTCCACCACGCGGTTGTCTGCCATATTGTAGACATACGACCCGTCCGGCTGGATCTCGATGAGCTTTTCTCCACCACCCAGCAGCAGCGGCAGGGTCACTTCATCCTGCAAGGCGATGCCGAATACATCCACGCCCCAGGTCATTTGTCCGTCGCCGTCGGTGTCCTGTGCGATCTGCTGGCCATAGGTGTTGAGCCCATCCAGCGTCCAGGTTCCTTCCTTGACGGTGTCGTACAGGTTCGTGATCCCGGCATTGGCAGTCAGCGCCTTATTGAACAGCACCACCCACGTGGCCTTCTTGCCGTTGAGCTGACCGTCGCCGATGGCAAAGTAGATCCGGTCACCGATGGAGATACCTTCGATGGATGTAGAATCCCACCAGGCCTTGGAGAAATCGATGTAGTCCATGTCGGACAGATTCAGCAGATAGCCCTGGATCACCAGCTGGCTTTGGTTTTGGGTGTGATCCTGGAACAGATCGAAGGTGTCATCGCCGCTCTGGATTAGCTTCTTGGCGGTGTTCAGTCGGTCGGTCACCTGCATCTCCTGCACCGTGACGCCAAACCGATCCAAGAGCGCTAAGTTTCTCTCAAACACCGCATCGTTGATCCGTTCTCCGTTCAGCGCCTCGGTGTACACGTCCCAGGTCTGCCAGGATACGGATTCACCGGTGCGGTCCCGATACAGCACCACAAAATCGGTGCCGTCGTAATCCTTCATATCCGTGGGCAGATCGTCCTTTGCGGCAGGATCCTCGGTTTCTGCAGTCTCGATGGTTTCCGAACCGCCGGGTACATTGCCGTTATCGCCGGTCGTTTCCTCACTGCCTGTTTCTGCCGAACCACAGCCGACCGCCGTGAGAAGCAGTGCCGCAAGCAGCAGAGCCAACATTCGTTTACGCATACCAATACCTCCTGAAATATCTTGAAGCGAGAACAGGGATGCAGCCGATCCCACGCAGAACCCGGCACATCCCTGCCCCGATCGGTTTATTCCTTCACGATGTGCAGCACAGCCGTGTTGTAGTCGCCGCCGACCCGGATAGGCAGACCGGCACGCATGATGGTGTCGCCGTGGAGATGCATGGGCTCTTTCAGTCCATCGCCTTCTACCGTGTACAGCGCATCGGCAATTAGTCCCTTGGGATATACCCGGTGCTGGGCGTGCATCAGGTGCCGGATGATCACAAAGGTCACCAGTGCTTCGCCGCCATCCTCGGTCACATATTCCCAGGCGCAGTGGGTGCCGTTCTTCTCAAAGGGACTTGCCAGACGGTAGTAGTCGCCCCAGTTCACTAAGCTGTAGTACTTGGTGTAGTCGGCGACCTGCTTTTTCACCATGGCCTTTTCGTCGTCCGTCAGCTTGTTCAGGTCCAGCTCATAGCCAAAGGCACCTGCCATGGCCACGTCTCCTCTGGTCTTGAAGGAAGAGATACGGCCGGTCTGGTGGTTGGGTACAGCGGAAACGTGGGCCGACATGGAGGACGCCGGGAACACGTGTGCGGTGCCCCACTGGATGAAGCAGCGGTCGATGGCGTCGGAGTTGTCGCTGGTCCAGAACTGAGGAGAATAGTACAGCATACCGGCATCGTACCGTCCACCGCCACCGGAGCAGCCTTCCAGCAGCAGATCCGGGAAAGCGGCCAGCAGCCGTTCCATCAGGTCATATACGCCCAGCACATACCGGTGGAAGAATTCCTTCTGTCTTTCCGGCGGCAGCAAGGCAGAACCGGCTTCGGTGATGTTCCGGTTGAAGTCCCACTTCACGTAGGCGATATTGGCACTGGACAGAATGTCGGTCATCTGCGCCAAAATGTTGTCCCGGACGTCGGCTCTGGTCATATCCAGCACGCACTGCTGGCGACCCAGAGAACGTTCTCTGCCTTCCACATGGATGCACCAATCGGGATGCGCTCTGTACAGGTCGGAATCGGGAGAGATCATCTCCGGCTCGAACCAGATACCAAACTTCAGACCCAGGGCATTTACTCGATCCACCAGAGGCTTCAGACCGCCTTTGAGCTTGTCGGTGTTCACGAACCAGTCGCCCAGCGAGCAGTTGTCGGAGTTGCGCACGCCGAACCAGCCGTCGTCCATGACCAGCATCTCGATACCCAGCTCTGCCGCATCCTTGGCGATGGACACCAGCTTGTCGTCGTCAAAGCCAAAGTAGGTGGCTTCCCAGTTGTTCACCAGAATGGGACGGCGTGTGGTCTTCCAGGGGCCGCGGCACACATGGTTACGGATGATCTTGTGGAACTGCCGGGACATACCACCCATACCTTCGGCAGAATAGACTGCCAGCACTTCCGGGGTGGTAAAGGTCTCACCGGGGGTCAGATGCCAGCCAAAGTCGTCGGGATTGATACCGCACAGCAGCCGTGTGTCCCCAAAGGTGTCTACCTCGCACTCCATGGCGAAGTTGCCGGAATACAGCATGGTGAAGCCGTATACGTCACCGGTCTCTTCTCCGCTGCCAGACTGAGCCAGTGCCACAAAAGGCGTATGGTTGTGGGAAGAAGAGCCACGCTTGGAGGCAATGGACTGATAGCCATGGTGGAGCGGATACCGTTCCAGCTGCCGTTCCTTGGCCCAGGCGCCGTACAGATGTACAAAGTCAAAATCGTCCCGGTAGAAGTCGAAGCCGGCAGACAGGGCCCGTTCGATCTCGATGTCGTCTACGGACTTGTTGGTGATCCGTGCGCTGCGGGCGATGGCATCGTATTTCGGAAATACGGAGTAGGACAGCACCACGATGGCACCCCACAGGCTGTCCTCCATGGTGATCTCCAGGGTCTGGCATTCGGTGTCGTCCCCATAGGAAGCCGGCATACCGGGCAGTGCTTTTTTGCCGTCAAAGATCTCATGGGACACATATTTCAGCGTGGTGGCAGCGTTGCCGGTCTTGCCCCGGAGCGAGATGGCAGAGATGCGGAAGTCGCCGGTGCCATTGGTGGGATATTCCTGCAGCCGGGTGTCCATGGTGTACCAGCTTCCCGGCACAGAGGCAGAGAAGGAGGCGTTTTGCGTCCAAGGCTGCAGATAGCCCAGTGCTTCGTCGGATACGGTGCTGCCCCAGTAGGAGTGGAACAGATAGCCTTCGTTGGCAATGGCCATCACATAGGTGGAATGGTCGGTGTCCAGACGGAAGGTCTTGGTGGATTCGTTATACTGGATCATAAAAATGAACTCCTTGTAGGATAGTATTTGTTATGTTTTTTATTGCCCTGCTTCCATGGTCACGGTAAGCTGCACTTCCTTGCCCGGCACTGTGGTCAGCGTAAAGTCCACGTACCGAGACTGGCGCAGGGTCACCGTTTCGTAGGGCACTGCCACACCGTCTGCTGTCACACCGGTGCAGGTCATACCCTGTGGCAAAAGGATATGTCCCTCGATCAAGCGACTGGGCACGTGCAGGACGTAGGTCATGGTGTCGGCACTGCGTTCCCAGCCGTATGCCACCAGAATGCCGCTGTCCTCATAGCCGGTGTAGTATTCCATTTTGGTGTACTCGGTCACGGCCCAGCGTGGAGAGAAGCCCAGCACATCGTACTGCACGCCTCTGTCCTCCAATCCGGCCAGTCCTTCTTCGATGGCACAGAGGATCTCCGCCGCACCCCAGCCCACGGGACCGCCGTTTACATCTGCCCCGTCCACAGGATCGTACATGAAGAAGATCTTGCCGTCCTTTTCTGCCAGAGACCGGAGTCGGCACAGAATGTCCCAGCCATAGTCCTCGTAGCCATGCCGGAAAGCCGCCAAAGCGAGCTGTCCAGCCGCCACGGAAGAAACGGAGCCGTTGATGTAGGTGCCGCCGGGGTATGAGCCAAAGGTGGGATACGGCGGATCCAGCGTGAACCATTCCGCAAAGGTGTGACCGTCCCGGCGACGGATGTATTCGTCCAGAATGGAGCAGGCCTGTGCATGGCTGGCAGCACCCCGGTTGATGCTGTGGCATTCGGAGAGGGAAAGCATTTCTTCCTCCGGCATACCCTGACCATCGTGGTTCAGGTGCAGGTTGTGGGTGTAGATCTTGCCGTTCCACAGGTGGCGATCGATATTGCCCCGCAGTGTATCCGCACGGGTCTCCCAGGCGGTGGCAGCATCGTCTTCTTCAAAAATACGGCGCATCCGGGCAAGGGTCTTCATGGCGGCAAAGGTACCGGTGTTGTCCCCATAGAACACGGACATGGGCGAGTCCGGGTAGATCAGTCGTGGTTTTCCAAAATATTTGCCGTGGGTAAAGTCGAACATATCGATGGAATATTCTCGTTTCACCAGCCCCAGCGAGGGTTCCCAGCGCTTCTCGTCGGAGGTGCAGTAGTCGATGCCCTTTTCCAGCTTCGGCAGGATCCAGCGCAGCCAGTCCCTGTCCCCGGTGGCCTGGAACACCTGCCAAGCCCCTTCCACCATGAGAAATTCGATATCCGCTTCCATTTCGATCCGTCCCAGCGCCAGACCGCCGGGGAGAAATTTGAGCAGCTCTGTATCGTGGTCACGGCCGTGTATCTCGGAGACGATATGACCATCGGTCTCTCGTTGGAGCATTTCGTAAAAGAAGCCGGTTTCGGTCTGGTGCTCGGCAATGAGCGTGATGTAATCCTTTAGGTGGCTCTCCCAATGCTTGAAGGCTTTGAGCTCGAAGATATAGTCTCGCAGCCACTTGGGATTGAGCCGGACGATCTTGCCATCCACAAAGGCGGTGAAGGTATCGAACTCTACCTGCCGTTCCAGCAGACGCATGAATCCGTCCAGCGTCAGGGTATCGGGCTCCTTGCCGCTGCCTCGTCTGTGTCCGAAGCCGGGACGTTCGCAGCGTTCCCCGGTGGTGGGGATATGTCCATAGGACAAGCTATGCAGTTCCATAGGGGACTCCTTTTTGGGATCGATGTTCTTATACGTACAGTATACTAAAAAATCCACAAAAAAGCAAGAGGATTCCCGAAAATCATGTTCAAAAAAAGAGAACCCCTTTGGTGGGAGTCCTCAGGAGTTGATATATCGTTTTAACTCGGCATAGAAGTTTTCTCTCGAACCTATTAGGATCACGATCTCCGAATCCTTGCGTATACATACTGCTTCTGTGTCAAAGCCCAATGCTGTTACAACTCAGATCATATATTTCTTTGCATAGGCATGGTATTGCTTGCGGAAGTCTTCGCTGTCTTCCTTGACCTCTCGGGTGGTCTGGTGCAGGTTCATGTTGTTCTGCGCCACATCGATGATGCAGGCCGCAATGTTGGAGCAGTGGTCCGAGGTGCGTTCCAGGTTCGTCAGCATATCCGACCACACAAAGCCGGTCTCGATGCTGCAGCCGCCCTGCTGCAAACGGATCATGTGCCGTGTCCGCATGGTCTCCTTCAAGTCATCGATGACCTGTTCCAAAGGCTCGACCGCACGGGCCGCTTCCAGATCGTTGTCTGTGAAGGCACGCAGGGTCAGGGAAATGATCTCCTGGATGGCTTCACTGATCACAGCCAGCTCACCAGTGGCCGCTTCCGACAGGTTCAGCTTCTTGGTACGCAGCTCCTCCGCCGATTCCACAAGGTCTACCCCATGGTCGGAGATCCGCTCGAAGTCCCCGATGATCTTCAGTAGCTTCGTGGCTTCTGCACTGTCCCGGTCACCGATCTGCCGGGCACTGAGCTTCACCAGATAGGTACCGATTACGTCTTCGTATATATCCGTCTTTTCTTCGTTATCCCGTGCATATTGTGCCAGCTCCGGATTGTAGCTGCCCAGAGAACGCACACCCGACAGCAGAGCCGCCGCCGCACTTTGCGCCATATCCATTGCCACATTGTGACATTGTTCCAGTGCCACGGTCGGCGTAGCCAGCAGACGTTCGTCCAGCTCCACACGCTTTTCGGCTTCCTTTTCCACGTCCTCCGGCGTATCCGGGATCAGCTTGTACACCAGCTTTTCCAGTAGTCCCGACATAGGCAGCAGCAGCGTCACCTTTGCCATACTGATCACGGAATGGCAGATGGCGACTCCCAGATAGTCCGTTGCGGTGTCCAGAAATGCCGGGGCAAAAATGGCGTCCAGTACCATAAACAGGATCAGGTATACGCAGGTGCCGATGATGTTGAACCACAGATGCACCTGAGCCGCACGCTTGGCGCTCTTGCTGGTACCGATGGAGGAGAGCAGCGCCGTCACCGTGGTACCGATCTGCTGCCCCATGATGATCGGGATCGCTGCACCAAAGGATACAAAGCCCGTGGTGGTCAGCGCCTGCAGGATACCCACCGAGGCCGAGGAGGACTGGATCAGTGCCGTCAACAGCGCACCGGCCAGCATCCCCAGGAAGGGGTTCTTGAACATGATAAAGAGCTTCTGGAAGGCCGGCACTTCACCCAGACCGGACACAGCACCGGACATGGTGTCCATACCAAACATCAATACCGCAAAGCCCAGGAAGATCAGACCCAAGTCTTTGTGCTTGCTGTTGGAGATGAACATATAGAGGATGATACCGATCAGTGCCAGAATGGGGGTAAAGGACGAGGGCTTGAGCAGTTGCAATACAAAGCTGCCGCTGCCGATCCCACCCAGCGACAGGATCCACGCAGTCACGGTGGTACCAATGTTGGCGCCCATGATCACGTTGATGGCCTGCTTCAGAGTCATCAGACTGGAGTTGACAAAGCCCACCACCATAACGGTCGTGGCCGATGAGGATTGGATGATGGCTGTGACTGCAAGACCGGTCAGCATACCGGCAAACTTGTTGGTGGTCAGCGTAGCCAGAAGAGACTGCATTCTGTTTCCTGCACAACGTTCCAGTGCCTGTCCCATGATGTTCATCCCGAACAGGAACAGACATAGACCACCGATCATAGTCAGCACGTTAAAAATGTCCATGTAAATTTTCTCCTTTGTACTTCTTCTTTTTCTTCATTTTTCTTTCATATTTTGCCACTGTATATTGTACCCAATCCGTTGGAAAATTGCAATAGGTTTTTCCAAAATTTCCGTTTCTGCCTTCGATTTTTCATGCATTTTACAGAACCATGGCGGCAGGACACGTGGGAATGCTTCGATGGGCTTTCGATAGCTTCGGCGCCAAAAGCAAAAACCGACCGGGGGGTAACGATCGGTTTTTGAATATAGCGTATGTGTATGGTTTGGAAAATAAGGCTTACAGCAGGCCGGCTTCCTTCCATTCGGCTGTAGCCTTGGCGATGTCTTCCGCAGTGGGATGGTAGTCCGGGTGACTGCAGCAGGCCATGGTGGCGTTGCCGTTTTCGTCCGGGAAGGGAGACTCGTTGTCGTTTTCCCATTTCTTCCGTTCGGCTTCGTTGGTGAAGTCCGGGATCTGGTATTCCATGCCGCCGTTCTGGGAGCTGCGCAGGGCAAGGATCGCCGTAGCCGACATAGAGACAGAACGATATACGTCGAAGAAGGGCTTTTCGTCTTCCAGAATGTACTTGGCAAAGTGGTAGGCCACCCAGAAGTCGCCGCCGCCGTGACCAGCATTCCCAGGCATGGCGTTCATCTCTTCGTCCTCATACCAACGAGCCGGTACGATGGAGACTTCTTTTTCCCCTTCCGGTACGTTCCAGCCGTTGTACTGGATACGCACTTCTTCCAAGGTGCCACGGACGTTTTCCATGTTGCCCTTTTCGGCGCAGATCCGGTACCAGTTGCCGTGACCGCCCCAGGCCGCACAGCCGGTGACTCTTGCCAGGGAGCCGTCCTTCATCTCACACAGCATGATCGCCGCCAGATCTCCCACCTGACAAGCGGTACCGGCCAGGGTCTCCGGTGCAAATACGCACTTGCAGTTCACGGATTTCAGCTCGTTGCCGGTGATGAACAGGATGGGTGCCAGCGCATGGGTCAGGTAGTAGGAGCGAGGCAGCCAGTTGCGCCAGTGCAGGGTACCGGGAGAGATCATGTTCTTGTCGTGGGGCGTGACCGGATGGTTGTATTCTCCTTCGCAGTACAGAGCCTTGCCGAAGTTGCCCGTGGCGAACCGGCGGTGCATTTCCATATTGCAGGCAAAGAAGGGATAGTTTTCAGCCAGCATATACTTGCAGCCGGTCTTCTCCACGGTGCGGCAGAGAGACACGCATTCTGCCATGGTCAGGGCCGGTGTGCATTCGCTGAGCACATGGATACCACGTTCCATGGCTTGGATGGCAAAGGGGACGTGTTCGCAGAAGTAGTTGCACAGCATGACGGCATCGAACCGGCCGCTGTCAATGAAGTCGTCAAAGTTGTCGAAAACGGCGATGTCCGGATCCTTGTCCAGCACATCCTGGATGGATGCAATGGAGTGGGCTTGGTTGTCGCATACGGCCGTGACCTTGGTGTTCGGCAGGTCGCGGAAGATACGGACGTAGTTGCCGCCACGGAGCGTACCGAAAATACCAATACGCATGATCTTTGTTTCCATGATATATACCTCGATTCTGAATAGAATATTTCAAAACGTAACTATACTGCTGTTACACATAGCTGGGAAAAAATTGATTTTGCCGTCACAGGCTCTTGCTGTAGCGCACGTCGCAGGCAAAGTGTTCGGTGACCACCAGCGGTTCTGCCACACGGGTGAAGCCGTTTTTTTCGTAAAACCGTCTTGCCGCCATCATGTTTTCCAGTGTCTCCAGATAGCAGATCCGGTAGTATTCCTTGGCATAGGTCAGTGCCGTGTCCAGTAGTGCCTTCGCCACACCACAGCCTCGTGCGGGTGGGATGCAGTACATTTTCTGCAGCTCGCATATGCTGCCTAACTTGTCCAAGGTACCGATGCCCACGCCGCCCAGTATCCGTTCATCTGCATCGACAGCGACCCAGTACCGGTTGCCGGTGGTGTTGTATATATGGGAAAACCGACCTAAGTTGGGATCGGTCCAGGCAGTCCCGGCATGGTTGGCGCCAAATTCGATGAGGCAGTCCCGGATGATCCCCTCGATGACAGGGTCGTCCTTTGGCTCGATCTGGCGAATACGATAGTCCATATGGGTGTACGCTCCTTTTTTTCTCTTGTGTATAGTATAATAGACCTGCGTGGATTTGTCAAGTGAAAATATAGAAAACCGCCTGATCTTGGGATACGAACGCTGAACACGTATCCGATCAGACGGTTTTTGTTATGGCAAAAACTTACAGCATCCGTACGTCCGGCACGTAGTCCAGAGTATCTACGAGCTGACGCATGGGCTGGAGCAGCGGCTGGCTTCTGGTGGACAGGGCATCGTAGCGCTCTACGCACAGCACGATGTCACAGCCAAAGGCAAAGCCCAGTGTCCGGTGCCGCTTGTTGTGGGTACCGCCGGAGAGGAATACAAAGGGTGTGTCCAGCTCCTTGGCAAGCAGCTGTGTGGTGCGCAGGTTGTCGATCTCCTCTTCATCGGAGTTGGCGGCGGTGACGATCTTGATCACGTCTGCCCCACGCTTCCGCTGTTCAAAGGCGATCCGCAGTACTTCCTCAGCCGGCGTATATTTCAGCACGTGAGAGGACATGAGCACCTCACCACCGGCTTCGTGGATCCGGTCGATGAGACGGCGCTGCTTGTCGATGGCGGTGGGATCCATGGTCAGCTGGATCGGGTCGGGACAGAACATATCGCCGATCACGTCTGCCAGGGTCGCACCCTGTCTTATCAGCGTGAGCAGTCCTTCGCCCAGCTCATCGTCGTCCATGCCCTCGTTCAGGCAGCCACGATAGTTGGTCACGTAAATGGGCTTGTTTGCCATCTGTGCGAACAGGCCGCGGATCGTTGCATCGTCTCTGTATTTTTTCTCCATCTGGCACTGCTGGAACCCGAAAGCATCACAGCCGGAGAAGGCCGCATTGCGAATGGTCAAGGTGGCATCCATGGGATTTCTCGCCTGGATCATGCAGGTCAAAAGCGGACGAGACTGGTGTAAAAAGGTAGGTTTTTTTTGCATATGTTTATCCTCTGTTCATGGCATTGCGGCCGCCATCGATCAGGATGTTGGTGCCGTTGATGAATTGCCCCTTGTCGGAGGCAAGGAACAGCACCAGATCGATGATCTCCTGGGGCTCGGCAGCACGACCCAGCAGCGTCTTCATATTTGCCATAGCGGCTCTGGTCAGTACCGGTCCGGGAGATACACAGACACAGCGGACACCATAGGGTGCACCGGCCTTGGCGATCCCCTTGGTCAGACCGTACATGGCACCGCTCTTGGCAGCACCGTATTCAACGCCGTAGCCGTCGCCTTCTTCTCCGGTGATGGAGCCGATGTTGATGATCAGACCGCTTTTCTGTTCCCGCATCTGCTTCATGACCGCATGGTCAAAATACAGCTGGGCACGCAGGTTCACGTCCAGACCCCAGTCGAATACCTCGATCGGCACGTCGCAGAAGGTGGGATATTTGCTCCCGTCCACCTTGCACATCCGCACAGCCGTACCGCCGGCGAAGTTGCACATCAGGTCGATGGAGCCAAATTCGGCAACCGCCATGTCTCTGGCAGCGCAGACCTGTTCGTAGTCCCGCACATCGCAGTGACAGGCTACGGCACGACCCACACCCTTGGCGTTGATCTCGGCTACCTTTTCGGCCAGCACTTCGTCGTTGATGTCGCACATCAGCACGTTGCCGCCTTCTGCTGCCCAGTTCTGTGCCAGGCAAAGACCCATACCGGATGCGGCACCGGTGGAGATCGCCGTTTTGTTTTGGAATTGCATATGTTTGTCCTCCGGTTTTGAATGAATAATGAAGAATAAATGATTATGGTGGTGCCTTAGGTTGATGCCATTTTCAGGGTCATGCGCACCAGAGCCGATTCGTATTCCTCCCAATGGTCGATGGTCGAGAGATAATTCCCGTACCAGCGCACACGAGTGGCATCGTTTTCGGCCTTTGCCTTTTCCAGCCGATCCTTTGCCAGAGCCCGGAGCGCAGGGTGTCCGATGGGATACTCTGTCCGTTCGGTGTGCATCTGGTTCCACTCCACAAAGTATACGGAACGAAGCCGGTTCTCGATGACAAACCGTTCTTCCGCTTCGGCGGTGGGCAGGGAATAGGGTGCGGTATCGATGGTGTCTATGTAGCCCATATCGTGCAGGAAGGTCTGGGCCAAGAGATGCTCACCGGCTCTTGTGGGATGCACCCGGTCGGGGTCGGTGGTGTAGACCTTGCCCACCAGCGGCCGCAGGGTGCCGAACATATCCACCAGCGGTAGCCCATATTCCGCAGCCAGCTCCCGTACAAAGGTGGCACACTTCTCCAGCCCATCGTTGACTCGCAGGGTATTTTCATCCGGGTCGGCATCGTTGTACGGCGGCGGTGTGCATAGGATCACGTGTATACCGCAGTCCAAGATGGCGTCCACCAGAGCGCGCAGGGATTTTTTGTAGTGCTCGACCCGTTCCTGGTGGCGCTGCTCCTGCGCCGGTGTGGGGTTTTGTACGTATTGGTTCCAGCAAATGTCGTTGACGCCGTACATGACGGAGACCGTATCCGGTGTGCGGCACAGACAGTCGGTATACAGCCGTTCTATGGCAATGTCCACATTGTCTCCGGACACGCCACAGTTGTACATACAAATGCCGCCACGCCGCAGGGCCTCAAAGATCTCCGCCGTCCAATAGCCACGCATGGTGATGCTGTCGCCTAAAAAACAGATCGTCTTCATAGCTTGCTCCTTTCGGAATGCAGATCTATTCTACGTCGGTCAGCACTTCCACAAATTCGTCGATAGCTTTGTTGACCTTGCTTTCCACACCAGCAATGATGGAGGCCACTTGGTTCGAACCCTTCTTGAAGCCGTCCATCATGGTGTTGGTGATGCTGCCGAAGTTATACACACAGCCGGGGTCATACACACGGTTGTCCAAAATGATGTCGAGGTTTTTCCGAGAGGTCTCGTCCCGCACGATCTTACCGCCCAAGATCTTGTCGTACAGTGCCTCGTTTACGGAATAATAGGATTCAGCCGCCAGGGTGTCCAGCACGGTGATGGTCATGTCCAGATCCTTCACCACAGCCGGGATCGTTTCACAGAAGGTCACGGTGTAGCCGATGGAGGTGTAGTAGTCTTCCTGATCCGGCAGCACCTTGGGCGTGGGGATGATCCCGAAATCGGCCTCCATGTTCCGCAGCTCAAAGGCGCACTGGATCTGCCGCATGATGAACAGAGCCTGGTTGTTGGCGAACATATTGCATACACCAATGGTGTCCACGCCCATATCCATCCGGTTGAAGAACATATTCTTATCGTTCATGAAGTCGTAGACCGTCTGGAACACGGACACAGCCTCTTCGCTGTTCACGGACAGTTCCGGCAGCCCATCGCTGTTCATACGGCAATACTGCTGTCCGGCAGACTGATACAGCTGGTACACGGCATCGTTCTGGCTGATGACACCAAACCGGTCGGCGGTGGTCATTTTGCCATCTCCGTCCACGTCGGTCGCCACGGTCTCGCACAGGGTCTTCATGAGATCAAAGGTCCAGTCTCCGTCCAGAACGGTCTGGTACAGGTCGCCCAGGTCGAAGTCGATGGCCATGTCCTTGTTGAACAGGATGACGATGGACAGCATTTTGTCCATGTAGGTCAGGTCGGAGATGGTGGCATAGGACTTGCCCAAAACGGAGAACGCATTGCGTGCCTTGCTGTCGTACCAGGGCATGGAGAAGTCGATGAGGGGTTCCATGTCGGTGAGGTAGCCGCCGGAGATCATGGAATACAGAGAATACCAGCCGGGAAATGCGGCATCATAATCGTCCGTACCGGCGGTGACCTGCTGCCGGATCTCGTCCATGTTGCCGCTGTTGGTGGTGGACTTGGTACCGAACTTGATGTTGTACATTTCGGCAACGGTGAAGTTTCGGTTGTACACGGCATCGGACAGAGCGTCACCGGTCAGCTCCTCAACGGCGATATCGCAGGGGATGGTATTGCCCCAACCGCAGGCTTCTACGGCATCGTAGTAGAGGATGTTGAAGTCGGCGCCGTTGTAGTTGGCTTCGTACTTGGGGTAGAGCCGTTCGGTCTCGGTTTCGGTTTCGGTCACGGTGGTGTCCTGGGAAACGGGCGTGGTCTCTTCAGCCGAACCGCCGCAGGATACCAGTGCAGGGGTCGTCAGCAGGAAGGCCAGCAGTAAACAAAGGATATGCTTTTTCATGAGTCATGTTCCTTTCGTGAAATAAAGAGATAGGAATACCATTTTGTTCGATCTCCATTATACCCCATTTTCACTGGGTTGTATAGAAGAAAAAACGATAGGAATATGCAAAATCGATGCTAAAATGCGGAAAAAGGATTGTAAAATACAGAGGCATCGTATATAATAATCGTATATAATAAAAGCAGACTAAACAGAAGGAGGACATAGTATGCAGCGACTGGAAAATGCCATTCTGACGGGAGAGCTGGATTTTATGATGATATACTCCATTGCCGGGCAGGATCAATGGATCGTGGAGCGGCCGAACTATGCGCTGTCCTTCTGCCGCAGTGGCCGGATCGTATACGAAAAGGATGGACACCAGGTGGTATCCACGCCGGATACAGCGGTACTGCTGCCCCAAGGAGAGACGTATTATCTACACAGAGAGGAGACAGGGGAATTCCCGCTGATCAACTTCACCTGCACGATGCCACTGGGGATCGATCGTCCCATCGCCGTAGAGATCACCCATCCGGAGTCCTATCTGCGGGAGTACGAAACCATGCGTTCCCTTGCCATCTTCCGACACAATCGCCTGCGGGTCATGAGCCTGTTTTACGATATGCTCCATCGTGTGGTGCAGGAGACCCGTGGGCAGTGTGGGCGGCTACAGCAGGTGATCACCTACTTGGAGCAACACTATACCGATTGGGATCTCTCCTGTGCGGTACTGGCGGAACAAGGTGGGATCAGCGAGGTCTATATGCGGCAGCTGTTCCATGCCCAGTTCGGCGTATCTTCCAAGCGGTACCTGTTGGAGCTTCGCATCGAACGGGCCCGTCAGCTTCTCAGCGATACGACCCTTGCCATCCAGGACGTAGCGGCGGCCTGCGGCTTTGGGACAGCCAACCATTTCTGCCGCAAATTCCGAGAAATGACCGGTCAGACCCCCGGAGAATACCGCCGCCTAAGCCGTTTGGGTGGGTGAGAAATGCTGTTGACGTGGCGAACGAAAAACCTCTTGACATACCGAGGCGGCCGTCTTTGTCTATCGATTTCCTTGAGAGTATTATAACACAGGTCGGGGATATATGTCCATATCTGTCGGAAAAACTTTCTGCCAAAACAACATACAAAAAAAGCATTCGCCAGCGAAAACTGTACGGATGCTTTTCTTATTTTCAGCCTAAATCACTGCTCGATGGCCGCCTTGGTCCGGTTCGCTTCCCGGATCATGTCGTAGATCGCTTGGGAGAATTTGGGCGTGCGGTCGTAGTAGTACAGCCCGTTCTTTTCCTGCTCGATGTCCGTCAGCTGGGTGTAGCAGAAGCCGCACACACGGGGGCAGCCCAGCAGTACCTTCGTCAGGTCGGCGTACCGGGCACCAAATTCTTCCTCTGTCTTCGGCCCATCTCCATAGCCCCAACCGGCTTCCTTCTCCGTGGGATTCCAGTAGGTGCCGCCGTATTCGCTGATCCAATAGGGCTGCCCCTTGTACTGCATATCCCGAAGCGGCCAGTTGTGTACCGGATTGTGGAAGAACGTGGGATCGGCGACCATTTTGTCCAGATTGGCCTTCAGGCTCTCCGGATTCTGGTCGTAGTCGTGGATGTCGAACATATCGGTGGTGTAGTGCATACCGCCGGAAGAATCGATCACCGGACGATAGGGGTCGACGAGCTTTGTCATCTGGTAGAATACTTCCAGGCAAGAAGCGTTGATCCCCTTTGCCCAGTAGGTCTCGTTCTGGGGACACCAGCCGATGATGGCCGGATGACTGTAGTCCCGACGCACGGTCTCCAACCATTCCGGTAGGAAATCGCCCACACCGGTCAAATCGTGCAGATCCGTGCCGCTGGCGTATTCACCCCACACGATGTAGCCCAGCTTGTCGGCCCAATATAGGGTACGTTCCTCGAACACACGCTGGTGCAGTCTGGCGCCATTGAAGCCCAGCTCCATGGACAGCTCGATGTCCCGGCGCAGGAATTCGTCGGTAGGAGCCGTGTAGATCCCTTCCGGATTGAAGCCTTGATCCAGGATCGTTCGCATGAACAAAGGCTTGCCGTTCAGGTACAGGGCGTCCGGCCGGATCTCCACGGTGCGCAGCCCAAAGTAGCTTTCCAACCGGTCGGTAGTACCGGCTTCGTCGGTCAGGGTCAGCACCAGATCGTACAGCTCCGGTTGGCCTACGTCCCACAGGTGCACCTCCGCAACCGGCAGCCGGAAGGACACTGCGTAGCCCACAGCCGTCGCTTCTGCCTGCCCTACGGACTTGCCGCCATAGAAAGCCTCTGCGGTCACGTGCCCGTTGCCGGATACCTCCAGATCGATCTGCACACAGCTGTCAGCCGGGAACGGTGTGATCTTGGTGTAGCGGATGTAGGTCTGCGGCACGAATTCCAGCCATACCGTCTGCCAGATCCCGGTGGTACGGGTGTAGGAACAAGCGGCAGAATGGTAGTCCAGACACTGCTTCCCAAAGGACTGTCTGCCTTCCCGGAAGGTGTCCTTCGCATAGACCACAAGGGTGTTTTCCCCTTCCCGGACAAGAGAGGTGATGTCCATGGTGAAGGACGCATAGCCACCCTTGTGTTCGCCGGCTTTTTCTCCGTTGACCCACAGGACGGCGTGAAAGTCCACGGCGCCAAAGTGGATCAGCACCCGACCGGAGCACTGCTCCGATGTCAGGGTGACCCTGCGGCGATACCACACAGCCGGGATAAAATCGGTGTAGCCAATGCCGGATAGGGTGCTTTCCGGGCAGAAGGGCACATTGATCTTCTGCACGTCGCCGGTGTCAAAATTGTTGTCGGCGAAAAGTTTGCGGTCGAGGCCGGAGAGACCGAAATCAAACTGAAAATCCCAGGTGCCGTTCAGGTTCATCCAGTCCGAACGAACAAACTGCGGACGGGGATATTCCGGACGAGGTATATTGGTCATGTTTTTTCTCCTATGGAAAAGGCAGAGGATCGTATGCAGTCGCACATACCTCTGCCACTTTTGATCAGTCTATTACTGTACGTTCTTGCAGGCCACCAGATCCACGCCGGATTCCATGAAATCCTTCAGCAGAACCGTGCCAGCCGTGATGGGAGCCGATACCGTAAAGCCGGCCAGCTCCTTCATGGCAGCAAACAACAGCTCCCGGGAAAGAGGATGGTTGGTCTTTACGGGCAGGGTCTTGGCACCGCTCTTGGCGTTTTCCAAGGATACCGTGGTGGTCAGGGTGCGCACCGGATGGGTCACTTCGTTTTCGGCATAGATCTTCCCACGGGGACAGGTATTGCCTTTTACCTCTGTGACCTTGCCGTCCTCCAGCGTTACGGTGATCCGACAGCCGGCAGGGCAGACAACACAGGTCAGTTCTCTTGTTTCCATGTTACATTTCCTCCAATGCTACCGTGATCGATGCGATCTTTTCTTCCTGCAGCGCAGACAGCACGTCCACCGGCAGGGTCAGAGATTCCATCTCACCCGGTGCCACAGCGCTCTTTGCCTTCTTTACCAGCACCTTGCCACTCTCATCGGTGATGGTCAGCCGTACTTTCTTGAAAATATCCGTTACTCTAAAGAACAGGCGAACCTCTTCCTTGGGGTCTGCGACAATGTCGATCCGTTCCGGTACCGTGTAGCGCACGCCGTGTCCGGTCTGGACAGCCACAGAATGAACGGTAGGTGCCGTTTTGCCCAGGATCCGTTCTGCGGCGGCTCGACCGGCAATGGCGGCTTCCTCGGATACAAAGTCTACCAGGTCGTGTACGTGCAGCACGTTGCCGCAGGCGTAGATGCCCTCGGTCTCCGTCTCCCGATTCTGGTTCACAAAGGCACCATTGGTCATTCGGTCGATGGCAACACCGGCGCCGCGGGTCAGCTCGTTTTCCGGGATCAGACCAACGGATAAGAGCAGCGTGTCGCAGTCGTAGGTGATCTCGGTACCGGGGATGGGACGGCGGTTTTCGTCCACCTCGGCAACGGTCACAGACTCCACTCTGTCCTTGCCGCCGATGTTTGTCACGGTGTGGGACAGGTACAGCGGAATGTCAAAGTCTTCCAGGCACTGTACGATGTTTCTTGCCAGACCGCCGGAGTAGGGCATCAACTCGCAGACGGCCAGCACCTTGGCGCCTTCCAGGGTCATCCGTCTTGCCATGATTAGACCAATGTCACCGGAGCCCAGGATCACGACCCGACGGCCGGGCATATAGCCTTCCACGTTCACGTACCGCTGTGCCGTGCCTGCCGTGAAGATACCGGCCGGACGAGTACCGGGGATGTTCAGCGCCCCTCTGGTCCGTTCTCTGCAGCCCATGGCTAAGATCACGCAGTCGGCGGAGCAGGTCACATAACCGGTCTCCGGGGACACATAGGTCACTTCCTTGTTTGCGGACAGGGACAGCACCATGGCGTTGACGGTGACGGTCAGTCCGGCTGCCTTAGCCATTTCGATATAGCGACCGGCGTATTCCGGACCGGTCAGCTCTTCGCCGAACCGGTGCAGACCAAAGCCGGCGTGGATACACTGGTTCAGGATACCACCGGGTTCACTGTCTCGTTCCAGAATGCAGATGTCTGCCGGCGAGAGACCGTTTTCTACCGCAGAGAGAGCAGCAGCCAGCCCGGCAGGACCGCCGCCGATGACGATGAGTTTCTTGTGCATCATTCCTTGTCGCCTCCTTTGGTGTTTTTGGGAACCACCAGCCAGGACTTTCCGCCACGCTTGGTGACCGTTTCCAGACCGGCCTGTTCATGCTCGGCAATGATGGCTGCCACACGGGGAGAGCAAAAGCCACCCTGACAGCGACCCATGCCGCTGCGGTTCCGGCTCTTCTGCATATCCAGGGTGATGGCCGGGATGGGAGAATCCAGTGCATCCAGAATGTCCCCTTCGGTCACGGTCTCACAGCGGCAGATGATCTTGCCGTAGGCCGGATTTCTCCGGATCGCTTCGTTCTTTTCCTCTGCACGCATCTGCCGGAACAGCTTGTGGTTGCCGTCTTTCCGTCTGGTGGGGATAAAGTTGTCTTTGTCGGTGAACTTCAGACCGGCATCGGTCAGCAGCTCTGCAATGTATTCTGCCGTAGCAGGACCGGAGGCAAAGCCGGGAGATTCTACGCCCACGGCATGGACCACACCGGGCAGCTGCTCGGAGTTCTTGATATAGAAGTCGTAAATATTGGGTGTCGGACGTACACCGGAGAAGGAGGTGATGGCGTTGCGGGTGTTCACCGACGGCATGAGATGCAGGGCACCGGCAGTGATCTCGTCCAGACCCGGCTGGGTGGTGCGGGTGTCGTCGGGATCGTCGATGGCGTAGGCGTTGGGCCCGATGATCAGGTTGCCGTCCACGGTGGGGCTAACCAGGATCCCCTTACCACGGCTGGAGGGGACCACAAACAGGGTCGCATTTGCCATGTTGCCGCAGATCTTATCCATCACGATGTACTCACCACGACGGGGCTGGATGGTGATGGGGAAGTCGTGCTCGCCCAGGATCTCTGCGACCTCGGCGGAATGCACACCGGCGCAGTTGACTATGTACCGGGCTGCCACAGTGGTTTCCCCATTGGTCACATAGTAGATCCCACCGGCATGGGAGCAGTCGTCTACCTTGAAATTGAAATAGAAATCCACGCCATTGGTAGCGGCACATTCGGCGGCAGCAATGGTGATCCCATAGGGACAGGTGATAGCAGCGGTGGGTGCCCAGAGAGAATGGGTAGCCTCCGGGGAAATGTTGGGCTCCATGTGGCGCAGCTCGTCCTGCTCAATGATCCGCAGATCCGGCACACCATTGGCGATCCCTCTTTCGTACAGCTCCTTCAGGTGCTTGGTGTCTTCCTCACCAAAGCCCACCACATGGGAGCCTACGTTCTTCACTTCCACATCCAGCTCACGAGCGATCTCCTTCATAAGCTTGTTGCCTCGTACATTGAGGCGTGCTTTCAGGGTGCCCGGCTTGGCATCATATCCGGCGTGTACGATGGCAGAGTTGGCTCTGGTGGCCCCCATGGCAACATCGCATCCGGCTTCGCATACGGCGACTGTGCAGGTCTTGGCAGAGAGATAACGAGCCGTCATCACTCCGGTGACCCCTGCGCCGATGATCAATACATCGTAAATCATGAAATTGTAACTTGCCTTTCTGTCTTCCGTGCTCCGGGCAGTCTGGCCGGGGAGACGGGACGGTATGGTAAAGGCGGCTGCTTTCGACAGAGAAAACCGAAAAATCTCCGCTCTCGTCATCAAACAGCATTCCTTACTATAAGTATATCACAAAGCCTTGGTCAATACAACAAAAAATGCAAAAAAATTTTTGTGAGATTCTCCGAATCCTTTGGAAATTTGGGGAAGACTGTTGTAATTATGCGCAGAGTGTGGTATGATATGGAAAGAATCGTCTGTCTGAAATTGGTACGATTTAGCAAAATAGCCGATTTCGGAAAAACAAGCAGGACCACAAAGACATATGATCCCATCGAAAGCAAAGGAGAAGCACATATATGGCAGAAGAGATCCGTGAAGTGGAAATGAGAGAGGGCACCGCACTGACAGCCCAGGCAAGAGCGCTCATCGATGAAGTGGAAAAGGTCGTGATCGGGAAGCACAATGAGGTGGTGCTTTTGGTGACGGCGCTGCTGGCCGGCGGACACGTGCTGATCGAGGACGTGCCCGGTACCGGGAAGACCACGCTGGCCTCCGCATTGGCAAGAGCGGCAGGACTGGACTTCAATCGTGCCCAGTTTACCCCGGACGTGATGGCATCGGATATCACCGGCTTCAACGTATACAATCGACAGAAGGAACAGTTTGAGTTCAACGAAGGTCTGGTCATGACCAACATCCTTTTGGCCGATGAGATCAACCGTGCCTCGCCCAAGACCCAGTCGGCGCTGTTGGAGGCCATGGAGGAATCCCGTGTGACCGTAGACGGTGTGACCTATCCGGTGCCGGATCCGTTCATGGTCATCGCCACCCAGAACCCCACCGGCTACGTAGGTACCTATCCGCTGCCGGAAGCCCAGCTGGACCGTTTCGCCATGCGGCTGTCCATGGGATATCCCACGCTGACCGAGGAAGTGCAGATCATCACCGACCGCCGGAAGACCAGTCCCATGGAAAAGGTGCGTCCCATCACGGATATGGAGACCATCCGGATGCTGCGTGCCATGGTGCAGAACGTGACCGTCTCGCCGGAGATCGCCGAATACATCGTCACCCTGATCCACGCCACCCGAAAATCCCGGAAGCTGTCCTTGGGTGCGTCTCCCCGTGCGTCCCTGCTGTTGATGAAGCTGTCCCAGGCCTATGCCTTCTTAAAGGAAAGAGACTATGTAAAGCCCGAGGACGTGGCGTTCGTATTCACACCGGGCATTGCACACCGTATCGTCCTGAGCCAGGAAGCAAGACTGAACCGGGAAACGGCAGAGGGCATTTTGTCCGAGCTGCTCCGTGGTACCGATGTGCCCTTCCATGGGGAACGGTATTCCGACAAGCCCAATCGCCGCCGGGAAGATCGGGACAATAAGGAAGCGTAAGGAGAGCCGCCGATGAAAGAATCCCATACAGGTCACACTCCCTTCCGGCTCCATGGGGGACTGGCGATTTATGGTGCGTTGTTCGTCTTTTCGATCGTGTTCACCCAGGCACTGCGATCCATTGCCTCGTCCCTCTTTTTCACGTTCCTGCTTTTGTATCCCATCGTGGCGCTGCTGTACGTGCTCATCGGTCGGCTGACGATCCAGGTGTTCGTGCAGGCGGACCAGACCCGGACAGAGAAAATGACGCCCACGGCCTATGAGATGCGGATCATCAATCCCACGCCGCTGGTCTTTCCCTTTGTGGAGGCGCATCTGCAAATGCCCCAACCGGATGGGATCCGCTGTGAACGCCGCACCATGCGCCTGACCCTGCTGCCGCTGGATAGCTGCAACATCGCAGAAAAGGCCGTCTTTCCCTATCGAGGCACCTATGAGATCGGCATGGAGGACGTGTACATCAGCGATTTTCTGCGACTGTTCAGCATTCGTCTGCCCGTGGATATCTACACGAATATCCTGGTGATGCCCAGACGCCTGGGTGCCGAACGCCGCACGAGGACCTCTGCCACCGATATCCCCAACGACAATGCCGCACTGGTCTTCTCTACGGAAAAGGCAGAGATCGGCAATATCCGGGAATACATCCCCGGCGACGCACTAAAATCCATCCACTGGAAGCTGTCCTCCAAAACGCCGCAGACGCTGATGGTCAAGGAGTTCAACACCAACACGTCCCGGCAGGTATATGTGCTGTGCGATTTTTCCTGCGCCATTCCACCGGACGTGTTTGCACCGGAGGAAAAGGAAGAAAAGCCGGAAAAGCCGATGAAAAAAGAAAACGAAGCCGTGAAGCTCCAGACACCGTTGTCCGTGGAAAAACCGAAGAAGGTGAAAAAGCGCAAGGGCAGAACGGCTGTAGGGGAAGCGGATGCGGCCATGATCGACGAGCTGATCGCCGGTACTGCCGAGCCCACCGCCATGGGGATCCTCCGTGACAAGCTGACGGACAAAAGACAACAGCAGGTGGCAAAGCAGGTGCAAAAGCTCACAGAGTCCCTGAACGGAGACGGCGCACCAAAGGAAAAGGACCCGACAGCAGACCCGGCTTATCAGGCTGCGTCCCTGGCGATGGGTGGTCGGATCCAGACCAAATACCGGAACGACATGGACGAATACTGTGCCGACGGCGTGGCAGAGATGGCCATTGCCGTGGTGGAAAACGAACTGCGGCAGGGCAACGAGGTCACGCTGATCTGGATGGACAGCCGTATGGAAGACGGTATCGCCTGTGCGTATCTGACCTGTGTGGAAGACTTTACGGCTCTGTACGAGACCTTTGCCACCACGCCGGCCTGCACGGAGCACCAGACCTTGGAACGACTGCTGCCCTTGATCACCGAATCCCTGAACGTGACCATCCGCATCTGCACGTCCCACATCGATCCGGTGTCCTTGGGACAATATGGTGCGATCCCCTCGCTGTTTGGCGGCGCCGGCAGTGGATGTCTGGCAGAGGTGCTGCTGTTCAATCCGGAGGAACGCTACGAAAACGTGTCCCTGCGCCGGGAATATGTTGCCATGAGCCGGATCCAGCTGGCAAAGGATGGGGTCGAGTTGACGGAGCTGTCGGTGGAAAACGAGACCGAAGGCACGCCCATCCTGCGTGAAGTACAAAATAGGTAAGGAGGGAAAACGTCTATGAATATACGATGGGATCCTGCCGTGAGACGGATTTCCCGGAAAAGACAGTTTTCCCGGAAAAAAACGGAGCTGACTCTGTCCCAAAAGGTAGAGAAGCGGCTCACGGCACTGCAAAAGGAAGAGCGGTCTGCCGAAGGTGAAGCGGTGTCTGTTTCGCCGGAAAAGAATATGAGCACCCTGATGACCGTCCTTGGCTGGCTGGGCAGAGCACTGCTGCTCTTTGCCATCCTGTACGGCACGGGGCTGTTCCTGTGCGATGCCCTGCGGCTGGTCAGTCTGACAGGCAAGCGGCCGATCTCCGAGGTGGTGCTGTCCACCAAATATCTGCTGGGTGTCTGTGCCCTGTATGCGGTGTTCTTTTCGGTCTGTGCCTGGAACCGATTGACAAAATGGCTCCTGCCGGTGGTGGGACTGGGCGGCGGCTTTCTCTGGCTGTGTACGCAGGCGACGGATCCACTGCGGTATCTCTTTGAGTCCCTGCGGATGACAGCCGACCTGGCACTGGACAACTTGGCCCAGATCGGTTATACGGCCTACGTGCGCTACAGCTACGAAGGCAGCTATGTCTACACGAATATGGAAGCGATGGCGAAGCTGGGCGTGGCGGTGGTGCTGCTGGTTTTTGGCGTGTTCTTTGCCATCGGTATGCTGCGGCGCACACGACCGATCCTTTTGACACTGTTCATTGCACTGGAAATGGTGCCGGTGTTCCTGTTCAATATCACCGAGACCAACAAGGGTCTGGCGTGGCTGCTGGTATCCATCTGGGGACTGCTCTGTCTGTGGTTCTACGATGTGCGGTACGCCGTGGGACAGGAAAGCGCCATGGCAAAAGCTGCACTGCGCCGGGAAAAAAAGGCAGCGAAAAAGGCGGCTCGGCTTGCCAAAAAAGAAGAAAAGAAAAAGCGCCGGATGCAGGAGAAGCTGTCCTATCTGACGGTGCTGCAGGACGGTGGCAATCGCAAGGATGCGGTAGCTGCTCGACAAGCGCTGCGGAAGGCGGAGAAGACACGCAAACTGGCCGAAAAAACGCAGGCCAAAAAGCTGGCACTTGCCAAAAAGACAGAACGGAAGGAAGCACGTCTTTCGGCCAAGAAGGCAAAGAAGGAAGCCAAGGCTGCTATGGCCGACAGAAGACGTGCCGCCGGTGGCAACAAGGAAGCGCTTGGTGCACTGCGTTCCAGCGAAAAAACCAAGAAGGATGCCCTGCGAGAGCAGAAGCAAACGGCACGCAAAAATGCACGGGTCGAAAGACGCACGAAGCTGCTTACGGCCAACCGGAAGATCGCCGGTGGTGGCTTTGCGGCGGTGCTGTCGATGGTTGTAGCTGCGGTGGCGATCTGGCTGCCGGTGAAGGTGATCGAGGAGAATTTCCCCATCATCGATGCCATCAACAACCGGATGCAGATCGCCCGGATGTACGTGACGGCCTACCTGATGGGAGACGACGTGGATCTGAACTCCCTGTCCCTGTACGGCGGTGTGTCGGAGCTGAATCCTCGGACGGTCAGCTTCGATTCGCCCCAGTTCACCGGACAGCGTGTGTTTACGGTGGATTCCGGCTATGCGGCACCGGTGTATCTGCGGAGCTGGATGGGACAGAACTACGACCTTGAAACGGACACCTGGACCTCGGCTGACGCAGATGCGGTGCTGGACTACCGGAGCCGGTTCGGTTCGGCCTTTACGCCGGACAGTATCACCACGGCCTTCAACGGGTATGTATATCCCAAGTCCGTGGACGTGACCCGGTTCGACCAATATCGGAACCTGGATGCCTATGGGTTCCGGGTGTTCCAGGTGAATGTACGGCGCACGGCAGGCTCCAGTAAGCTGCTGTTTGTGCCGGCCACCATGAACACGAATCTAAAGCTCATGGAGTACGGCAGCATCCAACCGGTGAAGCTGAAATATTCGGCGTACTACGATGGGATCTATTCGTCCCGTTTCTTTGGGGTAGACGATGGCTATTCCACCTCCTCCTTCGTTCCGGTGATGAAGGATCCGGCGCTGGGGGAAAATCTGGAAAACTCCATCCAATACTACAACGAGGCACTGCGGATCGCCGAACAGATCGACTTTATCGAGGATTCTGCCGAGCAGGGCATTTACTACGTGGACGACGAAGACAGCTACACCATGACCAACGGCCGGGACTACGTGACCGACTACAGCGGTCTGGTGATGGATTTTGAATCCTGGGCAAAGAGTGAGCTGGGCTACAAATGGGACGGCGACAGCTTGGTCTATCGGTATCTTGCCATGGACGACAGTGACCGAGAGGCATTTTTGGCTTCTCACAAGAAGGAAATGGCGTATCGGGAATACGTATATGAGACCTACACCGAACCCTTTGGCAGCGATGTGATCGCAGATTTAGCCAAGGAGATCCTTGCAGAAAACAGCATTCGTATGGCAGAACCACGGCAGAATCTCATCGTAGAATCCCGTTGGGCAGATTACGAGTCCACGTGGTTCTATAATGAGGAGATGCGTGAAGCGATGCCCCGGCACGACGTGATCTTAGCGGTCATTGGCTATCTCCGGGAGAACTACACATACTCACTGGAGCCGGCGGTGCCTATGACCACGGTGGTGGACGAGGACGGCAATACAGTGGAAGTGCCGGATATCCACTACGACAGCGACCTGGAAGCGTTCCTCATGGAGGTCAAGGAAGGGTATTGCGTCCACTTTGCCACTTCAGCGGTAGGACTGCTGCGGGAGCTGGGCTTTGCGGTGCGGTACACGGAAGGGTACATTGCGGACGGCTTTACCAGAAGCTACGCATCGGATGCGGTAGCCCGGTATCGGACAGCGGTACGGGACAACGATGCCCATGCATGGATCGAGGTATACTACCCGGATATGGGTTGGGTACAATACGAGACCACGCCGACCTTCTGTGAAGCGATCTACGATGAAGAATACGAAGAAGCCACCACCAGCACCAGCACGTCTTCCGGCACAAGCTACACCAGCAGCGGCATTACGGAGACGGAAACGGAAGAGGAAGAAGAGGTCGAGGAGGACTACACAAACGAGATCATGATCGCCATTGCCGTTGTGGTGGGACTTTTGATCCTGTTCTCGCTGGTGGTATGGATCCTTGGCAAACGCGCGGAAAAGGCTGCCGCCAGACGGGAAGCTCTGATCCGCCGGACCGACGACAGACGAGAATTTTCTGCCGGTCGAGTGGACGTACACCAGACGGCAAGAGCACTGATCGACTGCCTCTTTGCCTTGTTCCGTGGCCTTGGTCTGCCCAACGAGCTGGGTGAGCAGCCGACGGAATACGCACTGCGGTTGGAGAAGGAGATCGGTTCGCTGTCCACCACGCCGCTTGTTGAGATCATGGAGATCATCGAGCGTGAGGAATTCGGCGGTACGCTGACCTGGCAGGAGCTGCACGCTCTGGGTAAGTGTCTGGAGGATATGTCCAAGGGCGCCTATGCCGGTCTTGGTCTACGACAGAAGATCCGTATGCGGTATCTGCTGGCTCTGCTGTAAGGCTTTGAACATGGGATTAAATACTGCATAAGACAAAAATAAAAGCAGGAGCGCATACTCCTGCTTTGTTTTTGTCTATTCTCGATCACGCTTCCGGGAAGAACATATCCCGTACCTTTTCGTAGTGGGTCATGACGGTGTTTTCCTTTTGCGCCACATAGGTTGGCAGTGCGGTGTTGCCTCTCAGGATCTCGGCAGTCTTATACACGAATCCGTTGAAGGCGTCGTACACGAAGCTGAAGTCCAAACTGCGGCCGTTGAGCACCAGGTCGATCATGGCAATGGACGCTTCGTCACGGGCGCCCTTGTATTTCAGCACCACATCGTAATACTGGGGCTGTACGGTCTTCCAGGTCTCGGCCGACAGTGCGGCAAACATGGTCCCCACCAGTTCATCTCGCATAGCGGTCAGCGGAATGGCAGAGGAGCTGTAGGAGCCGCCGGCCACGGTATAGTAGCTGTCCTGTTCTTCATTATATTTCGGATAGGGAATGATACCGTAGTCAAAGTCGCAGTCTTCCCGGTACACCGACACCGATTCGCCCAGTACGCCGGTGACGAAAATAGCCGACTGGCTGATGAAGGTATCCTGGTAGCCGAGGGTGTCTGTGGTCACGTTGTAGGAGCCCTGGCTGCCGTACAGCAGTGTCTTCAGCTTTTCGATGGCATCCACAGAGCGTTCGCTGGTGCCAAAGAGCAGGGTGATCTCGCCGGTCTGGGACATCTCCATGACGTCCAGATCAAAGGAGTACAGGTAGGCTACGGTGGAGTTGGTCTTTTCGCCGGAGAAGCCGTACAGGTCCCCGTTGCCCACCACGCCGTCACCGTTCAGATCCTGGTACACGGACGCCACGTTCTGCAGCAGATAATCGACGGTCCAGCGGCCTTCGTTGACCACGGTATAGGGATCCTCCATGCCGTTGTCTGCGATCAGGTCCTTGTTGAAGAAGTAGCAATAGGTGTTGGAGGACAGGGACAGGCAGATGTCGCTGGGGATCAGGAACATTTTGTTGTTGATGGTCAGATTGCCCACGGCCACCTGGGGATACCAGGGCTTGGTGAAATCGATGTTCAGCTCCTTGGCGTTGCGGAAAATGCCTTGTACCGCATACTTGCCGGTGTACATGGTGTGCCCCATATAGAGGTCGTATTCATCGTTGCCGGCCAGAACGGAGTTCTTGATGTCCATGGCAAGCTGTTCCTCGGCGCCTACATTGTGGACGATGTTGGCATTGAACCGATCCTCCACGTTCATGTTCCGGTTGTAGACGGCATCGTTCAGCACGTCCCCGGTCAGCTCTTCCACGTACTGGAAATCCGCATACCGTTCCTGGTACAGCATCCGGTAGTCCTCACCACCGAAGTCGTGTTTGCCCAGATCATCGTCGATGCGCTTTCGGGCTTCCAAAGAGTCGGTCTCTTCTTCGGTATCTGTGGCAGCAGGCGTGGTATCGGCGGTGGTGACTGCTGTGGTCTCTTCCGTCTGTCCGCACGCCGCAAAGGACGTGGAGACCAGCAGTGCAGCCAGCAGCAGGGTGAGGTTATGTTTTCCGTTTTTCATATAGGTGCTCCTTTTCAAAAAGATGATGGGGATACGACAAGCAGGCAGGTCGGCGATCGGGTAGCTCCACGGACTTTCCTGCGTCCTTACGAATTGAGCTTATGGAAGCTGTCCAGTACCTCTTCCAGTGCAGTTTCCTGGGCGGTCTTGTTGGAGGCAAGGAAGGAGGAGATGCTTTCGTTGCCCTTGCCCATTTCGGCATACAGGGCGTCGCTGAACTTGGTACCCACGATCTTGATCACGTAGGAGATGCTGTCGTGGATCAGATCCAGCATGGCGGCGGATTCTTCGTCCCGTGCGGACTTGCCCTTCAGCATGGTGTCAAAGTAGGCCGGCAGCAGCGCTACACTGGAGTAGTACGCCATTTCCTCCATGACCGTACCGGCAAAGGTCTGGTCGCCAACGGTCACCGGCACCAGCAGGGCATGGGCATTGGGGCTGACATTCCAGTATTTCTCCTGATCGACGCTGTACTTGGGAGAGGGCAGGATACCAAAGTCCGTGTCCATTTCCCGCATGGCGGCCGTGCTTGCCAGTGTACCGCCATAGAACAAGGCGTGTCCGCTCATGAACTGCTCAACGGAGCCGTCCTTATAGTTGTCGTCGTCCTTGATGAAATGGAACACTCTTTCGTATATGTCCGTGAACCGTTCGGTGAAGCAGTAGAAGTAGGGGATACCGTCCTCGCCTTGCATCATGATCTCCGATTCACAGCCGGTCAACAGCAGCTCTCCGATGCCGACCACGCCCCACATGATGGTACCAACCCGGTCGTCGTTTATAGTCATCTTACCGTCGCCGTTCAGGTCGGAGACAGCCAGCGTGCCCATCCGCTGCATTTCATCGATGGTCCAGCCGCCGTCCTTCACCAGTGTATACAGGTCGCCCAGCTGCAGATCCTCTGCAAGTCCCTTGTTGAAGTATATGGCACGTGCGTTGTCCATTTGGGTGAAGATGGTGTCGTTGAAGGTGTAGAACAGGTGTCCGTTAAAGGAGAGCTTGTCCTCAGCGTTGTGGTCCCACCAAGCCTTGGTCAGGTCGATGGCAGGCATATCGTACAGGTCGATGCAGTAGTTCTGCACCACCAGGCTCATGATGTTGGTCAGATCCACAAAGGTCATGTGGGCAAAATCGTCTCCGGCGGCAATATTGGATTTGATCTGAGACAGGGTGCCTTCATTGACGGTGATCACACAGCCCAGCTTTTCTTCCGTGCTGATACAGCGGTTGTACATGGCATCGTTCAGGGCATCCCCGGTGGTCTCCTCCGGATAGATGTCGGTGCTGACATATTTGCCTTCGTTGTAGTAACCGTTCAGGATCACATATTCCTGTCCGTTAAAATTGTCCGTGAACGCCGGCGGTACACGAGTGGGATCGGTGGTCTCGACCGGTGTGGTGTCTTCTGCTTGATTTTGTTCGCCGGTGGTGTTGGGTGTTTTACCGGTGTCGCTCTCACCACAGGACGGCAGAACGGAAGCACAGAGCAGTGCTGCCAGAAGCAACGGAAGGATATGTTTTTTCATACGGGATACTCCTTTTTTACCAATAGGCATGGTCATAAGATATTAGAATAGAATAACACACATTCATGAATCGCATACCGGGATATGATGAACAAAATGTAAATATTACAGGATTGTTACGAAAAAACGCCGATCCCGCAGAACCGACGCTTTTGGAAAATAGTTGCGATGGATATGCCGTGTACAGCAGGATAGCATGGCACGCATAAAAGCTGGGTGGGGAGACCACGCTGCGACCTTGTGCGCATTGACGTAAGGGCGCCATGGCTGTATCACTTTCCGGAGAAAAAGAAAATTTTTCCTCCAAAATCCCATTTTTTCACAGGCCGGGGATGTACAAACGGGAAAAAATATGGTATACTAATCCCGTACCTGTTCTTCGCCGGCTTTTTTGCGGCGACGACAGATATACGACAAACGATAAGGAAACAGAACATGATAGAAAAATTCATGGAAGGGAAGGATCCCTTTCAGATGTCGGCGGCTTCTCTGGCGTACCTGGGAGATGCTGTCTACGAGATCCAGGTGCGTACCGCTCTGGTGGCAGCCGGTGTGAAAAGCCCCAGCGTGGCTTCTCTGCGCTATGTGACTGCCACGGCCCAGTGCCGGGTGGTGGAGAAGGTGCTGCCCCATCTCAACGAAAAAGAAGCGGACATCTATCGCCGGGGCCGGAACTGCGTCCACAATATGCCGCCGAAAAGCTGTACCATGGCAGAATATCGCCGGGCTACGGGACTGGAAGCACTGTTCGGTTATCTGTGGCTCTCCGGTGAGAACGAGCGGCTGGCAGAGCTGTGCAGCATTGGCTTTGCCGGTACAGAGCTGGCTTTGGAAACCTGAATACATTTACACAGGAAGACGATCCCGAAGAGAAAAACGGTCGCCTGTCCTGCGCATCTACATCAAAATAACATTCGAACCGAGGTAGTAAAATATGAAATACATTGCCATCATTGGATTTGGCGTGGTCGGCGGTGGGATCGCTGCCGTGCTGGACGAAAACAAAGAGGCGATCCGGGCAACCGTTGGAGAAGCGGTGGAGGTAAAATACATCCTGGATCTGCGGGATTTCCCGGATTCTCCCTATGGCGACCGGGTGGTACATACCATCGATCCCATTGTGAATGACCCGGACGTGGCGCTGGTATGTGAGACCATGGGCGGCTCTCATCCGGCACTGGAATACACCCTGCAACTGCTGTCTGCCGGCAAGAGCGTGGTCACCTCCAACAAGGAGGTTGTGGCGAACTTTGGAGACCAGATGTTAGCCTGTGCCGCCGAGCATGGGGTGAACTACCTGTTTGAAGCCAGCGTTGGCGGTGGGATCCCGGTGATCCGCAGTATGCTGACCGCTCTGGCCGGGGAAAACATCACCCGGATCGACGGTATCCTCAACGGGACCACCAACTATATCTTGACCCGTATGCGGGACGAAGGCAGCGACTACGAGACCGTTTTAGCCGATGCACAGAAGCTGGGGTATGCCGAACGAAACCCGGCTGCCGACGTGGACGGGATCGATGCCCAGCGCAAGATCATCATCCTGACCGCTTTGGCCACCGGGAAGCTGATCCCGGCAGAAAAGGTGTATGCAGAGACCATGCGTCACATTTCTGCGGCCGATATGGAGGGTGCGAAAAAATGCGGCGGTGCCATCAAGCTCATTGGCTCTGCCCGGATCACAGACGAGATATCGCTGTATGTGGCGCCCCGGATCGTGCCGGACACCTGTATGCTGTCCCACATCGACGACGTGTACAACGGGATCAGTGTGACCACAACCATGCTGGGAGACGTGTTGTACTACGGTCGTGGCGCCGGACGGTTCCCCACGGCATCGGCGGTGGTGGCAGACGTGTGCGGCGTCCTGTCCGGTGCAGCCATGCAGGAGAAGCGGCCTACCTTCACCGTGACCACCGAAGGCGTGACAGACTTTGATACCATTCCCTTCACCTATTACGTTCGCTTTGTGTCTCCCGTGCCGGAAAAGGAACTGACGGAGCTGGCAGACACGGCAGAAAAGCTGTCGGATACCGAATGGAAGCTCGGCAAGCTGTCGAAAACGGAACTGACGGCTCTGTTCCGAAAGCTGCAGGCACAGCCGGAATCGATCATACGGATCCTGTGAGGAAAATCAGAAGCATGAAATAAGAAGTCAGAAGTCGCTTTTGTAAGTCAGAAGTGGCTTAGGCTTTTCGTACCCACAAAAAACAAAGGTATCACCGGTCACAACAGATGATACCTTTTTGAAACATCAGCGATCTTTCATTTCTGCCTTCTGCCTTCTCACTTTGCCCGGACGCCTGCCAGAGCTGCGCCGATGACGGTGCCGAAGCGGGCGTTTTCCGGGATCTGGAAGCGCATATCGAACATGGTGTTCAGTGTATCGAATACTTCCTTGGCGTAAGCGACGCTGGTCAGGTTGCCGGTCAGGACCACATCCTTGATCTGGTAGTTCCGGGCTGCGAAGATGGAGATCATACCGATGGTCTCGAAGACCATATTCAAAAGTCCCTTGGCGATGTCGTTTTTGTTTGCCATATCGCTGACCTTGCCGAAGTTGGAAGCGGTCATGGTGTCGCCGAAGCCGGGCACGATGTCGTTCCGGGAGATGTCCTTGATCTTCAGGTCCACGTTGGACAAAAAGCCGTTTTCCGCCATTTTTTCGATGTGCTGGATATTTTCCAGTCCCAGCAGCTTTTTGGACAGCCCCATGAGCGTACCACCGCCCACACCGGTACCGCCCAGGTATAGCGGATCACTGTCCTTGGTGGCATAGACCAATGCTGTCCCGGTGCCGCAGCTGGTGATGATGGCATGATCCAGACCGGAGAGATAGAGTCCGCCCAGCCCGTTGGCCCGGAATTCTTCGATCCGTTCATAGGGCAGGTCGTAGATGGGTTTGGTGATGTAGGTGGAGCCCACACCGGTGATCATGACCTTTTCGATGTCCGAAAGAGCCAGATCGTTGTTTACGAGAAATTTACCGAATGCGCCATAGATCGACGTAATGGGGTCGGTCGCACGCACGAACAAAGGCGCAATGAGCTGCCACTGTCCTTCTTTTATACCAAAGCCGACGATCTTGGTGGTGCTGCCACCGACGTCGATGCCGATAACGATGCCTGATGCCATAACGATTTTTAGATCCTTTCCCACAATGTATAGTTCAGTATACCACAGATGGGGCAGCCTTGTCAACACCTTGTGCCGCTTTTTCTTCTGTGTGGCGGCTTTTCGGTTCATGCTTCAGAAGAAAACAAAGGCTGCTATGGCAAAAAAACACAAAATCAAAATATACACATATCAACCAGAATGGAGAACATACTATGATCAAGAATACAGACCCTAAGGGTCGCATGGCGGAGAAGGAGCTGTTCATTTTCGATATGGACGGCACCATCTATTTAGGCGGCAATCCCTTTCCCTTTGCCATCGACTTTATCAAGAAGCTGCGGGCCCACGGGAAACGGGTGATGTTTTTCACCAACAACGCCTCCCACAATCCGAAGTTCTATCTGGAAAAGCTGACCCGGCTGGGGTATGAACCGACTGCCGAGGAGATCTGCACCTCCGGCAACGTGACCATCGCTTTTCTGACCCGGAAGAGAGCCGGCAAAAAGGTCTATCTGCTGGGCACGCCGGAGCTGTGGGAGCAGATGCACGAAGGCGGCGTAGAGCTGGTCTGTGACCGGAACGGCCGTCCTACTGGGGAAAAAGCAGACATTGTGGTCACCAGCTTTGACACCACACTGGACTACGAAAAAATGACCGTGACCTGTGATTTCGTGCGGTATGGTGCGGAGTATCTCTCCACGCACCCGGACTTCAACTGCCCCACCGAGACCGGCTTTATTCCGGACAGCGGCGCCATTGCAGCCTTTGTGACCGCTTCCACCGGTGTGACGCCCACCTATTTTGGCAAGCCCTATCCGGAGACAGTGGACATGATCGAGGAGATCACCGGCCTGGACAGAAGCAAAATGTGCATCTTTGGCGACCGGCTGTACACGGACATTGCCACAGGCAGACGGCATGGGATCCTGTCCTGCTTGGTGCTGACCGGCGAGACCACCGAAGCAGACGTGGATGCTGCCACCGACGCCGACAAGCCGGATCTGCTGTACGATTCTCTGGCGGAGGTAGACGAGACGATTTTTGGGAAGTAAAACAAAGCAGAGTGTTCCTTCTCTGTTTTGACATATACAGCAACACTTGCAGAAAGGAAATACTGCGCTATGACTATGCTGGCGTTTTTTGAGCAGCTGACCCAAAGTCCCATGCTGCTTGTTTCCACCATCCTGACACTGGGTGTGATCCTTGTGAACGGATGGACGGATGCGCCCAATGCCATTGCCACCTGCGTTTCCACCAGAGCCATTGGAGTACGAAAGGCGATTCTGATGGCAGCGGTGTTCAACTTCTTAGGCGTTCTGGTGATGACATCCCTGAATGCTTCGGTTGCCATGACCATTTACAACATTGCCGATTTTGGCGGCGACCCGCAAACGTCCCTGATCGCGCTCTGTGCCGCTATGGCTGCCATTGTGATCTGGGCTACGGCCGCCTGGTATTTCGGCATTCCCACCAGTGAGAGCCACGCCCTGATCGCCGGTATCTCCGGTGCTGCCGTTGCCATCCAGAACAGATTTTCCGGTATCAACGGCGGCGAATGGATCAAGGTTTTGTACGGGATCGTGCTGTCCACGGTGCTGGGGTTTGCCATGGGCTTTCTTTCGTCCCGGCTGGTGGTGTTCTGCTTCCGGGACAAAAACCGGCTAAAGTGTGAGAAATTCTTCTCCGGTGCCCAGGTGGCCGGCGGTGCTGCTATGGCGTTCATGCACGGTGCCCAGGACGGACAAAAATTCATGGCCATCTTCCTGTTAGGTGCAGCCTTTTCCAGCGGCAACGCAGAGGCCACCAGCTTTACGGTACCCCTGTGGCTCATGATCGTATGCTCTGCCGTCATGGGACTGGGCACCTCCATCGGCGGCTACCGGATCATCAAATCCGTGGGCATGGACATGGTCAAGCTCAAGCCTTATCAAGGCTTTGCGGCGGATCTGTCTGCCACCCTGTGTCTGCTGCTGTCTTCTCTGACCGGCATTCCCGTCAGCACGACCCACACCAAGACCACGGCCATCATGGGTGTTGGTGCGGCACGGCGGATCAGCAACGTGAATTGGAGCGTGGTGAAGGAGCTGGTGCTGACCTGGGTATGTACCTTCCCCGGCTGCGGTCTGTTGGGATTCGGTATGGCAAAACTGTTTTTGGCATTATTTGCATAAGGAGATATTACCATGGCGAAAAAGAGCAACGACTATTTTGCTCTGATCCAGAGCCAAACCTCGTACGCTGTCAAGGCCTCTGACCTGCTGGAGGAGATCCTGACCGGGTTTCAGGCAGGGAACGTAGCCGACTACCGTAGCCGGATGCACGAGATCGAGAACACCGCAGACGGTATCCACCACGACATTCTGCAAAAGCTGTCCACAGAGTTCATCACGCCCATCGACCAGGAGGACATCCTGCGGCTGGTGCAGATCATCGATGACATCACCGACGCACTGGACGAGGTGATCCTGGACATCTATATGTACTGCATCGAAGCGGTGCCGCCACGGACAGTGGAGCTGTCCCACGTGGTGAACCGGTGCGTCAAGGCACTGGACGAAGCGGCCGGGGAACTGAAGAACTTCAAGAAGCCGGAGAATCTGCGTGCGCTGCTGGTGAAGGTCAACGATATCGAGATCGAAGCGGATGCGATCTACATCGAAGCGATCCACGCCTTGTTTGGCTCTGCTGCCGACGGAAAGGTGCTGATGGGCTCCAAGGCGGTGTATGAGGCGCTGGAGAACTGCTGTGACCTATGTGAGCACGCAGCGGACGTGATCGAGCAGATCGTGATCAAGAACACGTAAGTGGCAAGGGACCCCGATGGGCAAACCGGTATACGCCGTACGCTGGTACAAAACCAAAGAAAATACTTTTGAAAAGTGCAGAAAGGATGAGGACTATATGAAAAGATCAAAGTATGTGCATCGAATGCTTCTTGGTATTTTGGCGATGCTGCTTTGCTTGCCTATCGCTTTTCTGCCATGGCCTTCCAGAAAGAGGTCACCTTCAATGCTGAGATCGAGCTTTTTGGTACGATAAAAGCAGAATAAGGCAAGGACACCCCAAAAAGCCTGACAGCATAGACACCACTGCCGGCTCCCTCTGACCACCTTCACCCCAATATCTCCGCTGCCAGTGCTTTGCCGAAGAGCCGGATCGAGCGCACCGCTTCCTCCAGGTCGGAGCAGGCGGCACCAGCTTCGATGAGCAGTGCTCCCGGCGCATATTGGGCATTGAAGGAGGCCGAGCGCAGATTGATGTCCCGCATCAGGGTCGGATGGCTCTCGTGTATGGACGACTGCAGACGAGCCGCCAACGCCAGATTGGTCTCCCATTCGGTGTGTCCGCTGCCGCCATGGTCGGTGCCCACCACAAACATGAGCTGGGCATATTCCGTATCGCCTTCCACGGACAACGGCCGGATGCCTATGCCGTCCGCATTGGTGATGGCGTCCCGATGGATGTCCAGTATGTACCGGATGGATGGGTGTGCTTCCAGGGTCTCCCGGATGTATCGGGCCGCATTGTAGTACGCCATGTCAAAGGCACCCTCGTCAAACAGCTCCGTACAGTGGAGGACCCCGATCCCCTCACTCGTCAGCACGTCCGACAACGCCTTGCCGACCTGCAGGATGCTGCGGCTCTTGTCGGTGGTGTGATAGCCCGTCTCTGCCTGGTCTGCAAAGGCTTCGGTACCGTGGGTGTGCAGGATCAGCACCGCAGGACAAGCCTTCCCGTAGATGGATTCCAGAGCCCCATACCGGTCGATCACCGGGTCGACTTTGGCAAGAGTCGACAGCTCCGGCGTGTACGGCGTTTCGTTGATCAGTCCCAGCCCACCGGCACTGCGCGAGGACAGATCCCTTGTCAGTACCTCCGTCACCGGTATCGGCACCACGTCTTCGTTGGCAGGCGGTGCATCGGTCTCCGGTTCCGGTGTGGGCAGCGCAGGGGTCGGTGTGTCCGATCCGGGTTTGGCGGCGGCAGTTTCGTCGGACGTTTCGTCGGGCAGTGTCGTCTCCGGCAGTACGGCCACCACACGGGTGCTGCCAAGTACAGCTCTGGCTGCCCATGCACCGTCCGTGAACCACGCCTTTGTGTTCTGCAAAAACAGCAGCCCATAGACACCGGCGCCCACCAATGCCAGTGTTACCCCGACACCACTGCAGAAGCGCATCCGGCGGCGTGTCCGGGGTGTGCGTATCGTGGGCACATCGGCGACAGCAGGTACAGGCGATACCGGCTCTGGTACAGGGGCGATATCGGGACATATGGGTGGCACCGGTGCGGCTATGGCAGCAGGTAGCGTGGGCGTGTCTAAGTCTCCGACCTCGCCGGCGTCCGGGTACAGCGCATAGCAGGGCATACCGTTGTCGTCTAAGGAAGCGGTGGTCTCCAGTATCTTGTCCATTTTCTTCTTCCTTCCGTAGGGCTCTGTCGTTATCTATGTCCTATACATATGCCCACCGGTGCCGGACTATGCCATGTGCCGTGATCATTTCCCGTGGACTGTGCAGGAGGTCTGCGACCTATCCGGTGTCACGGCCGCTTGCAGGATGGCAGAGGATAGCAGACTGCCCCAGCGCTCTACCGTGCGGTCTGTGTCTCCGGCGGTCACAAGATACCGATCGTTGCCACCGTCCGGCAGGGTCGTGCGGATCACCGTGGGTACGCCAACGGTCACCACGGGACAGGGCATGGTCCGTGTGGAGATCTCCGGCGGATAGTCCGACGACAAAGGTGCATCGACGGTCGGCTCCGTTGTTCCGCTGCCCGGTGTCAGACCCACGTCGGAGAACTGCACCACTTTGCCCAGCGAGGCGGCACCACAGGCACACAGCGCATCGACGGCAAGGATACGGTCGGCGTGGAGCAGAGTCGCCGTACGGGCTACCAGCTTGTCGGTGGGTATCCCTGTGACGGCCGATACACCGGGCACCAGACTGTACAGCGTTCGTGACCCAAGCGGTATGCCGCCCAGCGTCAATCGACTGCACACCGCCGTACCCAGCCGGTCAGCCGTCAGCGCACCGTTGCCCAGTCCTACCACCAGCACCTGCCCGGCATCCTGCAGATACGTACCGAGCAGGACCGCCATGGCATGGGTGAGACGGCGACAGGGTTCGGCACCCAAGGAAGCCACGTCCCCGGCGGTCAGCGTGTGGTGGCGTGTAGGTCCCAGGCGATCTTCCCGTACAGGCCAGCCAAGTAGGGTGTGTTCCGATGTCACGCCAGTCTCCGTGCCCGTTTGCGCCGGGTCCGCACACTCCATGTACAGCTCACTTTTGCGATGGGAATATTGCATCCGCTCTTACCTCCTTTTGGGCTGTTTTGGGGTCCGATGACAGTGTTGCCTGCCATGCCGTGATCCATGCAGTGCGGCGAAAAATGTGACGATTAAACGTTTGTTTCCTGCTTCGGATCGATGGTATACAAATGTAAAATAGGCTCCGATACCCAAAAAATGGGAAAAAACCGGCTCGAACGTGGCTGCAGAGCGGAAAATGCGGAAAATTCGTTGGCAATAGTGCACAAAAAAATAAGGTGAAATTGTGCATTTGGATGAATCTTGACAATTCTGCAAAAGAAGATGTTGATTCTCTGACAAAAAAGTGGTATAATGTGGTGAGTAATAAATGACCCGTAGTCCACTACAGTCTACTACGCTTTATTTACCGTTAGGAGGAAATACGAAATCATGAAAAAAAAGGTGTTATCCCTGCTTCTGGCTGCGCTGATGCTGATGACCACGCTGGCGAGCTGCACGACCCTGGAGGAAGATGACAAGGGTGCTATCATCGATATGTACCTGACCACCGAAGTCTTTGACTTTGACCCCCAGCTGAGCATGACCGACGACGCACAGCTCAAGTACATGAGCCTGATGTTCGAAGGCCTGACCCGTATCGACGAAAAGGGCAAGTGGGAAAAGGCCCTGATGAGCAACTACAAGGTGGAAGTGGACGACGGCGAAAACTTCTCCATCCTGATCGACATGAATATCACCCGTTGGAGCGATGGTCGTACCGTACAGGCCGGTGACTTCATCTACTCCTGGAAGAGACTCCTTGACCCCGACCAGCAGTGGGAAGGCGCATCTCTGCTCTACGACGTGAAGAACGCCAAGGCTGCCAAGATGGGCGATGCTTCCATCGACGACATCGGTATCGCAGCCGTTGACACCTATACCATCCAGGTGGAATTTGAGTCCAAGATCGATCTGGACGGTTTCTTTGAAAAGCTGTCTGCCATCTGCCTGGTACCGCTGCGTGAAGACGTGATCACCCGGTATGGCGATACCTGGGCCAGAAAGACCACCTCCATTGTGACCAATGGTGCTTTCGTTCCCAAGGAAGTAGTGGCCGGCTCCGACATCCGTCTGGAACGTTCCACCTATTACTACCTGGATCCCGATAAGGAAGAGCATCTGGATAAGTATGTTATCCCCTACAGACTGCTGACCAAGTATGCGACCGGTACGGCTGCCGACCAGCTGGCCTCCTTTACCGCCGGTGGTATCTTCTATGACGGTGAACTGTCTCTGGCTGACCGTGCGACCTACAAGGATTCTGCTGTTGTGACGGACATGATGGGCACCCACACCTATATGTTCAACACCAACAACAAGCTGTTTGAAAAGGCAGAGGTACGCCGTGCTCTGTCTCTGGCACTGGACAGAAATGCCATTGCACAGATCGTGACCTTCGCTAAGCCTGCTACCGGTTACGTTCCCTATAAGGTATTCGACACCGCATCCGGCACTTCCTTCCGGGAAGTCGGTGGAGACGTGATCTCTGCTTCTGCCAATGTATCCGAGGCACAGAGCCTGCTGTCCTCTGCCGGTGTCAAGAGCGGTTCCTTTACCATCTCCGTACGGAACAACGAGGTAGACCTGGCTGTTGCCGACTACGTGAAGGGTGTTTGGGAAGGTCTGGGCTTCACCGTAACGGTAGAGACCCTGGGCACCAAGAAGAACTCTGAAGACACTGTGGACGACCTGTTCCAGGATGCATACGAGGCCGGTGACTTTGACGTGATCGCCATCGACACCATGTTCCTGTCTGCCGATGCCTTTGGCGCACTGTCTCAGTTCTCCACTGCCTACTCCGGCAACGGTGTGGACATGAACTCCGCCAATTACGATCTGTACGGCCACGTATCCGGTTATGCCAATGCCGACTACGATGCCCTGATCGACTCTGCCTATGCGACCTATGACAGAGCTGCCAGAACCGCTATTCTGCACGACGCCGAAAAGAAGCTGATGGAAGATATGCCCGTTTGCCCGCTGTTCTTCCTGCAGGACGCTTATATCTACTCCACCGAGCTGTCCGGCCTGTCTGCGGATTACTACGGTGTACGGAACTTCAACGATGTGAAACTGAACGATTACATGACCTATAAGGCTGCTACCGATACGTCGGAAGCTGCTGCTCCTGCCGGAGATACCACTGCACAGTAATTCGTTCACCTGATCCATACAAAAAGCATGAACGGGGGAGCAACCACTCCTCCGTTTTGCTCTTTTTTGGAGCATGGGCTAAGGCAGGTGAAGTAAAGATATGTTTAGACAGAAGCGAGGAACACAAACGTGGCTGAACTTTTAAGAGAACCGGATCAGGTGAAGGTGTTCATCCTGTATCTGCTGGATAAGATCGGCTATCCCCTGAACTATACCGATGTGGGTACGATCATCATCCGGGACGGTTTGGTTGATTACTTTAACTTTGTGGAAAATTTCCGGAGCCTGCTGGAAAACGGACACATCCGTGGCATCCGTCCGGATGGTTCTGCCGTAGAGCCGGACGAGGACTTTCATCCGGACGACGACAGCATTTTGTACGAGGTCACCAGAAAAGGCAAGGTGGTGGCTGAGGGACTGGCAGACGATCTGCTCATGGCGGCAGTGCGGGAAAAAAGCTACGTCAGCGCTATGCGGCATTTGTCTCTGGAAAAGCGCGGCGCCGTCATCGACCAGTCGGCAGAGAACAACGGCGACAGCGGCTTTCTCTTCCATTGCACCATCAAGGATAAGGACGGCCTGGCGCTGAAGCTGTCTCTCCGTGCGGAGACCTACAACCAGCTTCGTCGGATGCAGATGAACTTCGAGGACAAGCCGGATGTGGTTCTGCGTGGGATCACGGCACTGGTCACCGGAAATGTGAATTATCTGTTTGACGATTAGTCAAACGAATTGACGATTAGTCAAACGAATTGACGATTAGTCAAACGATTTGGCGATTGGTCAAATGGATTGGCAGATGACGAAACGCTGCGATAGGAGCCTATGTGTTTGGGACTATCCAATTCTACATTTGTGGAATTCGTCAAAATCACCTAACAAAGCGGATCAAAAATGGCGAATTTGCACAGGAGCCGATGGGTAGACGAAAAAAATCTGCCTTTATTTTTACAAAACTATTGACAAATTCGCAATTCATGATATAATGAAATCAAGTATCAAATGCTGAAAGTGTGCGTGGCTTGTATATGAAGGATCCCGGAGAAGCGCAGGTGACAGATACAGAGGAGCTGGAAGTGCTGCTGGCCCAGATCCGGGAAGGTCATGATACCGGTGCCTTCGAAAAGCTCTGCGAGAAATATGCCCATTTGCTGGACGCCATGGTGAAGCAGTATGCACCATCACTGGGGATCACGGCAGCACAGGGCACCTCGGCACTTATGGGCATCGGTCGGGACGAGCTGCGACAGGACGCCGCTATGGCACTGTATCGAGCCGCTATGACCTATGACCCCTTGTCGGACAAGGGACAGAAGGTGCGCTTCGGTCTGTACGCCAAGATCTGCATCCGCAATGCCATGATCACCCAGGTGCGGCGATATGATCGGCTGCGGGCCCGGCGTGAGAAGCAGCACGAACGGGTCGAGCTCCCATCCAAGCGTGACAGACGGGAAAAGTGGGAAGCACTGGATCCGTCGGCGCTCACCGGAGATACCATGGCCCGACTGCAAGCGGCGCTGTCTGCCTACGAGAAGCAGATCTTGCCGCTGTATCTGCAGGGCAAGCCGCCAAGAGAGATCGCCACGGTGCTTGGCCGGTCGGAAAGATCCATCAGCAACGGCATCTATCGGATCAAATGCAAGCTGAAGGAGCTGCTGTAGGCGCCAACTGTGGCAGGCAACAAAACCATAGGACAAAGCCTCTCTTCACGAGAGGATGTCATATATGCCCGAATAGCTTAATAGAGAGCGTTGGTTACAAAGGTGACGGTGAGAATCCGTCGAGGGCAAGAAATTTTCACCATTCAAAGCGAGGAAAAAAAGATGTACGAGGACAAGACCCTGAAGTGCAAGGAATGCGGCAATGATTTCGTTTTCACAGCCGGTGAACAGGAATTCTACGCAGAAAAGGGATTCCAGAACGAACCCCAGAGATGCAAGGCGTGCCGTGACAAGAGAAAGAACGTAAACAAGGAACAGAGAGAAATGTTCACCACCGTTTGCGCAAACTGCGGCAAGGAAGCGAAGGTTCCGTTCCAGCCCAGCAACGACAGACCCGTATATTGCAGCGAATGCTTCGCCGCTATGAAGCAGCAGTAATCGGTCTTGTGGTATAGATCATCACGATCCTGTATCAGGAAAAGGTGCGGTACTCCGGTATCGTATCTTTTTTTTGTGAAAAAATGACTTTCGAGCCGGTTTTGTTGGAATTACCACTGTACAAAATGGAATTTGTGTGGTATAATAACCTTGTATAACCTTGTGAACCGATGGAGAGAGTGACCCGTTTCATGGAAAAAAACGATTTTAACAAAAATAAAAAGCAAAGCAGTGACCGGAAACGGTACGACAACAGACCCGGCTACGGTGCCGATCGTAGAGTCGGTGCCGATCGCGGCAGACAAAACCGTGCACCCAGACGACAGGACTACGACCGGGACGAGGAGGACATCTTCGATCCGGAGACCACGGGACTGGTGCTGGGCCGCAATGCGGTACGGGAGCTGCTGCGTGCCGGCAGACCCATCGATAAGCTGTACGTGGCAGGCAGAGAAGGCTCTATCGTGGCGCTGGTGGCAGAAGCGAAAAAGGCCGGTGTGCCGGTGGTGGATGCGGATATGCAAAAGCTGGACAAGCTGGCCGGTGGTGAGAACCATCAGGGTATCATAGCCCAGACCGCAGCCAAGGAATACAGCACCATCGAAGAGATCCTTGCCATTGCCGCCGAGCGTGGTGAGCTGCCGCTGATCGTGGTGTGCGACGGCGTGGAGGATCCCCACAATTTGGGCGCCATCATCCGGACGGCAGAATGCTGCGGTGCCCACGGCGTGATCATTCCCAAGCGTCGTGCCTGTGGACTGACGGCAGCGGTGTCCAGAGCCTCTGCAGGGGCCATAGAGCATATGGCAGTGGCCCGAGTACAGAACATTGCCTCCGCCGTGGAGGAGCTGAAGGAAGCCGGTGTGTGGACCTTTGCCGCAGAAGCCGGTGGTGCCGATTTCTACGATACCGATTTTCATCTGCCTTGTGCGCTGGTGGTCGGCAGTGAAGGCAACGGCGTCAGTCACCTGGTGAAGGAACGGTGCGACTTCCTTGTGTCCATTCCCATGTACGGACAGGTGAACTCTCTCAATGTCTCCGCTGCCACAGCGATCCTGCTGGCACACGCAGCCAGACGGCAAAGACAGGGATAACGACCACCGATCACAAGTGGTGCAGTGCTTTCCCAGAAGTGCTTCATAGAGATGTACTGCGCCGGTAAGGCATAAGAAAGGAAAATCCTGCAGCGATACAGGATGGAATTGGATTATGGCAAAAGACAAGAAGCAAGACCGATATGCCGCAAAGGACAAAGCGTCCCATACGGCGGATATCGATGTGAGCGCCGATGCCCAGGGAACGTCGGACAGCGAGCTGGATATCCAGGCTCTCTTGCGTAAATATATGCCCGATTATGACAGAGAGTCCGACAACGATAGAGAACCCGACAAGGATCCCACACTGGATGCGACGGACAAAAAGAATGTATCTGCACAGCAGCCTGCGTTTCCGGAACTGCCGGGTATCGACGATGCACCGATGAGCGACGATCCGCTGGATGGCTTTGCCGGACTGGATGCCGCATTCACGCCGGAGGACACCGGTGCCGGTGAGTTCGATTTCACGGACAATATCCCGTCCAAGCAGACAGAGGAAGACGGTGCGCTGGAAGACTACGAGGGCATTTACGAGGACGACGACAGACCGACAAAGCACGCCAAGAGCGGTGAGAAAAAGGGATTTTTTGCCTTCCTTGCCGGTCGTGGCAGCCGTAAAAAAACAACGGCTGTGGATGACGAGGAGTCACTGCCGGACGAGTCGGAGGCGCTGTCGGACGAACCGGCGTTGCTGCCAAACGAGTCGGCGTCGGTGGAAGACGATGCCTTTGGCGGACTGGCGGATATGCTGGCGGCCGATGCTGTCACCGACACAGCCGCAGCGGAGGATACCTTAGGCGGCAGGCTCATGGACAGCATGGGTCTGGAGGAAGCAGAGGACGATCCCCTGGAGACCTTCGCAGGCCTGCAGACAGACGCGGACACAGGCGACAACGTCTCGGCGCTGGATCTGTTTGCAGCAGAGCTGATGGGCGACACAGAGTCGGAGGACGCCTCTGAGACGGTGTCGACACCTCTGCAGGCAAAGGCGCATCTGACCGACGAGGAAATGCTGCAGATGGCAGAGGAAATGCTGCGGAGCAGTCAGCCGGCGCCGGAGGAAGTACCCCAGCCGGAACCGGAACCCGAACCTGTGTCCCAGCCGGAACCGGAGGACGAGGACTTCGATCCCACGGACATCAACCTGATGGTGGCGTTCGGGCTGGAGGACGGCGAGGGCAGCAAGAAGCAAGACAGCAAAAAAACGGACAATGCCGCTTGGCAGGACGCACAGCAGAATGCCCACAAGCTGGGTGACAAGCTGGAGCAGGAGAAGGTCACAAGAGAAGGCAGAAAGGTCAAGCTGGACAGACCGGAGTACGTGGACCGTTCCCAGAACAAGACCATCGAGCACGGCTATCGCACCAAGCTGGCCGGACTTTGGATCAAGCTGGGGATCTGCGCCATCTTCACGGTGCTGCTGATGATCTTTGAAAATATCGAGGTGTTGGCAAAGCTGTTCACCGGCACGGCCAAGCAGTTTGGCGGCGTGTTCGACCCGGCTGTGTACCCAGTGGTATATGCCATGGTATCTCTGCAGCTGATGCTGCTGGCCTGCCTGTGCGCCTATGAGCAGATCGGCAAGGGCTTTACTTATCTCTTCCGTGGTGTGCCAAGACCGGAGAGCATGACCGCGCTGATGCTGGTGGCAGGCGTGCTCTACACCATCGTCATTGCCCGTGTCACCGTACAGTCCGATGAACCGGTGATGTTCAACTTTGTGGTGGCATTGGCGGCGCTGCTGACCCTGATCGGCGACATCTTCATCACCCGCCGGGAGTTCATGAACTTCCGAGTGATCTCCTCCGACAAGCAGAAGTACATCGTTTGCCGGGTGTCCGACGAGGGCTCTCGTGGGGAAGCTACGGCCTTCTTGGAGGAAGAGGACGTGTGCGACGTGATGCGCATCGAAAAGACCGACTTCATCGACGGCTTCTACAACCGTCTGTATACACCGGATGGCACCACCAATGTGTTCATGAGCTGTGCCATGGGTGTGATGGTGGCAGTGGCGGTGCTGTTCGGCATCCTTGCCAATGTCCGTGGCAGCTCTACGGTCGAGGTGGCCCGTGTGGTCTGCGTGACCATGATGACGGTGGCACCGCTGTCGGTGTTCCTGTCCCTGACCTATCCCTTCTACCGTGCCAATACGGCGGCGGCCGAATACGACAGTGCCATCATCGGCGAAGTGTCGCTGGCGGAATATTCCAATGCCTCCGTTGTGACCTTTGACGACAAGAACGTGTTCCCGTCCTACAGCGTGAAGGTGCAGAACATCCGCATTTTCAACAATGCCCGTATCGACCGGGTGCTGTATTATGCCGCCAGCGTATTTGCCAAGGCAGGCGGTCCCCTGCAGGATGTGTTCGAGATCGCCACGCTGGAAGTGGGCCACTCGGACAACGTGCAGATCTTCGGCACCGAAACAGGGATACTGGCCGCTGAGGTGGATGGCGTGAACATCATCTTTGGTACCGGCGCAGCGCTGACGAAGAAGGGACTGAAGATCCGGCGGCAGGAGATGGAGGACGACATGGATCTCTCCGACGAGCTGTCGATCATGTATATGTTCCGGGAAGACAAGCTGGTGGCGAAGATGTACATCCAATACGTGATGGACAGCGACATCGAGCTGATCTTAGGGCAGTTCCAGAACAGTGGCCTGTACGGCTGTGTCCGCACCTTTGACCCCAATATCGATGAGCGAATGATCGCACGGAAGGTCAAGATGAAGCGTATGCCGCTGAAGGTGATCCGGTACAACGAGCCCGAAGAAGTGACGGCTTATACAGAGAAGATGAACAGCGGTCTGGTGACCAGCGGTTCCCCCAAGTCACTGCTGCAGATCATCTCCTATTGCGACAAGGTGCTGCATACCCGGAAGACCAATATGGCACTGGCGATCCTGGCGATCTTAGTGGGTGCGGCGATCATGCTGCTGCTGGTGCTGTCCGGCTCCATTGGCATCATGAACTCTCTGTACGTGATGCTCTACCAGCTTCTGTGGCTCATTCCCATGCTGTTTTCATCCAGAATGTTTATACGGTAATATGTATCCGGTGACGCAGCACGTGGGAACGCTGTCCGCCATACAAAACATAACAAACGAACGGGAAAGGAGAGGTGGCATGATGCTTCTCCTTTTTCCTCTGTATATTGCCAATATCTGTAGGGAACGGTCTTGACCGTTCCAAAAAATGTATACTATAAGAAAGCGAATATAACCATGAGAGACGATATCAAAAGCTTTATAACGACCGTTGCCAAGCCGGGGCGATATTCCGGCGGTGAGACCGGTAGCGTGTTCAAGGACCTGGGCAAAGTCAAGATGCGTGTGGCGTTTTGCTTCCCGGACGTGTATGAGATCGGAATGTCCAATCTGGGGATGCGGATCCTGACCGGGTGCTTCAATGCCTTAGATGCGGTCTGGTGTGAGAGAGTGTATGCGCCTTGGGTGGATATGGCGGCCGAGATGGAAAAGCGGCACATTCCGCTGTTCACCCACGAAAGCGGCGACCCGGTCTGCGACTTTGACGTAGTGGCCTTTACCCTGCAGTACGAGCTGTGCTACACCACCATGCTGAAAATGCTGTCCTTGGCCGGTATCCCTATGCGCCGGGAAGACCGTGGGGAAGACGGACCGGTGATCCTGGCCGGTGGCCCCTGCTCCTACAACCCGGAACCGGTGGCAGACTTCGTGGACATTTTCTCCATTGGGGAAGGCGAAGAGGCGCTGCAGGAGCTGGCACTGCTGTATATGCGCATGAAGGACGAGGGCACCTACACCAAGTCTGCGTTCCTGTATGCGGCGGCTACGGAGCTGCAGGGCTTCTACGTGCCGTCCCTGTACGACATTGCCTACCACGACGACGGGACCATCGCTGCCATCACGCCCAAGGATGACAAGGTGCCGGAAAAGGTGGTCAAGCGGGTCATTGGGGATCTGGACAAGTGCTACATTCCCACGGACACAGTGATCCCCTACATCGAGACAGTGCAGGACAGAGTGACCATCGAGATCATGCGTGGCTGCGTCCGGGGCTGTCGGTTCTGTCAGGCCGGCTTTGTGACCAGACCCGTCCGGGAACGTTCGCCGGAGCTGCTGAACGAAGCCTGTCATACCATGATCAAAAACTCCGGCTACAGCGAGATCTCCATGTGTACCCTGTCCGTCAGCGACTACTCCAAGATCCGGGAGCTGACCGACCAGCTTCTCTCCTGGACAGACGACGAAAAGGTCAGCCTGTCTTTGCCGTCCATGCGTGCCGACAGCTTCACCAAGGAGCTGATGGAGAAGATCTCCTCTGTCCGTTCCTCGACCCTGACCTTCGCACCGGAAGCCGGTTCCCAGCGTCTCCGGGACGTGATCAACAAAAACATCACCGAGGAAGCGATCCTCCGTGCGGCCGGTGTGGCATATGCTGCCGGGAAGAACCAGGTGAAGCTGTACTTCATGAACGGCCTGCCCTACGAGACCTACGAAGACCTGACCGGTATTGCGGAGCTGTCGAAGCACGTGGTGGACGAATACTATCGCACGCCCAACCGGAATAAGGCAAGACAGCCCCAGGTCACTCTGAGCGTCGCCTGCTTTATCCCCAAGCCCCACACGCCCTTCCAGTGGGAAAGACAGAACACCTTTGCCGAGCTGGAGGACAAGCAGCACTTCCTGTCCGAGCAGATCACCGACCGGAAGGTGCGCTACAACTACCACGACGCCAAGGTGTCCCACATCGAAGCGGTGTTTGCCCGTGGCGACAGACGAGTGGGCAAGGCGATCCAGACGGCTGTGGAACGTGGGATGTGGCTGGACGCATGGGAAGAACAGTTCCGGTTCGAGGACTGGATGCAGGTGTTTGCCGACTGTGGTATCGACCCGGCCTTCTATGCCAACCGTACCATTCCGGACGAAGAAATTTTGCCTTGGGATATGATCGACTGCGGTGTCACCAAGGCCTTCCTGCTGTCCGAACGACATAAGGCTGCCCAGGCTGCCACCACACCGTCCTGTCGGGAAAAGTGCTCCGGCTGCGGCGTGAACAAGCTGGTGGACAAGCAGTACTGCCGCTGGTGCCCCGGTCATCCGGATTCCTCCGACAGTGCCGGAGACATCGCCGGAGACTACAAGCCCAAGGAAAAGCCGGAAGCACCGGTGAAGGGCAGCATTAAACCGGCACGTACCCTGCGGATCCGCTTTGCCAAAACGGGTCCGGCACTGTATATTTCCCATCTGGATCTGTCCAAGGTCATGAGCCGGTGTATCGTGGCTTCCGGTCTGCCGGTGTACTACACGGAGGGCTTCAATCCCATCCCAAAGCTGGTGTTCGCTACACCGTTGTCTCTGGGCTGCGGCGGTGACGAAGAGGTGCTGGACATCCGGCTCCTAAAGGACGTATCCAATGTGGAGGCCATGGAGAAGCTTCGTGGCGCTATGGCAGAAGGGATTGTGGTGAAGGAAGTGTACACGGCACGGGATAAGATCTCCGACATCCAGTACGCCCACAACCGGATCACCTACGGTGGCTTTGAGCCGGCAGACTATATGGTGGACGCCATCAACGATCTGTTCCGGAAGCCGGTGGTCATGCTGAAAAAGTCCAAGAGCGGCGAAAAGGAAGTGGACATCTGTACCTTCATCCGCTCCATCGAAGCGAAGATCGAGGACGTGGATGGCAAGCAGACCTTAGTGATCGATGCCATCACCTCGGCCAGTCAGGAAAGCTACCTGAATCCGGAATACATTGCCGCAGCCATCGAACGGGAATTTGCTCTGTCCGGTGAAGACGGCTACCACACCATCTGCCGGAAGCATTTGTATTTGGCAGACGGCGTGACGCTGTTCCATTGAGAATGGAATTATGTTTAGCTGAGTAAGAAAGCAAGCCATATGACTCTCGAAAATTTTGAGAAGTTTATAACGAAATAGTGAATTGCATGGTGATGCTCTAAGGAAACACGGAATCAAATTAAAATACAGAAAATATCCCCCTGGAAACACGTACCGGGGGGATATTTATATTGTTCAACACATTTCCACTGTATTGCTTCTTCCTACCAGATAATCCAAAGATACATGATAATGGTCTGCTAACTGGATTGCTGCCCACAGTGGAATTTCTCTTTCGCCCCTTTCGTATCGCTGATACACCGTCAATTGCATATGCAAAATATCTGCCACATCCCGTTGGGTCAGATCATGGTCTTCCCGAAGATCTCGTATTCTTCTGTACATTGACATTTGTATACCACCTTTGCTTTTTATTACAAAAATAGTATACACAAAAACACCATTTGGTGTTGACAAATAGCACCATACGGTGTTATAATAGAGATGCGGAAAATGTAAGTGAACGCTGGTTGAGGTTAATCGGCGTTCCCTTAACAACATCAAAAAAGGAGAAAAGACTATGGAAATGGTATCTGCCCTGGAAGTCTGTTTGGAGGTAACGCAAAAAATTGAAGGATGTTCGAGCAAGATGTGCGTTATGGAGGAACAAATCGAAACCTTTGATAGCGAAATTGCAAAGTACGAAGAAAAAATCAACCCCACAATAATTATGCGTATCCGATACTCGATTAGTTATGCACTTATGGCGTTCGTCATTCTTATGTTTCTGTTCATCAAGATCGGCGACCAGATCGCCTACAACATCCCGATGTCTGATAGCACAGTTTATGCCATTTTTAATGGAATGGTCATTGTAGCAGGAATACTATCTATCCTCTTTAGCATTCTGTGTACTTTTCTCTTGAAAAAACGCAACAAAAAGAAGCAGCAGGAAGTTATGCATTACAAGGCAAATATGGAACAAAGTTTAGCGAACTTGGAACAACCGCTCCGAGAACTGATCAATTCTCCAGAAAACGAACTGTGCAAAAATCTAATTCCACCCGATTACAAAAAATCTGCTATTATTGAGAAATTTATTTACTTTTTTCGCAATGGTCATGTGACCACTATGCAGGAAGCTGTAGTTGCCTATGACAAATTCCGGCATGAAAAGAAAATGGAGCATTATGCATACGAAGCTGCCGACAATGCCAGAATTGCTGCTAACAACACAGCAAGTATCGCCAACAGCACAGCGAGTATGCAGAAATCCCTCAATGAATTGGAAGCGATCGCTGCCTATAATACCTACCTGAATATGAAAAATAATAGTTAAGTTAACGCTGATTCATATGGAAAACTCGTTAAAGAAACCACATATGCAAGTTTTCCTAAATCGTTGCCTTAAGGCACCACCGCACAATTCACGGCTAACGCCTTGATGGCACATCTGCTTGCATCTTTCCCGTCATACTTCACAAATCCACCTTGCCTTACGAGTGTAAGCCTGCGGTGAATTTGTTTTGTCTGACGAAAAATCTGCCGACGCATCTGCATCATCAGAATTGTGCGGTGGCGCCTTAACAAAAAATACGCAGTCCCCGCGTATTTTTCCCCCACATTGGGCATACTACCGGTGTGGGGGAATTTTTTATGCTGACGGTTTTTTTGCGAACGATCTTCGTCTATGTATTTTTGTTGGTGGTCATGCGTGTCATGGGCAAACGGCAGGTGGGAGAGCTGCAGCTGCAGGAGCTGATCGTGACCTTTATGCTGTCGGAGCTGGCGGTCAGTCCCATTGCCGATCCGTCTGCACCGCTGCTGTATGCCATCATTCCCATATTGACGCTTCTCTCCATCGAGCTGATCCTGTCCTTCTGGATGACCCGTTCCAATCGGATGAAAAGACTGCTCTCCGGCAAACCGGCTTTGGTGATCTGCAAGGGCAAGCTCGACCAAAGGGTCATGGCAGACAACCGGCTGGAGATCGAGGAGCTGTTGGCAGAGCTGCGGCAAAACGGTGTGGCATCACCGACAGAGGTGCAGTATGCGGTGCTGGAAGAAAATGGAAAACTGTCGGTGTTCCCCAAGGCCGGGTATGGCGCCGCTACCTGGCAGGAGCTCCAAAACGGTGCCGCAGAGACCGGGATCGCCCATGCGGTGGTGGTGGACGGTGAGGTGAGAGGGGAAGCGCTTGCTTTGGCCGGTCGGGACGAAAAGTGGCTCACGGCCTATCTGCGGCGAAAGAAGCTGCCTTTGCCCATGGTGTTTCTCATGACCGTAGACGACAGCGGAGACGTGTATCTGGTGGCAAAGGATTGATCTTATGGGAAAAAGGAGTGAGAGTGTATGCGTGTGTTTGTGCTGGCGTTGGTGGTATTTGTGGCGACGGCAGGCTGTATCGGCTGGGGAAGCTGGTACGTCCAAGGACTGTGTGACCGGCTGACGGAGGTGCTTTCGCAAATGACAGCGCTGGCACCGGGCGACATCGACAGCTACACACAGATCTACAAGACCTACGAGAAGCTTTGGAAAAGTGGCAGATTCTGGCTCCATCTGTTGGACGGACACAAAGGTGCCGATAGTATTGAGGAGCTGTTCACGGAGCTGGGTCTGCGGTATCTGGCCGGGGACGAGCTGGGTGTGGCGGTGGTGCAGGAGAAGCTGACCCTGCAAATCGATAAACTTCGGGAAGGCGAAAGGATCACGGTGGACGATATTTTCTAGGGCGCCACCGCACAATTCTGATGATGCAGATGCGTCGGCAGATTTTTCGTCAGACAAAACAAATTCACCGCAGGCTTACGCTCGTAAGGCAAGGTGGATTTGTGAAGTATGACGGGAAAGATGCAAGCAGATGTGCCATCAAGGCGTTAGCCGTGAATTGTGCGGTGGTGGCCTAGATCATATTGTGGTAGGGAACTGCCTTGGCTGTTCCGTGTGGTAGCCTGCACGAACGATATTGTCGAGCCATGGGGGCAACCGACGGAACGGTCAGGCATCCATATGTCGCACAGAAATTGCAAAAATTCCCCGAAAAATTTCTCGAAACCCATTGACAAATCTGCAGTTATCCTGTACAATATCGGTTAGAGGCCATGCGGGAGAGGGTTTGCTTGGCATCGTTCCATGGGAATGTCCATCGATGATATTCTCCAGAGAAGTGGCGGTTGGTGTGAGCCACAGGGAACGGAAGGCAAAGGTGTAGCTCCCAAGCCGAAGGGAAGAACGTTGGTGTTTGTCCGATCAGTAGAACCCTTCCGTGATTGCTGCGTAAAGGCATACGGCTTGTTTGAGCCTGAGGGGCGTTTGTGAAAAGCGCAATTTGAGTGGTACCGCGGACTATACATAGAATTTGTTTGGTTCGTCTCAAAGAAACTCCGGTTAGGAGGATCTCTTGAGGCGAGCCAATTTTTTGCTTGTGAACAATACCATCCTAACCATAGAAAACAGAGAGAGCAGAAAGGAACGAGAAGCATGAAAAAACAGATCACCGGGCTGTCGTTCAAGATCCAGGAAATGGCAGGCCGTATCAAGGAGCTGCGGGAGATCGAAGGATTCTCTACGGCCGATATGGCATCCAAGACCGGCGTGACCGAAGCCGAATACATCGCCTGTGAAGCAGGATTGGACGACCTGAACTTTGCCTTTATCTATCGCTGTGCCCTGGCACTGGGCGTGGACGTGACCGATATCATCGAAGGGCAGTCTCCCACATTGGCCGGCTATACCGTGACCAGACGTGGCGAAGGGCAGGAGATCAACCACGCCCATGGTATGACCTACTACAATATGGCGCCTTCCTTCAAGAATCGTATTTCGGAGCCTTTGTATGTGGAAATGGAATACGACGAGGAAGCTGCCAGAGCCGATATCGAAATGACCACCCACGATGGGCAGGAATGCGATATCGTCATTGAAGGGACCCTGAAGGTGCAGGTGGGTGAGCATAAGGAGATCCTGCACGCCGGGGACACCATCTACTACGACTCCTCGATCCCCCACGGCATGGTGGCGGTGGAAGGGCAGAAGTGCGTGTTCTATGCCATCGTGCTCAATCCGTCCGGGGCACCGGTGGAAGAATTTTCCATTCCCGGCGCCGAGACCACCCAGACGCCACGCCGGATCGGCAAGCCGGAGAGCGAACGGATCTACAAGCGGTTTATTTCCGTGACCAAGGACGACAACGGCACGCCCACCAAGATCACCTTCCAGAATGCCGACAAGTTCAACTTTGCCTTTGATCTGGTGGACGCCATGGGGACGGAAAAGCCCGATAAGCTGGCCATGCAGTACGTGGGCAACGACCTGACCGACCGAAAGTTCACCTTTGCCGACATCATGCACGGCTCCGCACGGTGCGCCAACTATTTCACCGCACTGGGCATCCGTCGTGGCGACCGGGTCATGCTGGTGCTGAAGCGGCACTGGCAGTATTGGTATGCCATGATCGGTCTGAACAAGATCGGTGCCATTGCCATTCCTGCCACCAACCAGCTTTTGTCCCACGACTTTACCTACCGGTTTGAAGCTGCCGGTGTGTCTGCCATTCTATGTACAGCCGACGGAGACACCGCACACCAGGTGGATATCGCCATGGCAGACTATAAGAAGCCTATGACCAAAATCCTTGTCTGTGGTGGTACGGCCGGGGAAGAAAGCCCGGTACAGCGGGAAGGCTGGCACGACTTCAACAGCGAATACAGTATGTACAGCAGCCACTACGACCGGCGTGACGATGCACCCTGCGGCGACGATCCGCTGCTGGCCTTCTTCACCTCCGGTACCACCGGCTACCCGAAGATCGCACTGCACAACCACAAGTATCCCCTGGGGCATTTCCACACCGCAAAATATTGGCACTGCGTAGACCCGGACGGCCTGCACTTCACCATCTCCGACACCGGCTGGGCCAAGTCCATGTGGGGCAAGCTGTACGGGCAGTGGCTGTGTGAAGCGGCGACCTTTGTGTACGACTTTGACCGGTTCGATGCCGCCCACATTCTGCCCATGTTTGGCAAGTACCATATCACCACCTTCTGCGCACCGCCGACCATGTATCGGATGCTGATCAAGGACGATCTGTCCGGATATGATTTCTCCAGTCTGGAGCACGCCACCACCGCCGGGGAAGCCCTGAATCCGGAGGTATACAAGCGGTTTGAGGAAGCTACGGGACTGCAGATCATGGAAGGCTTCGGTCAGTCCGAGACCACCTGCATGATCGGGAACCTGACCGGCGCACCCCACAAGATCGGCTCCATGGGTCGGCCATGTCCCATCTACGACATCCACCTGCTGGACAGCGATGGCAAGGACGTACCGGATGGGGAAAACGGCGAGATCTGTATCCGTGTGGCAGATGGCGCACCCTGCGGTCTGTTCATGGGTTACTACCAGGACGAAGAGAAGACGAAGGAATGCTGGCACGACGGATACTACCACACCGGCGACCTGGCATGGCGTGACGAAGACGGGTTCTTATGGTACGTAGGCCGAGCCGACGACGTGATCAAGTCCTCCGGCTACCGGATCGGGCCCTTCGAGATCGAGAACGTGATCATGGAGCTGCCCTACGTGCTGGAATGTGGCGTATCGGCTGCACCGGATGAGATCCGTGGCCAGGTGGTCAAGGCTTCGATCGTGCTGACCAAGGGCACAGAGGGCACGGAAGAACTGAAGAAGGAGATCCAGAACTACGTGAAAAAGAACACGGCGCCGTACAAGTATCCCCGGATCGTGGTATTCCGGGACGAACTGCCGAAGACGGTCTCCGGGAAGATCATGCGCAACAAACTTTGAGAAAAGGGGCTTGTCCCCTTTTTCATTTTTACACGCCCAAACGCAGTTTGAAAACCAAAGCCAAGGTGATGGATTCACCAGCCCAACGCCATTTGAAAAATTTTTTTGAAATACTTTTCCAAAAAGTATTGACAAATCCCTGTGGGTGTGGTATCATAGTGTTACTTTAGTGCGATAAAGCATTAAAACACTGAAAACCAACAAGGAAACGTGAAAATGTGTGTGTCACTTCCTTGCAAACTTTGATAGGCTCAAGGAGAATATATCATGAAAAAACTGCTTTCTTGTATTCTGGCCGGTATGCTGCTGGCTTGCTGCACCTCTTGTGGTGGCAATACCGCTACTATCGCTGACGTGCAGGCTGTGAAGGACGCCGGTAAAATGGTCATCGGGATCACCGAATATGCACCTATGAACTACCAGGAAGACGGCAAGTGGACCGGCTTTGATACCGAGTTCGCAGAGGCTGTTTGCGCCAAGCTGGGTGTCACCGCTGAATTCATCGTTATCGACTGGGATAACAAGATCCTGGAACTGGACTCCGGTTCTATCGACGCCGTTTGGAACGGTATGACCATCACCGATGAAGTCCGCAACGGTATGGAGGTTTCCGATGCATACGTGAAGAACGCACAGGTCGTTGTGCTGAAGGATGCCGCAAACTACGCCGACGTGGCTGATGTGGCTGCACTGTCCTTTGCTGTAGAAGCCGGTTCTGCCGGAGAAGCTGTTGCCGCCGATTCCGGTTTTGACAATGTTACCGCTGTTGTTGACCAGGCTACCGCACTGATGGAAGTGGCCTCCGGCTCCGTAGATGCCTGCATCATCGACATCACCATGGCAAACGCAATGACCGGCGCAGGCACCAGCTATCCCGACCTGGGCTATAGCCTGGAGCTGAGCTCCGAGGAATACGGCATTGGCTTCCGCAAGGGCTCTGATCTGGCCGCCGAAGTGAACGCCATCATGATGGAGCTGACCGCCGATGGTACCCTGCCTGCTCTGGCTGCCAAGTATAACCTGACGCTGGCGAAGTAATTTCAACGATCATAAACGCTGATCGACCGAGGGTGAAGCTGTTTAACCGAGATTGAACAGTATTCCACTTCAGTCAGCATTGCCTTCATAATATACGACCGCAGACGGCGCCTGTTCCGGTGAGAAGGGTGCTGTCTGCGGTATATGTATGTTCACGCAGACCCACATCGGTTTGCGTATCCCATTTTTGTAGCGAGGTATGTATTGATGTTCTGGCCTGTGACCCTGAGTCTTTTGGAGGGGTTTGGTTCCACTCTGAAGCTTTTTGCCCTGACGCTGGTCTTTTCTTTGCCACTGGGGCTGCTCATCTGCTTTGGTTCTATGAGCAAGTGGCAGATCCGGATCCGGAATTTTACCATCCGTCCCCTGGGTGCCCTGATGAAGACCTTTGTCTGGATCATCCGTGGTACGCCCCTGATGCTGCAGCTCATCGTGATCTATTATGGGCCGGGGCTGATGTTCGACCTGCCGTTGATGCCACGTTTTACCGCCGTGCTGGTGGCCTTTGTGATCAACTATGCCTGCTACTTCTCCGAGATCTACCGTGGCGGTATCGAGAGCATTTCCAAGGGACAGTACGAAGCCTGCCAGGTGCTGGGCATGACCAAGACCCAGACCTTTGTACACGTGGTGCTTTTGCAGGTGGTGAAGCGCATTGTACCCCCTATGAGCAACGAGATCATCACCCTGGTGAAGGATACGTCGCTGGCTCGGATCATCTCCGTCTATGAGGTGATCTGGCACGCACAGGCGTATATCAAGAGCGCCGGGCTCATCTGGCCTCTGTTCTACACCGGGCTGTACTACCTGATCTTCAATGGCCTGCTGACCATTCTCTTTGGTTGGGTCGAAAAGAAAATGGATTATTTCAAAAACTGATGGAGGACGATACGATGGCGATCAAAGTTGGTATTTTGGGACTTGCCCACGGGCACGTCATGAACTATGGCAAAAAATGGATGGAACACCCCGAATGGGATATCCGGCTGGTAGGTGGCTGGGATCACGATGCTGCCCGATGCGCACAGAGCACCGCTGCACTGGGGATTCCTGCCTATGACGATCCGGAAGCACTGCTGGCCGACGTGGATGCCGTGGTGATCTCTTCGGAAACCTCCTATCACGTGACCCTGACCGAGCTGGCTGCCGCTCATGGGAAGGACATCATCTGCTACAAGCCCATGGCGCTGACCCTGGACGAAGCAGACCGGATGGTGGCGGCTGTGGAAAAGGCCGGTGTGCGCTTTACTCTGGGCTACCAGATGCGTGTGGACCCCCAGAATATCAAGATGAAAGAGCTGGTGCAAAGCGGTACCATCGGCAATATCTGCCACTACCGCCGCCGCCATGGTCTGGCTACCCACACCTGGGGCAACTTTGAGGACGCATGGCACGCCAAGGAACACTACAACCGGGACATCTTCGCCGACGACAGCGCCCATCCCATCGATATGATCAACTGGATGTTCGGCGTGCCGGAGACCGTGTCCTGCGAAATGACCACCATGGTCAACCAAAAGGTCAAGAACGACAACGGTGTTGCCCTGTTCCGCTATGCCAATGGCATGATCGCCGAGATCACCTGCTCCTTTGTGTGCGTGGCTTCGGAGATCACCACCGAGATCTACGGCACCAAGGGCTCCATCCAGCAGTACTACGGTGATGCTGTGTCCACCGCTCTGCCAAGACCGGCGGGACAGCCCGGACTGAAATATTATGTGCTGGGTGACAGCGACTGGACAGATAGCCAGATATCCAGTCCCGCAGCCCACGGCGAACGGATCGGCGCACAGGGTGAGATCTTTGCCCAGTTCCTGCGTGGCGAGAGAGGACCGGTCTGCTCGATCTATGAAGCAAGAGATTCGCTGAAAATGGTGCTGGCCTGCTACCTGTCTGCCCGCGAAGGACGCCGTGTGCGCATCGATGACCCGGCTCTGTACGATATCCTGTAATATAAGGAGAATACCATGCCAATTTTGGAAGTCAAGGATTTTCGCAAAAGCTTCGGAAATGTGGAAGTCCTGAAGGGGATCGATTTTACCCTGGAAAAAGGAGAGGTGCTGGTGATCATCGGCTCCTCCGGCAGTGGCAAGACCACCCTGCTGCGGTGCCTGAATTTTCTGGAAACGCCGGATCATGGAAGCATGAAGGTCGGTGGCGAGACACTGTTCGATGCTGCAGAAAAGCAGAAGCTGACCGACCGGGATATCCGCCAACGCAGACTGCATTTTGGACTGGTGTTTCAATCCTTCAATCTGTTTCCCCAATATACGGTGCTGAAAAATGTGACCCTGGCGCCGGAGCTTTTGATGCAGGAAGAAAACGGCGGCAAGAAGATGACCAGAGAAGAAAAGGCTGCCGCTGCGGAAAAGATCCACGCAGAAGCCATGGCGCTGCTGGATACGGTGGGATTGACGGAGAAGGCAGACAGCTATCCCTGCCAGCTCTCCGGCGGACAGTGTCAGCGTGTGGCCATTGCACGTGCCCTTGCCATGTCGCCGGACATCCTGTGCTTTGACGAGCCTACCTCTGCCCTGGACCCGGAGCTGACCGGTGAGGTGCTGCGTGTGATCCGGGGACTGAAATCCACGTCCGATGGAGAAAGCGGCCGTACCATGATCGTGGTGACCCATGAGATGGCCTTTGCCCGTGGGGTCGCCGACAAGGTGATCTACATGGCCGACGGTGTCATCGAAGAGATGGGCACGCCGGAGGAAGTCTTCGATCATCCGAAAAGCGAGAAGACAAAGCAGTTTTTGGGTGCCGGAAAAGAATTTAGTATATGACAAAGATGCGCTGGCTGTGTGGTCGGCGCATTTTTGCTTGGCGTGAGACATACCCAAAAGCCTCTTGCCAAACGCCGGATTTCGTGGTATAATGTACGTATTACGATCCCATTTTGCAAAGGAGGACGCATCCATGGAGAAGCGATCCCAGCTGTATACCATTTTGCAGGTGCTGCTGCCTTATATCGGTTTTCTTGGCAGTGATCGACTGCTGGCGTTTCTCTTTGCCCGGCTGCGTACACCACTGGCCACCTGGGTCACCTCTCTGGCTGCCTTTCTTCTGGCAACGCTGGTCTTCTTTGGGCTCTACCGCACGATCGACAAAACCGCACGTCCCTATACCGATCGCTTCCGCTGTTCCGGTCCTGTGGCGTGGGTACACCTGTTCTACGGCTTCTTTTGGCTCATTTTGCTGATGGGTGGTGTGCTGCTCCTGTTTCCGGTGACGGGAGACGTGGCGGTGGATCCATGGCCTGTCCGGCTGCTCTCCGCGGTGCTCGTCCATCCGGTTGTGGAGGAGATATTGTTCCGTCGGCTGTGTATGGATAGGCTGTTGACCCTGTCCGAGGTGCGTGTGGAGATCGTGACGGCCGAAGAAGCCCCGACACCTGTGACAGCCACCAGAGCCGGTATGCTCTTTGCGGTGCTCACCCAGGCGCTCCTGTTTGCTCTGGTACACACAGGCAGCGGCGGTATGCTGTATGGCTTTGCCGGTGGCGTGGTGCTGGGGATGCTGATGCTGCGGACGGGACGACTGTGGGTGCCGGTCCTGTGCCATATGGGGATCAATCTGCGCTCCGTGGTCTATCCCATGCTGCCGGAAACGCTGGTCTATGTACTGGATGCGGTATGGCTGGGCGTAGGACTGCTCTGCGGTGCCCTATTCTGGATCCGCCGTATCCGAACCGAGCTGTGAAGGAAGGTGTGACCCATGCGAGAGGATGCTATACGTTGTCTATTGGAAAACTGGCAGCCTGCCGGGACGGACGAAGACTATATGCGCTGTGCCTTGGCGCTGGCAGAGTTGGGAGCCGCAGCCGGTGAGGTGCCGGTGGGTGCGGTGCTGGTGCGAGGCGGCAGGATCCTGTGCGGTGACTACAACGGCCGAGAAGAGACAAAGGACGCCACCTACCATGCGGAGCTGTCCGTGATCCGGCAGGGGTGCAGACTGCTGGGTGGCTGGCGATTGACGGGCTGTACGCTGTACGTGACCCTGGAACCCTGTCCCATGTGTGCCGGTGCCATCTGGAATGCACACCTGCCACGGGTCGTCTACGGTGCCAAGGATGCTCGTGCCGGTGCCATGGGTTCGCTTTTGAACCTGAATAGCTACCCACTGAACTGGAAGCCCACGGTGACCGCCGGTGTGTTGGAGGACGAATGCCGGGAAGTCATGCAGCGATTTTTTGGAAAAATAAGAAGCAAGCGATAAAAAGAAAAAGTATCAAACGGGAAAGAAGTTTTGAACACAAATCAATGCTTCTGACTTCTGACTTCTGACTTGTAAAAAACGAGGTGTAAATAAGCTATGTTACAAATGATCCATACACAAGTGAAAACGGCGGCAGAGGAGCTGGTGCAGGTCGCCGGACTGCAGAGAGACGATATTTTGGTGGTGGGCTGCTCGTCCAGTGAGATCATTGGGTCAAGGATCGGCTCCAATTCCTCTCCGGAGGTGGCCGATGCTGTGTTCTCCGCACTGATGGAGGTGCTGGCACCCAAGGAGATCTGGCTGGCTGCCCAGTGCTGTGAGCATCTGAATCGTGCCATTGTGGTGGAGCGCCGTGCCGTGCCCCAGGCCGATATCGTCAACGTGGTGCCCCAGCCGAAAGCCGGTGGTTCCTTTGGTACGGCTGCCTACCGGGGATTTGAACATCCGGTGGTGGTGGAGAAGATCCGTGCCGACGCCGGACTGGATATCGGTGGGACCCTCATCGGTATGCACCTGAAGGAAGTGGCCGTGCCCGTGCGCCTGTCTGTGAAGAACGTAGGCGAGGCGATCCTGCTGGCGGCTCGTACCAGACCGAAGTTCATTGGCGGCTGTCGTGCCGTGTACGATGAAAACCTGCTGTAAGGAGGGGTGCGCTTTTGGATACCAACGGACATGACGTGATCATAGACCATACCCATCCCCATGCTGTTCCGCTGCCGCCAACGGATGAGCTGGAAGCCGCTGCCCGGTTTCTGCGTACCTTGGGCGATCCCACGAAGCTGAAGATCGTGTGTGCGCTGGTGGGGGACGAAGAGGAAGGCAGAGAGATCTGCGCCGGTGGCATTGCGGCTTCTCTGGGCATGACCAACAGTGCCGTGTCCCACCAGCTGCGTGTGCTCCGGGAAGAAGGCTTGGTCAAAAGTCGCCGGGACGGAAAGCACGTGATCTATTCCTTAGATGACGAGCACGTGACCAAGGCTGTCCGCATGACGCTGGAGCATATCAGACACCGCAATGCGGAGGCCAAGTAAGAGGTCAGAGGTTAGATGTCAGAAGGCAGAGATACCACAGTATACGGTATCTCTGCTTTTTTTGCGGATGCATTGCATATCAAACTCCCCACTGCCCACTGCCCACTTCTATTTCATTTCAGTCCAAAGCTGACGGAGATGGCGTCGTCTACAGCGGCCATAGCGGCGTCGTCCAGGTGCCCCATTTTTTCACCCAGCCGCTTTTTGTCGATGGTGCGGATCTGTTCCAGCAGGATTACGGAATCCTTGGCAAGTCCCACACGATCGGCGTACACATCGATGTGGGTAGGCAGGCGATTCTTGCCCAGCTTACTGGTGATGGCAGCGGCAATGACCGTGGGACTGTAGCGGTTTCCCACGTCGTTCTGTACGATCAGCACCGGTCGTACGCCACCTTGCTCACTGCCCACCACTGGACTCAGATCGGCATAATATATATCTCCCCGCTTGACGGTCATATGAACATCCTCCCGTATCCCGGCAGTATCCGGCAGTCCCCCGGCATTTCTCTGTGGGGTGTAGTTGTAGTATATCCCCTATACCGGGTGGTTTATTCCAGTATATGCGGCGGTGTACAAAAATGCGTATGGGTTATCAGAGCCGGCAACAGGAGAAAAAAGTGGGAAAGAGAAGGGTTGGCTGGATATAGAGGAGATCGAAGCCGGCTTGGAGATCCGTGATGTATAAGCTGCCTACGGTACACGGACATATCCGTTGGTGAAAATCGGCATACCAATTCCTTTCTATTCGTCAATATTACCAAAATAATCCGTCGAATGTCACAAATCACATTCGTTTGTGGCAAATAAGGCTTGCAAAATGCATGAGAATGTGGTATACTATCCATACCCACCATAGGGAAAATCACAGCTGTGTCGGGATCGATATAGGATCGGACAGCAGGAAGGATCCGTTATGCCAGGAAAAATGGGAACGCCGGATACGTTTCGGGATTGCCTTTGTCAACTTATGGAAGCCAGAGCTTTGTCAGCCGGTCAGCTTGCCGATCTACTCCAATACAAAAGCAAAACTACACTGCTGCGGATCCTGCAGGACAAGGCCGGTGTGCGGTGTATCGGCAATGTGCTCGGCGATCTGTGCCGCTGTGCTCCTTTGGCGCTGACGGAAGAGGAGATCGACCGGCTCCAAGTGGCCTACGACGTGGAGATGTGGGGACTGGAGAACTACAGAGCCCGGTCGGAAATGTGGCGGCTGCTGCATACGGCGGAAAACAGATCGTATTCTCCCTTGCTCCTTTGGCAAAACGACGGTACGATGGTGTCCTTGGGGGATTTTTGGGATCGGTTCGTTCCGGCCACAGCAACGCCGCCGCTTGCCGAAGATGCCATTCCCGTGGAGCATTTGGAGATCTATGTCCTCAGCAGTGGCTATCCCTATGTGATGCAGACGCTGATCACACTGCTGGAACGACTGCGTTGCCGGGTCCATGTGTGCCAAATCCTACAGCTCACCGGCGACACCGGCAGGACGGTACGGCTGGTGCGCAATATGCTGCCGGTCATGCCCTACCACAACCACGAGGTCTTCTATATGCTGCCGGAGGACGACATCTCCCATGACCCCATTTACGCCTACGGTATCGGTCGTGCGCTGATCCTGCAGGCCACACTGCCCGGTGGGGACGTACGGGAATTTCAGATCCTGCTTCGGGACGAGCACGCCGGCGGTATCTTAGAAGCACCGGGCATATGGCAGTATTGGACGCAGTATATGAACGATTACATAAAGTGTGGACTGCCCATGAAAGCCGCCGTGCCGGATCTTCGGGACTATGAACAGATGCTGGAATATTATTGTGAGATCGAAAGATGTCGGGAGATCCTGTTGTTCAAGGAGAGTATGTGTTTCAATTTTGTGCCGGTGGATATCTTAGTCTCTGCCGTGAAGCCACGCTTTCCCAGCGCAGAGGCCTATGACCAGCTGGCAGAAGCCTTGCCTAGGCTCCGTGTGATCCAGGAAAAACGATTCCAGAACATCACAGCCAAACGAGAACCCACCTATTGGGTCACCTCTGCCCGGATGCTGTGGGAGACCGCACAGACCGGCGTCATGACCGGCCACTATTTGGGGATGCGTCCCTTCACCGTGGCAGAGCGGATTCGGATCTATCAGCTGGTCCTGCAGCTGGTGACAGAGAACCCCTACTTCCATATGTATCTGCTGCTGGAAAGTGAGGAAGACCACTATGTGGATATGGACGTGGCGTACATGGTGGGACAGGGCATACAGATCAAAGCCTCCCAAACCACCTATATGCAAGAGACCGGCTGGACAGAGACCATGCTGACCGAGAGTTCCTTTGGCGACCTGTATCGGGAATTTTTCATGGAGGAGCTGATCCCCAACCACACCCATCCGGAGACCCATACCGCAGTGGTGCTCCGTGATATCCTGCGAAAACTGGAAGAAGCAAAATCGATCGGTGAAACAAAATGATAGAATAACAAAAAGGACTGCCCCATTCCGGAAACCTCCGGCAAAGGCAGTCCATATTTTTATGACCGATTTTTTACTGTGAATTTTCAAATGCTTCGATCATGTTGGCGATCCATTCTTCGCACTTGCTCTTGTTGGATTCGTAGTACGAGGTGATGCTTTCGGCACCGGACTGGATGTTTTGCCGCAGTACCTTAACAGGAGACAGTGGGAAGCCGCTTTCGTCGAAGGAGTCAAAGGAGAACTTTCTGCCTTCCAGGGCATAGTCGATCATCCGGGTGGAGCCTTCGTCACGGGTCACCTTGACCTTCAGCGCCGTGTCATAAATGGCCGGTACCACGATCTGACGGGAGTAGGCATTCAGGGCTTCCGTGATGGTGCCGGTGCGGGAGAACTCCGATTCCGGCTGAGATACCAAGATCATCTGGGCCGAGAAGGTGCCGTCCAGGTGGGTGCTGTAGCCATCGTCTTCGGCGGCATACTTGGGCGTCGGCAGGATCCCGTAGTCGTCCTCCATGTCACGCATACTTTCGCCGTACAGGTTGATCATCAGGGTGTTGGAGAAGACAGCGGTGCCGGGGATAAAGGCCTGGCTCAGCGCAGCAAAGGCACTGTTGATGGCATAGACACCATTGGTCTCAAAGTACATTTTGTAGATCTTGGTGTAGGCATCCACGGTGGTCTCGTTGTAGAAGTCCAGGACAGGGTAGTTCTTTTCGTCCTTGGAGATAGCGGACATATGGAAGGAACGTCCCAGAGAGTCCACGGCGGCATAGTTGTCCGTCACAAAGCCGTAGGTGTCCGTCACATCACGATTGCCGTTGCCGTCGGTGTCCTCGTAGATCTCCGATACCAGAGAGAGGAAGTAGTCGATGGTCCAGTCGCCGGCGTCCACCACGTCATAGAGCCCGGTGATGTCGTACTTTTCCAGCAGGTTCAGGTTGGAGACAAATACCCAGCAGCAGTTGATGTTGGAGTCCATAAAGTCCCCGAACAGCAGCATGGTCTTGTCACCCAGAGAGTAGGTCTCGTTGGCGCTCTTGATGTAGTAGGGCTGCGAAATATCCACTTCAGGAACATTTGCCCAGTTGACAAAGTAGCCGCTGGTCAGGCAGTTGCCCAGATACAGGTGGGTACAGGTCACCAGGGAATAGGGGTTGTCTCCGGCCAGCACGCAGGTCTGTACCTGGTCGTCACCGGTGCCCCAGCCCAAAATGTCGTAGGTCAGCTCGACATTGTACTTTTCCTCCACCGCTAAGTTCCGGTCGTACACAGAGTCGTTGATCACGTCGCCGGTCTGTTCCTCTACGGTGTAGTGGTCACGCATTTCTTCACCCATGATGTTGAAGGTGAAACCTTCGTAGTTGGCAGAGGGCAGATGTGAGGTATACGGATAGGGATCTTCGGTCTCGGTCTCCGTGGGCGTGTTCACATCGGTCGTGCCGGTCTCCTGCGTTTCTGCATTGCCACAGCTGGCAAGAGAACACAGCAGCATGGCAAGCAATGCACAAAGCATACGTTTTTTCATAAAATTCGCACATCTCCTTGTATAAAAATGACAAAAAACTCTACCCATAGTGTACACGATTTTCGACGGGATTACAATAGTTACATTGCACAATTTTCAGAAAGAGAGACGAATTGTTGTCTAAATTGTATATAAAGTGTGTACGCTATAAAGGGCCATGGTGCATTTGTTCTGTTGGCCCTGCTGTGTGCGGTGTCTTTATGGAAAAACAATGTTTTTTATGAGCGGCGATTTTGCAAAGGATGAAAAAATCTTTTCACAAAAGCTCTTGACTTTCTCCGATAAACAGGTTATAATTATATGATACTTTTTTGAGAAAGTCCACCGATGCATACTTTTTGCATACATGGACTGGAGGATGAACCGTGAGCCATCATATTGCCGGGGCAGGTGATCTTGTGCAGTCCCTGGAAAAAGTTCTGCCGGAACTATCCAAGGGGCAAAGGCGCATTGCCGGGTACATTTTAGAGAACTACTACAAAGCGGCATACATGACCGCACAAACCTTAGGCGAGACAGTGGGCGTATCGGAATCCACCGTGGTGCGATTTGCCATGGAGCTGGGCTTCGAGGGCTATCCGCAGCTGCAGGCCCAGATCCGGGAGACCGTCCGGGTACGCCTGACCACAGTGCAGCGGATCGAAGCCACCAACGACCGGATCAGCGACGACAATGTGCTGGATACGATCCTGCAAAACGACGCCGATAAGATCCGAGCCACACTGGACACCATCGACCGGGCTGCCTTTGTCCGGGCTGTAGACCTGATCCTGTCGGCGAAGAATATCTACATCATGGGGATGCGCTCCTCTGCGATCCTGGCGGATTTTATGTATTACTACTTCGGGCTGCTGTTCGACAACGTGCGGCTGATCCGACCTGCCAGCGGTAGTGAAATGTTTGAGCATCTGATGAAGCTGCAGCCGGACGACGTGATCATCGCCATCAGCTTTCCCCGGTACACCACCGGCATCGTACACGCCGTGGAGTATGCCCAAAAGACCGGCGCCAACGTCATCGCTCTGACCGACAGCAAATCTTCTCCCATCGTTCCCTATGCCGCCGAGACCCTGATCGCCAAAAGCGAAATGGCGTCCTTCGTAGATTCTCTGGTGGCACCCATGAGCATCATCAACGCCATCATTGCCTACATCGGCAAAAAGAAGCAAGGCGAGGTCACGGAGACCTTGGGCAGACTGGAGCACGTCTGGAAGGAATACAACGTGTACACGTCCGGAAAATGATCGGACTGCAGAAGATGAAAATGATCCACGAAACGGTAGAGAACAGTCTTGACCGTTCCACACAGAATGATCCTATGACAAAAACCATTGCAGTGGTCGGCGGCGGACCCGGCGGTATGATGGCGGCCTATACGGCAGCTGTCACCCTTGCCAAGCTGGGATATACCGATCACCACGTTATCTTATATGAAAAGAACCCCATGCTGGGGAAAAAGCTGCGGATCACCGGCAAGGGTCGCTGCAACGTCACCAACGACTGCACGCCCCAGGAATTCCGGGAAGCCGTCACCCGAAACCAAAAATTTTTGTACGGCGCTTCGTCCCGGTTCACTGCTGCCGACACCATGGCCTTCTTCGAGAACCATGGTGTGCCGCTGAAGACCGAACGGGGACGCCGTGTGTTTCCCGTATCCGACAAAGCGGCTGACGTCGCCGGTGCCATGGAAAAAGCACTCCATGAGGTGGGCGTACAGGTACACAAAAGTACCTGCGTGACAGATATCGAGACCGACGAAAACGGGATCCGCTGCCGGATAAACGACAAGCCCGTGACCTGTGATGCACTGATATTGGCCACCGGCGGCGTGTCCTATCCGGGCACCGGCTCCACCGGCGACGGACATCGGATGCTTGCCAAATGGGATGTGCCCATCACCAAGCTGTCCCCGTCTCTGGTGCCCGTGGAGACCAAAGAACCTACGGCAACTCTCATGGGTCTGACCCTGAAAAACGTGGCGCTGACGGCGTGGCGTGGGGAAAAGGAAGTGTACCGGGAACAGGGTGAGATGCTCTTTGCCCACTTTGGACTCACCGGTCCCCTGGTGCTGTCGGCCAGTGCCAATATGCAAAAGGGAAATGTGTCCGACTACCGGCTCACCATCGACCTAAAACCGGCCTTGACCATGGAGGAGCTGGACAGCCGTCTGCTCTCCGACTTTGCCAAATATAGTGGTAAAGACTTCTGCAATGCCCTGGACGACCTGCTGCCCAAGCGGCTGATCCCCTGGGTCATTCGTGTGTCCGGGATCCCGGAGCGGTGCAAGACCTCGTCCATCACCAAGGTGCAAAGACAGAAGCTGGCGGAGACCCTGAAGGCACTGCCGTTTACACCCACCAAATTTCGTCCCATGGAAGAAGCCATTGTGACCTGCGGCGGCGTGGACGTAAAAGCCGTGTCCCCCAAGGATATGATGCTGAAGGAGCACCCCGGCGTGTTCTGCGTAGGAGAGCTGCTGGATCTGGATGCCTACACCGGCGGCTACAATCTGCAGATCGCCTTTTCCACCGGTGTGCTGGCCGGCGAAGGTGCGGCACGGTTTGTAGCGAAGGATGAATAGTTTTGCAATGCAATGATAGTTTGCTTGAGCAGCAGATGAAATAAAGGCTCTGCGCACCAAAACGAAATTGCGTCTTTTCAGGCAGACGAAATACACCGGCGAATGGCTCTATCACAAAACCAAATGTCCGTTTGGTCGCTCCACTATAAAGCCCACACAAAGCGTAGCGCCGTTCGGACATCCTCCACACCCGGAGCATGACACTACCCGTGTGCAACCCAACGACCCGACACTGACGACACTGGAACTAGATCGGAAACGCTCTGCCTGCAGTAACGCAATGTCCGTGGACAATGCCCAAAAGCTTTGCCAGCTTTCTCGAAAGCCGTGTATCTCCTTCCGAACGACGAGGTTTACTGCCGTAACCTCCCGGATTACTATCGTAACCTCCCGGTTTACTGCCGTAACCTCCCGGATTACTGCCGTAACCTCGTACTACAATATTCAAAACAGGTGAAAAATATGGATATAAAAAAACTGCGTGTGGCTCTGGACGGACCCAGCGGTGCAGGAAAAAGCACCATTGCCCGACGGGTCGCCGAGATGACAGGGCTGATCTATGTGGATACCGGCGCACTGTATCGTACCGTAGGACTGTGGGCGATCCGACATGGCGTGGCGGCAGAGGACGAAGACGGCATCATCGCACTGCTGGACAGTCTGCAGATCCGGCTCACGTGGCAGGACGGCAAACAGGTGGTGCTGCTGGACGGTGAGGACGTGGGAGATGCGATCCGTACACCGGAGGCTTCCCGATACGCTTCGGCGGTGTCCAAGATCCCGGCGGTGCGACAGAAGCTGTTGGAGCTCCAACGTTCCTTAGCGGAAGCCGGCGGCGTCATCATGGACGGTCGGGACATCGGCACCGTGATCATGCCGGACGCAGAGGTCAAGATCTTTATGACCGCTACCCTGCCGGCCAGAGCGAAAAGACGGTATCTGGAGCTTACCGAAAAAGGCATGGACGTGACCTACGAGGACGTGCTTTCCGATATGGAAAAAAGAGACAAAAACGACAGAGAACGGGAGACCGCTCCCTGTGTTCCGGCAGAGGATGCCATCCTATTTGTAAACGACGACTACGGCATTGCAGAATCGGCAGCGTATATTATCGAAAGAATGAAAGAGGAGATAGAGGGCAAATAAGAAATGGGAATGAGAAGGTATATCCTTCTGACTTCTAACTTCTTACCTCTTACTTGAAAAAGACATGAGTTTTTATCGCACCATATACAAGATCTTTTCGGCACCGGTCAGCTGGGTGTATCGACTGCGTGTGGTCGGCGTGGAGAATATCCCCAAGGACGGCTGTATCCTGGCGTCCAACCATACCGCTTTCTCCGATGTGCTGATCCTTTCTGCAGCAGCCAGACGACAGGTTCGGTATATGGCGAAAAAGGAGCTGTTCAAGATCCCATTGCTGTCCCAGCTGATCACCGCACTGGGTGCGTATCCGGTGAACCGTGGCGGCGCCGATGTGTCCAGCATCAAACGCACCATCCATATGCTGGAGGAAGGAGAGCTCATCGGCATCTTTCCCCAGGGACATCGCTACGGCGGCGTAGACCCTCGTACGACCCCGGTGAAAGGCGGCGTAGGCATGATAGCCTATCACACCCATGCCAGCGTCCTGCCGGCTTACGTGGACTCCAAACGGGGTAAGACCGGTGTCTTCCGGCGCAATACCGTCATCTTCGGCAAGCCCATTCCCTATGACGAATTGGGCTTTGTCAACGGCGGTGTCAAGGAATACCAGCGAGCCGCCGAGATCGTCTTCCAGAAGGTGTGCGCACTGAAGTACGGCGAGACGGCAGAGACAGCCACCGAAGCTGCGCCGGAGGACAAGGCATGACCATCACCATCGCCAAGGAAGCCGGCTTTTGTCCCGGTGTGCGCCGTGCGGCCGATACGGTGGAGAAGATCCTGCGGGAAGCTGAGCCCGATCGCCATGTGTACACCTTAGGTCGCCTGATCCACAACGATGGCTATTGTGCACACCTGGAAAGCTTAGGCTGCGGTGTCATCGGTCGAGAGGATGTGGACGATGTGATCCGGCGTGCGGAGAACGGAGAAAAGATCACTGTGGTCATTCGGGCCCACGGAGAGCTGCAGCCGATCTTGGACAGCCTCAGTGCCTGTGCTGCGGCAAACGAAGACTTCACGCTGGTCAATTGCACCTGCCCCTATGTGGAGCGAGTACGGCAGATCGCACGGGAAAACTCCGGTCCCGATCGCCTTTTTGCCCTTCTGGGAGCCGCCGATCACCCCGAAGTGGAGGGGATCATGAGCTGCGTACGGGGGCCGGGCGTGGTTTTTGGCTCCGCAGACGAACTCGATTTGTGGATAATGACGAATTCCTCTGTGCAAGATGTCCTAAAATATGGGTCAATAGCTGTGCAAACTACACAGAAATGTACAGAATGGAAAAAAACTATAAAAAATTTCAAAAAGCTATATACAAACGCAGAAATTTTTGATACAATATGTAGTGTGACTGAAAACAGGCAAAAAGAAGCTGTAGGGCTTGCCAAGCAGTCTGACATGGTGGTGGTCATCGGTTCACCCACCAGCTCCAACTCACGGAAGCTGGCGCAGGTCTGCCGGGAATATTGCCGGACAGTGCTGTTTGTAGACGGCTCCGGGTCTCTTCGGGAAAATATGCATCCCGGGCCCTATCATAAAGTTGCAATAACTGCCGGTGCATCGACGCCGGACAGTGTAATACAGGAGGTATATGAAACCATGAATGAGCACGAAAACTTTGCTGAAATGCTCGAAGCATCCATCAAAACTTTAAATACAGGAGACATCGTAGAGGGTGTAGTCATTGCCGTATCGAACAATGAGATCCATCTGGACCTGGGTTCCAAGGCTACGGGCGTGCTGACCCATGACAAGGCCACCGACGATCCTTCCGCTAAGCTGGAAGACCTGTACAAGATCGGCGACGTGGTAAAGGCCAAGGTCGTTAAGGTATCCGACATCGATGGTCTGGCTACTCTGGACAAGACCCGTGTGGACGCTGAATCCAACTGGATCGCGATCCTGAACGCCTTTGAGACCGGCGAGGTCATGGAAGGTAAGATCGTGGACGTGGTAAAGGGTGGTGTGATCATCTCCCTGAACGCCGTTCGCGTATTCATTCCCGCATCCCAGACCGGTATCCCGAAGGATGGCGACCTGTCCGTTCTGCTGAACACCGACCAGAAGGTCCGCATCATCGAAGTAAAGCCGGAGCGTAAGAGAGCATATGCTTCCATCCGTTCCGTACTGCGGGAAGAAAGAAAGGCCAGAGAGGCTGCTTTCTGGGCTTCCATCGAAGAAGGCAAGGAATACGACGGCGAAGTAAAGAGCCTGACTTCCTTTGGTGCTTTCGTGGATCTGGGTGGCGTAGACGGTATGGTACATACCTCTGAGCTGTCCTGGAAGCGGATCCGTCATCCCAGCGAAGTGGTTTCCGTTGGTGACAAGATCCACGTATACGTGAAGTCCTTCGACCAGGAAAAGGGTCGTATTTCCCTGGGCTACAAGACCGAGGAAATGAACCCCTGGAACATCTTCGTGAACCAGTACCAGGTTGGCGACGTGGTGGAATGCCGCATCGTAAGCCTGATGCCCTTTGGTGCCTTTGCTGAGATCGTTCCCGGCTGCGACGGTCTGATCCACATCAGCGAGATCGCCGACCATCGGATCGCTAAGCCCGAAGAGGTTCTGGAAGTTGGTCAGGTAGTGAACGCACAGATCACCGCCATCGACCTGGACAACCGTCGGATCAGCCTGTCCATCCGTGCCCTGCTGGAAAACGAAGCTGACGACAACTACGACGACGCTGAATAATCGCTGCCGTACATAACGCAAGACAAATATGGTGGAGGGAATGGCCGGAGCTGGTCATACCCTCCGCTTTTTGTTTGTTTTTGCAAAATCCAATTTGTTGTGAGGCTATTTCGTGAAACATAACATGAAAAGGCTGTATGCGCTTTTGCTGTGCGGTGTGGTGCTCTTCGGCTGTGCCCCTGCTGTACCGGCGGAGACGTGGTCGGTCCCTGCAGACCAAAGTGCCCTACAGGAGGACATCCGCTACATCATCCACGCTGCCGGTGACATCGATGGCATGGCAGGCTCCAATAGTTTCGAAGCGCTGGAGCTAACCTACGACGCCGGGTGCCGGTACGTGGAGATCGATTTCCAGTTCACCGCCGACGGAGAGCTGGCCTGCATCCACGACTGGTACCGGCAGTATACCGCAGCGATCCCGGCAGACGGCACGGCACTGACCCTGGCAGAGTTCCAGGCTTGCCGGATCTACGACCGGTACACGCCGCTTTGGCTGGATTCCCTGGCCGACTACATGACAGACCACCCGGATCTGTATATCGTCACGGACATCAAGGATCGGAATACCGAAGGAGCCGCCAAGATCGCCGCCGACTATCCGGAGCTCATCGACCGGTTCATCATCCAGATCTACGACAGCAGCGAATACGAAGCCGTCCGGGAAGCAGGCTTTGGGCATATCATCTACACCCTGTATCGCTTAGACTGGAACAGCAAGACCGACACCAAGGCATTGACCGCCTTTGCCCAGACCCATCCGCTGCTGGGCTACACCTTTGCCTACGAGCTGTGCGACGTGGACGGCTACGTGGAGGGAATGCTGGGTTCCGGCGTGCCGCTGTACGTGCATACGGTCAACGGCGCCGAGGCGCAGCAGGTGTACTTCGACATGGGGATAGCGGGTGTGTATACGGATGAAAGACGATGAGAGTGTGGGCAGAATGTAAAAAAAATCGGAATTTTTTTGTATTCCTATTGACAAAATAGAGGTAGATGTAATACAATGTATTATACAAAAGGAGGTGCTGTATATGACCATATCTATGCGACTGAATGATGCGGAAGCGGACCTGATCCGGCATTATGCGAAAATGTGTGGGATCAGCGTATCGGAGCTACTGCGCCGGTCGGTGCTGGAACGGATCGAGGACGAATATGATCTTGCTGCGTACGAAAAAGCAATGGCAGCCTTCCGGGAAGATCCTACCACCTACACCTTAGACGAAGCCGAACGGGAACTTGGGCTCTCATGAAGTGGCAGGTCGTCTTATCCAAAGAGGCGATGAAGCAGCTGAAGAAAATGGACGCATACACGGCGGCACTGCTCACCGGCTGGATGCGGAAAAATCTGGAAGGCTGCGAGGATCCAAGGCTCCATGGGAAAGCGTTGACGGCCAATCGGGTCGGGCAATGGCGGTACCGGGTAGGCGATTACCGGATCTTGGCAGAGCTGCAGGACGAACGTGTTATCATCCTTGTTATTTCCGTTGGCCATCGCTGAGAAATCTATGACAGTTAAAAATCGCAGGATCCTATGGAATATAGGGTCTCATTTTTCCAAAAGGAGAATACATTATGACAAACATTCCTCGTCCAGAATATCCCAGACCGACACTGGTTCGGGAAGACAACTGGCTCAACCTGAACGGCAAGTGGGCCTTTGCCTTTGACTTCGGGAACTCCGGCAGAGAACGGAAAATGTGGGAAGCACCCGCCGAAGCCTACACCCATGAGATCAACGTGCCCTTCGTACCGGAATCCAAGCTGTCCGGCATCGAATATGTGGACTTCATCGCCGCCTGCTGGTACCGCCGTACCGTGACCCTGCCGGAAAACTGGTGCAAGTGCTGCGGTCGTATCCTGCTGCACTTCGGTGCCGTGGACTATTACAGTGAAGTGTTCGTGAATGGCAAGAAGGTAGGCGACCATACCGGCGGCTACACACCCTTTGTGTTCGACGTGACCGACGCTGTTCAGGCTGGCGAAAACACCATTGCTGTGTTTGCCGAAGACAATGGTCGCAGCTCTCTGCAGCCCACCGGTAAGCAGGTATACTACAGCTACTACAACAGTGGCTGCAGCTACACCCGTTGCACCGGTATCTGGCAGACCGTCTGGATGGAATATGTGCCCAACAGCTACATCAAGAACCTGAAGATCACACCCGACATTTGGAACGAAGAAGTGGAGATCCTTGTTTCCCTGGAAGGCAAGTCCTGCGACATCGACGAAGTGACTGCCTGCGTTTCCTTTGCCGGTGAAAAGGTGACCTGCGGCAAGGCCAAGGTTTCCGGCAAGCACGCCAAGCTGCACCTGTCCATTCCGGATCCCAAGCTGTGGGGTGTGGGTGAGCCCAACCTGTACGACCTGACCGTGACGGCCGGCAAGGACACTGTGCAGAGCTACTTTGGTATGCGTGACGTGCGTGTCAACGGCTACGCCATCGAGATCAACGGCAAACCTGTATACCAGAGACTGGTGCTGGACCAGGGCTACTACCCGGACGGCATCTACACCGCTCCCACCGACGAAGACCTGAAGAAGGACGTAGAAATGTCCATGGCAGTGGGCTTCAACGGGGCCAGACTGCACATGAAGGTCTTCGAACCCAGACTGCTGTACCACGCTGACCACGCCGGGTACCTGCTGTGGGGCGAATTCCCCAACTGGGGTCTGGACGAATCCAATCCGGCCTCTCTGCTGTCCATCCTGCCTGAATGGCTGTGTGAGATGGAAAGAGACTACAACCATCCTGCCATCGTGGGCTGGTGTCCCTTCAACGAGACCGGTGTGAACCGGAACTTCCGGGTATTCACCACCGTATACGATGCGACCCGTGCCATCGATCCCATGCGTCCCATCATCGACTCCTCCGGATACGTACACGCCCGCACCGACATCTTTGACGTACACGACTACGAACAGGATCCTGCCAAGCTGGAAGAACACCATCGTGGTCTGGCCACCGGCGAAGGTCCTGCTTGGGAAAACTTCCCCGGCAAGGAGACCCCGTACATCGAAGGGCAGCCTTACTTTGTATCCGAGTTCGGCGGCATCTACTGGAACCTGGACGAGGGCAAGGAAGCGGCCTGGGGCTACGGTACCGCACCCAAGACTTTGGAAGAATACTACCAGCGGTTCGAAGGCCTGACCAAGGTACTGCTGGACAACCCCAAGATGTGTGCTTACTGCTTCACCCAGCTCACCGACGTATACCAGGAAAAGAACGGTATCTACGCCTTTGACAGACGGGTTAAGTTTGACGCAGACAGACTGAAGGCTGCACAGACTCGCACGGCTGCTATCGAAAAGTAAATAAAATGCAAAAGCTCCACAGTTGACGAAGATTTTCCCGACTGTGGAGCATTTGCTTTTTTACATACGTGATCGATGTAGACGCAGGAGAGTGGGAGAAGCTGGATGTGCGGTACGCAGGAGAACCGGTGATCTTAGAGAACTTTATCTACCAGTGAAAAACAGTATCTATGTTCTATTGCTGTAAAACACACCATTTTCTGGGAATCAATTCGGTATTTTCCACAAATCCCATTCATCTTTGCCGGTTCGTTCAAGAAATTGCAAAAAAATCCGGGAAATCTTGCCGTTGCCTCTTGACGTAAGCAAGGTTTTGGCGTATAATAGTACACGGAAAGCTGACGCTGTGCCTATCAAATGGGATCGGCGTTTGCGTTGAAAGCCGGGACACACTGCCCGGTTTTGTCAAGTACATATAAGGCAACACGGATGTAGATCGATCGGCGTTGCCTTAAGAATGGGATACAAACGAATGCATTTGTTTCATAAAAATAATGGTATGTGTCATACGGGTATGAAGTGGATCGCCGGCACCTTGATGAGTGTGCTGCTTATGCTGCCTACGCTGGCGGCCGACGTGGCACCTCTTGTGGATTCTGCGTCTCTGCTGCGTGGTCAGTTGGCACAGACCACCATCGGCACCGGTATCCGCTCCGGTTGTGCGCTGGGAGAAGACGATGCTGCTCTGCGGCTGTACTATCTGGATATGCTCACCGGTACCGGTACGGGCAAGGACGGCAGTGTTACCTTCGACCTGCAGCGAGACCTGACCCGGCTGGAAGGTGCGGTCATGGCAGTGCGGCTCATGGGCATGGAGGACACAGCTTTGTCCGGCACCTACAGCCATCCGTATACGGACGTGCCGGAATGGGCCAGTGGCTACGTGGGCTACCTCTATAGCTGTGGGCTTTTGGAAACCTCCGCTTTGGGTACATTCAAGCCCCAGTCGCCGGCGTCCGTGGAGACCTTCATGAGCTGGATGCTGTATGCACTGGGCTTCCGCATGGGAGACGGGGACTACAACCTGCTCAATGCGGCAGAGAAGGCACGATTTGCCGGGATTTGCGTCACCGATGCGGACGAACCCCTGACCAGAGGAGACGCAGTGGTGGCCATGTACAATACCCTCCGTGCCAACGTGAAGGGCTCTACCCAGATGCTCTCCGAGGTACAGGTGGCCGGTGGCAAGCTGGCCTATACCGATGCGGTGTTCCTGCTGTGGTCCGCAAACAAAGCGGAGACCAAGACCTATCTGGATGCCGTGGGCTATTCGGCAGAATGGATCGTGCCGGATGGATATTATACCATTCGCATGGGTGGCGGCAGTGGACTGGTCATGAACGTGCTGGCTGACGGACCCAATCGGGATTACGAGGGTCTTGGCGTGTGTACCTGGCAGGAGACCGGGGATATCAGCCAATCCTATCGCCTGGAACGGACAGAGCGTGGTACCTATCTGGTGTATGCGGCCTGTAGCCATGGTGGCTTCTTCCGGCTGCTGGGACAGGCAAACAGCGGCAACACCATTGGCGTGTATCGTGCCACCTCCCGGAATGCACTGGAATTCACCATCCGCCACAGCGACGACGGTACCTGGCAGTTTGTGACCCGTGACAAAAATGGTGCCGAAATGTACCTGACCGGCGGCAGTGCCGGCAGCAGTCTGCGGTTGACAGCCGATGGAACGACCGCTTGGACCCTGGAACGACAGGGCATCACCAACAGTGCCGGACAGGATCTGGCGCTGTTCCCGGCAAGCTCCATGCGTGTGACCCAGGGTGCCTATGACGACTTCTCCCATATGGCACAGAATGCACTGGATATCCAGCCCACCGGCGGTATGGCCTTTGCCCCGTTCAATGCGCAGATCGTGCGGAAGGACGTAGGTGAGGTTCTTTGCAACGGCGTCTGGATCCAGTCTGCGGACAAGGTGCGGTATGCGGACGGCAGCTACGATTATATGACAGTGCTGTTCATGCACGACGACAACATCGACAACCTGACCGTGGGACAAATGCTGACCCAGGGCGAATACTTCTACCAAAGCGGCACCACCGGCAACTCCTCCGGCGCCCACATCCACGTGGCAGTCTACCGGGGACAGTACAACGAGGAGATGCACTTTGGCTCCGGCAACGTGGACGTTGAGAATGCCTTCTTCGTCATGGACGACACCATCATCCACGAAGACTACGACCTGGATTGGGTATTTGTATCGGATGTGGATTGACGGAGTGAGAATACCATGCAGCTGCGCATTTCTCAAAGTTTTATGCGACCATAGAGACAATAAAAGAACACTGTATTTCCCAAAAAGGATACAGTGTTCTTTTTCAATGCCACCTTAATCAGCGTTGACTTATTTTTCATTCGTCCATGCAGATCTCTTCTCCCAGCACCGTACTGTACAGCAGCGCCTTGTGGATCGTCTCGCCAAAGAGTCGGCTGCAGATCTCCCGGTAAAGCGAAAGCTGGTCGCCGTGCCGGGTGAGAAACTGGGTCTTGGCAACGGCAGGGTCCCGTCGGGCTTCGGCTGTGGGACGATCCGTCTTGTAGTCCACCAGGGTTAGCGTGCCGTCCGGTTCTCGAAATACGCAGTCCACCACACCCTGTACAATGAGCTGTACGTCCTCCGCAGCCAGCTTTTCCCGCAGTACCGGATCGTTTGTGAACCGACTGGCCGGTAGTGGCGCATTGAACCGGAATTCCCGGTGGCACATAGAAGAAGCGCACATACGCCGAAACAGATCGCTTTCCCGGAACCGCTGGATGTGGGTCACATAGACACCGCCGGCGGTTTTTTCGTCTAAGAAATGCTGCTCCACCAGCCGTGTCAGCTCTGCCTGTACCCCATCCTTTGCCAGCCGGTGCAGATCCATGAACTGCAGAAACTGATGGGTCGCAGTCCCTCGCTGGGCTGAGGTCAAGGGTGCGTCTCCCTGCAATAGAAAGTGGGGCAGTGGCATGGTCTCCATGGGGGCTTCTTCGGCATCGTCATCGTGTGACCTTGCCACCTCGTCCTCCTCCGCTACAGGCAGGGTGTCGCTGTCCAGGATTCCCGGATGCAGCTGAGACACGGACAGCTTTGTTGGGATCCCGGCCAGATGGGTGTAGGCATATCGGAAGGACAGGTTTTCCGCAAGCAGGCTTTCCCAATCTGCCGCCGGTGCTTCTGCCGATTCGGACACGTTCTCCGGTTCCTGCACAGCTGTGTCGGCGGTCGTGGCAGATACGGTCACAAAACGACAGCACGGGTCGGGTCCATGGAGCAGTGCGGCTGTGGCGATCCACTCCAGATAGGTGCGGTTTCCCGTGACGCTGTAGGGTGACGGATAGTCTGCCATCAAACGACAGTCTGCCAAAAACTTCTCCGCATCCTTCACTTTGCCGGTGACGATCAGCCGGTTCCGGGCACGGGTCAATGCCACGTACACAACACGCATTTCCTCTTCCACGGATTCCAGCCGCTTCTTTTCGCCAATGGCAGAACGCAGCGCCGTACCGCATCGGGCATAGCCACCTTTGTCCGGCAAACGCATCCCAAAGCCCAGATCCACGTCGTATAGGATGTCACCCATTTCGTCCCGGCTGTTGCGGCGCTTGGAGCAGGACGACACAAAGACCACGGGAAATTCCAGTCCCTTCGACCGATGGATGGACAAAATATGCACCGCCGGTATGCTGCTGTCTTCGCCGTTTTGTCCCTGTGCCTTGGCCTGTAGCTCCTCGGTGTAGGTGAGAAAACCGCCCACACCGCCAAAGGCACCGGATTCATAGCGCCTTGCCAGATCGTATAAGGCTTCCAAATTGGCTTTTTCCACAGGATCGTTTTGTACCTCCGGCAGCTCGAACAGGGCATACTCCCGGCATAGAGTATCCAAAAACCGATCGGCACGCATCCCATGGGCCATCTCTCGCAGTTCCCGGACAGCTTTGTGGAACACACGACACTTTTCCACAAGTTCCGGCGGCAGCAAATCGGACATAACAGGGTTTTCAACAGGATCTGGTGAGTTATCCTCGTCTGATGGCCCATTATCCAACGCAAATTCGTTGTTTTCCACAGGAGTTTTCCACTTTTCCACAGGAACATCGGCGGTCGTGGAGTCCTGTTCGGCGTCTTCCATCGCTGCTTCGTCTGTGGGAATGGACACATCCACACCGGCTGCCAGCTCTACCAGCGTGAATAGGGGCATATCTCCATCCCAGCTGTACCGGGCAGACAGCAGCTTCCGACCCTTGTCCCGCAGCAGCACCAGCTCATGGGTGGTAAAGCCAAACAGCGGCGAATGCATGGCACCGGCTACGGGAATGTCGTACAGGGGATTGTCCGCCACGTGGAGCAGACACATGGTCAGCTGTACCACCGGGGACGCAAAGAGCAGCGTTCCGCCGGGTAGCTGTACCGGGATACCACGCTTGGCAAGGGCATGGGCATAGGCAGCACCGTTGGTATCAGGACTGCGCAGAAGAATGGCAAAATCGGCCGGTGTCAGGGGACGATCGTCTACGGTCTCCGTACGAAGCAGCTGTGCGATCCGCTCTGCCACGTATTCGGCTTCCGGGTCGTCGTCGGTGGCCTCCTTGTCCTCCTCGTCATCGGCCGACGGCTTTTCCACCAGCACGATCTCTGCCGGAACAGAACCGCCGCTGCCTTTGCCGAACACCAAGGCATCCTCCGGGGTGTAGGGCATGGCAGAGCAGGGAAAGAGCAGCTCGGACACCAGATTGACAAAATCCACCACCGGCTTGTCACAGCGGAAATTCTCCGACATGAACAGGCAATGCCCCGTATCCGGATCAAAGGCTTCCATATTGGAACGCTTGGTTTCCGTGTCGTTGGCAGTGTCGGCCGTCTGTGGCATCTGGGTGGGCCAGCACATCCGGTAGCGGGCAAACACAGAGGGCTCAGCGCCACGGAACCGATAAATGGACTGCTTGCTGTCTCCCACCAGAAAACGAGGGCTCTCTCCTGCCAGCGCACGGAAGATGGCGTCCTGTACCCGGTTGGTGTCCTGGTATTCGTCAACGAAAATATAGGAGAACTGCCTGCCCACCTCCTTGGCGGTCTCCGTCGGCTGTCCGTTTTCGTCCAGAAACAGCCGCAGTGCCAACGATTCCAGGTCGGCGTAATCCAGCAAAGACCGGCTCATTTTCCGGGCACGAAAGGCGTCGGCGTAGGCAGAGAGCACCTTGGCCGTGGTGGAAAGCAGCTCTGCCGTCCGGGCAATGGCTTCGGTGACCAGCTCCGGTGGGTCGGAGAAAAAGCTATCGTACAGCCGGGGAATATCCTTTTTCATGGTATCCCGGACAGCCTTAAACGCATCGGAGGCATCGGTGGTGTCCTTGCCGGCAAGCCGACCCAAAGCGACTGCCTTGAAGTCACGGAGCCACTGCCGTACCTTGCCGTAGTCGCCGGTGGCAAGCACAGTTTCCAAGCCGTCCAGCCAGTCCAGATCCCCTTGCAGCGCCGCACCGTACTTGCTCTCCACGATGTCGTCAAATTCCATATGTATACGAGAGAGGGTGCTTTTGTAGTGGCGCAGGGCAGACCGAAGGCGGTTTTGGATGGGTACACTTTGTGGCATGGCGAAAAAATCCTTGCCGCTTGCCAGTTCCCGGCTGTAGGCCTCCAGGGTGTCAGGCGTCTCGCCAGCAGCGGTGATCTGGGCATAGATGGCAAGCAGCGTCCGATCCAGTGCTTCGGTGTCCCGGCTGACGGCCAAGGTATCGGCCAGTGTGATGAAGTCCGGCTCTCCACGGAGATAGAGGTCATCCAGAGTGTCTCGCATGGCCTCCTGCCGCAGGGTATCGATGGTGGCCTCGTCCCCGATGGTGAAGTCCGGTGTCAGTCCTAGGGCAGCAAAGGAAGGCCGCAGGGTCCGGTACAAAAAGGCGTGGATGGTGGAGATCTGGGCACCGGGCAGTTCGGTGAGGTGTCTTGCCATTTTGCGGCTGCCGGTGACCTTGGCTTCTTCGGTGATCTTTTGTCCGATCCGGCTACGCAGTTCCGCAGCAGCCGCACGGGTATAGGTGACGATGAGCATCCGGGACAGCGTGGCTTTTTCGTTCCGGAGCAGATACAGGATCCGTTCGGTCAGGGTGGCGGTTTTCCCGGAGCCGGCTGCCGCCGAAACCAGCAGATTTTCGTCCGGATACCGGATCGCCGTTGTTTGTGCAGGTGTGTAGTTCATAGGGTACCTTACTCACTTGATTCATTCCCCGGTGCGGCATACGGCGCCGTAGGGACAATAGGTGCATTCCTTGCCCCAGGGGGTATTTTTTGGTATAGCGGCAGAGTGACCCTGGTGGATGTCTGTGGCGATGGTGCCAATGATCTGCCGCAGCTCTCCGTACAGGGCACCGAACTGGGCCAGATCCTGCAGGGTCGCTCTGCCGGTCAGGGTGCCGTCCTTCTTGCGGGTCACGGGAACATACTTGCCGGACAGCCCCTTGTCCATGGCATCCAATACTTCTTCGTCTCGGAGCCATATGCCGCTGCGGCCGATGTGGTCGATGGAGAGCTGTCGGGCATCCTCCGGGGTCAGCATAGCGGCAGAGGCAACCTCGCCGGGTCGAACCTGGAAATAGACTGCGCCGGCTGGCAACAACTCCGTTATGCTCGGTGACGATTTCGAGGTGCCGGTCGTGGTTTGCAGGCCGCCGTGCCAAAGACTGAACAGATACAATAACAGCTGTACGTGCATTCCCTGTCGGATCTCGTTTAGGGAAAAGGATCGGGCACCGGTCTTGTAGTCCACCACACGGACGTATTCTTTGCCATCGGCAGCGGTGTACCGGTCTACCCGGTCGATGACGCCGGTCAGGGTCACGGTCACGCCACCTTCGGTCTCCATGGTCACAGGCCGCACCTGCATACCATCCTGCGTCGGCAAGCCCACCGGGATCTCAAAGCCCATGGGAACAAAGCGGCCTTGGGCATATTCCGCCATGATGGCTTCCAAGAACACCGACACACTGCGCCGGAGCCGGAGAAACAGATACCCCAGTCTTCCCGATTGCTCCACACCCAAGCGCTGCAGATAGTCCCGGATCAGCCGCTCAGCGATCTCGTCGGTCTCCTCTTTGGACAGGGGAAACTCTTTCCCGGAAGCAGATACTTCGCGAAAAAATTGCTCTAAGATGGCGTGGATGAAGGTGCCGATGTCCGGTGTGGTGATGGCGGCGTGGGGCGCTTCCCGTAGTGCCATACCGTATTGACACCAATAGCGGAAGGGACAACCGGCAAAGCTATCCAGCCGGGATTGGCTCAGCCGCATCCGGGTACCCAGAATGGAACCGATACAGCCTGGGTCGGCCCGGTCTTCCTCGGCGTGCATGAGTCCCGGATAATAGGGGCGCTTTGGTGTATCGCTTTTGGTCTGCAGAAAGTCGACAAGCGTGGGATCCTGAAGCCGTGCGGCGGTGTGAAAGATGCGCTTTTCCGGCGGCAGACTGTCCCATTCCGGGATTTCCTGCCTGTGCAGCAGGGACAAAAGCCGGGTCACACCGGGAGACGGCGTGCAGGCTTCTCCGGCGTTTTTGCGAGGACACAGCACGGTCAGACTTTCCGTGGCAGAAGCGGCGGTGCGGTAGAACATCCAGTATTCTTCCGCCAAATATTCCTCCGCATTGCCGGACAGCTCGATCCCGACCCCTTCCAGCAGTACCCGGTCGCTGTCCCGGAAAAAGCCGGTGTCGGTCACGTCTGCCGGAAATTCTCCTTCCACAGCACCGACCAAGATCACGTGTGCCACTTCTCCGGCTCGTATACCGTCTGCCGAACCCAACAGCACCTCGTCCATGGCTGTGGGTATGGCACCGATATCCATGGCGGCAATGACCTTGCCAAACAGTCCCGAAAACCGACCGGCGTCCAGCGACACGTCTCCCAGCAGGGATACCATTTTGTCCATGGCGGTGCAGAGCTTGTCCCACACCTGTGCGGTCTTGGCAGCTTCCTCTCGCTGCCCGGTCTGCTTTTGCTTTTCTGCCAACGCCAGGAGCCTGGGATACAGACCGATGCTCTCCGCAAAGGTCACAAGTCCACGACATATGTCAAATACCGTTGCCACACGGGTCTGCTTCTTTTTGCCATCGTCCTCTTGATGTATCGGTGTGAAGATGTCGCAAAAGGCAGCTACGGACGGCAGCAGCTTGTCACGGGCATCGTTGGCGGCACGAAGACACAGCTTGCCCCAGGGTGACATTTCCGGTTTGTAGCCTTCCGGGTTCCAGGACCAGCCAAAGCCTTCTTCCCCGGAACCGCAGAACATCTTTCGTCCTCGGATATTCCAGGTCTCTGTGTACATGGCAAAGCAGTCGGCCTCCATGGCAGTCACCGGTGTCAGACCCGTGGCGATCATGTGGTTGATGTCCCGTCTGTCAAAGCCACGTGCTTCCACAGCCAAAAGGGAAAGTAGCAGCCGCACAGCCGGGGACGTGGACAAAGGATCCGCTTCGGCCAAAAAGCAGGGGATCCCGTGGCGCTGCAGTGTGGTGTCCAATATGCCACGAAGAGAATCCATTCGGCGACTGACCACGGCGATGTCCCGGTAATGACAGCCACGGCGCACCTTTGCCTCAATGAGGGCAGCTACGGCTTCTGCTTCGGCATACCGGTCGGCACATTGGTACACCGCCACGTCCGCATAGACCTCGTCCGGATCCGTGGGCAGCGCCGGTGCATCGTCCCGGAAAAGACCGGCTGTAACGGCACGGAGACCGGCGGTGGTGTGGCGTTTGTCCTCGGTACAGGGAATGGTCTCCACAGGACAGCCCAGGTCAGCGGCGATACGCTCCATTTGGGTGAAAAATTTTCGAATGCGCAAAAAGGGCAGGGAAGTGGCGTCGGCAGCGTCCGTGGCAATGCTGATCCACAAATCGTCGGCACCGGCAGCGGCACAACGCAGGATCCGCAGCTCCGGTGGCGTGACCGAATAAAAGGAATCCACGAACACAGCCTTGCCGGCAAAATACGGATGGGTCGAGAGCACCTGAGCCAGCGTTTCCAGCAGGTCGTCCCGGTCTGTGTATTCCACGTGGAGCATCTCCTCATAGGCGGCATACAACAGGGAAACGTCGTTCAGTCGTCCGGCAAACCCACCGGCATCGACATCGCTTTCCAGGGTTTCGGCGGCTTTTTCCAACAGGCCCGGCGTGATGCGGCTGCGCTTGAGCTCTCCAATGGCACCGGTCAACAGGGGCAGGTTCCGATCCTCCCGACCATCGGCGCCATGGTTGTACACCTGCAGCATATCCCACACCGACAGCATGGCACGCCATAGCACCAGGGTACGACCGCCGTCGTCGATCAGGGGCTTGGACAGACCGCCATAGGTGCGAAAGACCGCATTGGCAAGCCGGGTGAAGTTGGTGACCTCCAGATGCAGCTGGAGAGAAAGGGGCAGGGTACTGGCCAACTTGGATTCCCAAAGCACGGTCTGTTGTTCCGGCACCAGCAGCAAAACAGTCTTGCCTTCTGTAAGTGCCTTTTCCATTTGTTGCAGGAGTAGGGTGCTTTTGCCGCTGCCGGGTCGGCCTGTGACGAAGTGGAGCATGGATGTATTTCTCCTTTGGTGTGGGGTCTTTGTATCATTATAGCACAAATGCGGTTGGGGTGCAAGGGCAGCGAACGTCTTGTACCACAAAATTCTATGCCGCAAATACACCACAAATCGCAAAAAATTTCTCCATTCCTCTTGCTCTTTTCGCTGTTATCGGGTACAATATGGGTATGCAAACCAAAAGGAGCAAATTACCCTATGAATCATAGATGGATACCCTATATCCTGTGTCCCCTGGTGGCGCTGACAATGCTTTCCGGGTGTACCGAGGACACAGCAGAGGAGACGGGCTTTCCGGCAACACCCCTTGCCAAAGAGGAGCTCACCTGGATCGAAGACGACATGGCAGAGCTGTACGGCGTGCCCGATGGAGTACCGGTGCCCGATGGTGCCATTGGAATCGGAACGGCCGAGGCGCTGTTCGCCATTGGTGTGACCTATCCGCTGGACGGGGACTATGTGCTGACTGCGGACATCGACCTGACCGGTGTTGGCGATCTGACTCCCATTGGCGGTATGGCGTCAAGTTGCGGCATCGTGGCCGGGGACAACGTATTCTCCGGCACCTTTGACGGACGGGGACACACCATCCGGGGGCTGACCATGGAGCTGGAAGCCTCTGTCCGTGTCCACGCCGGGCTGTTTGGCAGTCTTGGTGGAAGCGATCCGGACGACCCCTGCGTGGTGGAAAACCTAATTTTGAAGGACGTACGCATTTCCGGGGAATTTACCGATATCTACACCTTAGGTGCGCTGGCTGGACAGGCCTCCGGCTGCGTGGAGATCTCGAACATTGCGCTGCTGTCTGGCAGTGTCACCTCGACCTCCGGCAATACGCTGGGTGTCGGTGGATTGGTGGGACAGCTGCGCACCAACACGGACACCGGTCTCTCCAACGAAAACATCCGTATCACCGATGTGTACTGCGGCCTGCAGGTGGAGTCACCCAGCACCGATGTGACAAGCGCACTCATTGGCCGGGTTCGTGCTTCCAACGTGGGAGAGCTGTCCCGGATCCTGGTCACCGGCTCTGCCAAAGGAAGTGACGGCAAGGGACAGGCAATCTGCGGCGGCGACGGTGTACCCCTTGTGTCGGAGAACATCTGGTATATCAATTCTGCCGGGAACAACTACCTGGGTGTGGGCAGCTCCAAGGCGGTGGCGTCCTTACGAGAGCTGCCGGGGAAGGGCTGGTCGTCCGGTGAAGATGGCTATGCTATGCCCGATATGGTGTGGGACAGCGCCGTGTTCTCGCCGGGACTGGATCTGATGAGCCTGCGCTTTATGGCAGGAGACAGCCAGGACCACATCGAATACGATTTTTCGCTGCCCACGACCGCCGGCGGACAATCGCTTCTTTGGACAAGCGATGACGAGGAGCATCTCCGGATCGAAGGAAATACTGCCGTGGTCACCAAGCCTGCGGTGGGTCATGTGTACGTGCATCTGACCTGTAGGGCGGAAACGGTGTCCCGAACCTACACCCTGCGTATCGTCAGCGGCGAAGAAGTATCCCTGCGCAAGGACGGCGCCTGGCTGTTGGCAGAGGGCTATCCGGCGGGGACCGAATATTGTTGGATCGTGAACGATGCAAACGGCGAAATGCGCGCCTTCCAGTGGAACGGCACCGGACGCTTTCACCTGCAGGAGCTGACCGCCGACGACCATGTGCTCCTGCGTGTCCATGGCTACGAGGATCAGGTGTACACCTTTTCGGCATTCCCGACGCTCTATATCGAATGCGACACCGGGTACTATAACCAGGTGAAGGGTATGGCAAAGGAAGCCAAAATGGAGCTTGTGGCAGCCGATGGTAAAACAGTATACAGCGGCGGCACCCAGATCAAGCTCCGAGGCAACTCCTCTGCCTGGCAGGAAAAGCGTCCCTTCAAGCTGAAGCTGGACAAGAGCACGGATCTGTTCGGCATGGGCAAGAACAAGCATTGGGTGCTGTTGGCCAACTGGTACGACCGGACGAACCTGCGCAACGTCATGTCCTACGAAATGTCCGGCAGACTGGGTATGTGGTACTGCGAATCCCAGTGGGTGGAGCTATATTACAACGACGAATACTACGGCCTGTACCAGCTTTGCGAAAACATCCGGGTAGACGAGGGTCGGGTGGACATCTTTGACTGGGACGAAGCGGCAGAGAATGTGGCGGCGCTGTGTGCCAAGGAGCACGGCTTGGATGCGACTGCCACGGAACAACTGACCAGACAGCTCTCCTACGACTTGACCTGGGTCACCAGAGGAACCGACGGACAGTACGACCTTACGCCGTACATCGACGAGCTGGAGCTGGACATCACCGGCGGCTACCTGATCGAGAACGACTCCTACAACGATGAGCCGTCCCAGTTCACCACGAAAAACGGCGTCATGTACATGGTGACCACACCCAATACCCTGGTGGAAAGCCGGGATATGTTCCGGTATGTGAAAAACTATTTCCAGTCCGTGGAGGATGCCATTTTCGCACCGAACCGACGAACCGACGCCGGTGCCCACTACATGGACCTGATGGACATGGATTCCTTTGCGGATTTCTGGTTCGTGAATGAATTTTTCAAGAATGGGGAGATCCTGTACAAAAGCACCTTCCTGACGCTGGATCACGGCAAAAAGCTGACCTGGGGGCCCGTGTGGGATATGGACTGGGCCGGCGGGAACCACGTGAACCTGGGGGAGAGTGGACAGAATCCGGCCGGCTGGGTCCATGGCGGCGGCGACAGACAGGTGTGGTCCCGGTCCATGTTCACCGATCCCTACTGCGTGCTGACCCTGTATGAGCGGTTCGACGATACGGTGACCGATGCCATGGATGCGGCACTGGCGGATCTGGAGACCTATGTGAAAGCCTTGCAGACCGCCGCCGACCGGGACAACGCACGCTGGAACTATCCGGACACCTTTACGGAGGAGATCAACCTGTATCGGGATTGGCTCACCGGCCGCCGGGACTGGATGACGGCGCAGTTCACCGACCCGGAGACGCTGCTTGCTTCGCTGTATATGTATAGACCTTCCGAGACTATGACCATTGTGGAAGGAACAAGAGAGGGTGATACGCTGACGCTGCAGATATCGCTGACCGATGGTGCGGCAGAGACCGGTGAGGTGTTCGTGAACGGCGTGTCCTGCGGAGTGGTGACCCTTGCGGAGACGATCACCGTGACCGTTCCCGGGGAAGTCTCTGCCCTGACGAACACCTACGATGCCATCGAGATTTTAGGTCTGACTGCGGACGGTGACTACACAGTACGGGTGCATCGAGGCGGCATCGATGGCTGCGATATCTGGGACAGCGCACACCTATTCTTGGCAAAATAGGGGTGCTTTCGGCGAAAAAAGGCGTGCTTTGGCGGTTTTGAAAGAGAAGTTTGTGAAGGAATGCCAAAAAGAAATGGCGTGAATGGAGTGAGATTTAGTAGTTGTGATGTTTGACACTACGGCGCAGGTGTGCTATACTATAGAGTAAGCTGCGGTATATCGAGCCATAGATTGCCATGTCGCAGCCGACGGAACGCAGAATATGGCGTTACCAAAAAGAATGAGGAGGTTATGAATATGAAAGAAAAATTACGCTGTGGGATCGTAGGGGCTACCGGTATGGTAGGACAGCGATTTATCACACTGCTTGCCGACCACCCGTATTTCCAGATCACAGCATTGGCTGCCAGCCCCAGAACCGCCGGTCTGTCCTATAGAGAAGCGGTAGAAGGACGGTGGAAGATGACCTGCCCCATTCCGGATGGGATCGGTGACATGGTGATCCACAATGCAGCCAACATCGACGAAATGAAGGCACTGTGCGACTTTGTGTTCTGTGCCGTGGATATGAAGAAGGAAGAGATCAAGGCCCTGGAGGAAGCCTACGCCAAGGCTGAGATCCCGGTGATCTCCAACAACTCTGCCAACCGCTGGACCAGCGACGTGCCCATGGTGATCCCGGAGATCAACGACAGCCACCTGGACGTGATCGCCAGCCAGAAGGAAAGACTGGGCACCAAGCGTGGTTTCATCGCCGTCAAGCCCAACTGCTCCATCCAGAGCTATGTACCGGCCCTGACTCCCCTGCGGAAGTATGGGATCAAGCAGGTCGTTGTGACCACGTACCAGGCCATCTCCGGCGCCGGCAAGAACTTTGAGACCTGGCCGGAAATGGTGGACAACGTGATCCCCTATATCGGCGGTGAAGAAGAAAAGAGCGAAAAGGAACCCCTGAAGATTTGGGGTGAAGTCCGTGGCGGCGTGATCGTATCGGCAGCCGAGCCGTTGATCACCTGTCAGTGCATTCGGGTACCGGTATCCGACGGGCATACGGCAGCGGTATTTGTAAGTTTCGAGAATACGCCGCCGAAGGAAACGATCCTTGCCGACTGGGCATCCTTCCGTGGTGTACCCCAGATGCTGGATCTGCCCCATGCACCCAAGCAGTTCATCACGTATTTTGAAGAAGACAATCGTCCCCAGGCCAAGCTGGACAGAGACATCTACGGCGGCATGGGCGTAACGGTGGGCAGACTGCGTCCGGATACGCTGTTCGACTACAAGTTCGTCGGCCTGTCCCACAACACGCTGCGTGGTGCCGCCGGTGGAGCAGTGCTGATCGCCGAGCTGCTGTATCGCAAGGGATACCTGGACTAATTTCACCTTCACGCAAAACTGGATACGATGCAAACAGGCTTGCAGGGACTTTCCCCGGTGGGCCTGTTTTTTGTACTTGCATACGGCTGGTTGAGAAAAACCACACGTGGCGTACGCGCAATGCGTAATTGCTGTCCGCCGTACGTCAGTACAAACCAAAACGAGGGGAAATGGGAAAACGCCATTGGTGTCAGCCCAACGCCAGTGGGAAAAAAGCTCCACGGTCAGTGCTATTGTACAATATGCCACAAAAAATTTCCACTTGAACCCTGCGAATTTCCATGCATAACCTTGTAATTTTCCGTCAAATGCTATATAATATATAGAATAATACATAGTCACAAGGCCGCCGGGCTTCTGTAAGAATGCAGGATAACGGCTGCCAATATGCGAAAATCGCAATACTGTAAAGGATGTCAGACATGCTCCGACTGGAAAATATATCGTTTCATGTACCTGCCGAAGGTGGAAAACGGGACGCCATCTTGGATGACCTTTCCCTCACCATTCCCGACGGCAAATATATCGTCATCACCGGCCCCAACGGCGGCGGCAAAACGACTCTGGCGAAAGCCATCATGGGTCTGGTCACCCCCGACTGCGGCAAGATCTATCTGGATGACACCGATATCACCGACTACTCCGTCACCGAACGTGCCAAGGCCGGCATCTCCTATGGCTTCCAACAGCCCCCACGCTTCAAAGGCCTGACCGTCAAGGATCTGCTCCACATCGCTGCCGGTCGTAAGCTCAAGACCGCTGAGGCCTGCGATTATCTGACCAAGGTGGGTCTATGTGCCGCCGATTACCTGACCAGAGAAGTGGATACCTCGCTCTCCGGTGGGGAAGTCAAGCGGATCGAGATCGCCACCATCCTTGCCAAAAATGCACCGGTCATGATCTTTGACGAACCCGAAGCCGGTATCGACCTGTGGAGCTTCAATCGCCTGACCGGTACCTTCCGGGAGATACACGAAAATTCCGGCGCTACCCTGATCATCATCTCCCACCAGGAGCGGATCATCAGCCAGGCCGATGAAGTCCTGCTCATCGCCGACGGCAAGCTCTCCGGCAGAGGAACGCCCGAAGAGATCCTGCCCACCATCGATGGGTTCAGTAAACGAAACTGTCAGAAAATGGAAGCTCAGGTGTAAGGAGGACGGCATGGAAAATAGCGATATCAGAAAGAATCTGCTGGAAAAGATCGCCGACCTGCATGAAGTGCCCCAGGGTGCCTACAACATCCGGGAAAATAGCAAGGCCGCCGGTCGCAGAAGCACCAAGAATATCATCATCACCACCAAGAAAAATAAGCCCGGTATCGATATCCTGATCCTGCCCGGCACCAAAAAGCAGTCCGTACACATCCCCGTGGTGATCACCGAAACGGGTATCAAGGAAATGGTGTACAACGATTTCTACATCGGGGACGACTGCGATGTCATGATCGTGGCAGGCTGCGGCATCCACAACGAAGGCGACCAAGGCTCTGCCCACGACGGCATCCACGCCTTTGCCATTGGTAAGAATTCCAAGGTAAAATATATCGAAAAGCACTACGGCGAAGGCAAGGGCACCGGTGAGCGGATCATGAATCCCACCATGACGGCCCGGCTGGGCGAAGGCTCTGTGCTGGAGCTGGAATCCGTGCAGATCGGCGGCATCGACTCTACGGTGCGCAAGACCACCATCATTGCAGAAGCCGGTGCTGAGGTGAACCTGCAGGAACGGCTCATGACCGATGGCGTCCAGGAAGTGACCAGCGATACCGAAGTGGTGCTGGACGGTCCCGGCGCCAAGGCACGGATCAACTCCCGTTCGGTAGCCAAAGGAAACTCCAAGCAGGTGTTCTACCCTCGTATGGTAGGGAATGCCGATTGCTTCGGACACGTGCAGTGTGACTCGATCATCATGGACAATGCGAAGGTCCGCTCGATCCCGGAGATCGCCGCCAACTCGGTAGACGCACGCCTGGTCCACGAAGCAGCCATCGGCAAGATCGCCGGCGACCAGATCAACAAGCTCATGACGCTGGGCCTCACCGCAGAGGAAGCGGAGGAAAAGATCCTCTCGGGGCTGCTCAAGTAAAAGGGTTTAGGCGCAACACTCGCTTACAGCGAAGTTGCCCCTTTATGGGGGATCCTGCCACTCGGCTTTGTACTGGCGTACGGCTTTGTTGACTTTTCGTCTTGCCCAAGACAGAGGCGTTCCTTCCGATACCATTCGGAAAACACAACCGGGTGTCAGCCCAACACCAGTTGAGAACCTAAAAATTTTTCGCAATAAAAAATCCATTCGCAGGAGGATGTAGAAATATATGAAAAAGCCGTATTCGGAGTATACGCATGAGGAACTGAAACAAGTTATCGCTGCAGAACAGGCGAAGCTGGACCAGTGGTCCGAAATGGGTCTCACACTGGATCTGACCCGTGGGAAGCCCAACCAGGCACAGCTGGACCTGTCTACCGATATGCTGGGCGTCATCAGCCAGAGAGGCGACTGCTTCTCGGAGTCTGGTCTGGACTGCCGAAATTACGGCAATCTGGATGGTCTGCCGGAGACCAAGCGTCTGTTCAGTGAGCTGTACGGCATCCCGGCAAACAACCTGCTGATCCTGGGCAACTCCTCTCTGAACGTCATGTGCGATACCGTGCTGCGCTGTATGCTGTTCGGTGTGGCCGGCGGTCATGAACCCTGGTGCCGTCAGGGACGGATCAAGTTCATCTGCCCGGCACCCGGCTACGACAGACATTTTGCCATCTGTCGCACCCTGGGTATCGAAATGATCCCCGTCAAGATGACTCCCACCGGTCCCGATATGGATGCTGTCTATGACCTGGCCTGCTCCGATCCCTCTGTCAAGGGTATCTGGTGCGTGCCGAAGTTCTCCAACCCGGACGGCTACACCTACTCCGATGAGACCGTGGAGAAGTTCGCCATGATGAAGCCGGCTGCTCCCGACTTCCGGATCTTCTGGGACAATGCCTACGCTGTTCATGAGCTGTACGACGAGGACGTAAAGCTGGCCAATATCTTTGATAGAGCCAGAGAATACGGCAACGAGGACAATATCTTCTACTTCGCCTCCACTTCCAAGATCACCTTCCCCGGCTCCGGTATCGCTGTGATGGCTGCCAGCGAAAAGAACCTGGAACAGATCCGTCCCATCTTAGCTACCCAAACCATTGGCTACGATAAGATCAACCAGATGCGCCACGTGAAGTTCTTTGGCAACGCCGACGGTATCCGGGAACACATGAAGAAGCACGCCGCCATCCTGCGTCCCAAGTTTGAAGCCGTGGAGAACACCTTTGAAGCCAACCTGGACGGTCTGGAGATTGCTACCTGGACGGAACCCAGAGGCGGTTACTTCATCAGCCTGTACGTGATGGAAGGCTGCGCACGCCGGGTATATCAGCTGGCTCGCTCCGTAGGCGTGACCCTGACCGCTGTGGGCGCTACCTATCCTTACAGCCGTGACCCCTACGATGCCAACCTGCGTATCGCACCGTCCTTCCCGGAACCCTCCGAGCTGAAGACCGCCATCGAGATCCTGTGCTCCTGCATCAAGCTGGCCTGCGCCGAAAAGCTACTGGCAAAGTAAAGCACGTACCCATGAAAACATAAAAAACGGCTTGCCGTGCCCATGTATCTTTCCACTGCAGCATCAGCAGAAAGAACATGGGGAACACGGTAAGCCGTTTTTCGATTTTTTACCACGAAAAGTCCGGGACATCCCTTAATGTAGGAAACAGCGCATTTGCATCCAGTGTGAAGTCCAGCGGCGTGCCGTCCGGATGTGCAAACGCCAGATGCGCCGACCACAGGGCTGTGTCCTTCGTATGGCACTTGGCACCGTATTTGCGGTCTCCCACCAACGGATGCTTTCGGGAAGCAAACTGCACCCGGATCTGGTGGGTACGACCGGTATCCAGCCGGATACGGCACAGGGAAATTTTGTCCACCTCCGGATAGGGTGACGCCAATACGGCAAGCACCGTGCTGTGCAGTCGAGCCTCTTTGGCACCGGGACGCTTCCCTACCACAAAGGATTGGTTTCGGCCTCGGTCAAAATAGAGCTGATCCACCATGGCTTCTGAGACTGTCTCGCCTTCGCACAGCGCCAGATATTCCTTGGTGAACCGACCTGCCTGGATCTGGGCGGACAGGTACGCAGCCGTCTCCTTCGTCAGGGCAAATACCATCAGTCCACCGGTGGTTCTGTCCAGCCGATGCACCACGTACACGCTGTCCTGTGGGATCCCAAGCTCTATGGCGATCCGATCCGGCAGACCGTCACCGCCAGGTGTGTGCTCCGACAAAAGTCCCGGCTCCTTGCTGCAGACCACCAGATGCTTGTCCTTATAGATAAAGTTCATATGTGTTTCACCGTTTGCTGGTGTGATGGAGGGCGTAGACCAAAAAGGCTACGATGCAGACAACGGCTACCCAGCCCATAGCCGTCACAAAATGAATATAGGAGGTCACAGGTGTGCCGGAAACCGGTGTACCCAGCAGCAGACAGACCCAACCCAACAGAAGCACAAGGACCCATGGTACCCCATTTCGCATACGAACACCTCCTCGAATCTTTTCGCAAATATTGTCAAATTGTGTGTAACGTTCGATCGATATATGAAATTTCTGTTACGTCTATAGTATACAAGATTTTCATGTGTTTGTCAAGAGGGTGCGGCGAATATTTTTTATTTCCGGCTGCAGACAGCGGCAGATCATCCCCAAACGAAATGCTCCGTGCGGTATTAGGAACCATTGCTGCCTTCCGATAGGGGTTCTGCTCGCAAGAAACAGTTGCCTTTCGAAATCAAATAGACCACCATATGTGCTAAATACGGCGGAAAACGACAAAAAATGACGAATGAATCGGCAAAGGTGAAAAAATTTTTAGGAAATTTTCAGAATCCACTTGATTATTGCTTTTCGTTATATTATAATGGAAACAGGCAAGACAAAACGTGAAATCTGTGTAAAACAGAAAATCCGAAAGGAGACAATCCCATATGCTGAATATCGGATGTACCACAAGAGCCTTCAATGGAAAATCGGTGGCTGAGACCGCTGCACGGATGCAGGAGATCGGCTTTTTGTGTACCGAGCTGTGCTTCGTTCATGAGGATCTGCCCGGCTGGACCTACAACGGCATCGGACCCTTGGAAGACATCACCACGGAAAAAGTCAAGGCGGCAGTGAGCACCTTCCGGGACCATGGCGTGGAGGTCACGTCGCTGGGGCTGTTCACCGACCTGCGCAATCCCGATGCAGACGTGCAGGCGAAGGAAATGGACTATATCCGCCGGTATATCGAATTTGCTGCCGAAGCCGGTGTACCGTATCTGGCCAGCGAATGCGGCTTTACACCCGGTGCCCGTGGGATCAACGCCGATACCTACGAAGCGGACTACCAGCGGATCAAGGACTTTATCGGACAGGTTTGTCTGGAAGCGGAGAAGTGCGGTGTGCATCTGGCGCTGGAAGCCTGCGTGCTGGACGTGATCCCGTCTCCCCGTCGGCTGAAGACCCTGATCGAAGAGCTGGAAGCCTCGACCCAGGTGCGTCTGGGTGCTATGCTGGACCCGGCCAACTTCATCGCTGCCGAAGACGAAGAGGGAATGTTCCGGCACCTGAAGCATGATATCTACTACTTCCACGGCAAGGACAGAAAGATCAACGCCACCTACGGTGTGAATCTGGGCGACGGCGATATCGACTGGGTAAAGTTCATGGAGCTGTACATCCGTCATGCCGATCGCAAGCCCTTCATTCTGGAATATTGCAACGCCGACAACTGTGCCGAGATCCGTACCCGTGCGCTGGAATATTACGACAAGGCATTCCACCAGCTGCTGGGTCGTATCAGCTGACCGGCACGGCAAAGCCAAAGAATCACGACGCCTACGGCAGTGTCCGCTCCATAGACAAGACACGTGCCGTTTGGATATACAAAAACAAAAAAAATCCCTTACATAAAGGAGAACAAAACCATGATTAAACTTGGTGTAAACAGTGTCCTCTTTAAGACGGTTTCCTTCCGGGAAGCTGCTGAGGCCATCAAGAAGTGCGGCTACGATGGCGTAGAAATTTCTGCCATCGGCGGTATGTGCGAGCATCTGGATCTGGCCAACTGGAAGTCCCAGAAGGCAGAGCTGATCGCCATCCGGGAAGAACTGGATCTGCCCTTCATCTCTACCGAAGTGGCATCCCAGGACAGAGAACGTCTGCTGACCGCTTTTGAAGCTTGTGCCGAGATCGGTATTCCGATCGTCAACATCGGCCCCGGCGGACAGATGGACAACGAAGAGACCCTGAAGCAGTCCTGCGAGATCATCCAGAGCCGTGCAGAAGACGCTGAAAAGTTCGGCATCACCCTGTGCGTAAAGGCTCACGTAGGCGCTGCCATCTATTCCACGCCCACCACGCTGCGTCTGATGGATGCTGTGACCTCTCCTGCATTCGGCGTAGACATGGACCCCTCTCACATCCACAGAGCTGGTGAGAACCCGGCTGTTGCTCTGCCTGCCGTTCTGTCTCGCATGAAGCACATCCACATCCGGGACTGCAAGGGCGACGGTCCTTCTCCGGGAGAACCGGCTAACCAGGCTTGCGGCCGTGGTGACATCGACCTGTTCGGTTACTGCAAGGCTATGGTAGACGCCAAGTATGACGGTCCTGTATCCCTGGAAGTCATCGGTCCCGACCAGAGCTATCTGGACGCTACCAAGATCGCTGCCGAAAGCTACGGCTACCTGAACGCCATCCTGAAGTCTCTGGGCGCAAGATAAGACGCAGATTTTCTTAGAAGATTGTAGCGGATCGTCCTATAACGTAGGTATTCTATCGTTTCATACAGAATACCTATGTTATATGGGGACGATCGCACAGCTGCGTTGGTGTGTGGATCGCCCTTTAGAAAAATAGGCTCATACAAATTGCAATATCCCCGCATATTTCCCATTATAGGCAAAAACCCTATCATGATAGAAAGAAGAATATCGTAATGAAAAACCGCAAAATAATCGCATTGTTCTTAGCACTGCTGATGCTGTCTTCTACTGCAGCCGGTTGTTCCAATGCCGATTCCGGGGAGACAAAAGAGACCACCGGCACCGACACCACCGTGCAGGAGACCGAGACCGAGCGTCCCTACGCCAAGCTGCCGGAGGTCGATATGGGTGGTGCAGACATGACCATTCTGATCGGCTACAACGAAGAAAAGTGGCCGCCGGATACCGTGGCTGTGACCAAGAATGAATTTGGTGCCGCCGAGATCACCGGTGAAGTGGTCAACGACGCACGGTACACCCGGAACCAGACCATTGGCGAACGGTACAACTGCGTGATCAGCTCCGTGGACTACAACGAGCTGCAGAACCGCAATGTTCTGCACCCGGATATGGTCAAGGCTGTAGACACGCTGGTCATGGCCGGTGACAACAACTATGCCTTCATGCTGCTGCAGGGCTATACGACCTGTTCGCTGGCGGTAGAAGGTGTGCTGACCGACCTGTATTCCCTGGACAATCTGGATCTGACTGCCGCTTGGTGGGACCAGAAGGCCAACGATAACCTGACGGTGATGGACAGACTGTACTTCACCACAGGCGATATTTCCACCGCCGACAACGATGCCACCTGTACCGTGTTCTTTAACAAGCAGCTGGCAATGGACCACGGCATTGATAACCTGTACGACTCCGTCCGGGATGGCACCTGGACTCTGGATATGTTCTTAGGTCTGTGTGAAGAGACCTCTTTGGACGTAAACGGTGACGGCAAATACACTGACGCCGACCAGTACGGCGCCATGATCTGGGACGACATCACCATGGCAGTGATCAACGGTGCCGGGATCAAGTGTGCCGAGGTGGGGGACAGCGGCGAGATCGAGCTGACCCTGAACACCGAACGCACCATCAACGCACTGGAAAAGTACGTGACCTTCGGTCGTGACAAGTCCAAGTGCTTCCAGTACCAGAGAGAAGGCTCTGCGGCAGACACGCTGGCGATCCAGATGTTCTCCAACAACCAGGCCATGTTCTTCATGCAGCTGATGCAGATGGTACCGAAGCTCCGTGACATGGATGCCGACTTTGGTATCCTGCCGTTCCCCAAGTACGACGAAGACCAGGCAGAATACTACAACACCGTAGGTTCCTGGCACTCCGTATTCTTCTGTATGCCCTTTGGCACGGTAGACACCAACAATGCCTCCATTCTGGCAGAAGCGCTGGCCTGCGAAGGTATGTACACCGTGACCCCGGCTTACTACGAAATGACCCTGAAGAACAAGTCTGCTCGTGACGAAGACTCCGCAGAAATGCTGGACATCATCTTCGCCACCCGTGTATACGACCTGGGCTGGTACTACCAGTTCGGTATGTACAACGAAGAGGTCATGAACCTGTTCCGTTCCCAGTACGCTGCCAAGGAATTCTCGTCCATGTACGCCTCCAGAGAAAAGTCTGCGCTGGAAGAAGTCAAGGAAGCCAACGAAGCCTTTGCCGCTGTTGCTGAGCAGTAATTTTCGTGAACCAAACGGAATGGTGGCGTGTCCATCGTTCCACCCATAAACCCACAAACCCACAAAACCAAAGGAGAAAAACACCATGGCAAAGAAGCCCAATATTCTGTTTTTCGGTATCGACTCTCTCCGTCGTGACCGCATGAGCCTGTATGGCTACAACAAGCTGACCACGCCTTACATGGACAAGTACCTGTCTGAGGACTCCATCGTATTCGAGAATATGTTCAGCCCTTCCATCCCCACCACCCCCGGTTATGCCTCCATGCTGTCCGGTAAGGACTGCTTCGGCACCAACGTTGTGGCACTGCGTCACCAGGGCGGCTATCTGCCGGATATGAAGTCTCTGCCGGCTGTTCTGGAAGAAAACGGCTACAACACCACCTGTGTGAACTACGGCGGTTTCCCCGGCTTTAGCAACTACCTGAACTATGCTGTGACCTGGGGCTCCTTCGGCGAAGGCAGATCCAAGAAGGCTGAATCTCTGAACGAGGTTGCCATCCCCGAGCTGGAAAGACTGGCTGCTGAGGACAAGCCCTTCATGCTGTTCCTGCGTCACATGGACCCCCACTCTCCTTATCTGCCGCCGGAACCGTACGAAAGAATGTTCTACTCCGGCAACGAAAACGACCCGGACAACCATTCTCTGGATCCTGTATTTGATTTCAAGCCCTTCTGCGATTACTTTGCAAGCTGGTTCCCGCCGAAGTGCACGGACGCTGAATACATCTGCGCACAGTACGATGGAGCTATTGCATACATGGATGCCTGCATCAGCGTGATCCTGAACAAGCTGGAATACCTGGGCATTGCAGACAACACCATCGTAGTATTCACCTCTGACCATGGTGAAACTCTGTACGACCACGACTGCTACTTCGACCACCACTCCATGTACGACAACTGTCTGGTAGTGCCGCTGGCGATCAAGTGGCCGGGTGGCTGCAAGAAGTACTTCCGTGGCTGCACGAGAGTAAAGAGCTACGCATACGAAAAGGACATCATGCCCACGCTGCTGGCTATGCTGGGTATTGAGACCGACATCCAGTTTGACGGTCGGAACCTCTTGGACGTTATGGACGGCAAGGCACCGGAAGAACCGGAATTCTACATCACGGAAGCAACGTGGATGCGGAAGCACGGTTGGAGAACGCCGGAATGGAAGCTGATGATCGCCCTGGAGCCTGACTTCCACTTCAAGCCGGAGATCGAGCTGTACAACCTGATCGAAGACCCGACGGAATACAACAATGTAGCCGATCAGTATCCGGAAGTAGTAGAGCTGCTGCGGAACAAGATGCTGGCACACATTGCCAAGAGAGAAGCCGAGACCGGACGCACGGCACCGATCTACACGAACCTGAATTGGAACGGCTTTGGTCGTCCCTTCACGTCTTCCGAGGAAGCCTACAACACGATGCACATCGGCAACCCGGACGACGCCAAGAAGCTCCAGGAAATCAAAAAGCAAGGCTAACCACCCAACAAGTTGAGTGCCGGGGCTGCCCCCGTGGGCGATTATCGGCGTACTTGTAGCTTAGGATTTTAGCGATCCCACGGCAATCCACCGCCGCTGGCGGTTAGTTGGGTGCAGAGCGGGTTATGGACGTATCGTGTAGACATGGGCGATTATCGGCGTACTTGTAGCTTAGGATTTTAGCGATCCCACGGCAATCCA
>CAZUUA010000001.1:118498-163822 GCA_964623635.1 uncultured Ruminococcus sp.
CCGCCGCTGGCGGTTAGTTGGGTGCAGAATGGTTGCTGACGTATTGTGTACTGCTACGGTTTCGTAGGTGGTATATGTTGTATGTTTGTAGCCATATGGTACGACTTGTTCGAAGGTTATAGCATTGCATCCGTATTGGAATATTGTGTGGAAAGATGGATCGATATACGATGCCTGCGTAGGAGGAGAGGGAACACGTCTCCTTCTATGCAGGGGTCGGTATTTATTCATCCAATAAAAAAACACAGGCAGCCAAGGGATTGGTATACTGTGTAACAAAAAAGAGAGAATCATCATGCAAAGAACTGTAGTGATCGGCATGGGTCACATCGGGCACAGACACGCCCAGGCCTATACCGAATCGGATAAAGCGGAGCTGGTCGCAGTATGTGACCGGGTGCCGGAGCTGGCACAGAAGGCAGGAGAGAAGTTCGGTGTACCGTATTTTACGTCTGCCAAAGAGATGCTGGCGGCCATGCAGCCGGACATTGCCAGTGTGACCACCGGAGGCTACGAATATTCCTCCGACCATTATGAGCCTACCATGGAAGCTTTTGCGGCCGGTTGTCATGTGCTGGGAGAAAAGCCCATTTCCAACAATCTGAAGCACGCCATCGAAATGGTGGAGACGGCAGAGAAGAAGGGGCTTTGTTATGGTATCGACATGAACCACCGGTTCACACCTGCTGCACGTCAGGCAAAGAAGTGGCAGGATGACGGACGGCTGGGCTCTTTGCTGTTCTGCAACATGGCATTGTGGATCGGAAAGTTCATGCCGCTGGATTCTGTGTACTATCACCTGAAGGCACTGAACCCCCACAGCATCAACATCATGCAATACTTCTGCGGTCCCATCAAGGAAGTCACCACCTTTGCCATGAAGGCACCGGGACGTGAGATCTACTCCACCCAGTCCACGGCCATGCGGTTCGAATGCGGCGCAGTAGGGCATCTGACCTCCTCCTACGACATCACCCGTGGGCATCCCATGGAACGGTGCGAGGTAGCAGGTACGGACGGCCGGTTCGTGTTCGAGGATATGTGGCGTGAAGCCGTGCTGTATCCTGCCGGTTCCCCGGTGAAGGAAGTGTACACCAACCCGGTCTTCGATGGCCCCGGTCGGTTCGAACGCTTCTACGACACCTTCCGTGATCGGATCCATGCCTTTGTGGATCAGGTGGACGGCGGCTGCAGACCGGAAGACATCGATGGCAGCGGTAAGGAAGGTCTGGAGGCCTCTCGTGTCATCCACGCCATGATCCGCTCCATTGAAGAAAACGGTGCACCGATCCAGGTGAAGGATATTACGGAATAAAAATGCAAGGTAAGAAATAAAAAGTAAGAGGACTGTGGATTTCACGATCGTCTGTGGCTTCTTATCTCTGGCCTCATACTTCTTATTTATCAATATGCCGACTGTTTATTCGAGAGAAAAATTCAGCTTTTACCACAATGGGGCAAAGATCGCCATTGTAGACGTGTGCCACGACGGGAAGATGGAATCCCATTCCCATTCGTTTTACGAAATGGTCTACGTCCAAAGCGGCTTTACCCTGCATTCGTGCAGCGGAGAGGTACGGATGCTGTCCACCGGCGACTGGTTTTTTGTCCGTCCCGGTGAGGAGCATTCCTACATCAACGCCCACGGCTTCAACATATACAACTGTATCTTTCTGGAAGAGATCTTAGGCTCCGATCTTCTGGCGCTGCGGAAGCTGCCGGGACTGGATTATCTGCTGTCCACCTCCTGGATGCCGGATCCAACCTCCACCGACCCTGTCACCTTTGAGCGTGTGCTGCACGTGGACATGGCAGAGCGGCACAGTGTGGAGACGGCGCTGGAGCGGATCAAGACCGAATGTGAGAATCGGCAGCCCGGTTGGGAGCTTTCTGCCAAGGCGACGCTGCTGATGCTGTTGATCCGGTATTCCCGGCTGTACGAAGCACAAAAGGGCAGCCGGAGCCACGCTACGTCGGACTATTATATGTATATCTACAAGATATTACAATATGTGAACGACCACTACAGCGAGGATCTCACCATGGCGGATCTGTCCAAGGTCACGGGTCTGTCGGTGGACTACATGGCACGGCGGTTCAAGGCGGTGATGAATATGTCTCCATCGGAGTATATTCGTCGGTTCCGGATCGCCAAGGCTATGGAGCTGCTGGCCGACGAAAGCCTGTCCATTGCCCAGATCGCCGACCTGACGGGGTTTTCCGACATCAGCCTGTTTTCCCGTGTGTTCAAGACCACCGTGGGGATACCGCCGGTGTCCTATCGTAAGAACCTTGCCGTGGAGCATGAGTGAGGGATACAGATAAAATAGTTTGTTCGATCCTTTGAGATGGGGAGTCTACCCCGTCTTACCAAATAAGAAAGGAAAAAAACATGGAAAAGATTTTTAAGAGTGCCGTTGTAGGTATGGGTGGCATTGGTAATACCCATGCGAACTGCATCAAGAACAACCCCAATGCCGAGCTGGTCTGCGTTTGTGATGTAAACAAGCAGAGAGCCGACGAAGCTGCCGAAAAGTTCGGTGTACCGGCAGTATATTCCGTTAAGGATATGCTGAAGAACTATCCGGAGATCGAAGTCGTTCACGTGACCACCTCCGGTTTTGAAAATGGTTCTTGGCACTATGTTCCCACGATGATGTGTCTGGACGCCGGCAAGCACGTGCTGGTGGAAAAGCCCATCTCCAACAACATCGAAGAAGCTCGTGAAATGGTTGCCTTCGCTGCCAAGAAGGGTCTGTACCTGGGCTGCGACCTGAACCATTACTTCTCCGAGCCTGCATTCCGTGCAGACCAGCTGATCGCTGAAAACAAGATCGGTGAACAGGTCTATGCTATGACCAAGGTAGGCTTCAACGGTTCTGCCGTGAACGTAGCACCCGTGGACAAGAACTCCCGTTGGCAGATGCCCTATTCCCATGCCAAGGCCTTCCTGACCCATCCTTTCTCCGTAATGCGTCACTTCAGCGGCGACATTTCCCACATCCAGTGCTTCATGGAAAGACCCGGTGCCAGAAGACAGTCCAGCGACCTGATGCTGTCCATCGCTTCCGTGAACATCAAGTTCCAGAGCGGCTGCGTTGGTTATATGCTGTCTCAGAGAGGCGATGCTATGTTCGGTCTGGGTGGCTGGTGGTCCTATGAGCTGGCCGGTACTCGTGGTACCTTCTGCATCGAAAACTGCGTAGAAAAGCTGACCTATTGGGAAAACGGCAAGGATCCGGAGATCATGAACACCGGTGTGACCGATTTCGGCGCAACCTTCCCGATCCGTATCAACGCCTTCTACGAAGACCTGGTCAACGAAGTACCCCTGGAACACCTGCGTTCCTCCGGTCGTGACGCACTGGCTACCATGGAATACATCTTCGCCTGCATCGATTCCTACGAATCCGGCGGAGAAGTGGTTCGTCCCCATGCACTGCCTGCATACCACGGCGACCCCAGCATCATTCACTAATCCATTTTGGCATAACAAAACCCCGGTGGGACAGATCCTGCCGGGGTTTTTGGTTGTTGTGAGAAGATTCACCACTTATGTTCACAATGGTGTACGCCACCTTTGCCGATGAAGGCGACCTGGGTGAAGTCTTCGGGGTTGTTGCGGATGATCCAGTCGATGTAGGTCATGGTCTGCCAAGCGGTCAGCTGGTATCCGGCGGCGTTCAGGTGGCCACCCATGTAGAAGTACCGGTGGAACTGGGCGTCGTGACGAGGCGCATACCGCTCAAAGTCCAGTACGTACACAAAGGGATACTTGGCGGCGATCTGGTACAGCAGTGCGGCGTGGACCTTCTTCATGGCGTTGTCGGTGCCGTCCTGAGGCATGGTCATCAAAAAGAACCGGGCCTTCGGTGCAATGGCTCTGTACTTGGCAAGCAGTCTGCCGTAGTAACCGGCGAAATTGTCCGGGATCTCGCCGTCGGTGTCGTCCATGCGCACATCGTCGATGGTGCCAACGGGCATGCGGGCGTTCAGCAGGTCGTTGACTCCCAGCGCTACCACATAGGCCTGTGCCGCCAGCTTTTCGTCCCAGAAGCCCTGTGCTTCCGCAAAGCTGTTCACATATTCCTTTGCTGTCATGCCGCCGCGAGAGAAGTTGTAGACCGTGTTCCCAGCCGCTCTTGCCATGTACTGACCCCAGGAATATTCGAAGTAGTCGTGGTACCCCTTGGCACCTTCCTCGGTCAGGGATTCCATTTCGCCGGAGGACAGGCTGTCCCCGATGCAGGCGACTGTCCGGAAGATCCCGAAAAAGCCTCCGTCCTTCTTGATCTCGTCCAGCGGTTCTTCGCCGGGGATCGCATAGTATTTTGTGATGTCCATGTTGGTTCTCCTTTGCTAAAAAAGGTGTGTATGCTGCGGATGCGCCCTTACGGCAGAACATCCAGGCTTTCTAAGAATTCGTCCAGAGCCGTTTGTGCCGCCGGTGCTGCCGACTGCATGCTGGATGCCAAAATAAAGGAATTGCTTCTGGCCTGCCCGTTCAGCGCACTTTGGATCTTGGAGGCCCAGGAGAAACCGTTCGCCCAGTCGTATACCTTGGAGTTCAGTACGTAGGACAGCATATCCAGCGTGCCCTGATCCCGTACCAGCTTGGAACCCAATAACAGCTCGTTCAGCGTTGTGTCTACGGTCTCCACAGAGAAGGCACTGAGTACATCTAAAACCGTGCCGGCCCGTTCGCTGTCCGATACCGTGATCGGGATCGCCATGGCGGTTGCCCAAATGGGGTTGATGGCAGAGGTGTAGCGAGGGTTGCTTTCGTCGGACTTGGGCATGGGCAGCAGGCTGAAATCCGATTCCATATCCCGGAATTCGTTGATTGCACCCAGCAGCTCATAGTAGAACAGCCCCCGGTTCTCCTTCATGATGTCCCGGCAGGCGGCGTTCAGCTCGATGAAGCGGGCATTGCTTTCCACGACCAGATCGTATACCTTTTCCCCTACGTTGATGTAGGCCTCGCTGGTCACGTTCAGCACCGGTATGCCATCGTCTCCCACCAGCGTCCGGGGCTGTCCGGCTCCCTCCAACAGGTGGGGATAATAGTCCGTGTTGTCCAGATAGCCCCAGGTGTCAGCGGCATCCATGGTGCCATCCCCATTGGTATCGGCGGTCACGGCTTCTGCCATCTCCATCATCACGTCCAGCGTCCACTTTCCCTCCGGTACCAGAGCGGCAGGATCCTCCAGTCCGTTTTTGGTCAGGATCTCCTTGCCGTAGAAGATCACCGGTACCCCATAGTCGTCAAAAACATTGTAGGCACCTGTGACACAGTAGAGCTTGTTGCCCTTGTAGCTGTAGTTCTTGACGATGTCCTGGTCATACCAGCTTCCCCATAGCTGTACCGCAGCAAGGGAATGGAGGTTGTAAAGATACCCGGCGGTGGCTTGGGTCATGTGTACCGCCAGAGAGGTCAGTGCCATATCTGCAATGTCGTCCCCCGCCTGTGCGGCCTGCTGGATCTGCGAACCCACGGCATCCCGGTCGGCTTGCCAGATGGGTGTGATGGTCACGTCCAATAGCTCCTCGGTCAGGAGATTTCGTGTGTATACCGCATCGCTGTAGCTGTCGCCCGTTTGCTCGGCATACCAGATCTCGTTTGCCTCTGCGTTGATCTTGGAGTAGAAATGTGCGCCGGGCTGGATGGCCATGATGCGGTATTCATATCCACCGTAGCTGGTGTCTGCATAGACGCTCTGGGTCTGGGCGGTCAACGTGTTGGCGGTGTTGGTCTCTTCTGCGGGTGTGGTGTCCGTGGTCGGTGTGGTGTCTTCCACGGTCGTCTTCCCGCAGGCGGAGATCCCGCAGGCGGAAAGCAACAGAGCCAAAAGACAAAGGATCGCTACATGTTTTTTCATATGTATACCTCTCTTTTTGATAAAACAAGAGCATGGATACCATATGACCCATGCTCTGCTGTAACCCAAATATGGGTTTGTTTAATTACTTGCTCAGAGAAACAGTCTCGAAGGAGATGCTGTCTACTACGAAGCTGCCTTCGCCGTTGGACAGGTCGATCCGCATGTTGGACAGGATACCGGTCCACAGCTCGTTGCCGGCGGTCTCGATCACGATCTCATTTTCACCAGCTACGCAGGTAGCCTTGAAGGAACCGGCTTCGCTGTAACTGGGGTTGGCTTCGTTGGTGAAGAAGATCTGGAAGCTGGTGTTATCGGTGTTGTTGGTGTACTTAACACGGATCACATCGATATCATCGCAATTCAGACCAAATGCTTCGGGGGCGTTGATGTTGGGGTCGCCGCCGATAGAGGTAACGGTGAGCTTGCCATCAGCCAGAACAGCTTCTTCAGTGGTGCCGCCGGCTACCCAAACAGTGGATTCGCCGTCAAAGTTTTCGGTGTATACAGGGGTGTATACCAGCTTGGGTGTGTAGAGCACTTCGATATCCATGGGAACCTGGATGTTCTTCAGCTTTACGCTGTTGGCAGGACCATAGCTTACGCCGTTCACTAGAATGTCAGCAACCTCATAGCCGTCGTTGGCCTTATGTATTGCTTATTCAGCTTCAGCTTCGGTTTCTACTTCGGCAGCTTCGGCAGCTTCAGCTTCAGCTTCGGTTTCTACTTCGGCAGCTTCGGTTTCAGCTTCGGCAACTTCGGTTTCAACTTCGGCAACTTCAGCTTCAGCTTCGGCAACTTCGGTTTCTACTTCGGCAGCTTCGGTTTCAGCTTCAACAACTTCAACTTCGGCTTCAACAACTTCGGTTTCTGCAACAGTCTCAACAGCTTCTTCTTCCACAACGATGGGAGCGAACACAACTTCGATGTCCATGGAAACCTGGATGTTCTTCAGCTTTACGCTGTAAGCAGGACCGTAGCTTACGCCGTTGACCAGGATGTCAGCGATCTCATAGCCTTCGTTGGCAGTGATGTTGAAGGTACGGGAAGAGGTGCAGGCAGCAAAGAACTTAGCAGGAACGCTAACAGTGCCGTTTTCGCCGGCGTCAACGGTGATGGTGACCTGTCTGGGGAATGCAAAGGGTACGGTTACACCGAACTTATAGCCATACTCATGATTGGCATTGTTGCTGACTCTTGCAGCGGGTACCGGATTTTCCTTATCGCCATTACCGAAATTATAGCCGTTACCAAAGGCGGTAACATACAGGGGAGCGGTCTTGGGAGTGTTCACATCGTCGATCACCAGCAGATCTACGATCTCCTTCTTTTCTTCGGCAACAACTTCTTCAACGGCAACGACTTCAACAGCAGCATCTCCTTCTGCAGAGATGAGCACAACATCGTCATCTGCCACGATAGCAGTAGCAGAGGCCAGCATCATCAGAGCTGCCAGGCACAGGGTCATAAACTTTTTCATGATGAAAATCCTCCATACAAATTTTCATAATATGAATTGACTTTGCATTCTATATGAACAGAATGCTTCTTTTGAAATTATACCATAATTCCCCAGCTATGTCAAGGTATATAGGAAAATTATTTATAAGAAAATCCATTTTTTCGTTTCCGTCGGCGCATTAGCCGATCCAGGTGGAGACGAGCCGCCAGCCGTTGATGAGGATGATCACACCGCCAACGATGCCCAACAGTGGTTTCACCGGCAGCTTCCGACAGAGAATAGCACCCACAGGCGCAGCCAGGATCCCACCAACGATCAGCCCTGCCATGGAGGAGAGCAGGGAAGACAGATCCGGCAGCGTTGCAATGAAGACCAGACTTTCACCAAGGGTCACAAAAAATTCTGCCGTGTTCACGGAGCCAATGGTCTTGCGCACATCGTGGTTGGCCGCCACCAAGGTAGACGTGACCACCGGTCCCCAGCCACCGCCGCCAAGGGAATCCGAAAAACCACCGAGCATGGCCAGAGGACACACCCAGAATCCCAGGGGCTTGGCACCTTCTTCGGTATCCTTTTTGAAGATCTTCGACACGATCACGCAGCCCATGACCACCAGATAGGCACTGATCAAAGGCGACAGGATCCGGTCGTCCACGGAGGTTAGCACATACGCACCCAGACAGCCGCCGAGCACACCGGGGATCGCCAGCCGCCACAGCAGACCGTTGTTCACGTTTTTCATGGAGAAATGGGAAATGCCCGAGGCAAGGGTCGTGAAGATCTCTGCCACGTGTACACAGGCCGACGACAGAGCAGAGCTGATCCCGGCGGTGCGCAGAAAGGTAGAGCAGCTCACGCCATAGGCCATGCCCAGGGTGCCGTCGATGAGCTGTGCAGCGATCCCCACCAAAAGACATATGAAAAAGGTTTTCATGATATGAAACTCCTTATAATACCTATATTGGATTTTCTATATTCTATCACCATCGCCGAGCAAAGTCAACGGTGACAGACAAGGTAAGGACGGAAAACGACAAGGATGGGGAAAAATCGGATATGCCGTAACCGTTTTGTGAACATTTATTTTGCCCTCTTGCAATCGAAAAAAAAGTGTGTTATAATGGGATATCCCAAAAAATATGTGAGGTGAGAACATGGACAGCAGCAGTTGCCGAGCGGAACAAAGCAAGATGGTGTGCCGTATGGGTAGAAGTGCGGTCTGTCTGTGTTTTTTGTCATTGACTGATCGTCACCTATATAGATAGAGCGGACACCATTGTTTGTTTTCCTGCGGCTCTGCACGACCCTTGCCATCGGACGTGCAGACAGAACGATTGCGGACAATGGATTTTTTATACCCGTCGATAAAACAAATGTTCTGTACGCGCGCCTGTGGTCAAAAAGCACAGGAGGTGCAAGATGCAGATGAACAAGACGATCGGAATGTGCTATTCCGAGGAGACCATTGGTTTCCGGATGACGGAGAACTATATCGCCATTTCGCCGACTGCCACCATCAAAGAGGCTATGTCCACTGTGGTACGGCAGGCGGCAGACATGATGAAAGCAATATAAAAGATCCACAGACAAATGTACGATCGCATTGTCTGTGGATTTTTTTGTATTATCTTACTTCTAACTTCTGACTTTCCCTTATCCCAGATAGGTGTCGATCAGCTCGTCCAGGGCTTTCTGGTAGCTCTTTTCCTTGGCCTGGTATCGGGATGCAAAGGTGCCGGTGGGGTCACGGAAGATCTGCCCGATGCCTTCCAGCGCATAGGAGTGCAGGGTAGCAAAATCAAAATATACCCCTTCCAAAATGATGTCCAGCACGTCAGCCACGTATTGGTCACGTGCCAGCTTTTCCTTCAGGATCGTGTTGAAATACACATCCGTCACCTTCCGGTAGGATTCGGCGGCAAAGGCTTCTAAGAACGCACCGGTGGTGTCTGCCTTGCTGTTGGTCACCGGAATGGCAAAGATCCGGGAAGCATCGTGGACCATGGTGCCGTATTCGGTCTGGTTTTCGTCATACTTGGGTGCCGGCAGTACGGCGTAGGCGCTTTCCATATCCCGGAAGTAGCTGGCGATACCGGCACGGAACGGCAGGAACAACAGCTTGTCTTCCTTCATCATCTCTACCCCCTGCAGCTCACCTTCCCAAGAGCCGGGCAGAATGAAGGTGCCCTTGTTCTCGTTCAGCAGCTTGTAGACCTTCTCATACAGACCCACCGCACGTTCGTTGTTGATGGCAAGATGGGGCAGACCTGCGTCGTCGTATTCCGTGAACACCATCCGTGCGCCGCCCACCAGATAGTCGGTCTGGCTGATCTTGTGGGACGCATAGCCGAAGATGTCTCCGTCGTCTGCTGTGCCGTTGCCGTTGGTGTCTTGGTACACGGCTTCGGCGGTGCTGTGGAGCAGATCAAAGGTCCAGTCCCCGGCCAGCACCGTCTCGTACAGGGAATCGATGCTGTCCACGGCGTTCTCGTACACGGCACTGTTCACAAAGATCACACCCATGGCCCGCAGCATGGAAATGGTAGCGTCCCCACAGAGGTAGTAGGCACGCCGGTCACCCAAAGCGGAGTTTTCCAAAAAGTCTTGGTTCCACCATGGTGCAGTCAGATCCAGATAGGGCATCTCATATACGTTCCGGTACAGCCCCATGGTGGATTGCTGCATGAGCTGCCACTGTCTGTCCAGGATCAGGTCATAGTCGTCCACCCCGGCGGTGATGGCGGTCTGTGCCAGCTTCGAAGGCTCCGTATCGGTGATGGTGTCGTCGATCCGGACGTTCAGTCGTTCCTCTACCGTTGTCTGCCGGGCGTAGATGGCGGAGCACAGAGCCTCACCGTTGTCCTCTTCCACGTAGATCTCATCGTCATGTTCATCGGATTTGAACTGGATGATCCGGATGCTCTCACCGGCAAAGTCCAGCTCGTCCGGCAGAGAGTCCGGCGTGTTGGCACGGGTCAGCTCCGTCTCTACAGCGGTGGTGTCGGCGGCGGTCGTGTCATCGGTGGGTTTCGTCTCGGTCTCGGTGGCAGCACAGGAGAATAGAACGGGAGATGTGAGCAGTGCTGCCAGCAGGGTAGCCAGAATGCGTCTGTGCTTCATAATGCGTCCTCCATGCATATAGCAAAAATCATGCATCCAGTATACACGATTGGCACCTGTTTGTCTACCGCTTTTTTGATTTTTGGGAAAGATGCACAACAAATTCTCCGTTTTGCATAAGTGCTGCATAGGCGAATATCGCAGCAAAAAAGCACCGCATCTTCGGTTGGGAAGACACGGTGCTGTGCGCTGTACCTGGATCATCAAAAATTCTATATAAGACCACGAACGTGAATCACGCTTGCAGTATTCTATGCGAGCTTATAACAAAAGAGGAAGCGCTTGCCAAAATGGCTTGATTTGTGTGCATTGCTTTGTGTCCGCTTACATAGCGACACATACTTAGTGCGCCAATTTACTTGACCTGCCAAGTTACTTAGTGTGCCAAGTTACTTAGTGTGCCAAGTTACTTGGCGCGCCAATTTACTTGGCGTAGTCTACCGCACGGCTTTCCCGGATGATGTTGACCTTGATCTGACCGGGGTATTCCAGCTCGCCTTCGATCTTGCGAACGATGTCACGAGCCACCAGCACCATCTGGTCGTCACTGACCGCTTCCGGCTTGACCATGATGCGGATCTCACGACCGGCCTGGATGGCGTAGGATTTTTCCACACAGTCGAACTCGTTGGCGATCTCTTCCAGTCTGGTGAGCCGCTTGATGTAGTTTTCCAGATTTTCCCGTCGAGCCCCCGGTCTGGCAGCGGAGATAGCGTCTGCGGCCTGAACGATGATGGCGGTGATGGTCTGGGGTTCTACGTCACCGTGGTGTGCCTCGATGGCGTGGATCACTTCCTTGGATTCCTTGAACTTCTTGGCGATCTCCACACCCAGCTGTACGTGGGAGCCTTCCACTTCTTGGGTTAGGGCCTTACCGATGTCATGGAGCAGCCCGGCTCGCTTGGCAAGGGTACTGTCGGCACCGATCTCATCGGCGATCATACCGGACAAGAGGGAAACTTCAATGGAGTGTGCCAATACGTTCTGACCATAGCTGGTACGGAACTTCAGGCGACCCAGCAGCTTGATCAGCTCAGCCGGAATACCGTGGATGCCACACTCGAAGGTGGCTCTCTCGCCGGACTGCTTGATGGTCTGTTCCACTTCTCGGCGTGCCTTTTCCACCATTTCCTCGATGCGAGTAGGATGGATCCGGCCGTCCTGAATCAGCTTTTCCAGTGCCAGTCTGGCTACCTCACGGCGTACCGGGTCAAAGCTGGATACGGTGATGGCTTCCGGCGTGTCGTCGATGATCAGATCCACACCGGTCAAAGTCTCGATGGTGCGGATGTTCCGGCCTTCTCGACCGATGATCCGTCCCTTCATTTCCTCACCGGGCAGCGGCACCACCGATACGGTGATCTCCGATGCATGGTCTACGGCACAGCGCTGGATGGCGAAGGACAGGATCTCTTTTGCCTTTTCCTCGGCGTCTTCCTTGAACTGCTCCTCCAGCTCCGTGATCTTCATGGCCTTTTCGTGGGTGATCTCTGCCTCCAGCGCAGCAAGCAGCTGTGCCTTGGCTTCGTCTGCCGTCATGCCTGCCACTTCCTGCAAGGTCTCGAACTGCTTTTCCTTCAGCTCTTCGATCTCTTCGGTGCGTTCGGTGGCCTCCTTTAGCTTGGCAGTGAGCTTTTCGTCCTTCTTTTCCAGAGCCTCGGTCTTGCGATCCAGGATCTCTTCCTTCTGGGCGATGCGGCGTTCCTGCCGGGTGATCTCACTGCGTCTGTCCTTGACTTCCTTGTCGAACTCGTTCTTGGTGGCTAAGATCTCTTCCTTGGCTTCGATCAGCGCTTCCTTCTTTTTGGTGTCCGCTGCTTTGATGCCGTCTTCCAGGATCTTTCTGGCCTGCTGCTCAGCGGAGCCGATCTCAGCCTCTGCTACCTTTTTCCGGTGCAGCACGCCCAGAGCAAAGCCGCCGCCCAGTCCGCAGACCAGTGCGATGATCCCTGTGATGATATATCCCATCTGGCACCTCCTTTTTTCATTTTGTGTAGAATTGTTCATAAATAAGCAACCTCTTCTCCGGGAAAACCGGGTCCTTGTCTCTTATCCGTATTTTGAGATATGAATACATATGTTCCGATCCGACTTGCAAATACGTCCAACCGATGGTACCGGCAAGTCCAAATAGGGGATGTGTATGCACACTTGTATTTATTATAGCTTTTTTCGGTCGGAAAGTCAAGGTTTTTTTGTGCCATGCTGCATTTTTTCTTTGGAGGCGCCGGTGCTGTGGGCATGGATCGGTGTCCAAGAGCCGACGAAAACGGGTGTATACAGCGTCTGAAAATGGTGAAATTCTACGTTGCGGACAAAATTGCAAGTGGGAATGTCTGGTTCCATGCGCAAGATGCACAAAATGTTGCGTTTGCGCTTGTTTTTATTCGGCGTGGATATATCGATATAGGTCGGTATAATCTCACGGTGTATACAAAGAAAATGCCGGAGAGGGAAAGAGATTCCGGCGAAAACGCATAAAGGAGCAGAAAACCCAAATACACGGGGAAATTGGCACCTTTTGCACCGGAAAACGACAATTTCCAGGCAGCCCCACTTGATTTTTGTCACAGAAAATAGTATAATAGATAATGTGATAAAATGCCACGGGATCGGTCGGCGAAATCCGGCGCGGAAACGGCATCATGCTAATACAAAGGAAGAGTGCGCATATGAACAAAATTACCATCATCGGCACCGGCAGCGTTGGTTCCACCATCGCCTACACCCTGACTGTTACGGGACTGGCATCTGAGATCGTTATGATCGACCTGAATAACGAGAAGGCACTGGGGGAAGCACTGGACATCCGGCAGGGTACGCCTTTTTGCAGTCCCTGTTCCATTTATGCAGGCAGCTATTGGGATGCGGTAGGCTCAGACATTGTGATCCTGACCTCCGGCATCGCACGTAAGCCCGGTCAGTCTCGACTGGATCTGGCGCAAACCAACGTGAACATCACCAAATCCATCATTCCGGAGATCACCCGGTATGCGCCGGATGCGACCTACATCATCGTGTCCAATCCGGTGGACATCCTGACCTACACCTTCTGTAAGCGGTCCGGTCTGCCTGAGCAAAAGATCATCGGCTCCGGTACGATCTTAGACACCGCCAGACTCCGGGCCAGACTCAGCGAATACTACCACATCAACCAGCAGAACGTACACGCCTACGTGCTGGGTGAGCATGGGGATTCTTCCTTTGTGCCCTGGTCTGTGGCGAACATCTCCAATGTGCCCATCGAGGAATGTCCTGTGCTGCTGCAGACCTCTTCTGTCAAACAGCCTATGTTGGACTATTCCGATATCGAAAATTACGTGCGCAAATCCGGTGCCCGTGTCATCGAGCGCAAGGGTGCCACCTACTATGCCGTGTCCATCTCCGTTTGCTACATCGTGAAATGTCTGCTGGCCGGCATCGACACCACCATGACCGTCTCCACCATGATGCACGGCGAATATGGCATCGACGACTGCTGCCTGTCCGTGCTGGCTGTGGTGGGCAGAGAAGGGGCACACGGCAAGGTCATGCTGAATATGACCGATGCGGAGATCGACCAGCTGCGCAACAGTGAGCGCTGCCTGAAGGAAGTTATGAAGAATCTGTCGATCTGACGATCCAAGGACCACCGTGGATCCAAGGACCACCGTGGATCCATGGACCACCGCACGAGAGCTGCCGAAACAACATATAGCGAATAATACACAAGGAGTATATACATGGAATACAGAATCGAACACGACTCCATGGGGGAGATGAAGGTACCTGCGGACAGACTGTGGGCAGCCCAGACCCAGCGGAGCCACGAGAACTTTGAGATCGGTGTGGATATCGAGACCATGCCCCGGGAGATCACCAAGGCCTTCGGGATCCTGAAGAAGGCTGCTGCCAGAGCCAACCATGCCCTGAAGCCGGAAAAGATGACCGACGAAAAGCTCGCTGCCATCGAAGCCGCTTGTGACGAAGTGATCTCCGGTGCCCTGAACAGCCATTTCCCGCTGGTGGTATGGCAGACCGGTTCCGGTACCCAGTCCAACATGAACGCCAACGAAGTCATCGCCAACCGTGGCAGCCAGATCGCCGGACATGAAAAGCTGCTGCATCCCAACGACGACATCAACATGAGCCAGTCCTCCAACGATACCTTCCCGACTGCTATGCACATCTCTGCGGTCATCGCGCTGGAAGACAAGCTGATCCCGGCTGTGGACACCCTGATCGAGACCTTCAAGAGACTGGAAGCCGAAAACGAAGGCATCGTCAAGAGCGGTCGTACCCACCTGCAGGACGCTACCCCCATCAAGTTCAGCCAGGAGATCTCCGGTTGGAGAAGCTCTCTGGAACGGGACAGAGAACTGCTGGTCGCTGCTACGAAGCCTCTGTACGAGCTGGCACTGGGCGGCACTGCGGTTGGTACCGGTCTGAATGCACCGGCAGGCTTTGCTGAAAAGGTAGCCGAAGAAGTGGCTGGTCTGACCGGCAAGCCCTTTGTCACCGCCGCCAACAAGTTCCATGCCCTGACCTCCAAGGATGAGCTGGTGTTTGCCCATGGTGCGATCAAGGCACTGGCCTGCGATATGATGAAGATCGCCAATGACGTGCGCTGGCTGGCCTCCGGTCCCCGTGACGGTCTGGGCGAGATCTTCATTCCCGAAAACGAACCCGGCTCCTCCATCATGCCCGGTAAGGTGAACCCCACCCAGTGCGAAGCCGTCACCATGGTGGCCGTACAGGTCATGGGCAACGACGTAGCCGTTGGTATGGCTGCATCCCAGGGCAACTTTGAGCTGAACGTGTTCATGCCTGTGTGCATCTACAACTTCCTGCAGTCTGCCCGTCTGCTGGCCGAAGCGATCGTTTCCTTCAACAAGAACTGCGCTGTCGGCATCAAGGCCAACCGGGAAAAGATGCACCACAACCTGCACAACTCCCTGATGCTGGTCACGGCACTGAACCCCTACATCGGGTACGAAAATGCCGCTAAGACTGCCAAGAAGGCATACAAGGAAGGCATCTCTCTGAAGGAGGCCTGTGTTGCCCTTGGTTTCCTGACCGAAGAAAAGTTTGACGAAGTATTCCATCCGGAGCAGATGGCATAAGAAAAAATAAGAAGTGTCCCCATACATGACTGTACGCAGAAACTGTAGGGAACGGTCAAGACCGTTCCCTACGATGTAAGTGGGGACGCAATGGAGGATATAATGAAAGTTAGCTATTTCCCCGGCTGTACCCTGAAGACCAAGGCAAAGGATCTGGATGTCAACGCCAGACGCTGTGCCGAGGTACTGGGTGTGACCCTGGAGGAGATCGAGAACTGGCAGTGCTGCGGCGGCGTATTTTCTACCGCCAAGGACGAGATCGCCTCGAAGCTCTCCTCTGTACGGGCCCTGACGGAAGCCAAGGACAAGGGACAGCCCCTGGTCACGGTATGTTCCGCTTGCCACAATGTGATCAAACAGACCAACCACGCGATGGCGACCGACGCCGATTTTGCCCTGCGTGCCAACAACTATATGCAGAACGACTACCACGGTGAGACCGAGGTGCTGCACTATCTGGAGCTGCTCCGGGACGTGATCGGCTGGGACAAGGTGAAGGCTGCTGTGAAGAAGCCCCTGACCGGCCGTAAGATCGGTGCCTACTACGGATGTCTGCTGCTCCGTCCCGGCAAGGTCATGGCCATGGACGACGTGGAGAACCCCACCATCTTGGAAGATTTCATTCGGGCTATCGGTGCAGAGCCGGTGGTATACGCCATGCGTAACGAATGCTGCGGCGGCTACGTGACACTGGAAGACAAGGCGCTGGCAAAGAAGAAGTCGGCTGCTGTGCTGGAAAACGCTGCTGCCATGGGTGCGGAAATGGTGGTGACTGCCTGTCCGCTGTGTATGTACAACCTGAAAAAGAACAGCGGCTGTGACCTGCCTGTGGTATATCTGACCACGTTGCTGGCAGAAGCGCTGGGATTGGAGGAAGAAAACAATGGCTGAACAGAAGCATCTGAAAGAACAGATCCTGCGCATGAGCGGCGTGAATCCGCTGAAATGTATGCGCTGCGGAAAGTGCTCCGCCACCTGTCCCTCCTATGACGAGATGGAATTCCATCCCCACCAGTTCGTATACATGGTAGAGACCGGCGACATCGAACCCTTGATGCAATCCGAATCTCTGTATAAATGTCTTACCTGCTTTGCCTGCGTGGACAGATGTCCCCGGAACGTGGAGCCTGCCAAGCTGGTAGAAGCCGTGCGTTTGGCTGTGATCCGGCAGCAGGGACAGAACCACCTGACGCCCAACGATATCCCGGCCGAGGTGGACGAGGATACGCCCCAGCAGCTGCTGATGAGCGCCATGCGGAAATATAGTAAGTAAGGAAGGAGTAAGACGCTATGCAAAGAATCGGTGTATTTGTCTGCTGGTGCGGTACCAACATTGCCGGCACCGTAGACGTTGTGAAGGTCGCAGAAGCCTTGCGGAACGAACCCGGCGTGGTCTTCTCCGACAATTATCAGTATATGTGTTCGCAGGCTGGTCAGGATATGATCAAAAATGCGATCAAAGAGCATCATCTCACCGGGATCGTGGTCTGCTCCTGCTCTCCCCGTATGCATGAGGCTACCTTCCGCAAGACGGCTGCCGCTGCCGGTCTGAACCCCTACATGGTGGAGATCGCCAACATCCGGGAGCAGTGCTCTTGGGTACATAAGGATATGCCTGTCGGTACGGAAAAAGCCATCATCCTCGGCAAGGCTGCTGTTGCCAAGGTGAACCTGAATGCGCCTCTGACCCCCGGTCAGACCCCTGTGACCAAGAGAGCCCTGGTGATCGGCGGTGGTATCGCCGGTATCCAGACGGCTCTGGACATCGCTGAGGCTGGCTTCCCGGTGGACATCGTAGAAAAGCTGCCCACCATCGGCGGAAAGATGGCACAGCTGGACAAGACCTTCCCCACACTGGACTGCGCCGCATGTATCCTGACTCCGAAAATGGTGGATGCCGGTCAGAACGAAAACATCCGCATCTTCTCCTACAGTGAGATCGAAGAGGTGGGCGGCTTTGTGGGCAACTTCAACGTGAAGATCCGCAAAAAGGCCAGATACGTAGACGAGACCAAGTGTACCGGCTGCGGTCTGTGTACCGAAAAGTGTCCCCAGAAGAAGGTCCCCAACGAATTTAATTTAGGCATGGACAATCGCCGTGCCGTGTATATTCCGTTCGCACAGGCTGTGCCGAAGGTGGCTACCATCGACCCCAACTACTGCACCATGCTGAAGACCGGCAAGTGCGGCGTTTGTGCCAAGGTATGCACCGCCGGTGCCATCGACTATAAGCAGCAGGATCAGATCATCGAGGAACAGTACGGTGCGATCGTTGCCGCAACCGGCTACAACCCCATCTCCATGGACAAGTTCGACGAATTTGCCTACAGCCAGTCCAAGGACGTGATCACCTCTCTGGAATTCGAACGGCTTACCAACGCTGCCGGTCCGACTGCCGGTAAGCTGCTCCGTCCCTCCGACGGCAAGCACCCCCACACCATCGTATTCGTACAGTGCGTAGGCTCTCGTTGCAGCCACGATGCTGCCAAGGGCAAGGAATACTGCTCCAAGATCTGCTGTATGTATACCGCCAAGCACGCCATGCTGACCAGAGACAAGTATCCGGACACCGATGTGTATGTGTTCTACATCGACGTTCGTACCCCCGGCAAGCAGTTTGACGAGTTCTACCGCCGTGCCGTGGAAGAATATGGCGTACATTATATTAAGGGTATGGTAGGCAAGGTCACCCCGGACGGTGATAAGCTGAAGGTACAGGCCTCCGATCTGCTGGCCGGTAAGCAGCTGAAGATCGACGCAGACCTGGTGGTACTGGCTGCCGCTATCGAACCCGATAAGAGCGCAAGACCCCTGGCCACGATGCTGACCGCCAGCATGGACACCAACGACTTCTTCACCGAAGCCCATCCCAAGCTGCGTCCTGTGGAATCTCCCACAGCCGGTGTGTTCCTGTCCGGTACCTGCCAGGGTCCCAAGGACATTCCCGAAACGGTATCCCAGGCAAGTGCTGCCGCCGCCAAGGTCATTGGTCTGCTCTGCAAGGATAAGCTGACAGGCAACCCCTGCGTGGCTTCTTCCGATGAGCTGATGTGCAACGGCTGCTCCTCCTGCGAGAAGGTATGTCCGTATGGCGCTATCACCTATGAAGACAAGGAATTCCGTATGCCTGACCGGTCCACGAAGATCCGTCGGGTGGCAAAGGTCAATGAAGCGGTCTGCCAGGGCTGCGGCTGCTGTACTGTGGCTTGTCCCTCCGGTGCAATGGATCTGAAGGGCTTTGCCAACTCACAAATCATGGCGGAGGTTGACGCAATATGCAAGTAAACGAAAACTTCAAGCCCCTGATCGTCGCGTTCTGCTGCAACTGGTGTTCCTATGCAGGCGCAGACCTGGCGGGCAACAATCGACTGAACTATCCGGCCGAGGTCAAGATCATCCGGGTGCCCTGCTCCTGTAGAGTCAACCCCATGTTCATCCTCCGTGCCTTCCAGAGAGGTGCGGACGGCGTGATCCTGTGCGGCTGCCATCCGGGCGACTGCCACTACACCTCCGGTAACTATTACACCAGACGGCGTATGTCTCTGCTGTTCTCTATGCTGGACTATCTGGGCATCGAAAGAGAACGCACCCGTGTGGAATGGGTATCCGCTGCCGAAGGTGCCAAGTTCGCTGCGACCATGAACGATTTCGTGGCACAGGTAACGGCACTGGGTGAAAACAAGAGACTGGAGGATCTGAGATGCAAGCAGTAACAAGAGAATGTCTCCTGCAAAAGGCCTGCGAGCTGCTGGACAACGGCACGGTGGATCGTGTCTACGGCTGGCAGAAAGGGCAGTTTACCTACGACGTGACCCCGGCGCTCTTTACTACGGGGGAAGAGCTGGAACGGGATTTCGTATGGAACGATTTCTGCGGAGCAAACTTTTCCAAATATCTGATCAAAGAAACATCCGGCAAGGAAGGCAAGGTGCTTGTTTTCCTGAAGCCCTGTGACACCTACTCCTTCAACCAGCTTTTGACCGAGCATCGGTTTGACCGGGAGAAGGTATATGCAGTGGGGATCCCCTGTGACGGTATGGCCGACATCCGCAAGATCGAAGAGACGGTGGGCGAAGGCGTCACCGGTGTGGATACCGACGGAGACAAGCTCATCGTACACACCCTGTATGACGGAGACGTGACCCTGGATCGTCAGGCCTATCTGGCAGAACGGTGCGTGGTATGCAAGTCCAAGAAGCACGTGGCCTATGACGAGCTGATTGGGGAAGACGGAGACGTAGTAGATTCGGCACGGTTTGATGAAGTGGCAAAGCTGGAGGCTATGACCCCCGACGAACGGTTTGCCTTCTGGCAGAACGAGCTGTCTCGTTGCATCCGTTGCAATGCGTGCCGTGACGTTTGCCCTGCCTGCACCTGCGAAAAGTGCGTGTTCGGCAACCCCAAGTCCGGCGTGGAAAACAAGGCCGCTGCCGACAGCTTTGAAGAGAAAATGTTCCATATCATCCGTGCGTTCCATGTGGCGGGCAGATGTACCGACTGCGGCGAATGCTCCAGAGTATGTCCGCAGCACATCCCGCTGCACCTGCTGAACCGGAAGTTCATCAAAGACATCGATTCCTTCTATGGGGAATACCAGGCCGGTGCAGAGGTGGGCAGCCGTGCGCCGCTGGTGAACTACACCGAAGACGACCTGGAACCCGGTGAAGCCGTAGAAAGAGGTGGACAGAATGCGTAAATGTGCTCTCAACAACAAAAATGCACTGCTGGCCGCTATGGCAAAGAAGGCAAAGCTGTATGTACCTACCGATGGCGCCGATGAAAAATCCAAGCTGGCGGGCGCATACTATGCCGAGTGGAAGGATGGTGCTGCTGTATCCGGCAGACTGAACACCACCCGCAGCCCCAAGGATTTCTTCTTCCCCCAGACAGAGAACCTGATGACCTTCCAGATGACCGGCAAGAAGCTGGAAATTTTCGATGCACGCCGGGAACATGAGGATTTCATCCTGTTTGGCGTCCGGGCCTGCGATGTACGCAGCTTTACGGTGCTGGACAACGTGTTCCTCTTCGACCCGGTAGACACCTATTATCAGAACCGGAGACAGCATGGGACCATTGTATCCATGGCCTGCAATAGACCCGCCGAGACCTGCTTCTGCCGTACCTTTGGCATTGATGCTGCCGACCCGGAAGGGGACGTGGTGTGCTGGGAAGATGGCGACTTCATCTACCTGACTGCCAAAACGGAGAAGGGTGCAGATCTGCTGGCCGCTGTGGCAGACGTAACGGAAGAATGCGCTGAGGATGCAGCCGACGGCGTAAAGACACTGGTCAACGAAAGACTGGACAAGCTGCCTTTAGCAGACCTGAAGTCGGATGCCTTTGGCGGCGGCAAGACGGACAAATTCTTCAACGATTCCGCCTGGGACGAGCTGAGCGAAGCCTGCTTGGGCTGCGGTACCTGTACCTTTGTATGCCCCACCTGCCAGTGCTACGACATCAAGGATTTCAACACCGGTCGTGGTGTGATCCGGTTCCGCTGCTGGGACTCCTGTATGTACTCCGACTTCACCATGATGGCACACGGCACCAACCGCCCGAACCATATGCAGCGGTTCCGCCAGCGGTTCATGCACAAGCTGGTATACTATCCGGAAAACAACAACGGACTGTTCAGCTGCGTTGGCTGCGGCAGATGCCTGTCCCGGTGTCCCATTTCCATGAACATTGTGAAGGTCATGAAAAAGCTGGGAGGAAATGAAAATGAATAAAGAAGCATTGATCCCCGTAGTGGGTGAAGTCACCGACATTCGCATCGACACGCCGGACGTGAAGACCTTCCGTGTGGTGACGCCGGACGGGAAGAAAGCCTTTGACCATATGCCCGGTCAGTGTGCCATGCTGTCCATTCCCGGCGTAGGCGAAGCCATGTTCTCTATCACGTCTTCCCCCACGAACACGGAATATATGGAATTTTCCATCAAGAAGTGCGGTTGCGTGACCGAATGGCTGCACCAGATGGAAGTGGGCCAGCAGATCACGATCCGTGGTCCTTACGGCAATGCGTTCCCGGTAGACACCGCTTTTGCCGGGAAGGATATGCTGTTCATCGCCGGTGGTATCGGTCTGGCACCGCTGCGTTCCGTGATCAACTACTGCCGCCACTACAGAGACCGGTATGGCAAGATCGACATCGTATACGGTTCCCGTAGCAGTGCGGATCTGGTAGACTATCAAGAGATTCTGAACGAATGGGCAACGGACGCAGGGGTCACGGTACACCTGACCATTGACCGGCCGGAGGAAGGCTGGGATGGCCACGTAGGCTTTGTACCGAACTATGTGAAGGAGCTTGGTTTCTCCACGGACAAGACTGCCGTACTGTGTGGTCCTCCGATCATGATCAAGTTCACCTTAGCCGGTCTGCAGGAGCTGGGCTTTGCCAAGGAGCAGGTCTACACGACCCTGGAGCTGCGGATGAAGTGCGGTATCGGCAAGTGCGGCCGCTGCAACGTGGGCGCTAAGTACGTCTGCAAGGACGGTCCCGTGTTCCGCTGCGACCAGATCGACGAACTGCCGGACGAGTATTGATCCGTTTTTCGCCGCTGTATTGTATCGCTTTGTAACGCTGAAAATACAGACAAACACTGTAGGGAACGGTCCTGACCGTTCCCATACATAGATCGAAACCAAATCAGAAAGGACAAATCCATATTATGGAAAACATGGTAAATATATTCCTGTTCGGTAAGAAGTATGCCGTGCCGGAGAATCTGACCATCATGCGTGCCATGGAATACGCCGGCTATCAGCTGGTGAGAGGCTGCGGATGTCGGAACGGTTTCTGCGGTGCCTGTGCCACCATCTATCGTATCGCCGGTGACCGGGAGCTGAAGGCTTGTCTGGCTTGTCAGACCAAGGTAGAAGAAGGTATGTATGTGGCAACGCTGCCCTTCTTCCCGCTGGTAAAGCAGGTGTACGACATTGAAAAGGTAAAGCCCACCGATATGGTGATGATGCAGCTGTATCCGGAGATCTACGCCTGCGTAGGCTGCAATGCCTGCACCAAGGCTTGTACCCAGGGTCTGAATGTTATGCAGTACATCGCCTATGCCCAGAGAGGCGAATTCGACAAGTGTGCCGAAGAATCCTTTGACTGCGTCATGTGTGGTGTGTGCTCCTCTCGCTGTCCGGCCGGTATCTCCCATCCGCAGGTAGCTATGCTGGCCCGTCGTCTCAACGGCAAGTATTTGGCACCCGGCACGGAGCACCTGGAAAACAGAGTCAAGGAGATCAAGGACGGCACCTTTGAAGAACTGCTGCAGAACCTGATGGCCAAGCCGATCGAAGAAATGAAGGAACTCTATAACAATAGAGAGATCGAAAAGTAAGGGTAGGAGGAAAAAGTAGAATGTACGCTGAACAGTTTCAGAAATCGCTGCAAGCGGTAGAAGCCGCCAGAGAAGCGAATATTGCATACGAACCTGCCCGTATGACCGCCAAGGAAAAGGAAGACCTCTTGGCTGCCTACCATCCGGACTACAAGAAGGATGAATTTGTGACCCTGCAGATCGGCCCCAACAAGGGTGAAAAGGTGCCGAAGGAGCTGGCAGAGATGCTGCAGGCCCACAGCCGGATCACCTCGAACGAAGTGGATCTGACCAATCCCACCTACGATGTGGACGTACTGATCATTGGTGGTGGCGGGGCAGGTACCTCTGCTGCCATCGAAGCCAACGAAGCCGGTGCCTCTGTGATGATCGTGACCAAGCTGCGTATGGGCGACGCCAACACCATGATGGCCGAAGGTGGTATCCAGGCTGCTGACAAGCCCAACGACTCTCCTGCCATCCACTACATCGACGCCTTCGGTGGTGGTCACTACGCCGCCAAACCGGAGCTGCTGTACAAGCTGGTCAACGATGCACCGGAAGCCATCCAGTGGCTGAACAACCTGGGTGTAGAATTCGACAAGGCTCCCGACGGCACTATGATCACGACCCACGGCGGTGGTACCTCTCGGAAGAGAATGCACGCCTGCAAGGACTATTCCGGTGCCGAGATTATGCGTACCCTGCGTGACGAAGTGCTGAACCGTGGCATTCCGGTGGTGGACTTCACCTCTGCCATCGAGCTGATCTTAGACGAAAACGGCCGTGCAGCCGGTGCTGTACTGCTGAACATGGAAACCGGTGACCTGATGGTGGCCAGAGCAAAGACTGTTATCATTGCTACCGGTGGTGCAGGACGTATGCACTACCAGGGCTTCCCCACCTCCAACCACTACGGTGCAACCGCCGACGGTCTGGTGCTGGGTTACAGAGCCGGTGCCAAGCTGCTGTATGCAGAAACGCTGCAGTACCATCCCACCGGTGCCGCATTCCCGGAACAGATCTTTGGTGCGCTGGTCACGGAGAAGGTGCGTTCTCTGGGTGCCAAGCTCATCAACCGGGATGGCAAGGTATTCATGCATCCGCTGGAAACCCGTGACGTAGCGGCTGCCTCCATCATCCGGGAATGCAGTGACCGTGGCGAAGGTGTGGACACCGGTTCCGGTCTGGGTGTATGGCTGGATACGCCCATGATTGAAAAGATCGGCGGCGAAGGCACCATCGAAAAGCGGATCCCTGCCATGATGCGTATGTTCGGCAAGTACGGCATCGACATCCGCAAGGAGCCCATTCTGGTATATCCCACGCTGCACTACCAGAACGGTGGTCTGGACATTCACCAGAACGGCATGACCACCAACGTAGAGAACCTGTTCGTAGCCGGTGAAGCCGTTGGTGGTATCCACGGTCGGAACCGTCTGATGGGCAACTCGCTGCTGGACATCATCGTATTCGGTCGGAACGCCGGTCAGAACGCTGCTGCCCGTGCCAAGGACACCGCGGTGGGCACCCTGACCCTGTCCCACATCGATGCTTTCGATAAGGAAAGAGCAGACGCCGGTATCGAGACCGATGCCGTCTCTCCGAAGCTGCTGCCCGACTACAGACGCAGTGTAACGGAGCTGGACAAGTGAGCCTGTAACAAAGCATAACTTTTGCACGCCCCATGTGGGTTTGATACGAAAAAGGATCCTCTGAGAGTATACACTGTATACATCTTAAAGGATCCTTTTTGTTTTGTGTGCGAACATGAAAAATCCTCCGACTGTGGTAAGTCGAAGGATCCTTTTTATTTGTACAACGATTATTCAGCGTCAGAAGCCTTTTCAGCGGTGAAGGCACATACCTTTTCCATAGCATCGGCCAGCAGCTCTACTTCCTTTTCGGACAGACCGGCAGCAGCGGCGTTGACCATCTGGCTGTGATAGTCCTTGTGCTGGTTACAAGCTTCCACACCGGTGTTGGACAGGTGGATGAATACAACACGGCGGTCACGAGGCGTGTAGCTGCGTTCCAGGTAACCCTTGTTCACCAGCGTGTTCACAGCGGTGGTCAGAGATCCAGGAGATACGCACAGGAACTTGGCAATGTTAGCCATGGTGTTCTTCTGGTCAACGGTCAGCTTTTCAACAGCGGCCAGTACGTGGATTTCTCTGACAGACAGATCAGCAGCACAGTTCTTGCGCAGATATGCTTCCTCCAGAATCAGAAGATTGTTAAAGGTGGCTACGAAAAAATCGTTGAGTTTCTGGTTGGTAATGTCTTGCATAGTGACCTCCAAAGGGTTCAAAATTTTGTACACCAATAGCATACCACTTTTTTCTTCGTTTGTCAAGACTATAATAAGATTTATTTGTGGAAATTTGTAAATATTTTTTGTCGAAAGAGGAGGCCAAAAAACGGAAATTTTGTGTTCGCATCGATTTATGTCAAAAAAGTTCGACACAGCATTAATGATTTAATTAGTGAAAGATGCATATGCTAATGCAACATAAATTGACAATCGAAAACGCATAAAAATCGAAAGTCAAACAAAGCGATCCTGCGCCGTGGAAAGCGTTTTTGCGGTGTAGGAGCTGCCGTTCACGTGCCGGTGACGATCTGGACGGTGCTGCAGCCGGTACGATCACGGCGGACGATCACCTGCCGGTCGATCCGTTCCCGCAGCTGGGACACATGGGAGATGATACCGATGAGCCGACAGCCCTCCGACAGCTGGGACAGGGTCGTGATGGCACCTTCCAGCGAGGCACTGTCCAGGGAACCAAAGCCTTCGTCTAAAAACATCGCATCGATCCGCACACCGCCGGACACCGATTCCGTCTCGTCGGCAAGCCCCAGTGCCAGAGACAGAGACGCCTTGAATGCTTCGCCGCCGGACAATGTGCGCACGTTCCGGGTGGTGCCGTTGTAGTGATCGGCCACGTTCAGCTCCAAGCCGGATCGGGTCTGGATATTGTCAGCCGTCTCCTGCCGCAGTAGCTCATACCGTCCGTCCGTCATGGCAAGCAGCCGCAGATTGGCACGCCGCAGGACCTGGTCGAACAGGTGCAGCTGGGCAAAGGTCTCCAGGTTGATCTTTTCCTGTCCCGTCAGCGAACCGGACGCCGTGTCCGAAAGCCGCTTCTTTTTGCGCCAATCCTGTTCGGCCTTGGTATACGCCGCCACGTAGTCGGGCAGCTTGTCGCACACGTCCTGCCGCACACGGAGCCGGTTGGCAAGCATACTTTCCTGACGCCGCAGATCTCGCAGTGCCGCATCACCGGCTTCTCTTTGGGTCTGCAGCGTAGGCAGCAGATGGGCAATATTTCCTTCGACCTGTGCGGTCAGTGTCGCCACCTGTGCGGCTGTGGCAGCGACAGAGCGTTCGTCCTCCGCTTGCTTTTTTTCGAGACGCTTGCAGGTCAGCTCGATCTCCTCCGCTTCTGCCCCAAGGGTCAAAAAACGCTTTTCCAGCTCGTCCACCGGCAGCTCCGGTACCTGTGCGGACAGCGTGGCGATCTGCCCCAATAGGCTGCCGTGTTCCGCTTCCCGGGCAGAGAGTTCCGCTTCTCCATCCTGAAACCGTTTGGTCGCATCGGCAAGCTGTGCTTCTCCCCGTGCCACGCAGTCCACCAGATCCTGGTATCGATCGGCGGCCCTTTTCAGCTTGGCAAGCTGCGTGGTCGCCTTGTCCTGTGCCGTCGTCAGTGCATCCAGATCGGCTCTGGTACGGGCACACAGGGCATTGGCACCGGTCGGGTCGTACCAGACAAGGGCAGTGGTGTCTTCGTCCCACAGAAGCGCCGCCTGTTCCCGAAAGGCTGCCATGGCTTGTTCGCTGTTCCCACGCTGGATACCGGCTCGTCCGGAAGCGTCCACCGCATCGCTGTCGGCCTTCTCTTTGACCTTCTGTGCCTTTTGCAGCTGGGCATCGGTGGGAATCGTACCATCGTGAGAAAAGGGTGCCGGATGGTTGGTGGAGCCACAGACCGGGCAGGGCTTCCCATCCTGTAGAGCCTGTGCTAAGATCCCGGCTTGTCCATCCAAATACGCCTGCTGCAGCTGCTTGTAGTTTTCCTCTGCCTGCAGTGCCAGCTCTCGTTTTTGCTTGTAGACCGTTGCTGCCGCTTCCCAGAGAGATACCGCATTCTGCCAGGTCTCCCAAGTGGTGAGCAGTGCCTGATAGGACTGTTTGCGGTGCTCTCCACGCTGCCAGGCCGCTTCGGTCTCTCCCAGTATCATCCGTGCCTGTCTGGCGTTTTCCGTCTCCTGTCGCACGTGGGATAGCTTTTCTTCGATATTACCAAGTCTTTTGTGCAGGGCTTCCTGTGCCGTTCTGTGGTCGGTGATCGTTTGTGCCAGCGCTTCGGTACGTTCTCGGACACCGGCCAGCTCTCTGCACAAAGGCAGCAGCGTTTCCAGCCGGGCAGCTTCCTGTCGCTTTTCGGTGGCTTCCGGCAGACGCTGGCAGGCCTTTTGCCATTGGGCATAGGAGCGTGCATGGCTTTCCACAGCGGCATTGTGACCCTTTTCGGCAGCGTCCTTTTGGGTCAGCAGTGCCTTGTCCCCTTCGGCCTGGGTGATCTGCACGGTCAGGGCATTCTGACCTTCCTCCGCTTCGTGTACAGCCGCTTCCATTTTGGTCAGCTCCGCCTGGTCTGCCTCAACCATATCGGTCAGCGTGGCGGCAAGCTCGTCCCGGTGGAGCAGTGGCTCACGCAGTACCTCCGGCAGTACCGCACCCGGTTCCTGCAGTCGGTCTGTGAGCTGACGCAGTGCATTGCCGGTCTCCTCGTAACGGGTCTTGGCAAGGGTCGTTTCTGCCTGCAGCCGTTCGGTGAGCCGGGCATACAGATGGGTGCCGAACAGCTTTCGGAGCAGGAGCAGTCTGTCCTCTGTCTTGGCGAACAGGATGTCCCGGAATTCTCCTTGGGCGATCATGGCGCATCCCCGGAATTGGTCCCGGGTCAGACCCAGCAGCGTCTCCACCGCATGGGTCACGTCCTTGCCCTTGGTGACAGGCGCTATGGTCGGGTCGTCCAGACAGATCATATCTGCATCCGACGAACGGGAAAAGGTGCGCTCCCCGGATCGACTGACCCGTTCCCTACCCAGCACCCGCTTGATGTACCAGCGCTTGTTTTGACAAAGGAAGGTCAGCTCCACATAAGTGCTCTCACCCGGCTCTGCCGAACGACTGCGGAGCATGGGAACGCTTCTGGCACCGGTATCCTTTTCCTTGGTGTTTTGACTGCCGCCGCTGGGTTCGCCGTACAGGGCAAAGGTGATGGCGTCAAAGAGCATGGTCTTCCCGGCGCCGGTCTCTCCGGTGATCAGATAGAGCCCCTTGTCCCCCAGAGCAGCAAAGTCCACGGTGGTCTTGTTGGTATAGGGACCAAAGGCAAAGAGGGTCAGCTTCAATGGTCGCATGGATCGGCCTCCTCTCCAAGTAGTTTACAAATGTAGTTGTAGTCTTCATCGGTCAGGTTTGTGTCGTTCTGCCGGGCAAAAAATGCGGCAAACACCCTGTCCGGTGTCAAAACTTCACCGGCGCTGGCAGGCGTATCGGCGGCAGTGATGACAGCGCTTTGTCCCTTGTATTGCAGCTGCACCACATGGGGATACACCGTGCTCAGCTTCGCCATGGCGTCCGGCACCGGTGTGTCTTCGTCCAAGAGAATGCGGAGATAATCGTCACGGTGAGGGCAGCTTTCCCGGTAGTCCAGCCGGATCAGGTCGTCGTAGGTGCCTTCGATGGTGGCTAGGGTACGGGTCAGACCGGCAGGCACCGGCAAAAAGGTGGTGTGAAGTCCATCGGTGGTGTCCAGCAAAATGCACCCTTTCTCGTCGGTTTCCGAAAAGGCGTAGGGCATCAGGGTACCACAGTAGCGGAGGTTCTCCTGCCCTGCTACAGTCTGGGCCCGGTGCAGATGTCCCAGCGCCACATAGTCAAAGTCGGCAAAGAGGGCAGCATCGATGGCGTCCAGGGTTCCCACCAGCGGCACCTCTTCGGAATCCGAGCGGACAGCGCCGGTGATGAATTGGTGGCATACCAGGATGTTGTAGCCGTTTTTGGACAGCGTGAGCCGGGACAGCACAGCCGCCATGGCATCGGTGTAGGACAGTGCGTGGCTGTCCTCGACGGCATCGGTATCCGCTTCTTCGCTTGCTTCCCTTGCATCCAAGCCCAACGCCAGACGCACGTGGATGGGCTTGAGAAAGGGCAGCAGATGGATGTAGACCCGTTCGGTGTCGGTTTCAAGGGGAATGGTGCGGATCTGCCCATCGTACACGGGTGAAAAATAGATATCGCTTTTCTCAAATAGTTCGCTACCAAAGGCGATCCGTTCCGGGGAGTCGTGGTTGCCGCTGATGGCGAACAGGGGAATGTGCGCATCGTGGAGCCGGTTGAGAAAGCCGTCGAACAGTGCGACCGCTTCCACAGGTGGTACAGACCGGTCGTAGATGTCCCCGGCCAACAGGATCCCCTGTACCTGTTGTTCGATGGCCGTATCGACTACCCACGAAAGCAGGGCAGCCTGTTCGGCAAGGAGTCGGAATTCGCCGATCCGCTTTCCCAGGTGCAGGTCGGCTATATGGAGAAGACGCATGATAGGATCCTTTCTGCATTTGTTTATAGGAGGTGCTGCGAGCGGCTGCGGTACATTCCCGGCGGCATACCGATCTTGCGCTTGAACAGCCGGGTGAAGTACAGCACATCGCTGTAGCCACAGGCGGCACTGATCTCGGAGATGCTTTGTGAGGAGCCAAGGAGCAGGTCACAGGCGTGCTGCATCCGCAGAGCGATCCGGTATTCGCTGGGAGACAGTCCCGTCTGCTGGTGGAACACGGTGCGGTAGCGGCTCTCACTGAGATGCTCCATGGCGGCCAGCGTACTAAGCGGTGTGTTTTCCAGAAAATGACTGTGGAGCCAGGCGATGGTGGAGAGGGTACGTTCCGTGGTGTGGCTACCGGTGGAGACCGCACGGGACAGAGAGACCAATATCCCCGTCAGCTCCGCAGCACAGGCATCGTCAAAGCCCCGGCGTCGATCGGTGAATTCGTCGAACAGCCGCTCAAAGGCATGGGGCAGTGCGGTGATCGCTTGGCTGTTTTCGGCTCCGGTGGTATAGATCATGCCGGGCTCTAAGTGCAGTCGGGTCAGCAGTCGACCAGCGTGAAAGCCGGTGAAGTGGACCCAATAATACTGCATTTCCTGTGGTGTGTCCTGCGATACGGCCGTGGCACCGGAAGCATCCGTGGCGGTCACATTCGTCCACGACAGATCGGTGGCCGGATAAAAGTAGCGGTATGGCGTGCGTGGCTTGGTCAGGAGAAAATCACCGGCGTGCATCTCCTGTACCTGGTCTCCCAGCCACACAGCCAGAGTACCACAGGTCACCAGCTGCAGATAGTAGTCGGCACGACCTTCCCGGTTCCAGGTGTGAAAGGGTGTGTCAAAGCAGCACAGGCCGGCACAATTGACCACCAGCGGTTCTTCATCGATCTGCTGGCTCTGTCCCGTCTGCGCAAGATCTCGGTAAAAGGAGCGGTTTTGCATAGTGGTGTCATCCTTTTTGTTCTGCATGATCCCAGAGGCAGTGTTTCCTGTTTTCCACCTTCTTACAGCATATCCGTCTCAAAGCGGCGGAAACAGTCGATTTGTCCATAAAAACAAGCGGATAGGGACTTGCGTAAAAGGCGAAATTTGATTATAGTTATTATAGCACAGTTTTCTCCAAACGGAAAGGGGTCGAACACTTTTTTTCGCACTTTTCGGAGAAATGTTGGATAAATGGATAAAAAATAATCTCCCTGTGAGGTGAAACGTATGAAAAGAGCATTAAACGCTTGGACAGTCGAAGGTTCTCTGGATATGGAGCAGACCTTTGCGGCTGTGGCAAAAGCTGGTTTTGAAGCCATTGAGCTGAACGTAGACGCACCGGGTGCCGCACATGGTCTGTCCATGAACACCACCGCTGCCGACTATGCTGCGATCCGGGAGCTGTCGAAAAAGTATGCCCTGCCGGTGTGCAGCATTTCCACCTCGCTGTGGGGCGGCAAGATGGGCAACAAGGAGCAGTGGAAGGATGCAGAGGCACTTTTGTACAAGCAGATCGAAGCGGCTACCGAGCTGGGTGCTGACGGTATCCTGACCGTACCCGGCGGCATGGGTGGCACTCTGACCCTGGACGGCGCACGGAAGAACTCCATCGCCTTCATGCAGGCCCAGAAGAACGAGATCGAAAAGCTGGGTATTTTCGTGGGTCTGGAAAACGTGTGGAACGGCTTCTTCCTGTCTCCGTACGACATGGCTTCCTTCATCGACGCCGTAGATTCTCCCAAGATCGGCGCATACCTGGATGCCGGGAATATGCTGGCCTTCTCTGTACCGGAATACTGGATCGAAGCTCTGGGCAGCCGGATCGGCAAGGTCCATGTAAAGGACTACAAGCGTGCCGGCGGTCTGAACTCCGGTGGTACCTGGGAAGACATCACCCACGGCAGTGCCGACTGGAAGGTGATCATTCCGGCGCTCCGGGACGCTGGCTACAACGGCTACCTGGTAGGCGAAGTGTTCAAGGCCTTCCCGGATATGAGCTGGGACGACTACTATGCCAAGGTCAACAGCGAGATCGGCACGATCTGTGCGTATTGAGCGGAAAATAAGAAATTAGAAATTAGGAGTAAGAAGTGAAAGAAGAATCCTTCGATCTACTTTTTACTTGTACAACATAGGAGGAAAAACAAATGAAAAAGAGACTTGCTCTGATCGGCTGCGGCGGTATCGGCGAATATCACCTGAGCCACTTTATGCAGTTCAAAGACATCGTGGACCTGGTGGGCTGGTGTGATCTGATCCCCGAAAGAGCAGAGGCTTTCAAGGCGAAGGCCGGCTGTGGGGAAGCGTACACCGACTACAAGAAGATGCTGGACGAGACCAAGCCGGATATGGTGTTCATCGGTATTCCCCCGTACTGCCACGGCGAGATCGAATTTGACCTGATCGAAAGAGGCATCCACTTCCACGTACAGAAGCCTCTGGCGCTGGATCTGGACCTGGGCAGAAAGATCCGGGATGCTGCAGAAGCCAAGGGTCTGATCACGGCCAGCGGTTTCCAGTGCCGGTATGCCGACGACATCGTACAGCCTGCGCTGAAGTTCTGTAAGGAAAACCAGGTAGTGCTGATCGACTGCTCTCGTATCGGCAGTGTACCCGGTGTACATTGGTGGAGAAAGAAGGATCTGTCCGGCGGTCAGGCTGTGGAACAGACCATCCACCAGTTCGACATCATCCGCTACTTCATGGGCGAAGCTGGCGAACCGGTAGAAGTATTCTCCTACAACGGCCGTGGCTTTATCACCGACGAAGAATGGCCGGGCTACGATACCGACGACCTGTCCACCACCGTTGTGAAGTTTGCCAACGGCGCACTGGGCGTGATCTCCACGGGCTGCTATGCCACCTCCGGCAACAGCTTCGACTCCAAGATCGTGTTCTCCACCAGAGACAAGAGAATGGAACACCGCATTCTGGGCGACACCGTGATCTACGGCGAAGAACCCCCGAAGGCAGATGGATCCAGCGACGGCTTCATCGTCAAGGGTGACGGTGCCCTGACCGCAGCCGGTGGTGCCCTGATCTACAAGGAGACCCACGATGCAGGCGTTGCCGCTGACCGTACCTTCATCGAAGCCGTTATCTCCGGCGATGGCTCCAAGATCCGCTCTCCCTACAGAGACGCCTTCAAGTCCGTGGCATTCACCATGGCTTGCAACAAGTCTATGGAGACCGGTATGCCTGTGAAGGTTGAACTGGAATAAGTTAACACATAAAAGAAAAACGACCTCAAGTGGATTGGGGTCGTTTTTTGATGTTGCTTTGCCACTCTATCACCATATTACGCCAACAGATACAACGGATACATCCTATTAAAATATAGATTTTATCAGATGTATCTGATAAATTTACGAAATTGCCATTGAATAACAGATACAAAGCCAATCTTCGTTATGCGGATGCACCATCGAAGCTGTATCTCCACGACCTGTTCAACTCGGTTCAGCTTAAGGATATCGTCAAGCGGAACAAGATCCGGGATGTGGATCTGTTAGACCGGATCATTGCCTATGTGATCGCCAATGTTGGAACCACATTCTCCGCATCCTCTCTTGCCAAATTTTTCAAAAACGAGCAGCGCACCGTGGCACCGGAGACCATCCAGCGCAAATTTGGCGTATACGATAACATCCGGGACAATTGTCCGAAGTATGTTGTATCTCTGGATGGGTTTGATATGAGCCGGAATGGGAGCAAGCACCGCAGCATCACAGATTTTCTCCTGGCAGAGGAATGGAATTAAGGCATCACCGCACTGTTCATAGCTAACGCCTTGATGGCATATATACAACGCATCTGTACCATCAGAACCATGCGGTGTCGCCTTAACAATGATTTTTTAACCTCAATACACCACTTCCTCTGTGCGCACGCCATCCTCTACCACGTAGGTGTGTATCGTCTCCCCATCGATCACCAGCGCTGCACCGGTGTAATAGGGCTTGCCGTCCGCATTCTTTTCCACCGGCTTGGAGCTGACGAATACCGGGAAGGCCGCATCCTTTTTGCCTTCGGTGTGGGGTGAGATCTGGTAGCAGGTGTGCATATGACCGCAGACCAGCAGGTCGATGCCCATTTCAGACAGCAGATCGGCCCAGCCCTGGTACACGTCCGATGCTACGTCAAAGGGATGCTCGAAGTTTTCCACAAAGGGCACGTGGCAGAAGGCGATCTTTTTGGTCACGCCGGGTGCCATGTATTCCGTTTCCCGATTGGCGATCATCTTTTGCAGATAGGCCGTTTCTCTGTCCCGGAAGGTGGAGAACTGGATGGTGCCGCCGTATTCTACGTTTGTATCATACTTGTCCTCGCCGCAGTCTAACACCAGACCCCACAGTCCACCCTGCCGGAAGGACCAGAAGGTCTCTCGTCTGCTGCCACGGAATGCCGTAGGACTGTAACCCGGCAAAAGCTCCGATGCCGCACCACGGGTGTCATGATTGCCACGGGAGTAGATCACCGGCTTGGTACCGGCCACAGCACCGGAAGCCAGGGCAAAGGATACCTCAAAATGGGCAATGCTGGCAGAGGAGTCGTTGATGTCCCCGTTCAGGCACAATAGATCGATGTCTCCATAGGTGCCCACATACCGGCGGAAGTTTTCCAGCGGTACCTCAACCTGTCCGTGGGTGTCGGCAAACTGGAACAGATGGATCTTGTCTCCCGTGACCGGTGTGAAGGTGTAGGTCTCCCGGATCACCTCTTCACCCTTGGGATAGTACACCGGCTTTTCCTTGTACTCCACAAAGACTACAGTATAGGCTCTTGCCTTGTCCAGTGCGGCACCGTCCACGGGGATCTTGTGCATCTTTCCATAGTGGAGTAGGCCGCATTCTTCGTCGGTGTAGCGCACGCCGTCCACTTCGATCCAGCCGATGCCGTCGGTGGTGGTGAGGAAGAGGATCTGATAATCCTTCTCTACGGCAAAGACTGCCGGGTGAAATTTCAAATGTTCGTTCATATGTGTTCCTCCGGAATAGAGAATTGATGTTGGTATCATTGTACCACGTTGGACAGAAGATGTCAATTGGTTTGCGAAAATGGGAATCCATTATCCACGGGGAAAATGTAAAAATAGACAAAAATAAGAACAAAAGATTGTATGATCTGCGCACAGACGATGATTTCTGGTTTTGCTACAATAATAGTACAATATAGAGTTGTTATAAAATACATTTCACTATGGATTTGCGCAAGATGCATCACAGAAGAACATCATGCTCGTGCAAATTGTTTTACAAGTCGTTAGCATACTTTTTGCACTTTTGCAAGTGGCAGTATACATTGTGGTTCTTTTGGCTGGACTGAAGTACCTTGGCGTTTTAGACCGGTTGCAGGAAAAGAAAGCTCAAAACGATGAGCAAGCTATCACAGAGAAAAATGGAGAATAGACAGCATCCTGAATGGGTGCTGTTTTTGTGTAGTGAAGTATTTTTGACCCCATCCACGCCACTTTGCATATCCTGTAGTATGACGCTACACTGCGCAAAGGAGAAGCCCAAAATGCAGAAACAGGAAACGCTTGCACGGCTATGAATATAGGAAAACGAAAAAGGAACAGCCGACGAGCCATTCCTTTTTTGTATGCGTCTTGATCGGTAGATGCATGAAGCTGTAAACCCCTACAGCTTCTGGATCCAGATGTTCCGGAAGGAGACCGGGTTGCCGTGGTCCTGGAGCATCAGCGGTCCTTCGGCTACGATGTGGTCATATACGCCGCCGGGGGTGTTGCTGGGCAGAGTGAAGTTGTTGTGGATCACCTGACCGTTTTGCAGGATGGTCACCACGGCGTGGGAGAGCACCTTGCCGTTTTCGTCCAGCTTGGCGGAGCGCAGGATGATGTCGTAGGTCTGCCATTCCAGTGCCGGCTTGCACGCATTGGTCAGGGGTGCCTGGATGCTGTAGATACCGCCGCAGTCGTCGTACTTCGGTTCAGCGATGCCGTAGGAGTCCAGCACCTGCAGCTCATAGCAGCCCTGGATGTACACGCCGCTGTTGCCCTTCCACTGCCCCGTGGCCTCTGGCATATCCGGTTCCCGCCATTCCACGTGGATGTGCGCGTCGCCATAGGTCTCCTTCGACATGATGTTGCCGTGGGTCACGGTCATGATGCCGTCCTTGACTTCCCATTGGGCCGGGCTGCCATCCAGATTCGTGAAGTGCGACAGGTCGGTGCCGTCGAATAAAATGATCTTTTCCATGAGGTTCGTCCTTTCGTTGTATGAAAATTTTTATGGTATATCTTCCAACATATCTACATCTTTGCCGCAGTGCTCTCGGAGCCACCGTTGGCCGTACAAGCCTTGCCGGACGTAGCTTTCTCCGGCGGCAGAGTAGCAGTCCGGCTGCAGCCACCAGCCCTCACCCACTTTCCACCGACCTTCTTCGATCCGGGTGCGGATCTGCTGCCACATCGCCGGCTCGGTATTTTGGATCCACTGGAACACCGGCGGCGTGGCAAAGGAGTAGCGAAAATCCGGATCCTCGTCCAGCCGTGCCAGTGCGGCTGGAAAGGTTGCCCGAATGCCAGCCATCGCTTCCGGCCACTGCCACAGCCACACCGGATCAAAATGGGTATTGTCGATACAGTATTTCTCTGTCATTCTGCACTCAATGCACTAAGCAGCTCTCGTCTGCCACGGCGGAATGCTGCCACATCGTATTCTACGTCCCGGAAGGAATGGAACAGTCCTTCGCAGATCGCATCGGCCTTTGCCTTGTCCTTTTCGGCAAGCAGCCGCAGCAGCTCATATTCCTCGGCACTGGCTCTTTGGTTCTCTCCTCTTGCCGACAGCCACGGACCGTTTTCGCCGGGGTACAGCAGGTGTGTGTCGCCGGAGGGCAGGTAGCAGACGGCATCGGTGTTGTGGTGTTCCGGGCAGTTCAGACGGAAGGGATCCTGACCGGGCTGGTAGCAGTTGGCGGCCCAGTGCAGGTAACCGGTCAGGTTGTACTTGTAGTTGCCCCAGAACAGGTACCGGGTGGCCAGCAGCGGATAGTCCATGAACCGGTTGATGTATTCTTCGCCTCTGGGACCACAGCAGACGTAATGCCAGATCTGGTCACCGTTGGCACGCAGGGTCTCGATCTCTTTTCTATGTTTGTCGTATTCGGCGTTCAGCGGCACCCAAATGTTCAATGCCCCGTGGAGATCCCCGTAGGACATGGCATCGATCAGGGGAATGTCCGGCACGAACCGACGGATCAGACCGCACAGGGCACGGAATTCGGTGGCGTTGTGGGCATTGGGTTCGTCTGCCACGCCCATGACGAAGCGATCCAGCCAGCCGTTTTTCGCAAGCATCTGGTGCAGAGCAGGCAGGTACTGGGACAGGTAGCAATAGCCCTCGTAGCTCATGGAGGGGATGGTCTTGTTTACCAAAATGGTAGAGGCCGACCAGCTCTGCCGCCAGCCAACAGACGGGCCGTTGAAGTACCGCATTCCCTGGGAAAGCTGCCGACGCATGGTCTCCTCCATTACGGAAAAATCAAACCGGTACTCATTTTCTCCAACGGTCTCCACCTGTACGCCGCTGACATACATCATGTTCTGCCGCATCCGACGCAGACCGGCGATGTACCGGGCATCCAGCTCGTAGAAGGCATCGGAACCATAGGGGACCCCATGGTATCTGGCAACTGCTGTGGGATTGTAGCCCTGGATCAGGGTCAGGCTCTCGTCCGGCACGGTGGCACGATATACGGTGAGGGTCAGGGGAATGGTGATCGTCTCTACCCCAACGGTGATGGTCACCGCTGCGGTGTATGTGCCGGGGTCCGCATCTGCCGGGATCTGCACCACACCATAGAAGCCACCGATCTGGGTGTCCGGTCTTCTGCCGTCTCCAACGCCCACGTCCAGGGTACCGTCAAAGGGACGATAGCAGTCGTAGAGCCGATAGGGTGCGACCCGTTCGGGAAAGTGGGGCTTGAAGGTCTCCGGCGCCAGACCATGGTTGCGCTCCACGGTGACCGGCACCAAGCTGTACCATTCCACGGACAGTGGTAGGTCGGTTTGGATGGATACGCCGCCCATTCTGGGGAAGCCAAGCTTGGCAGTCTCCAGCAGTGTCGGATCCTTGTAGATTTCCTCCGGCAGCCAGCTTTCCTTCACATGATCGACGGTCAGCCCGTCCAAAAGGATCTGGAATCCGGCATAGCTGCCACGAGCCGCATCCAATACGATGGAGCCGGTGGAAGTGGGATAGCACATCTGGTCAGGGTAGGTGAATTCTGCTGCATCTACAACTGTGTAACGCATGATAGCTCCTCCTTGTATGTAGTAGGTTTATTGCGTCAACGCTGATTCAGGTTGACTTCGGTGAAATCGATATCGTATCGGGTGCCGTGGTGGTACAGGATCCCATCGGTCAGCCGGATACGCAGGATCACGGTATTTTGGTCATTTTCATCCACGTGTCCATTGTTGTACCATTCGGCAAACACGGTACGCAGCTTGTCTGCCAGATCCAAATGGGCGCTCTCTCGGATCCAGCCAAGGTTCTCGCCGATCCCATGTCCCGTGAACCAATCGCCGCAAACAGCCACTGTGGGGTTCTCCCGGATCTGGGTCATTTTGTCGGAGGCGGCACAGGTGATCCCGTAAAAGGCACCGGCTTCATAATAGGCGTTTATGGCACGGACATAGGGAATGGTACCATTCGTGGTGGCCAGTGCGATCAGATTGTCGCAGCCAAAGCGGTCTTGCAGGATGGCTTCGGTGGTGGGCGAAAGCTTTTCCATTTTACAAAAGTTCCTCTCTCATATAGGCGCCATGGTCTGCCAGCGTCCGCTGCAGCAGAGATGTATCCACCGCTCTGGTCTCTCCACCGGCGTCCATGGCAAGGGCCGCTGCGGTACCTGCCGCTTCTCCGGTGATATAGCAGCCCGGCATGACCCGGATCGAGGCTTCCATCTGCCGGTCGGTCCCCATGCAGCGGCCTGCCGTCAGCACATTGTCAAAGGAAGCGGCCACCAGGCTTCGGTAGGGAATGCCATAGGATTCGCCTTTTTTGTAGCGCATATTTTGGTATTCGTCCTGGAACCGCTTGAGCTCGTCTCCGTCGGTGTTCATGATGTGGATGTCCACCGGGTAGCAGTACCGGCCGATCTCGTCGTCAAAGTCGGCACGGGCGAGAAAGTCGGAGACGGAGAGCATATAGTCGCACACCGTCCGGCGAGATTCCCGGATGCCCAAAATGGAACCGGTGGCAAGCAGTCTTGCGTTCTCACAGCCGTGGACATATTCGTTGTAGAAGCGGATGTATTCCAGCATGGACTGCCGCCCCCACATCATGGCACGGGTCAGCGATGCTTCGTCCAGCGGATCGTTGTCGAAGATGTGTCCGATGTTGCCGCCGCCAATGCCGCCACGGCGCAGGAACATACCGCTCAGGTGCCGGTCGGCATAGGTAAATACCCCATCGGCAATGGCCTTTTCCAGCTGCTCCTTGATGTTGGTGGAACGATAGGCTTCGTTGTCCACCTGATCCCACAGTGAGCACAGCGTCGGAGGCATGACCTTGCCTTCCTCGTTGCCAAGCTCGAACTGTCCACCTGCCAGCGCATTGAGGGTGCCATCCCCGGTGCAGTCGATAAAGACTTTGGCAGTCACGGCATAGAGCCCCGTTTTGGAGGTCAGCACCACGCCATCCACGTGACCACCATGGGTCAGCACATCACAGACCGTGGTGAAAAATAGCACCTTGACCCCGGCTTCCGTGGTGATCCGGTCGTAGACACGCTTGAGCTCTTCGGCATCGATGGAGGTCCAGTGGGCAGAGAGGGGGACGCCTGTGGATACCTGCCTGCGGATCTCCAGGCCGATCCCGGCAGCCAATATGCGTACATCATCCCCGAAGGTGGCAAAGGCCGGTACCATGCCGGAGGTACCCACGCCGCCCAGCGCGCCGCCGGCCTCCACCAGCAGTACCGATTTTCCGGCACGTGCGGCTGCCACCGCTGCGGCCACACCGGATGCACCGCCACCGGCCACCAGTACATCTACGTCCATACGGACAGGAAGTTCCTTTTGATATAGCATAGCTTTTGTTTGCTCCTTGTTTTTTGTATCCCATACAGGGTGTGTCATTATCTATACTATACCTTTTTTTTCGCCCATTGTCAAGGGGTTTTGGGCATATTTCTGAAACAAGGCACGATAGTATACACGTATCAAACGCAGCGACAAAAAACTTGAAAAAACTTTAGCACTTTACTTGACAAAAGCGATAAAGTGTGGTATACTATAGGCACGCCAAAAAACGTGTCATACGACGAAGTAATAACGTAAAGGAAACGAAAGCCTGTGAAAGAAACCATTCTGCCCAAGGAAGAGACCGCTGTGCTGGCCATGCGCACGTTGTACGAAAGCTTTGGGTATACCAAATATAAAATGTCCAAGTTCGAGGACTACGACCTGTATCGGGACAACAAACGGTTCTTGCCCAAGGGTGAGATCCTGACCTTCCCCAACCGGGACGGACGACTGCTGGCACTGAAACCGGACGTGACCCTGTCCATCGTCAAGAATGCCCGTGCCGGCGAACAGATCCGGGAATATTACAACGAAAACGTCTACAGAGGCATGGACGGTGAACAACGGGAGATCATGCAGGTGGGTCTGGAATGCATCGGCGAGATCGATCTGTATTCCACCTGTGAGGTCATCCGACTGGCGAAAAAATCGTTATCCATCATCTGCGAAAATTCCATCCTGGATATCTCCCACGGTGCTTTCGTGGCAGGTCTGCTGGATGCCGCCGGACTACCGGAGGATGGTGTGCGGGATCGGTTCAATGCCTGCATCGCCGGAAAAAATGCCCATGAGCTGTCGAGCCTGTGCCGGGAATACGGTGTGGCAACAGACGTGGAAGAAAAGCTGTGTCGGCTCCTGACCCTGTACGGCCCCTTTGCTGCGATCCGGGACGATATGCAGTCTCTGGTGGTCAGCGAAGACATGGCAAATGCCTACCGGGAGATCGAAGCCATCGACAACTACTTCCGCACCATTGGGGAAGACAAGGGTCTGGCAGTGGATCTGTCTCTGGTCAACGATATGTGCTACTATACCGGTGTGTTATTCCGTGGGTACGTCCAAGGCGTACCGGTGGGCGTGCTGTCCGGCGGTCGGTACGATGGGCTCCTGCAGCGGATGCAGAAAAACGATATGGGCGCCGTGGGCTTTGCGGTGTACATGAATCTCTTGGATCTGTACTTTGACGAAGGCCGGGGAAAAGAATACGACGTGGACATTCTGGTGACCTACGACAGCGGCACCGATATGGCGTCTCTGTCCCGTACCGTGGATATGCTCATGGGCGGCGGCAGAAGTGTCCGGGTACAAAAGCAGGCAGACGACAAGCTGCGGTACAAGGAAAAATTCCACTACGGAGAAAGGGGGCTTGAGATCCGTGACTGAGAAGCTGGATAAGACCATCAGCATTGCACTGCCCAAAGGACGACTGGGCGAAAAGACCTATGCCATGCTGGAGGAGCTGGGCTACGGCTGTCCCGGCGTCATGGACAATTCCCGGAAGCTGATCTTCACCGATGAAGCAGCCACTGTGCGGTATTTCTGGGTAAAGCCCTCGGACGTGGCGATCTATGTAGAGCATGGTGCCGCCGACGTAGGTGTGGTGGGACGAGACATCCTCTTGGAATACCAGCCGGACGTGTATGAGCTGACAGACCTGGGCTTTGGCAAGTGTCGGATGTGCGTGGCTGGACCGGAGAACGTGACCCCCAGTGCGGATCGCACCCTGCGCATTGCTACCAAGTTCGTACACATTGCCAAGGAATACTATAGAGCCCGCAGCCGGGAGATCGAGATCATCAAGCTCAACGGCTCCATCGAGCTGGCACCGATCTTAGGTCTGTCGGACGTGATCGTGGATATCGTGGAGACCGGCACCACCCTGAAGGAGAACCACTTAGAAGTCAAGGAAGAGATCGTTCCCATCAGTGCCCGGTTCATCGTCAACAAGGCGGCCTACCGGTTCAAGCAAAAAGAAATCGCCGTCATGAACGAAAAGATCGGCAAATGGCTCAGCGAAAAGAAGTGATCGGAGAATATAGCTATGATCAAGATATACAAAAGCAAAGAGATCGCAAGAGAGGATATCGTATGCCGGGAAGTGACGGCGGCTGGTGTGGAAGATACCGTAGCGGATATCCTGTATGACGTGCGCAAAAACGGCGACGAAGCATTGTGCCGGTATGCGAAAAAGTTTGATAAGATCGATATGACCCCGGCAGAGCTGATCGTGCCCCAGAGCGAGATCGACGCCGCTTGGGACGCCATGGAACCGGAATTCCGTGCCGTGCTGGAAGAATCGGCCGCCAACATCCGTGCCTTCCACGAAAAGCAGGTGCGCAACGGTTTTGCCATGACGGAGAAGGACGGCGTGGTGCTGGGGCAGAAGATCACGCCCATTGCCAAGGTGGGTCTGTATGTACCCGGCGGCACGGCACCGCTGCTGTCTTCGGTACTGATGAACGCCATTCCTGCCAAGATCGCCGGTTGCGGGCAGATCGCCATGACCACGCCGCCCGGCCGTGACGGCAAGGTACCGGCATCCATCTTAGCGGCAGCCAAGGTGGCCGGTGTGGACCGGGTGTACAAAATGGGCGGCGCACAGGCCATTGGCGCACTTGCCTACGGTACCGCCACGGTGGACGCAGTGGACAAGATCGTAGGGCCGGGCAATGCCTACGTAGCAGAGGCAAAGAAGCAGGTGTTTGGCAAGGTCGCCATCGACATGATCGCCGGACCCAGCGAGATCCTGGTGCTGTGTGACGAGACCTGCGACCCGGTGGTGGTAGCGGCCGATATGCTGTCTCAGGCGGAGCACGACAAAATGGCGTCTGCCATCTTAGTGACCCCCAGCGAAGCCTTGGCCAATGCGGTGTCCGGCGAACTGGAACGGCAGATCCCCACACTGCCCAGAGCCGAGATTGCCCGGATCTCCATCGATACCGGCAGCAAGATCATTTTGACGGAAAGCTTTGCGGAAGCGGTGGACATCGCCAGCGAGATCGCACCGGAGCACTTGGAGCTGATGTGTGACGATCCCTTCGCTTGGCTGCCCCGTGTGAAGAATGCCGGTTCGATCTTCCTGGGAAAAAACTGTCCGGAAGCGTTGGGCGATTATTTTGCCGGACCCAATCACGTTCTGCCCACCGGCGGCACGGCGAAATTCTCCAGCCCCTTGTCGGTAGACGACTTTATCAAGAAATCCTCGTACATTTATTATACCGCAGAAGCCCTGGAAGCGGTCGGCGAAAAGGTCTATGCCTTTGCGACCCGTGAAAAGTTGGACGGGCACGCTCGTTCTGCCGTGGTCCGCTATCGCCGGGAAACGCTGTGGGACAAGTGATCTTTTGCGTCTGTATTTGATTTTAACCTAACGCTGATCGACCATAACCAGCGATAACTTGATCTACCCTGTGAGGTGTATCGTGTCATCTTATTTTTCTTCTCGCTTTGCCGCTCTGGATGCCTATGTTCCCGGAGAACAGCCCAGAGATAAAGCCTACATCAAGCTCAATACCAACGAGTCTCCCTTCCCACCGTCTCCGGCCGTGCTGGACGTGATCTCTCGTGAAGCCGTGGCAGATCTGCGGCTGTATTCCGATCCCACCTGCTTGGATACCCGGTGTGCCATCGCCAAGCGATATGGACTGACACCGGAGAACGTGCTGGTGGCCAACGGGTCAGACGAGTGTCTGCAGTTTCTGTTCTTAGGCTTTACCGAGCCGGGTGCCGTCTTTGCGGACATCACCTATGGCTTCTATTCCGTTTTTGCCGACCTGCATCAGGTACCGACCACGGTGATCCCGCTGCGGGAAGACTTCACCATTCCGGTGGAAGCCTTCTGTGCCGCCAAGGGTACCATCTTTATCGCCAATCCCAATGCACCCACCGGTATTGCGCTGACTTTAGCAGAGATCGAGCAGCTCCTTCGCTCCGACCCGGATCGGCTGGTGGTGATCGATGAAGCGTACGTGGACTTTGGCGGCGATAGTGCGGTGTCGCTGCTGCCGAAATATCCCAATTTGGCAGTGGTGCAGACCTATTCCAAGTCCCGTTCGCTGGCTGGGGCACGACTGGGCTTCACGCTGGCATCGCCGGAGATCATTGCCGACATGGACAAGCTGCGCTATTCCACCAATCCTTACAACGTGAACAGACTGACCCTGCTGGCCGGGCGTGCGGCTATGGAGGACGAAGACTATTTCCAGAAGAATCGCCGTGCCATCATGGACAACCGAGCTTGGACCAAGGCCGCTTTGGAAGCACGTGGCTTCTACGTCACCGACTCCATGACCAACTTCCTCTTTGCCCGTACCGACAGACTGGACGGTGGAGAGCTGTACCGGCTGCTGAAGGACAAGGGTGTGCTGGTGCGCCACTTCACCGGGAAACGGATCTGCCAGTTCAACCGGATCACCATCGGTACCAAGCAGGATATGGAAATATTTATCCAAAAGATCGATGAGATCTTTGACGAGAAGGGAGTGTGACCCATGCGGCAAAGTACGATTAAGCGATACACAGCAGAAACGAAGATCGATCTGACCCTGTCTCTGGACGTGGGAGCGGTGGACATCCACACCGGCTGTGGGTTTCTCGACCATATGCTGACCCTGTTTGCCCGGCACGGCCACTTTGGGCTGACCCTGACCTGCGACGGGGACACAGAGGTGGACTATCACCATACCACCGAGGATATCGGTATCGCACTGGGTCAGGCCTTTGCAGAAGCACTGGGAGACAAGCGAGGCATTTGCCGGTACGCACACATCCTGCTGCCTATGGACGAAGCGCTGATCCTGTGTGCCGTGGATATTTCCGGCCGAGCACATCTGTCCTATGATGCCGCACTGCCTGCCGCCAAGGTGGGAGATTTTGATACAGAGCTGGTGAAGGAATTCTTCCTTGGCTTTGTACGGGTAGCCGGGCTCACGCTGCATATCCGGCAGATGGCAGGAGAGAACACCCACCACATCATCGAAGGAATGTACAAGGCATTTGGCAGAGTGATGGCCGGTGCCAGCCGCATCGACGAAGCACACCGGGACGAGATCCCATCCACGAAAGGAACATTATGATAGCGATCATTGACTATGGCGTTGGCAATATATTTTCCCTGTGCAGCTCCTTTGGTGCCATTGGTGCCGAAGCGGTGCTGACCGGAGACAGAGACGTGGTGCGTCGAGCCGACAAGCTGATCCTGCCGGGGGTAGGTGCTTTTGGAGATGCGGCGGACAAGCTGAAAGCCTGTGGCCTGTGGGACGTGGTTTTGGAAGAAGCCGCCACCGGGAAGCCACTGTTGGGTATCTGCCTGGGTATGCAGCTGCTGTTTGACGAGAGCCACGAATACGGGATCCACAAGGGGCTGGGGCTGATTCCCGGTCGTGTGATGCCCATTGCACCGGAGGTACCCAAGGGCGTGAAGATCCCCCACATTGGCTGGAATGCACTGCACTTCACCGGAGAGCCCTCGCCGCTGTTTGCTGGACTGAACGAAGGCGATCACGTGTATTTCGTTCATTCGTACTACGCTGCCGACTGTGCCGAAAACACCATCGCCACAACGGAATATTATGCCGAGCTGACCGCCGCCGTGGCCAAAGGAAACGTATACGGCACGCAGTTTCACCCGGAAAAGAGCGGTGAAGTCGGATTGAAGATTTTGAAAAACTTCGCACAGCTATAATGCGTGCAGAGCGTGCGTATAGCTACCTTTTCCCGGAAAAGAGCGGTGAAGTCGGATTGAAGATTTTGAAAAACTTCGCACAGCTA
>CAZUUA010000001.1:163922-191909 GCA_964623635.1 uncultured Ruminococcus sp.
TAATGCGTGTGCTTGACTGTTCCATACCCTGTATTTCTAACGTAAATTTGGAGTAAACCATGATGCATATTTTCCCAGCGATCGATTTGTGCGGCGGACAGGTGGTGCGGCTGTACAAGGGCGATTATGAAAAAAAGACCGTCTATTCCGATGACCCTGCCGCCTTTGCCCGTTCCTTCTGGGAAGCCGGCGCCGAATATCTCCATCTGGTGGATCTGGATGGCGCCAAGGCCGGACACGCTGTGAACCTGGATCTGATCGAAAAGCTGATCCGGGAAAGCAGGCTGCAAGTGGAAGTAGGCGGCGGCATCCGAACCGAGGAGACCATCCGGCAGTACATCGACATCGGCGTATTCCGGGTGATCTTAGGCACCGCTGCCCTGACCGACCGACCCTTCCTCACCCGTATGGTGGAAAAATACGGTGACAAGATCGCAGTGGGTGTGGACATCCGGGACGGTATGGTGGCGACCCACGGCTGGACAGAGACCTCCACGGTACCTTGCCTGGACTTCTGCCACTTTCTGGAAGACATTGGTGTCAGCGCCATCATTTGCACCGACATTGCCAAGGACGGCGCTATGTCCGGTACGAACTTAGCTTTGTACAAAGAGCTGCACCGGGAGCTGCACATGGACATCACAGCCTCCGGAGGCGTGTCGTCTTTGGCAGACGTGCGTGCTTTAGCCGAGGAAGGTGTGTACGGTGCGATCTTAGGCAAGGCTCTGTACACAGGAGACGTGGTGCTTCGTGAAGCGATCGATATTGTGAAAGCGTATAAATAAAGAGAGAAAAAAGCATGATCACAAAACGGATCATCCCATGCCTGGATGTAAAAAATGGCAGAGTGGTCAAGGGCGTGAATTTTGCCGGACTGAACGATGTGTCCTCTCCGGTGGAGCTGGCGCAGTACTACAGCAGCTGTGGTGCCGATGAGCTGGTGTTCTACGATATAACAGCCTCTGCGGAAGGTCGGGCCCTGTTCAGTGACATTCTCACAGAAGTGGCACGGAAGGTGTATATTCCCTTGACCGTGGGTGGCGGCATCAATACCATTGCCGATTTTGACCGGGTGCTGAAGTGCGGCGCCGATAAGGTCAGCGTCAACTCCGGTGCCATCGCCGACCCCGACCTGATCGGAGAAGCCGCCAAAAAATACGGCAACCAATGCGTGGTGCTGTCCTGCGATATCAAACGGGTAGGCGATCCACAAAGTGGATGGCAGTTCCGGCTCTTTGCCAAAGGCGGTAGAGTGGACACCGGATTGGACGCCATCGAATGGATCAAAAGAGGAGAGGCCAACGGTGCCGGGGAGATCGTGGTCAACAGCATCGACACCGACGGCGTGAAGAAGGGCTTCGATATCGAAATGCTCCGTGCCGTGTCGGATGTGGTATCCGTGCCGGTCATCGCTTCCGGTGGCGCCGGTTGTGCCGAAGACTTTGTGAAGCTGTTCCAGGCCATTCCCGATATCGATGCCGGATTGGCTGCCTCCATCTTCCACTTCGGGGAAGTCAAGATCGCCGACCTGAAAAAGCTGCTGCAGGACAACGGCATTCTGGTGAGACGATAAGGAAAGTCAGAAGTGGACGAGATTTGGATCCACTGTATACCAACGAAGGAGTAAATTATGCTTACAATAAACGATTTGAAATTTGACGAAAAAGGTCTGATCCCTGCCATTGTGACAGACTACCAGACCGGCGAAGTGCTGACCCTGGCCTACATGAACCGGGAAAGTCTGGAGATCTCTCTTGCCGAAAAGACCACCTGCTTCTGGTCCCGTTCCAGAAAAGAGCTGTGGCGCAAGGGAGAGACCTCCGGCAACCGGCAGCACATCACCAAGATCGTTGCCGACTGTGACCGGGATGCGCTGACCGTGTACGTGCGGAAGGATGGTCCGGCCTGCCATCTGGGCAACGAATCCTGCTTTGTAGACGAGCTGTTTATCAATGAAGACGAAGCAGAACCCTTCCAGCTCAAGGGACTGTACCAGCTTCTGGAAGGTAGAAAGGCCGATATGCCCGAAGGCTCCTACACCACCTATCTGTTCCAGAAGGGACTGGACAAGATCCTGAAGAAGGTGGGTGAGGAGTCCACCGAGGTCATCATCGCCGGAAAAGCCGAAGACAAGGCAGAGACCATCTACGAGATCGCAGACCTTGCCTACCACGTGATGGTGCTGATGGTGGAAATGGGCATCTCTCTGGACGAAGTCCGTGACGAGCTTGCCTCCCGTCACGTCATCGACCACAAGGTCAAGCAGGAAAAAATGGGCGGCGAAGCAAAATAATACGGGAACGATACGGTATCCGGGCACTGCTTGGGTACCGTTTTTTTACCGGGTGCGAAAAAATCGATAGGGGATTGACAGACACGTTTGTACGTGTTATAATGAGGGCAGAAACCAACACACAAAGTGAGGTACATAAACCATGCAAAAATACGATATCGCCGCCTACATCTGGCCGTCCTACACCGGTGACGAACCACGGACACGGATCTTCTGGGAAAAGGGCATCGGCGAATGGCAGTCGGTGCAGAGCGCAGTTTCCCGTGTGCCCGGTCAAAAGCTGCCCCGGATCCCGCTGTGGGGCTATCAGAACGAAGCCGATCCCAAGGTCATGGAATTCCAGATCGAGCAGGCTCTGTCCCATGGGGTCAACGTGTTCATCTACGACTGGTATTGGTACGACAGACGCCCCTTCTTGGAGCAGTGCCTGAACAACGGCTTCCTTGGGGCTGAGAACAACACCGATATGTCCTTCTATCTCATGTGGGCCAACCACAACGCCATGGATCTGTGGGACAAGCGCAACTCCTTCAACGGCACCATGATCTGGGACGGCGCTGTGCCGGAGACCGAATTTGACCGTGTCTGCGAGCGTGTCATCGAAAAATACTTCACGAAGCCCAATTACTACAAAATAAACGGCTGCCCTGTGTTCATGATCTACGACATTTGCAACCTGATCCGTGGTCTGGGCGGCGTGGACAATACTCGTGCGGCACTGGAACGGTTCCGGGAGAAGGTGAAGGCTGCCGGTTTCCCCGATCTGCATCTGCAGCTGACCATCTGGAGCGAGCACTCCGTGAACCTGTCCGGCGTGGATGCAGCCAAGACCGGCTCCACGAAAGACATCGTACCGGCGCTGGGCATCGACAGTATGTCCCACTATCAGTTCATCCATTTCGTCAACTGCGATCGCACCTATCCGGAAGTGCTGCCGGATGTGCAGAAGGAATGGGATCGTATCGATAGGGAATATGCGGTGCCTTACTTCCCCCACGTGACCATCGGCTGGGACAACAATCCTCGGTATACCAAGCTGGTAGGTCCCATCCTGCGGGAGAACACACCGGAGAATTTCAAAAAGGCTCTGGAAATGGCGAAGCACTACGTAGACACCCACGACCTACCCGCTCCGCTGATCACCATCAACAGCTGGAACGAGTGGACGGAAATGAGCTATCTGGAACCGGACGATGTGTACGGCTACGGGTACCTGGACGCCATCAAGGAAGTATTCTTAGGGAATACGGAACAAGATTGAGGCACCACCGCACAATTCACGGCTGACGCCTTGACGGCACATCTACTTGCATCTTTTCCGTAATACAAAACAAATCCACCTTGCCTTACGAGTGCAAATCAGCATACAACAATACGGCTTGCAAAAGGGCATATCCTTTGGCAGGCCGTATTGTTATTTTTTACTATTTATCCTCCGCCAGAGACAGCGTGGGGTAGAGCGTGTTGTAGTGCTTTTGCATAAAGAGTGCATTGCGTTCGTGGTACAGTCGTTCTGCCAGGCTGTCGGCGATGGGGAGTAGGATCCGTTCGTGGGCACACTGGAATGGAGAGGGACTGGTGATGCTGCCGGTGGCACATTTGTTGATGCAGGCACAGTGATGCACGCACCGGGCATGGATGGCACAACCGACACATTCGGCGGCTTCCTGTTCGTTTGCGGCACACAGCTGATCTCGCTTGACCGTATCGATACCATGCTCCAGATTCCCAATGCAGTAGGCGTCTTCGCACAGCGCCGCACAGGGGTACAGCTTTCCGTCCGGTGTGACCGAGAGATGGGACTGCCCTAAGGTGCATTGAATGGGTCTTTGTCGGATCCGGTCTGCGATCTTCTCGTCAAATGGGGAAAGATACAGCTTTTCCTCCCGGCGGCTCTTTTCTCGATAAAAGGAAGAAAGTGCCCGGTACTGCCGTTTGAGCTGGGGTAGGTGCGTGTTTTCCCAAGGACTGCCGGGATCCATGGCGGTGTAGAGATACCGGAAGCCCATGGCGAACAGGGCTTTGACATTGTCGGCAAAGTGGGGCAGTGTCTCCGGTGTGACCGTCAGAATCACGGCGGCATACGGCTGGTGGTGCAGGAGCATTTCCGCTTTTTGCAAGGAACTGACAGCATCCCAGGCAAAGGTGATGTCGATATGGTGGCTGGTGGCATAGGAGAGAAAAGCGGTATCCAGTCCCACATCATCGGTGATCATGCGGTAGAATAGGGAAGAGCCGGTATCCTCGACCACTGCACGGATAGTGGTACACACCGCTTCTGCCACTGTGTCCTCTGCCGCCGGGACCAGACCATGCACTACCGACAAAAAGGTCAGTACGCTGCCGGGAGATGCCAGGCGTCGTACCTGCAAGGCTGTTGTGGGTGACATGGGTTCTCCGGTGCTTTGGGTCAGGTGCAAAGTGTATTGCATAGCGGTGTCAGTACTCCTTTTTGTTTTGGCATTGTGATCGTAAATCTATCATGGGGCGGCTCGATCGGTACCCGTTTGTGTTATAGCTGTAGCCAATCGGCCATTATCGTCAGCGCTTCCCGTGAAGACAGCTTTGTGGCGTTGGGATGGGCAGCACGATATTCTTCCACGTCCCGTTCCCAATCCTCCGGACTGTGCCAAACGGGCATACTCACGGTATCCAGTGTCGGCGTACGTGTATCGGAGGAACGGCGGTATTGCTGCAGGATCCGGCAAGCGTCGGCCTCCGTGGGCTGCAGATGCCAGAGCTGTGTGGTTCCCACCATGTGCACATCGGTATCGTTGACCATAGTGGTGGGGCCAAGACCGGACAAGGTGGCCAGCAGCAGTACACGTCCCACCAAATGATTGGCACGCCAGCGCCGGGGCATATATTGGGTCAGCTTTTCCAGCTCATGAAATTCTTTTCCGGTGGGATATTCCGGTGTGGGATAATAGCCCAGCTTTTCCAGCTCCATGGGTGTCGTCCTCCTTATAATGTGCAAAAAAGATGATGGGAGAATTTACCGAAGGGGAAATTCTCAGGAGTGGGATGGATCGCATACCGATTCCGCTTTTCACCATTCCCACTCGTAAGACGACAAAGGTAGTGGATTTGTTCCGGAAAATGGGGAAATTGTGGAGATGAAAAGATGTGTGAATTTGGAATATACAACTAACTCGATTTTTACAAGCAAAAACGAATGCGCAAAATCCACATAGATATGGCAGAAGAGGATTCCTTTGGGGTCTACACAACAGATATTCTTACGGATCTCACGGTAGACGAAAGGGTTCGTCAGGGGGCGATGGAATGTATCGCTACGCCCTACACCCTGCAAGTATCGGATGTTTATTTTGGAGATACGTATGCCAAGGCCGGTTGCATCCCGTATTATGCACCATATGGAATAATTGAAGGTATTGCGTATCGTCAGAGTGGCTATCCAGTATTGCAGGTGGGAGAGGAATATATCCTGTTTCTTTGTGTGGACAATGTAAAGGGTAAGTGGGTGTATTATCCTACCCATCCTTTATACAGCTTTTATCCGGTTTCAAAGTATACGTCTTTACAAACGATCCCGCTGACCGACACCATAGAGCCGGATGCGCTTGCTATGGAGATACAAGCTTTGGTAGCCCAAAACGAATTTGATGCTACTGTAGAATATTATTCATGAATATGGGATCTCCCGACAAGATCGAGGGATTCTTTTTTTGTAAAGTTTGGTGAAAAACACAAAAATCCTATTGACAAAGTCCACATTTTCTGGTATCATAGCGGTATCGGGAGCTACTCCGTGGGAGCTGCTCCCACTATGAACGCTTTACTTACAAGGAAAGGACTATCCCCATGAAGAAAAAGATCACCCTTGCGCTGGCACTGCTGTTGACCCTGCTGGCCATTCCGGCACAGGCTGGCACGATCATGGACTCTGCTCCTGCCGGAAATCTGCCTGCCGGTACGCTCATTTACTACGAAGATTTTGAAGGTCTGTACGGCGAGGACACCGACGATTCTCTGGACGTACTGGGCTGGACCAAGTCGGAGGATCTGCTGGCCTACACCGCACAGCTCACCATCGACAACGGCTATCTGTCCATCGACAACCTGGACGACACCGTAGGCACCTCCAACGACTCCTATGCCGTAATCATGGACGACGACTACACGGCAAAGTTTGCCAAAGGGGACTACACCTACCAGTATGACGTGACCTACCGGGATGCCGGCAACTCCTACCGGTATGTATCGCTGCTGGTCAACTACGACGGCAACAACAATTATGACACCGTGGATATGCGTATGCGTGGCGATGGCTACAACCAGACCCGCCGTGGTACCGACTGGATCCACTACAACGACACCACCTGTCCCATCCGTGCAGCTGACGACACCGCCATCCTGACCCAGCTCTACGGTACCGCCTTTGACGAAAACGCCTATGCCCTGCAGGACAAGACCATCACGGTTCGGGTAGAGATCAGCCAGGAAAACGGGCCTACCGTGTACGTGAACGGCGTCAAGGCTTCCGATGCGGCTGAGAATATGGACAAGTGGGGCTCCCTGACCAATACCGCTATGGCGTTCAAGGCGTCCAACAAGATCAAGGCCGACATCGACAACATTATGGTTTGGGCAGGCACCGGCGTGGAACCGGATCTGTCCGTGCTGGCACCGGCTGCCGGAGAGACCACCGCAGAGGTCGTTGATGCCGCAGAAGCCACCGAAGCACCTGCCATGACCACCGCACCGGCTACATTGGATGCAAGCGTAGCAGCTGCCATTGGTGCCATCGTATCTGCCGCCGGGTACATGATCGGGAAGAAAAGATAATCGATAGTATAACAAAAAAGGATACAGGCTTTGCGTGGGTCTGTATCCTTTTTGTTGTAGGATCATATTTGCTGCTTATTTATTCCGCTTCCACCAGGGCTGCCATGGTGCCGGTACGCCAATGAGATACCGTCATGCACACACGCCACAGGTTTTCCGCGCGCCATTCACCGGTCAGCTTTTTCTCCAGCGGCACCGGCTCACAGGTGATCACAAAGTCGGCACCGGTGACGGTCATACGACAGTGGGCGTCGGCAAAGTACAGCGTGCTTCCCTCGATCACCGGCTTTTCGGCACACAGCCAATGCCAGGTCACCGGCCGCTCCTCCGTTAAGGTCAGTGTGTCCGTGATCGTGACCTTGCCAGCCGCCATAGCCGCACAACGGGTGTACCGATCGATCCCTGCATCGGCAGGCCAGGCAGCGGTCAGATCGTAGGTCACGCCGTCCGGCAGCTTTTCCACCAAGGCCGCATGATAGCCGCCGCCGGGACTTTGCTCCTTGCCGCCAATGTCCGGCAGATTGTGGTATGAGGAACGCATGGTCCACAGGGTATATCGTTCGGCAGAGAAGGTCTTCTTCGTGTACTGCTCCACACCACCGTCGATGAGCACCGGCTTGTCGTCCCGGAATACCACCACATTGCCAACATCGTTGTGGTTGTGGCTCTCCCCGTTGTGCCCACCTTTGCAGGCCAAAAACATTCCATTGTCCTCTCGTGCCAAAAAGATCTCCAGACCTTCGTAGTAGGTGCGGTTTTCGATGGCAGCCGTGGTCTTTTCCGGCACCGGTTCCCAGATGTTCCGGAAGGTGCGGTACGGCGTGGTGCCTGTTCCCACCAGCAGGGCATGAAAATCGGCTTCCTTTTTGACCAGTGTCGCAGCAAAGGCGGTCAGCTTGGCAGAACCGGTGCGTCTGCCGTAGCGTGCAATGAGAGACGGATCCACACCCAACCGGTGCGAAGCGTCGGCAAAGTTCACATACAAATTGTCCGTGATGTGTACGTCCGCAATGTATTCGCCCATGCGCCGGATCAGAGGCAGACCGAATACATCGATGCCGCCGCCGGTCAGATCCCACAGCAGCTCCAGACAATCGAAGTAGGATGCACCTGCCACCGACCAGTAGCCAGGTCCTTCGTCACAACCGCCATCGGCCTTGTAGAACCCAATGAACCGATCCAGAACCGTGATGGCCTCCGTCACCGCTGTCAGACGCTTTGTGTCGTCCTTTTCGCACAGCAGCAATACCGTCAGCACATTGGACACGATCCATGGCGTCCAGTTGTTCAGCACATTGCCCCGGCTGCCCTTCCACCACATGGTGTCCGCATAGGTGATAAACGGATGAAGGATGCGCTTTTCCAAAAGTCCTAACATACGGCGCGTGATCACCGGTGTCAGTGCGTCCAGTTCATCGTGGAGCAGATACCACACCATGGCGATGTCGGCCCCGGTGGCAGCGGAAAACAGATCGATGTAGGCGCAGTCGTCTCCGTCACCCAGGTCAAATTGGTCGGGAAGCCGTTCGGTCTTGCCGTGGCGTGGAGTGTTGTGAGCCGGCAGCACCCAGGAGGTCTCCTCACAAATGGCCCAAAGGTAGTCGATGAGCAGATCCAGAAAGCGTCCTTTTCCTTCGGTCTTTTCCGCAGCCGCCAACACCAGCAGGGCACGCCGTCTCTGGAAATAGGGTGCTTCGTACCGGTCTCGGTTGCCGTTTTCGTAGAATTCCCGATACAGCGACGCAGGCAGACTGGGTACAGGCTTTCCCAGCAGCGCCTCAGCCGCCGGTATCATATCCGGTGCGGCAAGGGTTTCGGTGGGCAGGTCAGCGGCATATCGTGCGTCTGACCAGGGCAGCAGAAGCTTCGGTAGGTCGCTAAGGTAGGTTTGTAGGATCGGTGTCATAGATTTCACGCTCCTTTATGATTTGTATTTATGTACAGAAAAAATAAACACTAATTTAGAATGAAGGCTCGCCAAGAATCTATATAGTGCAGCTTTTTGGCTCCTTTTCTCGATTGGATCAATTTTCCATACGACTGCCTTCGTAGCGGATCCGGTCCACCTTTTCCCGCAGCAGGGGATGCTCGTGTAGCTCCGGATCCTCGGCGATCAGCTCCTTAGCAAGCCGGGCTGTGTGCTCCATGAAGTCTGTGTCCCGACAGCTTGCCGCCAAACGGAACATACTTTGTCCGGACTGCCGCACACCGGTACCCGTGATGAAGTCTCCGGCGCCACGCATTTCCAGGTCAGCCTGGGCGATCTCGTAGCCGCTGAGAGTGTCCTTCAGGGTCTTCAGCCGTGCCATGGCCTGGGGATCGTGGGTGTCGCTGACCAAGATAAAGTAGGATTTGGCAGTGCCTCGACCCACACGACCCCGGAGCTGGTGCAGCTGGGACAGCCCGAACCGTTCGGCATTCTCCACGATCATCAGGGTAGCCGTCGGTACGTTCACGCCAACCTCGATCACCGTGGTGGCAACCAGCACCTGGGTCTCACCCCGGCAGAAGGCATCCATGACCGCATCCTTTTCAGCCGGCTTCATCTTCCCATGGATCAGTCCCACGGAAAGCTCCGGCAGCTCCTCTGCCAAGGTCTGCGCATACACAGTGGCGGCCTTCAGCGGTGGCGGTGGCGGTGTCAGTGCGTTCTCGATCCGCAGCTGCAGGATGTCGTCGGCCTTCTCGATGGTAAGATCGAACAGACTCAAGTTCGTCAGGTTTTCCGCATCGGTCTCTTCCTTTTCCTTCTTTTGTTCTTCCACTGCCGGGCATACGATGTAGGTCTGGTGTCCCTCGGCGGCCTGCTTGCGAATGAAGTTCAGCATCCGGGCATGGTAGCTGGAATTGACGATGAAGGTGTCGATGGGTTGTCGGCCGGTGGGATAGGCATCGATGGAGGAGACCGCCAAGCTGCCATAGGCCACCAGCGATAGGGTCCGGGGAATGGGCGTGGCGCTGAGGAACAGGCAGTGGCAGTCCTCGCCTTTTTCCAGAATGGCAGACCGCTGCATGACCCCAAACCGGTGCTGTTCGTCAATGATCACCAGACCCAGCCGGTCGATCTGCACGTCCTCGGTCAGCAGCGCATGGGTACCGATGATCAGCGAAGAAGACGTGTCGTCGTCCATGGTCAAGCTGTCGTCCCGGAGAGAGGCAAGAATGGTCTCTCGTTTTTTCTTAGGCGTAGAACCGGTCAGCAGTACCGTGCCTATACCCAAAGCAGCAAACAGCGGCGTCAGTTCCCGGGCGTGTTGGTTTGCCAGAATTTCCGTTGGTACCAAAAGCGCCACACGATAGCCGCTGCGGATGGCAAGATAGGCAGACAGCGCCGCCACCACCGTTTTGCCACTGCCCACGTCCCCGATCAGGATCCGGTTCATGGCGTATTCGCTGGACATATCGGCGGTGATCTCCCGGAGACAACGCAGCTGGGCATCGGTCAGGGTGTAGGGCAGTTTGTCGGTGAAGGCATCGATCTTCTGCCAGGTCAGCGGATACCGGTTGGGGATCTTGGCACCACCGCCGTTTTGTGCCATACAGACGAACTGCAAAAACAGCTCCTCAAACACCAGCCGTTTCCGAGCCGCTTCCAGCTGCAGGGGACTTTGCGGACGGTGCAGTACATTGACCATCCAACGGTAATCCGGCAGAGACGCTTCCCGGAGGATCCATGCCGGTAAATATTCGGTCAGCGTGATATTCAGTTGGTTCAGGGCCTCGTTGGTGCATTGGTACAGGAGCCGCTGGTTCAGACCGGCACTGAGGGGATACACCGGTACGATCTCCGGCAGCACCTTGCCATCCACCCAGGGCTCAAAGATGGGATTGGTCACCTGTATCCGTCCGTAGTCAAAGCGGAACTGGCCGAAGAAGCGATAGGTGGCGCCCATGTGCAGGGAACCCTTCAGGTAGTCGGCATGAAAATAGGTGACCTCACAGGTGCCGGTGTCGTCAAAGGCAGCAAATTTCAGCAGTGTCATACCACGCTTCACCAGGCGCACCTGTGGTTCGGTGCCAACGGTCAAAACGGCACTGCACGTGATGGTCTCTCCTTCGCCGGTGATCTCCCGGATCTGGGAAAGCTCTCGCACGTCTCCCCGGTTCTGGTAGGCTCTGGGGTAAAAGGTCAAGAGATCCCGTAGGGTAGATACCCCCATTTTGGCAAAGGCTTCGGCTCGTTTTTCGCCAACGCCACGGCACATCGCCAGGGGCATATCTCCCGGCATTGTTTTTTGTTCTCGTTTCTCATCCTGCATAATGGATACCTGTCCTCGTTTTCTATAGGATTATGATACCACATTTTGGCGGCATTTGCAAGAGGAAATGGGAAGATAACGGCTCCCAATGCAAACATCGCAAGCACTGTGTTTGTACGATTTTAATAACCAATACCGATGTGTTCGAACCCACCGGCGCAGTAGAACCACCGATGACCATCAGTGCCTTTGCCTATAACGAAGCTTTGGAAGAGTATACTCTCACACCTCTGGAAGCTGGTATTGTGTACGAACTTGCTCCTATCGGTTGGGAAGGACTGGAGAATATAAATTTGCACTTTGCCTGCAAAGGTGGCAGCGTACGTGTTTTTTCCGAGGATGAAGAGGTACAGCTTTCCATGAGGAATGGTGGTTTATTTCGAGATCATAGAGAAGCCCGCAACTATGGCTATGAACTGGATCATCCGGTGGTCACCATGGAACTGACTCTGACCCAATTGGAAGACGAAGACAGCTATGAGGGCAAAGCCTCTGCCACCTTCTCCATCGAGATCACCTCTGTTGCCTACAGCGACCGATACCAAATATGCTGGAAGGGTAATGACCGGCAGCTGAGAAAAATCAAAAAAACTACGACCACAGAACAAACATCGTTTGGCAGTCGTAGTTTTTTCTTTATCCCATTTCTGACTTCTTATTTCTGACTTCTGACTTCCTCATAGAGCCACCGTATCGCTTCTCCATATCCGGCAAAGCCATGTCCGGCGATGGTCTTTTTGGCAACCAGCGATACATAGGAAAACTGCCGGAAGCTTTCTCGCTCCTCGATGGCAGAAATATGCACCTCCACCGTGGGAATGGCAACGGCTTTCAGCGCATCCAATATCGCCACACTGGTGTGGGTGTAGGCCGCCGGATTGATCACGATACCATCTATGGGGTTAAGGCCCCGGTCAAAATACGCCTGCTGGATCCGGTCTACAATGGCGCCTTCGTGGTTGTGCTGGAACAGTTCGCATTCCACACCCACCTCTGCACATTCCCGGCGGATATAGTCTTCCAGCGTGGCAAAATCCTGCTTGCCATAAATGTCCGGCTCCCGAATGCCCAGCATATTCAGATTTGGTCCGTTGATGATGAGAAATTTCATAGTCCCAGTGCCTCCTTGGCTCTTGCCAGCGTAACCTCGATATTTTCGTCCACCTCGATGGCAGCGTCACAAAGGCTGCGGTAGATGGGCGCACGTACCGCTTCCATGTCCGTCAGACTGCTCGTTTGCGATAGTGGTCGGCCATCGGTGGGCAGTGCGGCGGTGTCTCTGCGCAGGTACAGGATCCGGCTGTTTTGCTGCAACAGTTCTCCTGCTCCTGCTTGTACCGGCGCACCACCACCTGTGGCGATCACCAGCCCATGCTCCTTGGATACCGCTGCCACGCAGTCCCGTTCGATCTGCCGGAAGCAGGCTTCTCCATCCTTGGCAAAGATCGTGGTAATGCTTCTGCCACTGCGTTCGACCACCATAGCATCCGTGTCTACGAATTTTCTGCCGGTCAGCTCGGCAAGCGCCTTGCCCAGCGTGGATTTGCCGCAGCCGGGCATACCGATGAGTACGATGTTCCGTGCGTCCCGGTCGATCTGTGCGGTGATGGTGGGGATCACGCTGTCCTCGATGGTGGTGCCGAAAAACAGCTCGCTGGCTCTCTTGGCCTGTGCCACCAGCATGACAAGCCCATTGATGCAGGGGATCCCACGGCTTTGGGCATCCAACAGCAGCTTGGTTTTTGCCGGATTGTAGATCATGTCCAGCACCCCTTCCAGGTGGGGAAAATAATCCAGAGAAACCGGCGAGACACCGTTGTTTGGGTACATTCCCACGGGTGTGCAGTTGATGAGCACCTGGGTATCGGTGTATTTTGCCATGGTCTCCGGCGTGTTGTCCCGGTGGGCTATGACTCGCATCTCTGTCGCACCCTGATCCTGTGTCACAGCCTGTGCCGTAGCAGACGCACCGCCTGCACCCAGGATCATGACCTTCTTCCCGGTCAATGAGAGGTGCAGACCGGCCAGCATCTGACAAAAGCCGTAGTAGTCTGTGTTGTCCCCACGCAGCTTGCCATCCGCTGTCCGGGTGATGGTGTTGACGGCACCGATCCGTGTGGCCTCCGGCGAGATCTCGTCTAAAAAGGGCATGACGGTCTTTTTGTAGGGAATGGTCACATTCATGGCGTGATAGGAATCCGAGCGGACAAAATCACCCACCTGCTCCTCGGACAGCTCCCACAGCTTGTATGCGTAGTCACCCAGCGCAGCGTGGATCACCGGGGAATAGCTATGCCCCAGCTTCCCACCGATCAGACCGCAGATCTTTGTACGTTCATCCATGGTTTTCGACCTCCCAACACATCATATCCATCAGAGCAATGGCGCAAGCGGCTTCCACCACAGGCACGGCACGCTGTACCACACAGGGATCGTGGCGGCCGGTGATGGTCAATTTGGTGTTCTCCATCCGGGACAGATCCACCGAAGCCTGCTCCAACCCAATGGACGGCGTAGGCTTGAAGGCACAGCGGAAGCACAGGGGCATCCCGTTTGTCATACCGCCTAAAATACCGCCGCAGTGGTTGGTGACGGTGCGGACAGTCTTGCCATCGGTCACGTAAGCATCGTTGTTCTCAGAGCCACGGTGACCAGCTACCCCGAAGCCATCGCCGAATTCTACGCCTTTCACCGCCGGAATGCTGTAGACCAGCGAAGCGATCCGACCTTCCACACCGGCAAACATATGCTCTCCCACGCCAACGGGCAGTCCCAGCGCCGCGCATTCCACGATTCCACCGACGGAATCCTGTGCCAGTCGTGCCGCATCGATGGCAGCACCCATGGCTTCTCCGGCAGTGTTATCCAGCACCGGAAAGAGCTTTTGACCGGGGGCAAGCAGGGTCTCGGTGGTCAGGGACACCGGATCGTAGGGCGTATCCCAGATCCCGGCAACCGCTGCGATATGGGCACCAATGGTGATCCCACGCATCTCCAGCCACGTGCGGCACAGGTATCCGGCGATGCACAGTGGGGCTGTCAGTCTTGCCGACCAGTGTCCGCCGCCACGCAGGTCTACGGTATCGCCATATTTCATCCGGGCACAATAGTCGGCGTGACCCGGTCGTGGAATGTTTGCCAGAGCCGCATAGTCGCCGCTGCGCATATTGGTGTTGTAGATAGCGGCGTGGATCGTCTCACCGGTGGTCACGCCATCGACCACGCCGGAGAGAAACACCGGTACGTCCGGTTCCTTTCGGCTGGTGGTCAGTTTGCTTTGTCCCGGCGCACGACGACCCATGAAGGCCTGCAGTGCCGCCGTGTCCACCGGTATCCCGGCAGGAAACCCGGTCAGGTGCATCCCGATCTCGGCATCGTGGGAGCCACCGTAGATCGATAGCTGCAGTGCTTCTCCCCAGGTGGTGTGGTCAATGTGGTTCATACCTGTATCTTCTCCATATCACTGAAAAATCCCGGATAGGATTTGCGCACCGCTTCGGCACCTACGATGGTCACAGGACGATCGATTACCGTTGCGGCAATGGCGGCGGACATAACGATCCGGTGGTCGTTCCAGCTCTGTATCGTGCAGTCTTCATTCTGTTTCCCCAGCGAACCGCCTTCAATGTGCAGCCAGTCTGCGCCGGCGGTGACATTCGTGCAGCCCAGAGACGTGAGCATATCCACTACTGCCTGGATCCGGTCGCTTTCCTTCAGCCGCAGCCGACCAATGTTTCGTATGGTGGTCTCCCCGGACGCATATGCCGCTGCCACCGACAAAATCGGTACCAGATCGGGGATCTGTGCGCCATCGATATCGATACCGTGGAGCGCACCGCCGGAGATGGTGATGCTGTCGCCCGTGGTTTGCACAGTCGCACCCATCTCCCGCAGCAGCGGCACAATGGCACGGTCGCCCTGGACGCTATCCAGCCGCAGTCCCGTGATGGTCAGACCGGCGGTAGACAGGGCACCGGCCGTCAGCCAGAACGCACCGTTGGACCAGTCCCCTTCCGCCACTACATTTCCCGGTGTGGTATACCAGCTGGGTGCGATGCTGTAGGTGCGTCCATCCGTCGTTTGCCAATGGACACCAAAGGCATCCAGTGCATCTAAGGTCATGGTGATGTATGGGGCAGACTCGATCTTGCCGGTGATGGTCAGGGTAGACGGTGCATCCAGCAGTGGCAGCGCAAACAGCAAACCGCTGATGAACTGGGACGATACGCTGCCATCGATCCGGTAGTCGCCCGGCGTCAGTTTGCCGGAGACGGTCAGGGGACTTTTGCCTGCCGGAGACAGCACCGCCCCATGGGACACCAGCTCCTCGTATAGGGGAGACAGCGGTCGTTCGGGCAGTCGTCCATGGGAGACCAGCGCGCCGCCACGTCCCAGCGCACAGACCACCGGCAGCAAAAACCGCATGGTGGAGCCGGATTCACCGCAGTCCAGTAACGGACCCGTCAACGTTTGCTGTTCCATAGCGATGGGTGTGACCACGATGTCTTCGGCTTCTCTGTGGATGTTGGCACCCAATGCGGTCATACAGCGGATGGTGGCATCGATGTCGTCACTGGTCAGTGGGCAGCGGATCCGGGACACATGGTCTGCCAGCGCCGCACAGATCAGCAGCCGGTGTACGTGGGACTTGGAGGGGATCGCCGAAATGGTGCCCGCAAGTTGGGGATGGGTGAGGGTCACGTTCATGTTCATTCTCCCATGCAATCTTCTACAAATGTACGTGCTTCATCCATGGTCATGGGACAGAGCGCACTCTCTCCCACAGCCACAGGCAGCACCAAGGTGATCGTGTTTCCGGCTCGTTTTTTGTCGTGAGCAGCAGCCTGTACCAAAGTCTCTGCCGGATAGGGGCAGTCCATGGGCAGCGCATACCGCCGAAGCAGATCACGCAGTAGGGTCAGCGCTTCCGGTGGGCACAGGCCACGACGCACCGCACCCTTGGTGACCAGATGCATACCGATGGCAACGGCACTGCCGTGGGAGATGGCAAAGTGAGACGCCGCTTCGATCCCATGACCCAGCGTGTGACCCAGATTCAGCTTCTGCCGCACACCGGTGTCCCGTTCGTCAGCCGCCACAAAGGTACCCTTATCCCGGACACAGGCCGCCAGCACCGCTTCCAGTGCATCATCGACCCCGGTCAGGAGTGCCGTAAGATCGGTTTTTGCCAGCCGGTCAAGCAGGTCTTTGTCCCCGATGAAGCCGTATTTGATGACCTCTGCCATACCGTCGGCGAAGGTCTCTTTGGGCAGTGTAGAGAAGGTGTCCGTGTCGCACAGCACCAGAGACGGCTGGTGAAAGGCACCCACCAAATTTTTTCCGGTGGGCAGATCCACAGCGGTCTTGCCGCCAACGGAGGAATCCACCGCCGCCAGCACCGTTGTGGGGATCTGCACCACGGGAATACCACGAAGGTAGGTGGCAGCGGCAAACCCGGTCAGGTCGCCTACCACACCACCGCCAAGCGCCACAGCACAGTCACTGCGTGTCAGTGCAGCTTCTGCCATAGCATCCAGCAGTGCGCCGTAGGTAGCCAGATTTTTGCTCTCTTCTCCATGGGGAAAGGTGAACCGTGCCACGGTAAGGCCGCATTGCGCAAGTGACGCTTCTACTGCTTTACCATACAATCCCATGGTGGTGTCGTCTCCCACCAGCATCACGGTACGCACCTTGGGCAGCACCTCTTGTATCCTTGCGCCGCAGTCCTGCAGAATGCCGCTGCCTATATAAATATTGTAGTGTTTGCTTGCTGTGATCTCCACTGTGACCATATCCGTTCTCCTGCTTTTGCTTTTTAAGCTGCTGTTTTACTTCTCGTCCACACCATCGATCTCTTCCCAGCGTTCCCGACCGGCTTTCAGCAGCTCCGTCAGGCCGGTGATGTCCTCGGCAGCAATGGCGTCCCGGTAGGCCGTCAGGTTTTCGATCAGGGTATCGATCTCGTCAAGGAGATTGTCCCGGTTGCACAGAAACAGGTCAGCCCACATGATTTCGTTCAGCGGTGCCACACGGGTCATATCCTTGTAGCTGCCGGCAGAGAAGCCCTTGTGCTTTTCCGCCGTGGGGCTTTTGATGTAGGCATTGGAGACCACGTGTGCCAACTGGGAGGTGTAGGCAATGCGCTTGTCGTGTTCCTCGGCTGTGGTGACGGAGAGGTGATCGAACTTCGCCGGAGAAAGCAGCTCCTTCAGCCGGGTCATCAGCGCCATGTCGTCGGTCTTGCCGGGCACTAGCACCATGGGAGAACCGGCAAACAGGTCGGCTGTGGCATTTTTGATGCCGGAGAATCGGTTGCCCGCCATGGGATGTCCACCGGCGTACACGAAGCCGTACTGCTTGGCCAAAGCGAACCCGGCGTCGCATACTTCCTTTTTGATGCCGCACAGATCCATCAGCACGGTGTCTGCCGACAAATGGGGTGCGATCTCTTCCATATATTTCATAGCGGCCTGGGGATACAGCGCCACTAAGATCAGCTCACATTCTCCGGCATTTTCCGGCGTCAGCTTGCCGTCCACGATGCCGTTCATTTCCGCATACCCCTGTGGGATCGGACTTTTGTCCAGTCCCAGCACGGTATGTCCGGCTGCCTTGTATGCCTTCGCCATGGAGCCGCCGATCAGCCCCAGTCCAACGATTCCAACTTTCATGGTTTTTCTCCTTGCTCCAAAACTTCGTATCGCTTACTTTTCCGTAACGGCGTCTCTCACACGCATCATGGCCTGCATTACGTCGTCGAACTGTGCCGGGGTCAGAGACTGCGGACCGTCACAGAGCGCCTTCTTGGGATTGTTGTGTACCTCGATCATGATCCCGTCGGCACCACAAGCCGCTGCAGCACAGGCCATGGGCTTCACCAGACGGGAAATACCGGTGGCGTGGCTGGGGTCTACGATGATGGGCAGATGGGTCAGCTCATGGAGCATGGGCACGGCAGACAGATCCAGGGTGTTCCGGGTGTAGGTCTCAAAGGTACGCACGCCTCTTTCGCACAGGATGATGTTTTCGTTGCCGCCGGCCATGATGTATTCGGCACTCATGAGGAATTCCTTCATGGTGTTGGCAAGTCCACGCTTCAGAAGAATAGGCTTGTTGATCTTGCCCAGTGCCTTGAGCAGCTCGAAGTTTTGCATATTTCTAGCACCCACCTGGATCACGTCTACATCCTCGAACAGCGGCAGGTGGTCGGCGCTCATGATCTCGGTGACAATGGGCAGACCGGTCTCCTTTTTGGCTTCCAGCAGCAGTGCGATCCCATCGGCCTTCAGACCCTGGAAGTCGTACGGAGAGGTTCTGGGCTTGAAGGCACCACCACGAAGCAGGTTGGCACCGGAGGCCTTCACGGCACGAGCCACCTCCAAGATCTGTTCCTCCGTCTCCACAGAGCAGGGACCGGCAATGGCAACGAAGTTACCGCCGCCGACCTTGATCACACTGCCGTCCGGTGCAGGGATCTCCACAATGGAATCGTCCGGATGGAACTTCCGGTTGGCGCTCTTGAAGGGTTCGCTGATGCGCTTGACAGACTCGACCATGTCCAGCCCGGACAGCAGCTCTTCGTCGATGCGACTGGTGTCGCCCAGCAGACCTACGATGGTCTGGTATTGTCCTTCGCAGACGTGTACGCCCACGCCTTGGCTCTGGAGCCATTCGGTCAGGTGTTCGATTTGTTCTACGGATGTACCCGGTTTCAATACTGCGATCATGATGTATATCTCCTTATGTGTAATTATTTTTGGATGAAAAATTGGAAAACCCCCACACAGCGGAAGCGCTTATGGTGCTTCAATCACTGTTGTGGGGGTGGTATATATCCAGAGGAAAGCTTGTTTCCATGTGGTCCCGCCTGTTTTGCAGCAAAAAGCACTTTTACTTCATTTGGTAAAATAAAAGTAAAAGTAATAAAAGTATGCAGCTGCAAAAGCGGTGGTATGCATGGCGACTTTCTTCTCCTTCGTTCCGTGGTGTTGGTAGTATTATAAACCTCTCACTGCCGTTTGTCAATCCCTCTTGGCAAATTTCTTCGATTTTGTGGAATGTGCCGCCGCATACAGTTTTGAACCGGGAACACCTTGTGCAGATTGTCCGGCACTGTCTCAGGTTATCGGTCAAATGTACAAATGTCGTGGAGACTGCTTTGCATTTGGTACACAGAAAAGCCAAAACTTGCCAAGGTTAACTTATATTTAACAAATCATACAATCCTTCATACACGACAAATGTATATCGCGCATAGGGCAAAAATGGGTGCAAACAGGAGCTTCTGCAATAAAATCCAAATAAGAGCCCATTATAGTGTAGGTTTTTCCACTTTTTCACCGAAAAGAAAAATCGAAAACCCATTGCTTTTTTTCGCATATCGTGGTATAATACTTCAAAAGCCATGTGTGCGTGTTTTTTTATGCATTCTCCTGCACCGTGGTCAACAGCATCGAAGAAAAAGATAACAACTTTTGGAGGTATCATCATGAAAAAGATCCTTTCTCTGGCGCTGGTCGTAATTATGGCGGCTATGACGCTGGCATCCTGCGGCGGTTCCGGTGAACCGGTGGCCAAGGTCATCGACATCGAGCTGACCGAAGAAGAATATGCATTCGGCGTAGACAAGACCCAGCCGGAGCTGCTGGAGCAGGTCAACGCATTCTTAGCTGAGATCCAGTCCAACGGCAAGTTTGACGAGATCTGCAACAACTATTTTGGCGACGGCACCCCTGTTCCGGTATCCTCTGTGGCTGAGGACGCATCCAAGGATCAGCTGATCGTGGCTACCAACGCATCCTTCGAACCCTTCGAATACATGGAAGGCGACAAGTATCTGGGCATCGACATGGAGATCGCCGCTGCTCTGGCGGAATACCTAAACAAGGAACTGGTCATCTCCAACATGGACTTTGACGCTGTTTGTCTGTCCGTGGGTCAGCAGAAGTGCGACATCGCCATGGCCGGTCTGACCGTGAACGAAGAACGTACCGAATACGTGACCTTCTCCAACTCCTACTACAGCGCATCCCAGAAGCTGATCGTTCCCGCATCCAACACCGAATTTGACGCCTGCACCACCGCTGCTGACGTTGAAGCCATCCTGAACGCAAAGGATGCTTCCACCGTGATCGGCGTGCAGAACGGCAACACCGCACAGTTCTACATCGAAGGCAGCGAAGACTGGGGCTTTGCCGGTCTGCCCTGCACCTGCACCGGCTATAAGGCTGCTTCCCAGGCCGTACAGGATATGGTCAACGGCAACATCCAGTTCGTCATCACCGACGCTGCACCCGCCGCTGCCATCGTAGAATCCATTAACGAAATGAACTGACGGATCCGGATCGGACACATTTTCCACTCCCTCACGGCAACACCTGTGGGGGAGATTCTTCTTGCGTAGGTAAATTGTGCGCATTTGTTATTGTGTAAATTTGAAACAAGGAAAGATCAATGGGAAGTTTTGAGAAAAAGATACTGAAATTTATAGAGATCTTCATAGATCAGAACGGCTATGTGAAGGTGCTGGAAGGTCTGCAGAACACGCTGCTGATCGCCGTGCTGGGTCTGATCTTCGGTGCCATCATTGGTACCCTCATCGCCACGGTGCGGGTCATCCCCAAGTACAAGACACTGCCCAAGATCCTCAACGGCATCTGCTCCGTGTACGTAGGCTTCTTCCGCGGGACACCTATGACCGTGCAGCTGCTGCTGTTCTACTATGTGCTGCTGCCGCTGATAGGCGTGCGGATCTCTGGCGTGAACGTGTCCATATTGGTGTTCTCTCTGAACTCCGGGGCGTACATATCCGAGATCATGCGTGGTGGTATCCAGTCCGTGGACCATGGACAAATGGAGGCCGGGCGAGCCGTGGGTCTGTCCTTTGGCATGACCATGCTCCGCATCGTGATCCCCCAAGCCATCAAAAACATCCTGCCCACCATGGGGAACGAGTTCATCTCCCTGATCAAGGAGACCTCCGTGGTCAGCTTTGTAGGTGCGGCAGACCTGTATGTGGCATTCAACTATATCGGTACCAACAGCTACGAATTCATGGTGCCGTATCTGGTCATGGCGATCATCTATATCCTGCTGGTGCTGGTGATCTCCCTGGGCATCAAACTCATGGAAAGGAGACTGGCCAAGAGTGATAGACGTAATTAACCTACAAAAAAGCTTCGGAGACAATGAAGTGCTCCGTGGCATCGATATCAAGATCAACAAAGGGGATATCGTGTGTGTGCTGGGACCCTCCGGCTGCGGCAAATCCACGTTCCTGCGGTGCCTGAACTGCATGGAAGACCCCACCGGCGGCAGCATCATTTTCGATGGTGTGGATATCGCCGATATGCGTGTGGACATCAACGTCCATCGCCGGAAAATGGGCATGGTGTTCCAGCAATTCAACCTGTTCAACAACATGACCATTTTGGACAACATCATGCTCTCCCCCGTCCACTGCGCCCTGTCTGACCGGCGAAAAATCCTGCGGCAGAATCGGTGGAATCAGGTGAAGAACACCTTCCGCAAGGAAAAGGTGGAGATGCAGCCTACTCGTGCCAAAGCAGACATCAAGGCAGCGGCAAAGGAACACGCCCTGTCTCTTCTGCGCCGCATCGGGCTGGAGGACAAAGCGGATGTGTATCCGTCTACCCTGTCCGGTGGGCAGAAGCAGCGTATTGCCATCGTTCGTGCTCTCGCCATGAATCCGGAAGTGATCCTGTTCGACGAACCCACCTCGGCTCTGGACCCGGAAATGGTCGGTGAGGTGCTGGATCTGATGAAGGCGCTGGCAGAGGAAGGCATGACCATGGTCATCGTCACCCACGAAATGGGCTTTGCCCGTGAAGTGGCCAACCGGGTCATCTTCATCGACGAGGGACGCATCTTGGAGGAAGCACCGCCGGCAGAGTTCTTTAGCAACCCTAAGAACCCCAGACTCCAGGAATTTTTGTCCAAGGTGCTGTAATATATGCAAAGAGAAAAACGGTCTCTGGAAAGGAGCATATCCTTCCGGAAACCGTTTTTTTATGTGTGTTTGCTATGCTGCGATATCCGCTATATCGATCTCCACAAAGGATTCGTAGTGGTCGTCGGTGTAATAATACAGATCCGCTTCGATGTCGAATACCAGTCGGCACGCCCCACGAGAGGAAGCACCGTCCGTGTCAATGTCGCATTCGATCCAGTTGCCCGCCGGCAGAAGGCCTTCCCGGTTGCCAAAGGTATCTCCGCCAATGGCAGCACCGTCCTGCCAAACCTCCACAGAGCCGCCTTCCCAGCCCAATGCTCTTGCTTCTGCCTTGGTGATGTAGTTCTCCGGCAGCTCGTTGTAGGCGTCTATGTACAGCACCACGTTGTCCAGGTCGTAGTAGTATTCCCCATAGGCAACGGTCTGTGGTGCGGTCTGGGGAGCTGCAGCCTCTTCTTCATAGGCAGCATAGGCTTCGTCGATGGCCTCTTTGGTCCTGTCGTCTGCCACGTAATCGTACCACAGATCGTACAGGTTCTCCTCAATGGTGTCCAGCACACCGCCGTCTCCTTCTTCCTTACCTATGACCGCAGCGGAAACAAAATCGTCTTCCATGCACCCGGTCAGTCCTATGACACAGAACAGCGCCAGAAGCAGTGCCACTATACGCTTCACAGACACAGCACACCATCTCCTTCGGCACACAGTGTGGTGCGGTAGAACTGCTCGATGGCACGGATCATGTAGCCGGTATCTGCCACGCCGCCGGTCTCATATACCGAGTGCATCGCCAGCTGTGCCATACCGATGTCCACCGTGTAGGCCGCCACAGTCCGGTTGGCGATGGAACCCAGCGTGGAGCCGCCGCCCATATCGCTACGGTTGTAGAACACCTGCACCGGCACCTCCGCACGACGGCAGATCTCCCGGAACAGGGCAGCGGACAGACCGTCCGTGGTGTACTTCTGCGATGCATTGGCCTTGATCACCACGCCTTCGTTCATGTGGGGACAGTGGTCACCGTCGGACAGCTCGGGGTGATTGGGGTGTCGGGCGTGTCCATTGTCGGCGGAGACGAACATGGAAGACGCCAGCACCTGCCGCAGGTCGTAGCCCAGTGCTTCACACAGCCGCTCTAAGGTGTCCCGGAGGAACAGAGACCCGGCACCCTGCTTGGTACCCGAACCGGTCTCCTCGTTGTCAAAGACGCTGTAGACCCCAATGGCGCCCTTGTCCCGGATCCCGGCGGTGAGAAAGCCCATGAGGGTACCGTAGGCACACTGCAGGTTGTCGATCCGGGGACTGGAATAAAATTCGTCGCCCGCACCCCAGATCACGCCGGGAGTGCGAGCCGTCAGGTACAGATCGAAGTCCACGATGGTCTCCTCTGCCACACCGGCCGCTTCAGCCAAAAGGGGACGGAGCTTGGCATCCTTGCCTCCAAACAGCGGCACCATGTCCGTAGCCACATTGGGTGTGAAGTTGCTGTTGCTGTTTTTCATATGGGGTGCCACGCTGGGGATCATGAGAATGTCCTTGTCGATGTAGACGGTCTTGGTCTGGATATGGCCGTTTTCCGATAGCACCAGCCGACCGGCCACGGACAAAGGTCTATCGAACCAGGGATAGTGGAGCATACCGCCGTAGCATTCGGTGGCGATCCGGGTGTACTTCCCGAAGGCATCCATTTCCGCTTTGTTCTTCAGCTTGTAAGTGGGAGAGTCGGTGTGGCTGGCGGTCAGCATCAGGGACGGCGCCGGTTCACTGGGAATGGCAAAAGCGATGATGGAGGAGCCATTCCGGGTGACATAGTAGCCGCTGCCCGGTGTGAGCTGCCATGCGTCTGCTTCTTCGAGTCGGATGAAGCCAGCGTCGCTCAGTCGGGCTGCGATCTGCTCAACGGCGTGAAACGGGGAAGGAGAGGCCGCCAGAAATGACAGCAGTCCTTCGGTGGTGGTTTTGTTATCAATATCGTACATATGTAACCTCTTGTGATTTACTTGTAGATAGGAATTTATTGATGCGCCTTACAGTAGTCCGGCTGCCAAAAAGGCTTCCGCAGCGATACGCCCGCCTTCTCCGTCCGGGTGTGCGCCGTAGACGAAGCGATTGCCATAGGGAGGACAGGCATCCAAAGTCGCTGCAAAATCGAACAGCTCCACGCCCATTTCCGCAGCCAACGCCGGGTACGCATACCGCAGGGTCTTCCACACCATGTACCGGTCGCCGGGATATTCAAAGGGTGGCACGGTGAACAGGATCACACGAATGCCTTCGCTTTGCAGATACCGGATGTTGGTCTCCAGCGTGGTCAGGATCTCGTCGGCACTGTCCCCACGACCACGGTGGTACGCACCGGAGTTGTTGTCGTTGACCCCGTGGACGATGCACACCGTGTCCACCTGGGCAGCCTTGTACTTCCAAAATTCGTGGTAGGCACCGTCACTGCCTCTTGCCCAGCCCAGACCAATGTTCCAGAAGCCGTAGTCCTTGCCCAATGCCAGTGCGATCCGGGCAGCCCAGTTTTCATAGTAGTTGTTTCGGGTGCCGCAGCCCTGAGTAATGGAGTCGCCCCAGAACGCCACACGTCCCTTGATCTCCCGCTTGGCACCAAACAGATCCGGCAGGGGGCATTCCGGCTGAAACGACAGCTCTCCCCCATCGGTGGCCACAAAGGTGGGTGCTTGGCTATCGGGGGTACAGGGGATCTCCTTGCCCTCAAGCTCCCATTCCCAGACCAGATAGTGTCCCTCCGGCAGGGTGAAGGTCACCGCATCGCTCCAGAACCGTTCACCGGGGGTCACGTTTCTGCCGGCTTGTCCGTCAAAGGTCACAGCCGTCCAGCCGGTCACAGGCACGGGTGTGGGCATTTCGCCGCAGGTATACACGCCACCATCGCCGATTCGAGCCGACAGGATACGCCAATCTCCCCCCAGCCGATCCGGGAATCCGATCTCCCCGTCGGCATAGGTGGTATCTACAGCGTTGGAGAACCAGAACCGCCAGGTATCCGGCGCATCGGACAGGGTACGAAAATATCCTCGTGCCCGTATTGTTTTTGGTGCGTCATAACACAGCATATAGTTGTGGCTGGTGCCGCTGGCAATATTGGATGGATAGGTTTTGAACATGGTCGTATACCTCAACTGTATAGGCTTCTCACTGCTGGTTCAGCGCCACGAACCGGTCGATGACCCCTTCGATGGACTGATCCTTGTGGCCGGTGATGTAGGTCATCACATTGTCGTTGAAGTGCTCGTACCAGTGGGTCGGAATGTTTTCGATGCCGATGTTGGCGCCAACGATACTGCCCACAGTGGCACCGGTGCAGTCGTTGTCCAGACCGATGGCGATGCAGTTGGAGATGCACTTGTCAAAGTCCCGGCCACCCAGCATCAGCGCAAAGACGATGGCACACATATTGTTGATGGTGTGAACGGGATGCATACCGGCAAATTTATTGTCCAAGAGCATCCGGGCTCTCTGGTAGCAGGTGACTTTGTCCTGCTGCGCCAATGCCCATTCCAATGCCTGGTACAGCTCGGATTCGGCCGGGATCTGCTGCATACCGATCCGGACAGCGTCCAGCGGCGTTTCGGCGGTGAAGGCAGCTGCAATGGTAGCGGCACAGAACATTTCGCCGTAGATCCCGTTCTGCCGGTGGGTCAGGAACGCATCGTTGTAGGCCAGCTTGGCAGCAGCTACCGGATCTCCGGCTTCGGCATAGCCAAAGGCGTCGGCACGGATGGCAGCACCGATCCATTCCACGTAACCATTGAAGTTGGCTGCACATTCCGCTTTGGTACCGGCACGGAGCTGTCGGAGTGCTTCATCCTCGGCGGTGCAGGCGATGGGCAGAATGTCCAGCCACAGCTGCCCCACATCGGCCACAGAATAGCCCTTGCCGTACTTCTCCAGCAGCAACAGATTCAGGATCACGTAGGTGATGTCGTCGTCGCCGGGTGCACAGCAGACAGAGCCTTCCAGATAGTCGGAGATGGGGTTGAGACCGTAGTGCATATAGCCTTCGCCACGGTCAGAGCCCTTCCAATAGGTCGTAGGCGGAAAAGCGGTACCGGTCTCGGCAGCCAGCGCCTGCATATACAGAATGGAATAATTTTCCACCGGTACGCCCAGGGTACAGCCAATGAACCGTCCCATTACGGCACCCTTCATCCGATCTCGCAGGTTATCAGCGGTCTTTGCTGCCACATCGGCTCCGGTCGGACGCAGAGCAAGGATCTCGTCCAGTCCATCCGGCTGTTTTACATTGTTGTTATGATACATATGGTTACTCCTTTATTGTCGTTGTTTGAACCGATTGCTTATGATAGCCTAAGCTTGTTTTGAAAAAAGTTTATTATGGGTGGCGATTTACTTCTGACGGTAGCCCAGCTCGGCTAAGATTCCCATGAGCTTGGCAGGCTCGTTGGAGGTGAACAGATCCCCACCCCGTTCGCAGGCGATCTTCACGTGCTCTACGGAACGGACACCGGCGCCGATCCATGTCTCATACCCTTCGGCCTTGATCTTGTCGAACACAGCCTTGGCACCCACCGGGATCTTGTTGCCATTCTCGTCAAGGCTTTCGTCAAATACGCACACACAAAACATTTCCTTCGGGTAGCTGTCGCCCAGAATGCTATAGGGATAATAACCGTGGAGCCGATACCGACCGTTCCATTTTTCCTGTACATAGCCGAGCACTTTGCCGTCAAAGCTGTTGATGTAGCAACGATCGGTGAGCCCGTATTCCTCGATCATGGCAATGGACTTGTCGCAGCTTTCCTTTGCCCAGGCTTCTCCGACTACGTGGAAATAATCCTTCAGCTCAAAGTTGAACGTCATGTCCTCGTGACCGGCGGCGTCCATGGTCCGTACCAGCTCCAGAAATTCCCGGAGGGTAGGCACTCGGGTTCCGGCAAATTTGGGATCGACCTTGATACCGGCGTCGGCTTCTCGAATTTCACGTAGGGTCATGTCGCAGATCTTGCCGGACATATTGGTGGTGCGATCCAGCGTACCGTCGTGGATCAGGACGATCTCGCCATCCTTGGTCATGTGCAGATCTAGCTCGATGCTGTCGGCACCGATCTCGTAGGCAGAACGGTAGGCCGGCATGGTGTTTTCCGGGAACCCATCCACGTTGCCCCGGTGTGCGGCTACAGGAATATAGTGTTTCATATCTTTCTCCTTACTTGGGATACCCTTGCGGTTTTCCACAGGATATATTTTATATGGATTGATTATACCATATTTTTCTCTGTCTGTCACGGAAAAAGCAAAAAAATTTCCCGTATTCTCCAAAAATTTCTGCCAATACGCCGAAACGAAAAATGTCGGACACCAAAGAGGGTGCCTGACATTTCGGTATAGGAAGCAGGTTTATTTTGTACTATAATTTTTGAAAGCATCAAGCACCTTGCCCAGGTTGTTTTCGTAGGCCTTCTTGTTGCTCTCATAGTGGGAGGTGATGTCCGGCGAGGCCTTTTGCAGGACCTTGTGCGTCCAGAAGCCGGGGTTGGTGGAAGAGCTGCCGCCGCAGAAAATGTAGCCGAAGTCGTAAATGGTGTTGGCGACGATCATGTCCAGAATATCCACGCTCTGCTGGTCACGGGTACCCTTGAACTTCAGAGCCGTATCATAGTAGGCGG
>CAZUUA010000002.1:0-178722 GCA_964623635.1 uncultured Ruminococcus sp.
AGCTGATCACCCCCGGCGTTCCGTATCCCATGATCATTCCTATCACGATGATCGGTTAAATAAAAACGAGCTGTTGCAAATTGAATTTTGTGACAGCTTTTTTTGATGGGTAAGGATACCTTGCAGAAGGGGCGTCGAACCACTCTGTATCCAAACAAAAAAGCCCAAACAAATACGTTTGAGCCAAATTGTTCCGGAGAGTGTGGGATTCGAACCCACGTGAGGTTGCCCTCAAACGGTTTTCAAGACCGCCTCGTTATGACCGCTTCGATAACTCTCCGTGTGTTTAGTTGCGGAACACTTTCCATACCGCCGGAAAGCCGATTTCCGAAGGTAATTATACCATATCCAAGTCCCTTTGTCAAGAGTGAAATTTTCTTTTTCCAAGACCGGATCGTTTTCTCCGGATGCTTTGTTGCCCCAAAACCCCGATTTTTCCGTCGCCCGGTCGCTTTAACAAAACATAAACATCTCGCAAAACATTCGCAAACATCCATCCGGTATACTATAGCCACACCAATGAGGAGCGCACCTCCTCCGATCAACAGGATAAAAAGCAAAGAGAACCATAAAAGGAGAACAATATTATGAACCGCAACGACAAAGAATATCTGGTACAGAAGATCCGCACCCAATACACCGAGAAGACCTACACCGCACTGGACGAGCTGAAGGAGCTGGATCGCCGTGTGAAAAGACCTGCCAATCTGTTCGGTTGGAGCTTTGGGTCCTTTGGCGCTCTGGTCATGGGAGCCGGTATGAGCCTGATCATGACCGACATCGGTGCCACCCTGGGTCTGCAGAACACCATGGTGCCCGGTATCGCATTGGGTCTGGTGGGTATGGTTGTCGCTATCGTGAATTATCCCATCTACAAAAACATTCTGCAGAATCGCCGGGACGCCTATGCCGACGAGGTCATTGCCCTCAGCGACCGGGTGCTTTAAGCCATAACGCATACAATACCATGTCCATATAGTCAACTAACCATACAGCAAGCACAGCGCCACAGTACACAGATCGGTGCAGTGCTTTTTTGCTTTAGGAAGGGTTTTCCGGTGTCGCTTCGGTCACGGTGAATTCCTTTGTTTTGGCAATATCTTCCAGAAGGTACAAGAGACAGTCGATCCGCACCGTGCCATCCTCGGCGATAGCGGTGGTGACCGTGCGCTCCAATAGTTCGCCCTTTTGCAGTGCATCATCCATGGCACAGCGCAGTTTTCCCAAGGCATCGGCTACGGCTTCGTCCGGTGTGCGCTGGATCGGTCGGCTCTCCGTCTCTCGATAGGTCACCGTGGTGATGGTCACCGGGAGTCGGATATGCCCCAACAGCTGTATGGCATCGACAGCTTCGGTGGTGTCATATTCTGCGTAGGGAATATCAGCATCTCTGTATAGTCGTAGGGTCCTGCCCAAAATCGTGACGGTCCTGTGGGTACGTTTGGCACCGGTGTAGGTCAGCATTTCCTGCATGGGCGTGACCTCTATCGCAATGGGATACGCCACCTTGGCAAGCACCGCACCGGACGCATATTCCAACCGGCTTTGTCCCTCGTTCTTCATGGATACCACACCGGAGATCAGCAGCTCACCCGGCAGCACCACGTCTCCCGGTACCACCACCGCCTCGCCTTCATAGACCCGGACGCTGACGATCTCTCCGGCGCAGGCTGCCACCACATTGGCATAGGTTCCGGCGGTGTGTTCTTTTACTTCCGGAAATTTTGTCTCACGAAGCTGTACCGATGCCGTGTTGCCGTGGAGATAGACCGAGAGCCAGGCGATCTCCGGGTGTTCTGCCTTCACCGTGGCATGGAGCGCATCACAGTCGATGGCGGGGATGTAGTCCCCCACGCCACAGCCGTGTGCCGCCAGAATCTCCTGTACCGCCGACTCCGACAAGGTTTGACAGCCATCGATCTCCACACGCCAGACCAAGTGCTCCGCATACAGACACCACAGCACCAGAAGCACCGTCCCCAGTGCCAATCCCGGTCGTGCCAGACAAAAGCCCACCAATGTGGGGATACCGCCGTAACGACCGATCTCCATGGGGATACAGGCCGTGGACAGCAGGGATAGCGCACCCTTGGGTACGCGGACGGAAACATGATCCTTTGTTTCTCGATAATGCCAGAATCGAATATCCTTTTCCCAGAGCAGTGCCAGCAGCTTCTCTTGGCAGGAAGACGGCACCAGCAGCTCCACCCAGCCCATGCACAAATGCCATAACTGATCTAACACGGTGCGTCCTCCCATCGACAACCGGTGATCGTCCCACGAATGGTCATGCACCGTCCATGAAAATCCGACATTTGTAGCGATGTCCCCACGATGGTCAGCCGTAGGTCAAATAGATCCAGCCGTACCTCCATGTTGCTGTAGGACAGGATCGCACGACAGCCGTCTATCCGGAGCTCGCTGTTTCCCCGACAGAGCAGCACGGGCATATCGCAAAAGCCTTCCGGTGGCAGTCCGGTGAGGGCAGACAGTCCCACAGCCACCTTTTGTCGCAGCTTTCTTTTCCTTGGCAATTTGGCACCCCCTTGTGCATATAGATGCTGTGTGACACTATGGTATGCAAAAAGGAGGCTTTTCATGTCTGCAAAAGCAAGGCAATTGGCGGCAGGCGGTGCGGTGTGTCTGTTCTGTGCGCTGCTGTGGCACCCGGAGACGGCATCGACTGCGGTGACCGGCAGTATGCGTGCCTTCGTGACAAGGCTGGTGCCGGTGCTGTTTCCCTATATGGTGCTGTCCCATTTCTTTGTGAACTATGGGGCGCTGGAACCGTTTGGTCGGTGTATCGGTCTGCGTGGGGACATCGGTGGGGTCTTTCTCATGGGGCAGCTCTGCGGGTATCCCATGGGCGCCAAAATGACCAAGGAAATGGCGGACCGCATGGACCATCGGGAGGCGGCGGTGGTGTGTGCGCTATCCGGTGGGGCCAGTCCGGCGTTCCTGCTCCACGGCATCGGCGGTGGTCTATGGAATAGCACCCGGTACGGGGCATTTTTGCTTGCGACCCAATGGACGCTCAGTTTGGTGACCCTGTGGCTGTGGCAGAGACGTACACTTCAAAATAGAACGTCACCGAACAAACGACAGTGCGAAGTATCCTTTAGCCGTGTGTTTTGCAGTGCCATCCGGGACAGCACCGAGCAGACCTTGTATGTGGGCGGCTATATCGTGTTCTTTTCGCTTCTGGTGGCCGTGCTGACGGACTTGGTGCCGTGCCGGGAGCGAGCGTCTCTTTTGTTGGCGGCGGTGTTGGAGTTTTCCACCGGCACCCAAGTGGCAGCCCGGGTCGGTGGGTACGTGGGACTGTTTTGTACCGGCTTCGCAGTGGGCTTTGGGGGGCTGTCGGTACTCATGCAAACGGCACAGCTGCTCCACGGCACCGGCATCTCTCTGCGTCCGTACATCCTCTGGAAGCTGGTCTGCGGCATCCTCATGGGGCTTTTGTCCATGGCGTGGGGAAGTCTGGAACCGGCACTGCTGTCGTCCCATGGAACTGCGCCGACCATGGCAGAGCCGGGAAGTGCGCTTTGGCTTTTGGGCTATATCGTTCTGCTGGGTATCGTGGGCGCTGGTAAACCAAAACGGCAAAGGCTTCCTAAACGGTCGTGCAAACCGTAAAAATGTACCCGGGTGCGGAAATCTTTTGGAAAAGGTCTTGATTTTCTATGGGTTTTCCTATATAATATATTTATAATGCAGTTTTTGTGCGATACTTGGCGGAATGGAGGGTGTAGGATGAAAAAACGCTACGATGCGGAAATAGAACGATTTTGCAAATATTGTGAGAGAGCGACCACTTTGTCCGACCCGGATCAGATGCTGTGCCGGAAGCAGGGCGTGGTGGACGCAGGCGCTTGCTGTCGCCGGTTTGTGTACGACCCACTGAAACGAGAGCCATCGCCGGTGCAAAAGCTGCCCACCATGGAATTTGTGGAATTGTGACCCCGCTTTGGGGAAAATAGAACGATCATAAGCCGATGGGGAATGGCACACACGATTTGACCATTCATAGATGAGAATACAACATAGACAAAAGATTTTGGAGGATATAGAATTGATCATTGCACTGGAAGACGCAAAATATCAGCTGGGGAATTTTAGAGAAAACCTGAAGGAATTGGGCAGTGCCCTGCGGATCGATCTGCTGCGGTCCCAGGTGGCAGAGCTGGAAGAGAAGACCGCCGATCCGGATTTCTGGAACGACCAAGCCACCTCCGGCAAGGTGCTGCAGCAGGTGAAGCAGCTCAAGGATAAGATCGCATCCTACGACAACCTGTGCGCCAAGCTGGAAGACGCCATCACCTTGGCAGAGCTGGGCAGCGAAGAGAACGACGAATCCATGGTGGAAGAGGTGCTCAGCGAACAGAAGGCCATCGAAAAGGAAGAGGAACGGCTGCGCATCGAGATCCTGCTCTCCGGCGAATACGACCGGAACAACGCCATTGTCAGCTTCCATCCCGGTGCCGGCGGTACCGAAGCACAGGACTGGGCACAGATGCTCTATCGTATGATCACCCGTTGGGGCGAACGGCATGGGTACACGGTGAAGCTGATCGACTGGTTAGACGGAGAAGAAGCCGGGCTCAAGTCCGCTACCATCATGGTGGAAGGGGTCAACGCATACGGCTATCTCAAGAGCGAGAATGGCGTACACAGACTGGTGCGTGTGTCTCCCTTTGACTCCTCCGGCAGACGGCACACGTCCTTTGCCTCGGTGGAAGTCATGCCGGAATTTGACGACGACAACACCATCGAGATCAAGGACGAGGATCTGGAGATCACCGCACATCGTTCCTCCGGCGCCGGTGGACAGCACATCAACAAGACCGACTCCGCCATCCGGATCCTGCACATTCCCACCGGTATCGTGGTTGGCTGCCAGACCGAACGGAGCCAGCTGCAGAACAAGGAAACGGCTATGAAGATGCTGAAGTCCAAGCTCATCGAGATCAAGGAACGGGAAAAGCTGGACCGGATCGAGGATATCCAAGGCAACAAGACCAACATCGAATGGGGCGCACAGATCCGCTCGTACGTGTTCATGCCCTACACCTTGGCGAAGGACACCCGTACCGGCTACGAAGACGGCAACATTCAGGCGGTCATGGATGGGGAGATCGACGGCTTCATCAATGCGTACCTGAAGATGAACGCTGCCAAGTAAGATGAAGAAAGAGATCATTCGATTCGCTGACTCTACGCTGTTCGAAGGTATGACGTCCATTCGTGCCTGCCTTCACGCCATGGAGGATTCTCTCCACGACAGACGGATCCTGCGGGTGCTGTACGATGGTGCCAAGGCGGAGAGCAAGCGGAAGGAGCTGGGTTATCTGCGTGCCATGGGGAAAAAGCACGGCTTTCCGGTGGAAGAAACGGACAGCGAAATGTTGGACACGCTGACGGTCGGCTCTACCCACGGCGGTATCGTGGCAGAATGCACCGATCGCACCATTCCCACCTTGACCCCAGAGGCGATTCGGCAGAACGGCTTTTACGTGCTGGTGGAAGGCATCGAGGACCCCTACAACTTTGGGTATGCCCTGCGGTCGTTGTACGCTTGTGGCGTGGACGGCATCGTGCTGTCTCCCCGAAACTGGATGAGCGCCGCCGGAGTCGTGTGTCGTTCGTCTGCCGGTGCCTCGGAGCTGCTGCCTATGTACACCTGTGATGGGGTCACGGCGGCCGGACTGTTCCGTGGCTGTGGCTACAAGATCTGCTGTGCCGGCATCCGGGATTCGGTGTCGTCCTTTGAAGCGGACCTGACCTGCCCCCTGTTCCTGATCGTCGGCGGCGAAAAGCGTGGCATTTCCAGAGCCCTGCTGGACGAAGCGGACACCATCGTGCGGATCGATTACGGCAGAGACTTTGCGGGATCCTTATCGGCGGCATCGGCTACGGCTATGCTGGCCTATGAGGTACTGCGGCAGAGACGGAAATAAATATAACGTAAAATGAAAAAGCCTGAATCTTTTTGTACGATAAGGATTTGGGCTTTTTGGGATGAAAAGAGAACGAGCATGAAAAAACAGGTCATTGGGGTGCTGGCCCATGTGGACGCCGGAAAGACCACCTTATCCGAAGCCATGCTGTATGCGGCAGGCAAGATCAGAACGCCGGGTCGAGTGGACCAACGCAATACCTATTTAGATACCCACGTGCTGGAACGGGAACGGGGCATCACCATCTTCTCCAAGCAGGCGCTGTTCACCTATGGGGACCTGTCTGTGACCCTGCTGGATACACCGGGACACGTGGACTTTTCTGCCGAAGCCGAACGGACACTGGCGGTGCTGGACTATGCCATCTTGGTCATCAGCGGCTCCGAAGGCGTGCAGGCCCATACCCAGACCCTGTGGCAGCTGCTGGAACGCTACCATGTGCCTACGTTTATTTTTATCACCAAAATGGATATGGCCCATGCGGAACCGGAGGACGTGCTGCAGGGACTTTGTACCGACCTGCACAGCGGCTGTGTGGATTTTACAAATGCCGAAGACGGCATGGACGAAGACATGGCCGAGCGTGTGGCTCTGTGTGACGAAGCGTTGTTTGAGCGGTACATGAACGGGGAGACGATCACGACCGACGACATAGCGGCATTGGTGGCAGAACGAAAGCTGTTCCCCTGCTACTTTGGCAGTGGGCTGCGCAACACCGGCATCACCGCACTGCTGGACGGACTGGCGAAATACACCTTGGAGACGGAATATCCGGCGGCCTTTGGTGCCCAGGTGTACAAGATCGCCCACGACCCCGGCGGCGTGCGGCTGACCTACCTGAAGCTCACCGGTGGCAGTCTGACCGTGCGACAGCAGCTTGCCTATACCAGCGCAGGCGGCGAGAAAAAGGAAGAAAAGATCACGGGTCTGCGGCTCTATTCCGGTGCCAAATATACCAACGTGGACAGCGTTTCGGCTGGGGACGTGTGCGCCGTGGCAGGACTGTCCGACACCTATGTGGGGCAGGGGCTTGGTGACGAGGAGACTGCACTGCCGCCGGCTCTGGAACCGGTGCTGCACTATCGGCTGGCACTGCCCAGGGACGTGGATCCCCGGCTGTTTTTGCCCAAGCTGAAGGAACTGGAGGAAGAAGAACCGCTTTTGCATATTCTCTGGAACGAACGGTTTGGAGAGATACAGGCACAGGTCATGGGAGAAGTGCAGACCGAGGTGCTGGTGCGGCTGGTGGACGAGCGATACGGCGTGCCCATCACCTTCACGGACGGTCGTATCCTGTACCGAGAGACCATTGCGGCACCTGTGGAAGGGGTGGGACACTTTGAACCCCTGCGGCACTATGCGGAGGTGCATCTGGTGCTGGAGCCGTTGCCGGTGGGTTCGGGACTGGTCATCGACAGCGTGGTGCGAGAGAACGACCTTGACCGAAACTGGCAGCGGTTGATCCTGACCCATCTGGAAGAAAAGACCCATCTTGGCACCCTGACCGGTTCACCCATCACGGACATGAAGCTCACCCTGACGGCTGGTCGAGCCCACCTGAAGCACACCCAAGGCGGTGATTTCCGGGAAGCCACCTATCGTGCGGTGCGGGAAGGTCTGATGCAGGCACGGGCGGCAGGACAAATGGTGCTGCTTGAGCCTTGGTACGCCTTTCGCTTGGAGGTGCCGGGAGAATGCGTGGGGCGAGCCATTGCGGATATTCTGGCACGGGACGGCACCTATGACGAGCACGAAGCCACGCCGGGTGTGTCGGTGCTACAGGGACGTGCGCCGGTGTCCACCATGGGAGAATACGCCAAAGAGGTGGCGGCCTACACCCACGGCAGAGGCAAGCTCTCCTGTCGCATGGACGGCTACTATCCCTGCCACAACCAAGGGACGGTGGTCGAGAAAGCTGCCTACGTGCCGGAAGCCGATCTGGACAACACGCCGGATTCGGTGTTCTGTGCCCATGGCGCCGGGTTCGTGGTACCGTGGCAGGAGGTGCGCTCCCATATGCATCTGGAATCTACACTTGTCAAAGGCAAAGCGCAGACGGCGGTGGTGGAGAGTCCCAAGGTGATCCGGCGCAATCTGGATCTGGACGAAAAGGAGCTGGAGGCCATCATGGAACGGGAGTTTGGTCCCATCCGGCGCAAGGTCTACAGCGAGGGAAAAAAGCTGGTGACGGCGGAACCCAAGCGGCACAGCAGGCGGCGGTCCCTCTACATCATCGATGGCTACAACGTGATCTTCGCTTGGGACGAGCTGTCTGCCATAGCCCAGACCGATCTGGAAAACGCCCGGCGGCAGCTGTGTGAGGTTTTGGCAAACTACCAGGCCTTCACGAAACGGGACATGATCCTGGTGTTCGATGCGTACAACGTGAAAGGTTCTGTGGAGAGAAAGTTTGATTATCAAGGACTGCACGTGGTGTACACCAAGGAAAACGAGCTGGGGGACACCTATATCGAGAAGCTGGTGAACCAGATCGGCAAGGACCACACGGTGCGTGTCGTGACCTCGGACGGACTGATCCAGCTGCAGGCGGTGCGCTCCGGTGTGCTGCGGATGTCGGCACGGGAGTTCCGGGAAGAGATCCTTTCGGTGGACAAAGAGATCGCCGCCATATTGGCAAACCTAAAGTAAGCTACACAAAAACACAAAAGATCGGAGTGAGACCATGCAAACCATAGCAAGAACCAAGGAACAGATCCGTGCTTCTCTGGACGAAATGCGGCAGAGCAACCGGGCAGCGGCAGAGGCACTGACCGACAGCGTGGTGTTGACGGCGTATCGTTCGCTTGCAAGAGAAAAAGACGGACGAACCGTTTGGACATCCGCTTTGCAAAGGGCACTGCAGGAACACAGCGTGGTGGTGATCCCGGCGTCTGCGGACATCTACTGGATCGACGACACGGTGGTGATCCCCTCGAACAGGCACATCGAAGCCACCGGTGCCACCATACGCCTGACGCCGGACTGCGAGGTACTGCTACTGCGGAACGAACACACGGCAGACGGCACCGCTCTCCCCATCCTACCGGGCCGGGAAGACCGCAACATCTCCATCCACGGCGGTAGCTGGGAAGAGAGCCACAGCAAGCGTGGGGGCTACGGACAGAGCGGCAGGTACACCCATTTTGATACGGACGTGCCCGGGGAACGCAGACCCTTCTACGGCGTGTCCACCTGTATGCTGTTCAACAACATCATCGGTCTGACCATTCGAGATGCCAACTTTGCCCATGCGGCAGGGTTTGGGGTGCAGGTGGGGAACCTGACCAACGGGGTCTTCGAGAACATCACCTTCGAGAGCTGCTATGCGGACGGTCTGCACATCAATGGAAACAGCGAAAATCTTTACGTAAAAAATATTCGTGGCGAGGTGGGCGACGATCTGGTGGCGTTGAATATGTACGACTGGCAGAACTCCTCGGTGACCTTTGGCAACACGAAAAATGTGCTGTGCGAAGAATTGCATCTGTCGCCGGAAAGCCGATACAAAGCCCTGCGGATCGAGCCGGGTGTGTATACCTATGGGGACGGCACCCAGGTGGACTGCGGCCTGTACGATGCCATCATCAGCCACGTGACGGGGATCATGACCTTCAAGATGTACTTCCAGACGCCGGCCTATCGGATCGGAGAAGCGCCGGAGCGTGGAGGCGTTGGTTCGTCGGACAACCTGTACTTCGAGCACATTACCATCGATCTGGCAGGTCCCATCGACCGGTTTGCGGCATATTTGACCGGCGATCCGGTGAGAGGGCATTTTGCGGCCTTTGAGCTGGGCTCCCACATTGGGCACGTGACCTTCGAGCACATCGACCTGACCCTGCACCGGGACGAATATCCCCTGTCGCATCTGGTGACCATCGGTCCCAAATCCATCCGCAACGGGGAGTGGGAAGTGTTCGACCCCTACCTGACCTCCCACGTAGGAACCGTTGCACTGCGGAATATTCGAATCAACGGAGAGTTGGTGCAGGGGGACGACAGCTTGGTGTACGTGACGGCCTTTGACGATATCAACGGAGACGGCAACAGCACCGGCTGTGGCACTGTGGACGAAGTGGCGTGGGCGAAGTAATTGTGCGTACGCATATAAGAATAGAGTGAAAAAGGGACGCCCCCGGACGCCCCCTACTTTGGAGATTAAAATATTGGAATGCAGACCTCGCACATTTGCATTATCATGAAAGGAAGAAAAATTATGGCTATTGTAACGATCATTGGTTCTGGTATGATGGGGTCGGCGCTGGCGTTTCCGGCTCGTGAAAACGGGCACACCGTTCGCTTGGTGGGGACGCACTTGGACAGAGACATCATCGACACTTGTAAAAAGACCGGCAGACATCCCAAGTTTACCAAGGATTTTCCTGCCGGTGTAGCGTATTATCAAATTGAAGAAATGGAGAACGCCATGGCCGGTGCAGACATGATCATCGGTGGTGTCAGCAGCTTTGGCGTGGATTGGTTCGGCGACTATGTGCTGCCCAAGGTCCCGGACGAAATCCCGGTGCTGACCGTCACCAAGGGTCTGTGGAACACGCCGGACGGGGAACTGTTGCCGTATCCTATGGTTTGGCAAAAGAAGCTGGATGCGCTGGGCAAGAAGGTCTCCCTGAACGCCGTGGGTGGTCCCTGCACCAGCTATGAGCTTGTAGCCCATGACCAAACCGAGGTGGCGTTCTGTGGCAAGGATATGGCGATCCTGCAGCAGCTGAAGACCATCATGCAGACGAAGTATTACCATATCAGCCTGACCACCGATGTGATGGGCATCGAAAGTGCGGTGGCGCTGAAGAACGGCTACGCCCTGGGCATTGCGCTGACCATTGGTCTGAACCAAAAGGAAATGGGTGACGACACGCTGCATTTCAATTCCCAAGCGGCGGTGTTCGGGCAGAGCGTCCGGGAAATGGCAAAGCTGCTGGCCATGCAGGGTGCCGGGACTCTGGACAACCTGTGTGTCGGTGCCGGTGACCTGTACGTGACGGTATACGGCGGCAGAACAAGACAGGTGGGTATCCTTCTGGGACGAGGACTGGACATCGATGCAGCCAAGGCAGAGCTGGCCGGTGTGACGCTGGAATCGCTGGTGGTGGCCGTGCGTGTGGCAGAGGCGTTGAAGGTCAAGGCAGCCAAAGGGGAAGTAGACCTGCAAGAATTCCCGTTGCTCATGCACGTAGACAGCATCCTGACCGAAAAAGCTCCTGTGGACATCCCGTGGGAGAAATTCACGTTCTAAGTAAATAAGAAGTCACGGTGTGGACCCAGCGATCGTTCCTGCCGTGACTTTATATTTTCGTGTACTAACAACGCAGTTTCCGAAGTAGGGGGCGTCCGGGGGCGTCCCTTTTTCACTCTATTCTTATATATATGTGCGTACCCATGCCCCATACTTGCATGGTGTCTTACTTCTAACTTCTAATATCTAACTTCATGAAGTAGGGGGCGTCCTGGGGCGTCCCTTTTTAAGTTTATTCTTATACACGCAGTGTATGGATACACACACACACATACATCTTTCTTCTAACTTCTAATATCTAACTTTGTGAAGTAGGGGGCGTCCTGGGGCGTCCCTTTTTCACTCTATTCTTATATACACAGTGTATGGATATACGTAGTATATGGACGCACGTCTCACACGCACCAACTTCTAATTACTAACATCTTATATCCCGAAGTAGGGGGCGTCCTGGGGCGTCCCTTTTGCACTCTATTCTTATACGCACGCACGTACCCACATACATACGTACTACTTCTTATTTCTGATCTTCCAAAGCATTGTGCCGAAGTAGAAGCGGGGAAGGTTCATCATGCGGCCGATGCGGCGTGGCTCCTTGCACAGGCGATAGAACCATTCCAGTCCCAGCCGGATGAAGATCTTCGGTGCTCGCTTCACCGTTCCGGCGTACACGTCTACAGAGCCACCCAGACCCAACAGCAGCGTCACACCGGGTAGGGCAGACCGATTGGTGTGGATCCATTTCTCCTGCGTAGGTGCGCCCAGACACACGTACAGCACGTCTGCACCGCTCTGCCGTACTTCTTCCAGTACCGCTTCGTTTTCAGCACCATCCTTCCGGAAATACCCGTCGTGTACCCCGGCGACCACCAGTCCCGGATACTTCTCCGTCAGCTTCTCTGCGGCGATCTGTGCCACACCCGGCTTGCCACCCAATAGGAACAGTCGATGCGTGGGCGCATGGGAAAGTGCTTCTACCAGCTTCTCTCCCACCACCACACCGGCGACCTTCTCCTTCAGTGGTGTTCCCAACATCTTCGCAGCCTTGATGACACCGATGCCGTCCGGCAACAGCAAGTCCGCAGAACCCACAATGGGGTAGAGCGTTGGGTCGTCGATGCAGGCCTGTACGATCTCCGCATTGGGTGTAAAGACCGCTGTTTGGGTGCCGTTCTCTAAACGTGAGGTCAATATATCGATGGTTTCGGCAACGGTCAGATTGTCAAAGGACAACCCACGAACCTCTACACGTGCAGTATTGTTTGCCATAGGAATCTCCTTTATTTTAGGCACCACCGCACAAATCTGCCGACGCATCTGCATCATCAGAATTGTGCGGTGGCGCCTTAGAAAAACGTGCCACCGGTGCTTTCCCTGCGACACGTTTCTGCATTTACCGAGCTTTGTGAACGGAACTTAAGCGTTTTCTGCCAGATAATCGGCAACGTCACCCACCGTGATGAACTTGTGTACGACGTCGTCCCCGATCTCGGTGTTGAACTTTTCTTCGCACAGCAGCACCAGGTCTGCCAGCTCCAGAGAGTTGATGCCCAGATCGTTGACCAGCTCAGCCTTGGGCGTGATTTCGTCCGGATTGATGGAAAGCTCCTCGACCAGAAGTGCCTTGACTTCCTCAAACATGATGTATGCTCCTCCTATAGGAATATTTCAATACTTGTATTGGCTGTTGTCAAAACCACAGACAGCCCTGCGTTCTATACTATTATAATGCCAAGAACCCATTCTGTCAAGCTTTTTCTCAAAAATTTTCAAATTATTCTCAAAATCGTATTGCAAAAACCCGACAGATACGGTATAATAGGGAAGGTCAACATCCACCAAGCTGGAAGTGGGTGCGTGTGGGACGTGCGTGCGTCCATACACTGCGTGTATAAGAATAAACTTCAAAAGAGCCGCCCCCGGACGCCCCCTACTTCGAGATATAAGATATTGGAAAAAAGAAGTTGGTGCGTGTGGGACGTGCGTCCATATACTGCGTATATAAGGATAAACTTCAAAAGAGACGCCCCCGGACGCCCCCTACTTTGGGAAGTTGGATATTAGAAGACACAAGTAAGGTGTAGGTGGAAGACGTATGTGTAGCCTATGACAATATTGTGTTGCAATTGCCACAGGTATGCGTGTGTGTATCGCATATATATAAGAATAGAGTGCAAAAGGGACGCCCCCGGACGCCCCCTGCTTTGGAGATTGAGATATTAGAAACCAAACTTGTTTTGTGGCTATCCGATATTGGCATGGCTACGACAGGTGTGGATAGGATAATTCCAAAAATAAACATAAAAAACCTAAACCAAAAGGAGAATATGAAAATGAAAACAAGTGTATCTACGTACAGCTTTGGTCCCTATGTGGAGAGCCTGGGCATCTATGGCGTCATCGATAAGACCGCAGAATTTGGCTTTGACGGCATCGAATTCGTGGAATCCGGCTGGTCGAATGCTTCTCTGGACGAACTGAAGAAGATCGGCGAATATGCTGCTTCCAAGGGTCTGGCACTGGCATCCTTCTGCGTGGGCGCTGACTTCATCAACGGCTCCGGCGGTGACACCAAGGCCGAGATCGAAAGAGTCAAGGGCATGGTGGACAAGGCTGCCGCTTTGGGTGTCAAGAACATGAGACACGACGTAGCCAGCCAGCCCCACGGCAAGATCAACATCAGCTATGACGATGCTCTGCCCACCATGGCAAGCGCCATCCGTGAGGTCGCTGCGTACGCCGAATCCAAGGGCGTTGGCACCATGACCGAGAACCATGGCTACTTCTCTCAGGACGTGCTCCGGGTCGAAAAGCTCATCAATACCGTGTCTCACCCCAACTTTGGTGCGCTTGTTGACCTTGGCAACTTCATGTGTGCCGACGAAGACCCTTGGAAGTCTGTTTCCGTTTTGGCTCCCTACGCCAAGCACGTACACGCCAAGGACTTCTTCAAGAAGAGCGGCATGGAAGTGGCTCCCGGTGCAGGCTGGTTCCAGACCAGAGCAGGGGACTATATCCGTGGCACCATCATCGGTCACGGTGACGCACGCATCTACCAGAGCATCCAGACCCTGAAGAAGTACGGCTACGACGGCTTTGTGACCGTGGAATTCGAAGGCATGGAAGATAACCTGAAGGGCATCCAGCTGGGTCTGGACAACCTGAAGAGATTCATCGGCTAAGCCCATGTCCAAATTCACCGCAAAGGAACTGCCGCCGGAACCCATCGACCCTGCGCAAAATAACGATACGACCGAAACGGTTCAGCCCAACGAGGATACGAAGCTGCGTAACAAGCGCCGGGTCCTCGTGGGCTTTGTGGTGCTTTGCGCCTTGGGACTGGTCAGCGCCGTGTGCCTGCAGCATCCCCAGTGGTTCGAGGTACAGCATAAGACGAACGCCAACACGTCCATGTACTCCGACCGGATCGTCAGCTACAATTTCTACCCAACGGACTACGACTTGGACGTGACCGCTGACGAGGTCTATATGGGTCTGGATCGGTACGTACACTACAAGACCGGCAACGAGACCTTCACCATCACCGACGGCAACTACGCCGCCTACAACGCCGCTGTGGTGTTCTTTGGGCAGTATTTCGAGACCGTTATCGCCGGAGACAGCGAGACCTACAACACGTTCTTCTCCGACCTTTACTATGAGTCCAACGACCCCCACATCGAGTTTGCGCCCCAGATGCTGTACGACATCCAGATCGAGCAGCTCTCTCAGGATCCTCAGAGCGACGGCACGACTCTGTACGCCTTTGATGTGTCCTACAAGATCCACAAAAACGACGGCACCTTCCGCAACGACATCGGCAGCGACGGCTCCAAGACCTTGTACTTCGAACTGTTCGAGGACAAAGACGGCACCGTATGCATCGACCGGATCACATACTATACCCGGTGAAACACCGCAGGTGTTGTGCGTGTGCCCATATACTGCGTGTATCCATACACTGCGTGTATCCATATACTGCGTATATTAAGAATAAACTTCAAAAGAGCCGCCCCCTGCCGCCCCCTGCTTTGGGAAGTTAGATATTAGCAACACAAAAGGAGTGCTATGCGTTCTATCCAATTGCTCATCAAACCGGCGTCGTCCCTTTGCAATATGCGGTGCCGGTACTGCTTCTATTGCGACGTGGCGGAGAACCGGAACACCGCTTCCTTTGGCGTGATGTCCCCGGAGACCACCGAAGCCATGGTCAAAAATATCTTCGCCGCTGCCCCCTCTGCCGTGTCCTTCGCCTTCCAAGGTGGTGAACCTACGCTGGCAGGAGCAGGGTATTTTCGGCATTTCCATAAAATGGTAGAGACCTACAACACGTCCCATGTGCCCGTGTCCTTTGCCCTGCAGACCAACGGATACGACCTGTCAGACGAGCTGGTGGCGTTGTTTGCAGCGTATCGCTATCTGGTGGGCGTGTCTCTGGACGGCACCGGTGCGCTCCACGACAGCCTGCGTCCCGATGCACAGGGGAACGGCACCTTCAAACGGGTCAACGCCACTCTGGATGCGCTGGCACGAGCTGGCATCGATACCAACATCCTTTGCGTGGTCACGGAACCGGTGGCAAGAGAAGCCGCACAGGTGTACAAATACTTCCGCTCGAAGCAATACAAGTTTGTGCAGTTTATCCCATATGTGCCGGATTTTGGCAGAGAAAAAGAAAACCATCCGTTCACCTTGACCAACAAGCGATACGCACAGTTTTTGAATACGACATTTCGGTTGTACTACGAAGACTTTTGCAAAGGGCAGTATATCAGCATCCGACAGTTCGACAACTTCATTCGGTTGGCTGCAGGAATGCCCACGGAGTGCTGTGGTATGGACGGCATCTGTCACGCCAACCTGATCGTGGAAGCGGACGGCAGCGTGTACCCCTGCGACTTCTACGTGCTGGACAAATGGAAAACGGGCAACATCGCCACGGACGACATCCAGACCCTGCTGCGCGCCCCGGTTGCCAAGACCTTCGTGGACCTGTCAAGCCCCATAGACCCAGCCTGCCGGGACTGCGAATGCCGCGCGATCTGCCGAGGTGGCTGCCGACGACATCGAGAAACCGCCGATGGTAGCACCAGCTTAGGCTTGAACCGCTACTGCGAGGCATACAAGCAATTCTTCCACGAAAACCGTGACCGGATCTTGGATATGGCAAGGAAGGTCAGTCTCCCAACAAGTTGGGCCACCCAACAAGGTTGAGTCGCCCAACAAGATGAGTCTCCCAACAAGTTGGGTCACCCAACAAGATGGGCGAAGGATGCACGTTAGGCTTGTGTCCAACTTTTTTGTTTCTTATTTCTAACATCCGACATATCAAAGCAGGGGGCGTCCGGGGGCGTCCCTTTTTCAGTTTGCTTTTATATATAGGCACACCACTGTGGCAATTGCAACACTATATGGGTGTGGACCAAACGCGCGTTCTCTACACTTCTTACCACCCAACCTCTTAACACTGACTTTTCTTCCAATCCTGGATCGCACGAAGGAACGCCTGTCCGTATTGGTCGAAGCGCACCTTGCCCATGCCCTTGATCTGCAGCATCTCCGACGCCGTGGTGGGCAGATGGATGCACATCTCGTTCAGCAATACGTTGGTCGCCACAATATAGGGTGGCAGTCCTTCCTCCGCTGCCAAGGCCTTGCGCAGGTCCTTTAGCTTATTATACAGCGCTTCATTGACCGGCTCCACAGGTGCGTTCGTTTGTGCTCTGGGGGTCTTTTGCGTTTCCAAGTAAAAGGTGGTGATCGGGAAATCCTCCGGCAGGGACAGCCGCAGCGATCTTCCGCTTCTCAGAAAACGCCAGCCCTCAGCCGTCACCGACAGACTGCCGGTGTCTTTATCCTTCTCGATCAGTCGCTCCTCCATACAAAAGGACACCAGCTGCCACAGGTAATCTGCAGTGTTTTCCTGCATGATCGCCCATGTGGAGAGTGTATCCAGTCCGGCTTCCTGGATCTTTTGGGTCTTGACCCCACGGAGAATGGAGAGCACCACCGAAGCCCCGTACCGCTCGCCACTGCGCCGGATGCAGGACAACAGCTTCTGTACGTCCTCCGTCACATCGTGTCGCACGAGGTTGCTGACGCACCAGGTGCAGTTGTCACAGCGGTCCTTGGCGTTCTCTCCGAAGTACCGCAGGATCTGGGCGCGGAGACAACCGTTGCTGTTGGCGTAGTCGTACATGGCTTGGAGACGTTCCTTGGCAAGCCGAAAATGCTCCAGCCTGTCCGGTGTCAGCAAGGCTTCCGGCTCCTGTGGCGTGATCAGATGGAGACAAGTGTGGTAGTCGCTGGGTGAAAATAGGAGAAAGCAGTCCGCCGGTGAGCCATCACGACCTGCCCGTCCTGCCTCTTGATAATACGACTCCAAATCCGTTGGCATATTATAGTGTATCACGAAAGAAATGTTGGACTTGTCGATACCCATACCAAAGGCACTGGTGGCCACCATGATCGTCTTCCGGTCGTACAGAAAATCGTTCTGGTTCTCCAAACGCTCCTCCTGCTCCAGACCGGCGTGGTATCGGGTAGCAGGATAGCCACGTTCCCGGAGAAAGTCGCAGACGTCCTCCACCAGCCGCCGTGTGGTGCAATAGATGATACCGGCACCATCGGTCCTGCCCTGTGCATCGGCATAGTTGCGTAATAGCTCTATGAGCTCCATCTTTTTATTCTTGGGTCGAAGGACGCCAAAATATAGATTGGGTCTATCAAAGCCGGTGACGCAACGATAAGGCTCCTGCAGCTGTAGCAGGGTCTGGATATCGTCCCGGACTCTGTCGGAAGCCGTAGCGGTAAAGGCAGCGATGGTGGGTCTGTGGGACAATCGGGCAACGAACGCAGCGATCTTTAGGTAGCTGGGACGAAAATCCTGCCCCCATTGGGAGACGCAATGTGCCTCGTCCACCGCCACACAGGCCAGCGGACAGGTGTTCCAGATGGCGCAGAACTCCTCAGACAGCAGACGCTCCGGTGCCACGTAGATGAGCTTGTAACGCCCCTCTGCGGCATTCCGGACGGCACGTAGGTATTGGGGATAGGTGAGGGAGCTGTTGATGTACGCAGCAGGCACGCCGACCGCACGAAGGGAAGCCACCTGATCCTGCATGAGCGAGATCAGCGGCGAGATGACCAGCGTCACACCGTCTTGGGAAAGGGCCGGTACTTGGTAGCAAATGGATTTCCCGGCGCCGGTGGGCATGACGCACAAAACGTCCCGACCGGACAGAATGGCATCCACCACCGGTTCCTGTCCTTCCCGAAACGAATCGTACCCGAAATATTGCGAAAGTACCTCAAATTTGTCCATGTGTCCCAAGCTCCTATCCTGTGATCTCTATATAGTATACCAGATTATGTGGCAAAAAACAAGAGGCAAAGTCCGGTCAAAACCGCTTTCCCTCTTGCATATTTCATTTTCCTTCCAACCAGCTCCGCAGTACGGCACTGTCGATGGGCAGCTGCGCCGGACTATCGTTGTGCATGAATTCCAGTAGCAGATTGTGATCCCGACCGGAGCCGGATAGGATATCGATGTAGGTCTGCCACCGATCCGTATGTGTTGCCAAAGGATAGTGAGCCGCCCCTTCCCAGGAGAACACGTGTACGTTGGATACATAGGGCAGTGTACGCCGCAGTGTGTCCACATTGTATTGGTGATCCCGGTATTGGTTGGGCTGCCAGTACAGCCGCAGGGCATCCATAGCCACCTCGTCCACCAATCGCAGTGCACTGTCACAGGCATCGGTCAGCGTACCGCCATGGCACTCCAAGCTCACCGTCAGTCCACTGTTGGCAGCCACACGGCACGCATCCTGCAGCGTAGCCACCACCGCTTGCCGCTCGTCAGCCGAACAGTCGCCGCTGCCCTTTGTCCCAGCCCAGACCCGGATGGTCTTCGCACCCAGTGCACGGGCACAGCCAAGCTCCCTGCAGAATTTCTCGTGAGAAGCCGCCGAAAGCTCTCCTGCTCGCCAGTACGAACCATAGGCCACGGTGCGGATTCCATGGGCAGCGGAAAGGGAACAGGCATCTGCTATGTCTTGGGGAGAATCGGACGGCACATGGACATCCCCACCCCATTCGATCACGGTCAGACCGCAGGCTTCCATTCGTTCACAGATATCCTCTTTGGAAAGCGGACGAAATGTGACCGAAACCAGTCCCGGTGTCAGCATAGCGCACACCTCACAGCATATCCCGGCACACGTCGGACATGGTGTAGAACCCCGGCTCCTGCTTGACCAGATACAATGCCGCCTTGATGGCACCGACCGCAAACAGGTCCCGGCTACCGGCACTGTGGGACAGCTTGATCACCTCGTCCGTTCCGGCAAAGATCACCTCGTGCTCGCCCACGATGGTACCGCCACGGATGCTGGCAATGCCGATCTCCTTCTTGTCCCGTGCCTGCCGAACGCTGTGCCGGTCATAGACAAAGGTAGAGTCTCCGTCTCGACCCTCGGCTGCGGCTTCTGCCAACATCAGCGCCGTACCACTGGGAGCGTCCAGCTTCTTGTTGTGGTGCATTTCCAGCACTTCGATGTCGTATTCCTCGCCCAGCACCGCAGCGGTCTTCTTGACCAGTTCGGAAAGCAAATTGATGCCAAGAGACATATTTCGAGAGTGGAGCACCGGAATGACCTTGGCGGCTTCGTGGATCAGCGCCGTTTCTTCGTCGGTGTGGCCGGTGGTGCAGATGACCGCAGGAATGTGGTGTGCGGTAGCATAGTCCAGCAGCGCCGTCGCCACGGTGTGATAGGAGCAGTCGATGAGGATGTCGGGCACCACTGTGACCTCGTCAAAGCTTGTCCAGATGGGGTAGGCAGCGTCGGCCACAGGATGCACGTCCACGCCACCCACGATGGTCATGTCGTCCCGGTCGTCCACCAGCCGAGCAATGGTCGAACAAAGCCGCCCCGACGCACCGGATAATAAAATATGGTACATTTTTGAATCTCCTGTTTTTTGATTAAGTCAGAAGTTGGATGTTGGAAGTTGGAAGTGGGATACCACACAATTGTGGGGGTACAAGCCTAACGGGAATTCTACACCTACCTCTGACCTCTCACTTCCCACTTCGCACTACTTACTTCCCCAAAAGTCCCACTTCACGCAGAGCTTCTGCCAAGACGGCCTTGTTTTTGTCGTCCATTTCGCACAGGGGCAGCCGCATGGAGTCGCTGCACAGTCCCAGCATACCGCAGGCCGTCTTCACCGGAATGGGGTTGACCTCGATGAACAGGGCGTTGATGAGCTTCAACAGCTGCAGCTGCATATCCCGGGAACCGATAACGTCCCCTTCGAAATATTTGGCACAGATATCATGAGTCTCCTTCGGCAGCACGTTGGACAGGACGGAGATGACGCCACGGCCACCCAGAGACAGGATGGGTACGATCTGGTCGTCGTTACCGCTGTAGATGGTGAGGGAATCGGAAAGCTCGGCGGCGATCTCGGCGATCTGGCTCATGTTCCCGGAGGCTTCCTTGGTAGCAACGATGCGCTCGTGCTTGGCCAGCTCCCGATAGACGGACAGCGGAATATTGACGCCGGTGCGAGAGGGAACGTTATAGAGGATGATGGGCTTGTTCGTGCGCTCTGCAGTGTCCAAGAAGGATTTGATGAGTCCCTTGGGCGTTGCCTTGTTGTAGTAGGGCGTCACCAGCAGCAGGGCATCGGCACCCACTTCGCAGGCATATTGGGACAGGGAATTGGCGTATTCGGTGTCGTTGGAACCGGTACCGGCGATCATGGGAACACGACCGGCGATCTTTTCTGCCGCATACCGGATGCACTGCCGGTGTTCTTCGTCGGTCAAGGTGGAGCCTTCACCGGTGGTGCCACAAATGACCAGCGCATCTATGCCGCTGTCGATCTGCCAATCGATGAGTCTGCCGAATGCCTCATAATCTACGCCGCCGTCCTTGCCAAAGGGTGTGATCAGCGCCGACGCTGCCCCTGTGAAAACGATATCCTTCTGAAAAGTACCCATTGTATATATTCTCCTTTTTGTGGTTTTTGGTGAAGCTGGGAAGAAATTTGTCTTTTTCCAAGAAATATAAAAAACCGGCTTGCAAACCGGCTAACTGTGTACTATAATATAGGTATGCCCAAAATGACAACCAATACACAGATAGCGCCCCACTCCGCAAAGAGTGACAGTACGTCGCCTATTCGGCAAGCGTCCCAGAGCCATCGGCAGTCTCACCGACAGAACTTCGGCATCTCTCGCCTTTTCCCGTTTTCCTATTCCCGGGGTATTTCCGGAACGGGCAGACTGACCCATCCGAAAACGGCTACTGATCGGAGATGCTCCTCTATCCTATTTTATGTACGAACGAACCGGTGTGTTCCATAGGTGCCCACCAACGTCCTTTCTGTACATCCATATCATATCACGATTTCTCCCATTTGTCAATTCCCTTCGACAAAATTTTTCAAGAAAAGTGGGCAGACCCTGTGGAGAAATATGTGCGTCCCTGTGATGCATATCTGTGGAAAGGCACCACCGCACAATTCACGGCTAACGCCTTGATGGCACATCTGCTTGCATCTTTCCCGTCATACTTCACAAATCCACCTTGCCTTACGAGTGTAAGCCTGCGGTGAATTTGTTTTGTCTGACGAAAAATCTGCCGACGCATCTGCATCATCAGAATTGTGCGGTGGCGCCGAAACAAAAATTCTCTTGCGAATCACTTCAAAAATCCAATTGAAAGGTTAATCCTATGATCAAAAATACATTGCCCAAAACAGATTTGACCCTGTCCGCATTCCATTATGATTTGCCCCAGTCCTATATCGCACAGACGCCGGTGGAGCCACGAGATTCGTCCCGGCTCATGATCGTCGATCGGCAGAAGGATGGTGTGGAGCATAGAATATTTCGGGATATCGTGGAGTATTTGCGCCCGGAGGACACCTTGGTCATCAACGACACCCGTGTCATTCCGGCACGCATCATCGGCAGACGGATCCGCAAAATGACCCCGGACGGAGAAGTGGACGCCGAAGGAACCGGTGCCGTAGAGCTGCTGCTTCTGAAGCAACTGGAAAACGATACCTGGGAAGCACTGGCCGGTCCCGGAAAACGTGCCAAACCCGGCGATACATTGGCTTTTGGGGAAGGGGAAATGCTCCTTGGCCACGTGGAGGCGGTGGGTGAAGGTGGCTGCAGACGGGTGCGCCTGGAAGCAAAGGGCGACTTCCAGACCGTCTACGAAGCCCTGCACACCTTAGGTACCATGCCACTGCCGCCGTACATCACCGAACAGCTCCACGATCAGGAACGCTACCAGACCGTCTACGCCCGGGAAGAAGGCTCCGCTGCAGCCCCCACCGCCGGTCTCCACTTCACACCGGAGCTGCTCCAAAGGGTGCGGGACAAGGGCTGTGCCGTGGTGCCGGTGCTCCTGCACGTGGGACTTGGAACCTTTCGACCTGTGAAGGAAGACAAGATCGAGGACCACGAAATGCACGCCGAATATATCCACGTCACCGAAGAAGCTGCCAATACGATCAATCAACGCAAGAAGAACGGCGGCAGAGTCATCGCAGTGGGCACCACGTCCTGCCGAGTCTTGGAAAGCGCCACCGACGAAGACGGCATCCTGCACCCGGTCTCCACCGACACCGGCATCTTCATCTACCCCGGCTACCGGTTCAAAATGGTGGACGCCCTGATCACCAACTTCCATCTGCCGGAAAGCACCCTGCTCATGCTGGTCTCCGCTTTGGCCGGTCGGGAAAAAATATTGGACGCATACAATATCGCCGTGGCAGAAAAGTATCGGTTCTTCTCCTTTGGCGATGCCATGTTCATCCAGTGACAAAATCCAGAAGCGTTCCGTCCCCCGTGGAGCGCTTTTTTACGCCTGCCGGTGCTTTCCCAAAAACAGAAACAAATCTTTAACATCTCTGTGCTATATTATGATCACACCGAGCCTATAAAGGAGTCAATACTATGTTCAAATTATTGGTCGTTGAGGACGATCGGGAACTCAACCAAACACTGTGTGCCTTTTTGCGCCGCAACGGATACGACGCCATCGGCTGCCTGAATGCCAACGAAGCCTACGACGCTTTGTACGAGCATACCATCGACTTGATCATCTCCGATATCATGATGCCCGGCACCGACGGCTTTGCCTTCGCCGAAGCGGTTCGAGAGACCAACAAAACCATTCCCATGCTGTTCCTGACCGCCAGAGACGACTTGGACGCCAAAAAGCGTGGCTTCGCATTGGGCGTGGACGATTATATGACCAAGCCGGTGGTGCTGGAAGAGCTGCTACTCCACATCGGTGCGCTGCTGAGACGAGCCGGAATCATGGCAAGCCGACGCCTCACCATCGGTTCCTTCACCATGGACGCCGACGAACATACCGCCACGCTGGGAGAACGTGAGATCCCATTGACCAGCCGGGAGTTCTCCATCCTCTATAAGCTCCTGAGCTACCCCAAACGCACCTTCACCCGCACCCAGCTCATGGAAGAATTCTGGGAAGCCGACACCGAGACCGCACCCCGTGCCGTGGATGTGTACATGACCAAGCTCCGGGCTAAGCTTGTTGACTGCGAAGAATTTGAGATTAAAACCGTACACGGTCTGGGCTATAAGGCGGTGTGCAAATGAACGCCAAAAAACCGGGCTTCCGGCGCCGCTTTGCCATCAGTGTCTATCGCTGCCTGCTGTTCTTCTGCTTGGTCGCTTTCGTCACATCCTGCTGTATGCTTCTGTTTCTGAATATTTTAATGGACGGCATCGACCTGACCCTAACCCCGGAAAACCTCAATATGGCCGCCAAGCTGACCTTTGGCAACGTGGTGCTGCTGGGCATCCTGTTCACCCTCATCGATAGCCTCCGCCGCCGACTGACCGTGGAGCGTCCCGTGAAGCGCATCGTGGCCGGTGCCGAAAAGATCATGCAGGGGGACTTCTCCGTGCGCATCGATAGGAACCTGCAGGACGACACCTTTGGGGAGATCATCGACTGCTTCAACCGTATGGCAGAGGAGCTGTCCGGCGTGGAGACCCTGCGCACCGACTTTATCGCCAACGTGTCCCACGAAATGAAGACCCCGCTGGCCCTGCTCCAAAACTACGGCACCCTGCTGCAGGACCCGTCTCTCACCGAGGCAGAACGCATGACCTATGCCCAAGGCGTCCGAGACGGTGCCAGACGGCTGTCCGATATGATGACGAATATTCTCAAACTCAATCGATTGGAGAACCAGCAAATCTATCCCAAAACGGAACGGTTCGAGCTGGGCGAACAGCTTTGCGAATGCCTGCTGGTCTACGAATCCACTTGGGAAAACGCCAACATCGAGCCCGTCACCGACATGGAGGAGGACGTGTTTGTGGAAGCCGACCGGTCGCTTTTGTCTCTGGTTTGGAACAATTTGTTCTCCAATGCATTCAAGTTCACGCCGCCGGAGGGCACAGTCACCGTACGCCTCACGACCGAGGGCGAATACGCCGTGGTGCAGGTGCAGGATACCGGCTGTGGGATGTCCGCCGAGGTGGGTGCGCACATCTTTGAGAAATTCTACCAAGGGGACTCGTCTCGTGCCACACAGGGCAACGGTCTGGGTCTGGCGTTGGTAAAACGTGTGGTGGACATTCTCCATGGAGAAATATCCGTAGAAAGTACCGTTGGCGTAGGCTCCACCTTTACCGTGCGCATTCGGAGGAAAAATGATGGGTAAAAAATGGCTGCATCTGCTTTTTCCGCCGCTGTGGCTGCTTCTGCTGCTCACACCCATCGCCGCCGCTTCTCTGGTGTACAGCCTGCTATGCCTGCCGGAGACAGACTGGAGACGCATCGGTGCCTACGTGCTGTCGTTCTATACCTTGACTGTTTGGTGCGTCCGGGTACCAAGGCTGGTTCGAGGGTACCAAAGACTGCGGCAGGACAACCGACTGCTTCGGCGCTGGCGAGAGGATCTCCATCTGCGCACCCGGATCACGCTCTTTGGCAACGTGCTCTGGAACACCGGTTATGCCACCTTACAATTGGGGCTTGGTATCGTTCACCATTCTGCATGGTTTTTCACCTTAGCGGTGTACTACGGTTCTCTGGCGCTGATGCGGTTTTGTCTGGTGCGATACACCCTGTCCCACAGTCCCGGCGAAGACCTGCGGCGTGAGTGGCACCTGTACCGCATCTGTGGCTGGGTCTTCCTGCTACTGAATCTGGCGCTGTCCGGGATGCTGATGCTTCTGCTGACAGAGAACCGCATGGTGGAGCATCACCCGATCACCACCATTGCCCAAGCCGCCTACACCTTCACCACCCTGACCATGGCCATCGTGCAGCGGATACGCACCCGGCGCTGGGGCAGTCCCGTGCTGTCTGCCGCCAAAGCTGTGTCCCTGACCGCCGCCTCTGTGTCCATGCTGAACTTGGAAGCCACCATGCTTGCGACCTTTGGCGGTGCCGAAATGACCGTTCACACCATGCGACTGTTTCTGTCCCTGAGCGGTGGTGCGGTGTGCATCGGTGTGGTGGTCATGGCGGTGCTTATGCTCGTGAAATCGAAGCATCAACTGCATAAATATAGATGAGGATAAAAAACATGAAAAACGAAAAAACAGACAAAGATACCTTTCGCATGACCTACTCTGCCCGGCAGCAGGAAGAGATCAAGGCGATCCGGCAAAAATATATGCCCGAAGAACAACCGGCGCAGACCAATATCGAACGGGTGCGAGCACTGGACGCCGGGGTAGACAAAAAGGCCACCACCTGGGCACTGACCATCGGCATCCTTGGCACCCTGCTTATGGGACTGGGAATGAGTATGCTCATGTCCGAGTTTGGCACGCTCTTTGGCACACTGGCCACTCCGTTTGGCATCGGCATCGGTGTGGTGGGCATCGTAGCGCTGACCTGTGCCTATCCGGTGTACCTGCACATCGGCAAACGGGAACGGGAAAAGATCGCACCGGAGATCCTGCGCCTGACCGATACGATCTTGAAATAAACACAGAAACCAAAAAAGGACCGCATCCAATCGATACGATCCTTTTTCTTTGGCTCCATTTATGTAGATTTTTGGAATATCTTTACGATAGTTTGTTTGTGAAAGACGAAACTTAGGGTGCCACCGCACAATTCTGATGATGCAGATGTGCCATCAAGGCGTTAGCCGTGAATTGTGCGGTGGTGCCTTAGCTTAGCGAACGGCAAACTTCTTAACGCCCAGAGCGCACAGAGCCATAGCAGCAAACAGAGCAGCTACAGTGTAGTCGCCGGTAGCAGGAGCGGTAGCCTGTTCAGCAGTTGCAGCAGCGGCGGCTTCGGCGGCAGCAGCTTCGGCAGCAGCAGCTTCAGCGGCAGCCTGTTCAGCAGCGATCAGCTCAGCCACAGTGGTGTCGGACAGCTCGCACTGACCATATACGGAGGAGTCACCGGAAGCCTTATCGGCAAAGTCAGACCAACCCAGACATACGTTACGGTCGCCCTTGCCTTCAGCGTCGTCGTTGTACTGGAAGTCGATACCGATGTAGTTGCCGCCGGAAACAGCGGAGATATCAAATTCCACTTCGTAGATCAGGGTGTCGCCATTCCGGGAGAAGCCGGCTTCGTTGTCGTGACCGTTGGTAGCACCGTCAGCGAACCATCTCTGCTGGGTTCTGGGAGCGGATGCATCTACGGCCTCGTTGTCCATCTGGATGAACAGCTCAACGGAGTCACGCAGCCAGTCGCTGTCGCCAACCATGCTGACAGTCTTGTCTTCTACAACGTACAGCACATACAGGGTGGAGTCGCCGTCCCACAGAACCTTACAGGTCAGGGTAGCGTAGTCTTCACCGGCAACCTTGCTGGCATCGCCGAACCAGCTGGATGCGTTTTCTTTCACAACGTCAACGGGGATCTCGGGAGCATATGCCCAAGCGTCGTCGATCTGACCGTCTACGTTGATGTCGGCCACATATGCGGTGCAGGTCTTTTTGCCGTCTACAGCAGGAGCAGCGGAAATGGCAGTGGCCATAGCTGTTACCGTCATCAGAGCAGCCATGCCCAGAGCAAGGATCTTTGTCTTTTTCATGGTAATTCTCCTTGTGAAAAAATAAAAAATCATACATGGAGTCGATCCTTATTGTAGCAGATTGCCGCCTTTCGAATGTTAACAAAAAGTATACAGAAAGTAAAATTTTATGCATCCTGTCGCTTTGGAGAACAGAAAAATCGATTTGGAATTTCGGCACGGCGTCTTGTAATTCGGCGTAGGATATGGTATACTATATCCAATGTAGTCATGTGCGATACGTGCAGGATATTTGTAGAAGAAACAGGAGCAAAGCAATATGCCAAAGGAACAATATTTAGAGTGTGGTAAGATCGTGGGGACCCATGGTGTACGGGGTATGGTGCGGCTGGAATGCTATGCCGATTCGCCAAGGACCCTGGCCGGACTGCGGCGGCTGTATTATAAGGACAAGACCGGTGCCTATGTGGAATGGAAGGTCACCCGTGCGTCGGTGCAGAAGACCATGGTGCTGGCGGCGCTGGAAGGCATCGACGATCTGGACAAGGCCATTCCCCTGAAGGGTACCACCGTGTACGCCGACCGAGCCGATTTTCGCCTGCGCAAGGGAGACGTGTTCATTGCAGACATTTTGGGTCTGCCTGTGCTGGATGCAGAGACCGGCGAGACCTACGGTACCTTGGACGAGGTGATCACCTCCGGTGTACAGGATCTGTACGTGGTCAAGGAAGCGGACGGCAAGACCTTCATGATCCCCTGCGTGCCGGCGTTCATTCGACGGATCGAGACCGAGGGTGACGAAGCCGCCGTATATGTGAAGCTGATCGAGGGGATGCGGGAATGATGCGATTCGATATTATGACGCTGTTCCCGGAATTTGTGGACGGCATTTTGTCCGAGAGCATCATCGGCCGTGCCCGTGCCAAAGGAATATTGGACATTCGAACCTGGCAGATTCGAGACTATTCCAGAGACAAGCACCGGCGTGTGGACGATACACCCTACGGCGGCGGTCGTGGTATGCTCATGGCGGCACCCCCCATCTATCGTTGCTACGAAGCCGTGCTGGCCGACCAAGGGACACCGGCGGAACGTGTAGCCCCCGACCCGGCGCTGGATCTGGTGCCCGATACCGAGATCGACGAACGACCGGCACCGGCAAAACCGGATGGCACCTATGTGGTGTATATGTCCCCACGAGGCACGGTGCTGAACGAGAACGTAGCCAAGCGGCTGGCACAGTACGACCGGCTCATCATCCTCTGCGGCCATTACGAAGGCGTGGACGAGCGGATCCTGGAAGAGATCGTGGACGAGGAGATCTCCATCGGCGACTATGTGCTGACCGGTGGGGAAGTGCCGGCCTGCATTTTGACCGACTGCGTGGGACGACTGGTGGACGGTGTGCTTGCCATGCCGGAATGCTACGAAAACGAAAGTTTCTCCGATGATCTGTTGGAATATCCCCAATATACCAGACCGGTATCCTTCCGTGGAAGAAAGGTTCCGGACGTGCTCCAATCCGGGCACCACGCCAACATCGAAGCCTGGCGTCACGAAAAGTCTCTGGAGCTGACCAAAGCAAGACGACCGGATCTACTGGAGAAGTGACTACAGCAGCCCCAAATAGGCAAGCAGTCCGTTGGCGATCCCATAGGCGAACAGTTCCGGCTCCGCTGCCATCCGCTCTGCCTCATAAGGATTGGTGATGAACCCCAGCTCCAATAGCACCGCCGGCATTTGGGTGCGCCGCAGTACATACAGCGTAGGCCGTGCCAATACCCCACGATCGGGCAGACCGGTGACCCCCTGCAGTGCGGTGAGAATGTTCTCTGCCAGGTCCGCCGCCGTGGTGTCCAACCGAAAGACATACGCCTCCGAACCGGCCGCCGTGGGAGAAGCCGATGCATTGGTGTGCAGACTGATATAATAATCGGCACCCCAACTGTTGGCATCGTTCACTCTTGCGGCCAAAGACGTGGCGGTGGAGCTGCCCAGCTGGGTATCCGGATAGGGTCGGGACAGCCGCACCGAAAAGCCGTCCCCACGCAAAAGCTCTGCCAGCCGCTGGCCGATCTCGTAGACGATGTCCTGCTCCCGGTAGCCGTTGCCCTCAGCCCCTGCATTGGGATTGACGGGATTGTGCCCTTGGTCGATGTAGATCTTTTCCGGCATACATACCTCCGCTATATAGTTTTGTGTGTGGTTTATTACGAATCATAAAAACCCAAAGAACAGTGCCTGTACAGCATATGCAGGACGAGAGAAAAAGATGAAAGAAATGCAAAAGGTCCTCAGCAGACTCCGGCAGGCTGTGGATCACTACGAAATGATACGAGCCGGAGACAAGGTGGCGGTGGGTCTGTCCGGCGGCAAGGACTCCGTGGCACTGCTGGTCTCTCTGGCGAACCTGGCAAAGTTTTACCCGATCCCCTTTACCGTGTGCGCCGTTTCTGTCATGCCCGGCTTTCCGGCGCAGAAAAGGGAAGACTACGACCCCTTCCGCCGACTGTGCGATTCTATGAATGTAGAATACAAACTGGTGGAGACCCAGATCGCCCAGATCGTGTTCACGGAGCGAAAGGAAAGCGCACCCTGCTCTCTGTGTGCCAAAATGCGCCGGGGAGCCTTGGTGGGAGCCTGTGGTGAGCTGGGAGCCACATCGCTGGCGCTGGGACATCACCGGGACGACGTGGTGGAGACCTTCATGATGAATCTGATGCAGACCGGGAAGATCGCCTGCTTCATGCCTGTGACCACCTACGAAGACACCGACCTGCGTGTGATCCGACCGCTGATCTACACCGAAGAAAACGACCTGCGTCGCCTGACAGCCGCCATGGAGCTGCCTATCTACAAGAATCCATGTCCCGTGGACGGTGGGACCGAACGAGCCGCCATGGGGGAATATCTGCGCAGCTACGGGCACGAAAGACGGGATCTGTACCGCCGGATATTGGGTGCGCTGGAACGAAACGGAAACGACGGCTGGCACCTGTAGCCTCACATAAAATAGGAAGAAAAAGATTTCGAAAACTTTCGGGAATGTTTCGAAAACTTTCGGGAACTTTCCCCGTGTTCCTGTCGTCATAAGGCGCAAAACCAAACGATTGCGAAGTTGTAACATGAAACAAAAAAAGAACATATCTTCTGCGGAGCAGGACGCTCCAAGCACCGTCCCAACAAGCCCCAAACGAAAACGCCGCCGGTTCTGGAACCGAGAACGGCAGGAGCGTGTCTTCACCATGCCCTTCATGCTGCTGAGCATCCTTGGCGTGCTGACCTTCTACATACTCCCGTTTGTGGTGGTGATCTATTATTCTCTTATCAACAACAATACCGAAGCAAGCTTTGCCGGACTGCAGAACTTCATCGATCTGTTCCAGAACAACGCCTTCAAGCTGGCGCTGAAAAACACCGGCATCTTTTCCTTGACCGCCGTGCCCTTTGCGGTGCTGCTGTCCCTGGGACTGGCGGTGCTGCTGGAGCAAAAGCTGCCGGGCAAAAGCGTGTTCCGTACCATATTTCTCTCACCCATGATCGTGCCGGCCGCTTCCATCATCCTGATCTGGCAGGTACTGTTCGACTACAACGGCGTGCTCAACGACATCACGGCCCTGTTCGGCATCGCTCCCATCGAATGGATGAAGTCGGAGCAGGGGTACATCGTGGTGGTGCTGCTGTTTCTGTGGAAGAACATCGGTTACAATATGATCATGTTCATGTCCGCTCTGGCCGCCGTACCCAGAGATATCCAAGAGGTCGCCATGCTGGACGGCTGTGGACCGGTCAAGCGGTTTTTCCTGATCAAGCTGCGGTACCTGGCATCCACCATTTCCTACGTGACCATCATGTCCCTGATCAATTCCTTCAAGGTGTTCCGAGAGGTGTACCTGCTCACCGGGGATTATCCGTACGACTCCATGTATATGCTACAGCATTTCATGAACAATACATTCCGTGGATTTAATTATCAAAAGCTGTCCAGTGCCGCCGTGGTGCTGTCGCTGATCATGGTCGTCATCATAGCGATCCTGCTGTGGGCTGACGACAGGCTTGGGAGGGATATCGAAGAATGACAGACGCAAAACTGAATATCCCCACGCAGGCAATATCGAAGCCGAAAAGGAAAAAGCGGATCACCTTCCGCCGGGTGCTGTTTCTCATCTGCGCCATGGCGGTGCTGCTGTTGTTCGCCTACCTGTTCCTGTTTCCCACCGTGTTCACCGTGACCAATTCCTTTATGTCCACCACGGAGATCAGCGCCAACTACGGCAAGATCTTTTCCGGACTGGGTGCGGCCGGAGACGGTGGTCGAGTGTACATCGGCGAACGGGTGAACCTGCAGCTGATCCCGGACAAAGTCAGCTTCAGCCAGTACAGCACGGTGCTACTGAAAAGCCCGGAATACCTGCTGAAATTCTGGAACTCCGTGTTCTACGTGCTGCCCATCGTGATCTTCCAGCTGGTGGTGGCATCCGGCGTGTCCTATGCCTTTGCCAGAGTGGAGACGAAATTTCGTTCCATCGTATTTTTTGTATATATTATATTGATGCTCATGCCCTATCAGGTGACGCTGGTGCCCAACTACATTGTGGACAGCACGCTGGGCATCCTGAACACCCGCTGGGCCATCATCCTACCGGGGATCTTCTCACCGTTTTCCGTGTTCATCCTGACCAAATATATGCGCCGGATCCCCAAAGCCATGGTGGAAGCGGCACAGCTGGACGGCTGCGGTGAGTGGCAGATCTTCACGAAAATATTTATGCCCCTGTGCCGAGCGACGCTGTATTCGGTGGCGATTTTGGTGTTCATCGACTACTGGAACATGGTGGAGCAGCCGCTGATCCTCTTGAACGATGCGGAGATGTATCCCCTGTCCGTGTTCCTGTCCAAGATCAACCAAGGGGACACCGGCATAGCCCTTGCCATAGCGGTGATCTATATGGTGCCGCCGGTGCTGCTGTTTTTGTACAGCGAAGACTACCTGATCGACGGGATCTCCTATTCCGCATCGGTCAAAGGATAAAGCATAACAAAACGATAGAATAGCCAAATAACGGAGGTCAATACATAGCATGGAAGCCAAGAACCGCAGAGCATGGATCAAGAATGTTGCCATCATTTTTCTCACCGTCCTGCTGCTGCTCACCTTTTTCTCCAACACGATTCTGAACTATTCACTGCCGGAGGTATCGGCACAATATGCCCGGTACGATTCCATCAGCGGTGCGATCAAGGCAAACGGCACCGTCAAGGCAAACGAGAGCTATGTGGTGACCTACGACGAAGCCGAAGAAGGCAGCGAGGTGACCACACCCGGTCAGACCCGCAAGGTGGTATCGGTGTACGTGAAGCAGGGCAGTGAGGTGGCCATCGGCGACCCCATTTTGGCTCTGGAAGGTGGTTCCAGCGAGGAACTGAAAACGGCTGAAGAAAACCTGAAGAACGCCGAAAAGGAGCTCCGTGAGCTGGAAAAGGAATATGCACTGGCACAGCTGACGGACACCATCAACGATCTGGAGTCCGACAAATCCAAGAGTGAAAACCAAAGCAAGCTTGCCAAATCCAAGGCAGAGCTGGCAGAACTGCAGGAGCTGTATGCGGCACTGCTGGCCGGTACCGATCCGACCGAAACCTTGAAGGCCCAGAAGAAGGTAGCCCAAAAGGAAGCCGACAATATCCAGAAGCAGATCGATGCCATCAACGAAAAGATTACGGAAACAAAGAACAAGATCAGCGCAGCGAAAGGGAATATCGAGGAGGACTACACCTCGGGCAAGACCCTGACCGAACGGCAGAATGAAGCCAAGCAGAGGTACGATACATTGAAAGCGGAATACGATACCTTGACGACACAAGTGGATACGTTGGAGGAACAGTATGAAAATGCATCCAGTTTGTCGGGCGATGTATCGAAGGCATATGAGATCAGTAAGGAGATTCATACGCTGACGGAGACATTGAATGATAAGCAAAAGGAACTGAGCAGACTGCTGGAAGATAATATTATTTCTGAATACAACGAAAAACAATCTGCTTACGATGCTGCTGAAGCTGCGAAAAGTGCCTATGAGAAGCAGAATGGTTCCTCTGGAGAAGAATGGGCATACTATGACGCACAGGTAAAAGTCGCTCAAAGAGAATTGGAAGAAGCACAAAAAAAGTATGATGAATTGATTGCGAATGGGAAATATGCATTTTTAGACGACTATAGAACGGAAGAAGACCTGCGCGAAGAAATTGCCAATCTGCAATATCAAATTGCTGAAAATTATGCCAAACTGGAGATCCTCGGCATATCCTACATCGATAACCTGACCGACTACACTGTGGATACCAACACCACCAAGCTGAAGGAAGAACTGGACAAAGCCCAGAAGAAGCTGACCGAACTGACCACCGAATACGAAGAAGCCCAAAAGACCTACGAATCCCTGACCAAACAGGTGAACAGCACCGGCGTGATCACGGAAAACGAAGCACTACTGACCGTCTTTGAGGCCGATCTGGAAACCTACAAGGAAAAGCTGGAAGAAGCCAACGAAAAGATCGACGATCTGGAAAAACAGATCACCGACAGCGCATCCACCAAAAAGCCGGAGGAAGTCAAAGAACAGATCGATACCCTGACCTCCTCCATCCAGACGCTGGAACTGCAAATGCAGATCGACGCCGCCACCGAAAAGAAATCCGATGCAGAAGCGGTCTATTCCAGAGAAGACGACGAAAAAGCCATTGCCGATAAAAAAGCCGATATCGAAGAACTCAAAACCAAAATCAAAGCCATGCAGGACTCCCCCACCGAAACCATCGTCACCGCTCCCATCGCCGGTAAGATCGTGGAAGTGCATTTTGTCCCCGGCAATCCGGTCACCAGCGGCAACGAAGTGGCACGGATCGAAGTGGCAGACAAGGGCTACATCTGCGAAATCTCCATGTCCACCGAGGAAGCCCGGAAGATCCAGGTGGGCGCAGAGTGCTCCGTCACCAATTCCTGGTGGTACTCCGACCTGACCGCCACCGTTTCCCAGATTCGCAGCGATCCCCAGAGCCAAGGCAAAAACCGCATCGTGGTCATCGAGGTCAAAGGAGACGTGTACGAGGGACAAAGCCTGTCCTTCTCCATCGGTGACAAGAGCCAGTCCTACGACAGCGTCCTGCCCAACAGCGCCATCCGGGAAGACAGCGAAGGCAAATTCGTGTTGGTGGTGGAATCCAAGAATACACCTCTGTCCGTGCGCTATACCGCCAGAAGAATGAACATCGAGGTCATTGCCTCCGACGACACCAAGTCCGCTGTGTCCGGTCTGTACGGCAGCGAATTCGTCATCACCAGCGCCACCTCTCCCATCAGCGACGGTCAGCAGGTGCGACTGGCAGAGAATTGAGGTTGACCGATCATGAAGCTCCATACAAAAGGACTGCGCTTCTCCGGCATCAGTGGGATCCTGTGCGTCCTGTTTGCCCTGCTGTTCCTGCTGGGTGAAGGGATCGCCGCTATCCTGACCGGGGACATCGACGCCCTGGACGCCGGAAAACGTTGGTCGGCAGCCGGGGAACCCTATGCCACCCTGACCCTGCACACCGATACGGAAAGCGCATTGTCTCGCAACCAGATCGAAAGCTATGCCCATTCCATCGATACGGCGCTGCTGAACGAGTCCATCGATTCTCCCGAAAACGGCAACGCCTGGGCCTACTGCTACTTCACCGAGGATGTGATCTCCGTCACCGGTCCCAAAGCCACCGCCTCTCTCACGACCATGGCAACCGGCGGCAGCTTCTACACCTTCCATCCCCTGGAATTCCGCTACGGCGCACCCTACGTGTTCGATAAATCCTTGCCCGATGGGGTGGTGCTGGACGAGAACGCAGCTTGGCGTATCTTTGGCGCCGTGGACGTGGTGGGTATGACCGTGGAGATCGGCGGCAGAGAAATGACCGTCACCGGCATCGTGAAAAAGGAACGGGACAGCGCCGGCTACGAAAAGGCATACGGCGAAATCCCACGGGTGTACATGAGCTACTACGGCTACGAAAACATTTATGGGGAAGAGAATAACATCACCACCTTTGAGGTGACCCTGCCCAATCCGGTGAAAGCCTTTGCGAAAAACATCTTTGAGACCGCCGTGTCCGTGAACGAAGACCATATGATGCTCCGGGAAAATTCCAACCGGTATTCCATCGTCAACCGCTTCAACCGCATGAAGGAACTGCCCTACATGGGTATGCGCAGCGACCGCATCGTCTATCCCTATTTCGAGAACGAACTACAGGTCATCGACTATACCACGTCCGTATGGATGATCGCACAAACCATCGCCGGTGCCTGTGCCGTTTTGACCCTGCTTGCCGCCATCATTGCCCTGTTCGCCAGCGGCTTCTCCTTCTCCGGGGTAGCAAAGCTGTGGTGGAAAAAGGCTGAGGCAGCTTGGGAAAAACGACACGCCGAAAAACGCCGGAAAAAGCGTGCCAAAAGAAAAAAGAATACGGCAGAATCGTAGGCAAAAACCACCATATTCGCATAATGAGAATATCTACATCAAAAACGGGAGGAAACCACATGAAGAAAAAACGGATCATGACCCTGCTGCTCACGGCGGCGATGCTGCTGTCCGCAGGTGCTGCAACAAGCTGCGGCAAAAAGAACACAGGCCCGGTGAAGTCCAAACGTACCAACGTGTACAGCAGCACACCCCTGGAGCTACCGGAGGACATCACGTACATCCGAAATATGACCTGTACAAATGATACGATCTACATAATGTACACCAAGCAGGTCGAAGTCAAGCACTACAACGATGGCACCGAGGAAGAAGCGAATGCCGGGCAAGAGCCGGGTTTGGCACCAGCGATAGCCGAAGCGGCAGGGGTAGAGGTACCAGAAACGGAAGTCGAAGTGGTCGAGGAAATCATGGAAGTCACGGAAAACGATATGGATATTGCCATAGAAGAATCCGTGTATGAAGAAACCGAGGACTACTACATCGAATACGTTTCGCAGACATGGCTGTACAGCACGGATCTGACTGGGGAGAACAAAACGCTCATTCAGTTCCAGAAGCCGTTCGAGGGCGACAGAGGCTATATGCGCCAGATCCTCAGCGGAGATGGACAGCTCTATGCCATGTACGATACCTGGGGTGAGACGGATGGCTATTGGCTGTATCGGATCGATCCGGTGGATGGCAGCGTAACGAAGCAGTACGACCTGTCCACCGCAAAGGAAGCACTGGGTCTGACGGAAGACGACTATTTCTACGTCAACAGTCTGGCATTGTCCGGCAACACCGCATACATCAACTATGACGCCAAGATCGTCCCCTATGACCTGCAAAGCGAGACCTTCGGCAAAGCCATCGATCTGTCGGATAAAATCAGTTGGACCAGTGCCCTGTACGCCATGGACGACAGCCTCTACTATGCAGGCTATATCGATGGTAAGGGTCAGACCTTCTTTTCCGTTGATCTGGCAACGGGAGAATCCACCGAAGTGGAGATCGAAGGGATCACCTATTACTCTCCCATCGGCGACCACGACGGCAAGATATACTTTACGAAAAACGATGGTATCCTTGCCTACGATACCGTAACCGGCACCAGCAGCGAAGTCATCAACTACATCAACTGCGACATCAACCCCACCGAAGTCAATACCGTAGTTCTGACGGACGATGGCAGAATGGCATATTATTCCAGCTCCTGGGACAACAAAACGGAGAAAAACACCAATACCCTACAGGTGCTCGATCGGATCCCCGATGAACAAATGCAGGAGGAAGTGCTGCTGACCATCGCCAGTGCCTACTACAACTACGAACTGCAGAATGTGGTGATCGGCTTTAATCGGCAGAACACCGGTGTGCGCCTGAATATCAAGGATTACAACGAATACAGCACCGCCGAAAACAATTATGAAGGTGCCATCACCCAGCTCAATGCAGACATCACCATGGGCAACGTGCCCGATCTTCTGGTACTGGACAGCGAGCTGCCGGTGGAGAGCTACTTCAGCAAGGGTGTGTTTGTGGATCTGTATCCCTACATGGACAGCGAGGAAAACGGCATCGATCGTTCCCAGTATCTGGAAAACGTCTTCAAGGCCTGTGAACAGAACGGCAAGCTGTATTCCCTGATCACTTCTTTCAACCTTGCCACGCTGTCTGCCAAGCCCGAATACGTGGGTGACACGTCCGGCTGGACCATGACGCAGATGTTGGATGCCATCGAAGCCATGCCGGATGGTATGCGTGCCTTCAGCGATTTCGGACGAGACGACCTGCTGGATCGGCTGTTCTTCTATTGCGGCGACATCTTCATCGACTGGGAGACCGGCACCACCAATTTTGAATCCGAGGATTTTATTCGCCTGATCGAATTTTTGAAGACCTGCCCGGAAAAATCCGTCATGGATGCCTACTATGACACCATAGATTACGACAACTACGATTACAAGGAAGAGGAAGCATTCTACAACAACTACGAAATGCGGTACTATAAGGATACGGCACTGTTTGGATGCAGCAATATCTATCGCCTGAATGGGTACACCGATATCCATAACACCTTCGCAGGAGATGCGACCATGATCGGCTATCCCACAAACGATGGCGGCAACGGTGCGGTGATCCTGCCCAACCTGGAGATCGGCATTTGTGCTTCCTCCGTGAACAGGGACAGCGCATGGGTCTTCCTGAAGTATCTGCTGACGAGCGAGGACTATTTTGAATCCACATACTCCTTCACCGTTGCCAAGAAGTGGCTGGACAAGAGCCTGGCAGAATCCGAGGAATACTACCAGGATTGGTACGGCGGCTACACGGAAGAAGACTTAAACTATATGCGTGAGCAGTTCAGCGAAGAATACGTAGAGTATATGCAGAAAGCCAATGAGAAGTATACCATAGAGCAAGGACAGAAGACCTACGATCTGGTCACCGGTGCTACTAAGGTCGTTCGGACAAACAGCGATCTCATGACCATCATCAAGGAAGAGCTCAGCTCCTTCTTTGGCGGTGGCAAATCGGCCGAGGAAGCTGCCCGGATCATCAACAGCCGTGCCAGAGTGTACGTAGCAGAGAATAGCTGATCATTGAAACCCAAGTAAGATCCTGACCAGCCATACTTATGAGCGACCCATATTTTACAGAAAGCGGAGGGATACTACAAATGAAGAAACGACAGATCCTATCTATGCTTTTGGCATCGACCATGCTGCTTGCCACCGGCTGTGACGAAGAGGCGATCACAACGGCAGTGTTGGAGAACCTGGAATCGGCATTGGTGAGTGGTCCTGGCACAGACGGTGAAGAAACAGACCAGTCGGCGAACGATGGCTCTACAGATGTGGCAAAGGCCGACCCGGTTACAACCGATCCGGTTACAACCGATCCGGTTACAACCGAGCCGGTGAAGTCCAAGCGTACCAATGTATACCAAAGCATACCCATTGCGCTGCCGGACGAGATCGGCGAAGGCACCGGCTATGTCCAGGATATGGTCAGCATTGGCGATAGGATCTATATGGAGTACGTGCAGCAGAACGATGATGCATCGGAAACATGGCTGTACAGCACCGACGTGACCGGGGAGAACCAAACCTTCGTGCCGTTCCAAGATCCGTTGGAGGGCAGCGGTTACATGACCAAGCTGTACACCACAGATGAGAAGCTCTATGCCCTGTACGAGACCTGGTATGACAACAATGTCTACTGGCTCATGGAACTGGATCCCACAGACGGCAGCGTGACAAAGCAGTACGATCTGAACGTGGCAAAGGACGCACTGGGTCTGACCGATGAAGACAGCTTCTATGTCGTCGATGTGGCACTGTCCGGACACACGGTCTACCTCAACAGATACACCGAGCTGATCCCCTATGACCTGCAAACGGAGACCTGTGGGGATGTCATCGAGTTGCCGGAGAACATTATGGGGTTTGCCAGCACCTATGGCACAGACGAGGGCATATACTTCACGGCCTATAACGAACAATATGAACAGAACTTCTATATTCTCGATCCGGCAACCGGAACAGCCACGCCGACCTGGATCGGTGACCCCGGTTATTTCGCTCCCATCGGGATGTGTGACGGGCTACTCTACTTCAACACCTACGATGCCGTTTTGACCTACGATTTCGAACATGGTCATGTGGGCGAGGTCCTGGATTTCCGCAACTGCGACATTCATCCGAACGAGGTCACGTATATGGTGATCACCGCTGACGGCACATTGGTATATTTTACCAGTTTGGACGATGGCAGAATATCCAGGATCGGCGGTAAGCTACAGACACTGGAACGCATCCCCGATGATCAATTGCCGGAGGAAGTGCTGTTGACCATCGCCACGACCTACTACGATTATAGCTTAGAGGATGCTGTGCTGCGCTACAACCGGCAGACTGACGGCGTACACATTGCCATCCAGGATTACAGCTATATGGCAGACGGCGAGCACGATGCTGCGTATTGGATCTGCAAAAACATCATCGATGGCGAAGCACCGGATCTGGTGCTGCTGGATCGGTATACGCCCGTGGAGAGATACTACAAAAATGGTCTGCTGGTGGATCTGTATCCGTACATGGACGGTGCAGAAAACGGCATCGATCGTTCTCAATATTTCGAAAACATCTTCAAGGCCTGTGAACGGGACGGCAAGCTGTACGCACTGATCACCAACTACAGCTTGGAGACCATGGCAGCCAAGTCCGCTTATGTGGGTTCTGATGCCGGTTGGTCTTTGTCGGAAATGTTAGACACCATCGAAGCCATGCCGGATGGTATGCGTGCCTTCAGTGGTTACGGACGAGACGATCTTTTGGCGCAGCTCATGCAGTATTGCGGCGAGCTCTTTATCGATTGGGAACGCAGTACCACCAACTTTGCCTCCGAGGACTTCCTGCGGCTGCTCACATTCCTGAAGACCTATCCGGAAAAGTCCGTCCTGAATGCCTACTATGAGGACGCCGCCCCGGATACCGGAACAAACTTCATGCGTGAATACGATATGCGGTTCTACAAGGATACGGCACTGCTGGAAACCGCATACATCTATGAAGTGCGTGGATATTGGGATCTCTTTAGAACCTTTGCGGAGAACCCCACCGTGATCGGCTATCCGACAAACGAAAGCAGTGGTACGATCGTCCGTCCGACATTGGAGCTGGGTATCGGTGCTACCTCCGTGAACAAGGACAGCGCATGGGATTTCCTGCGGTATCTGCTGACATCGGAGGACGATCTGGAGATATACGAGAGCTTTCTTCCCATCTCCAAAGCACGGTTCGAAAAGCTGGTGGACGGCTCTGAAGCGTACTATGCTGGTTGGTACACCTATTCGGAAGACGAGTATGACTATATGCGCCAAGAGTACGGCGAGGAATACGTCACCTACCACCGTCAGGCCAATCAGCCCTATACCAAAGAGATGGGGCAAAAGGTCTACGATCTGGCTGCCGGTGCCACCAAGGTCACACGGATGACCGACGGTATCATTGCCATCATCCAGGAAGAGGCAAGTGCCTACTTCTCCGACAGTCAAACGGTCGAAGAAGCTGTAAAGTGCATAGACGACCGTGTATGCGCTTACATGGATGATCACAAATAATACAAGCAAAAAATGAGTCGAGAACGACAGTATCGCTTTCGGCTCATTTGCTGATTAAAAAAACTACAAACAAGAGAGGTTGACCCTATGAAAAAAGCACTCCTCAACGGCATTGCCGCCGGTTTCATGATCGGGATCGGTGCCGCCGTATTCCTGTCCTGCGAGAACAAGATCGTAGGTGCGGTACTATTTGCCGTAGCCCTGACGGTGATCTGTCAACTGGACATGATGCTGTTCACCGGCAAGATCGGCTACATCGTGAACGCCCACACCAAAAACGACATCCTTGCTACCGTGTTCTGTCTCCTTGGCAACGCCATTGGTACGCTTATCTCCGGCTTGGCCATCGGCTATTGTCGTCCCGCACTGCCGGAGGTAGCCGTGACCATGACCAACAATAAGCTGTCCCAACCGCTGCCCATGGTGCTGGTGTCTGCCATTTTCTGCGGCATTCTTATGTACAGCGCCGTGGCCATCTTCAAAGAGAAGGGTTCCATGGCCGGTATCATCTACTGCGTACCGGTGTTCATTCTGTCCGGCTTCGAGCACTCCATTGCCGATATGGCGTATTTCTGGGTGGCAACGAACGGCGGACTGCAGGCGGTGTTGTTCATCCTGGTGGTGATCCTTGGCAACTCCATCGGTGGCTGTCTGATCCCGGCATTGAAAAAGTTAGCAGGGAACTGATCCCATGAAACAGAAAAAACGGTAGGTCAATAGCCTACCGTTTTTAATATGCAATTGTTTGCGATCACTGGAACAACAGACAGCCTTGCTTGCGGAAATGGTCGATCCGTTCCCGCATGGCATCCTCGGTGGTGCTGTAATATGCCGCCAGACAGGTGATGCAAAGGTACTGCGTGGCGCCCCGGTTGATCATTTTTTTGTGCAGCCCGATCTCGTCGTGGGTCAACTCTCTGCCGCATTCCATACAGTGTTCGCCGTCGCCGGGCTCCATGGAACGGGCAAGAACATTCTCGAACATACAGGCTTATCTCTTTTCCAGTCTGCCTCTGAAGATCTTGCAGTCGTGAGAGGGAACATATACGTTCATGTACTCAGCCTTCAGACCCAGGTCTTCGCCGGTGAAGATGTCACGCAGGTGCAGACCGTAGCCGGAGGTAGCGGTCAGACCGAAGTCATAGAATTCGCAGGTACCACCCCACTGACCGTCGGAATCGTGGTCGGAGAAGTTGAAGATGGCCAGGATGTATTCGCCGTTTGCGCAGTGCTTGAAGAAGATGGGACGTTCTCTGTCGCTGTTGACGATCATGGGCGGACGAGCTTCGGGATCCTGGTCGATGGCGATCAGTTCCTTATTCTTCATCAGCGCCAGGTTCACGTCGTCGATCTTGGTCAGGTCGGAACCGATCATCAGCGGAGACTGGAACAGGCACCACAGAGCGAAGTGTACCTTGTATTCGGTATCGGTGCAGCCGCCGTTGGCTACGTTGCCCTTGCCGTGCATACCGCAGATCAGCATATCGATATCGTTGTAGCAGCCGGGAGCAGAGTAGCCCAGCTTGTCTACCTGGCTCATAGCGATTTCCTTGAAGGAACGGAAGCTGTCGTTTACGTCGCCGGTGGAGCGATATATATGAGCACCGGTGGAACGGATCCACTTTTCCACTTCGTCAGAACCCCAGTTGCAGGCGGAGAACAGGATCTCACGGCCGCTTTCCTTCAGAGCCATACCCATACGGTTGTACAGGATGGGACCGTTGGCCAGCTTGGGCTTGTAGCAGAAGTCGTACTTCAGGTAGTCCACGCCCCAGTCGGCGAAGGTCTTGGCATCGATGAATTCGTAGTCAAAGCTGCCGGGATAACCAGCACAGGTACGGGTACCGGCGCAGGAATACATACCGAACTTCAGACCCTTGGAATGCACATAGTCAGCCAGTGCCTTCATGCCGGAAGGGAACTTGACAGGGTCAGCCACGATCTTACCATCGGCATCTCTTTCCCGGAGAGACCAGCAGTCGTCGATGACCACATATTCGTAACCGGCGTCCTTCAGACCCAGCGCCACGATAGCGTCAGCGGTGTCCCGAACCACCTGTTCGTTGATGTCGGCACCAAAGGTGTTCCAAGAGTTCCAACCCATCGGAGGAAGTGTAGATAACATAATTGTATCTCCTTTATATAAGTATTAGAATTTGCAAAAATGCAATTGACAACCAGTTTGGCTTGCTTCGTTAGTCCAGCGGATACGGCATAGGGATCACCAGGGTGCCATCCTTGTTGGCAAAGTGGTGACGTACACCCATTTCTTCCATCCAGCCACGGACGATCACGGTCTGCCAGTTGTGGGTGTTGTATCCTTTCCCGGCATTGTTGTCCCACAGCCACTGGGGTGTGGCCCACAGACAGGCTTTCGGTGCGCAGGCTTCATAGAAGGACCGTTCCACGCCGTTCTGCCCATGGTGCGCCATCTGCACGAAATCGACCTTTAGCTTTTCCGGCACCACCGTTTCCAGTACCTGCCGGCCGCCTTCGATCCCCAAGTCGCCTACAAACAGCACGCTTTGTCCGTCCGCATCCATCCGGAAGACCATGGACGCATTGTTGTCCGCATTGTGGGTGAAGGCCGTGTCGTAGGTGCGCAGGATCTCGAAATCCACGCCGTCCAGCGAGAAGCGGTCGCCTTTTTCTGCCACACAGATCTCCGTACCCTTTTCACGCAGCAGCGGCAAAAGCTCGTCCAGCTCCGAAATGGTGTGGGCGCAGTGCTGTTCGTACTGTTCCAAAAAATCAAACGGCGGGAAATTGTAGATCAGCTTGCCTACGGTGAAGTCGTCCGGGAAACGCCGCAGCATCTCGTACAGCACATCCGTGTGGTCGTCGTGGGGATGGGTCAGGAACCACAGATCGATGTGCGGCTTCCGACCGAGAAGTGCTTCGATATATCCATGGAAATATTCAGTATCTTGTTTGTTTCCACCGTCGATGGCAATGACCTTTCCATGCTCGGTGAGGATGAGAAAGGACATCATTTGTGTCCGGGGACGGCTGTCGCTTTTTTGTGCCAGAAAATGCATCGTAGTCATAGTTTATCCTCGCATTCTGCCCATGTACGTATCTATTGTTGGCGTACAGATATGATACCACATTTCACTGCATTTGTCAAGAATTCTGAAAAGAATCGCCAAAAAACCTTGCAAATTGTGGCTGCATGTGGTATAATCGAGCCAAGTAAGATCCAATTCCATGGAAACAAAGGAGAGTCATGATGAAAAACTATCTGCCGCTGGAACAGCATAAGCTGCTTGCCGCCACACTGCAGCCTTCACTCCGTTGGGACGGAAACGCTTCCTTGGATGCCCTGCGGGAAAAGAGTTATGCCAAGCTGTGGGAGCTGTTGGGTATGGACAAGATGCAGTCCTGCGAACCGGTTTTGGAGATCACCGCAGAGGACGAGGTACACGGGCACCGGCACATCCACTTTACCGTGCAGACGGAGCCGGACTACTACACCCACTGTGACCTGCTGCTGCCCAAGGAAATGCCGGAAGGGAAGCTGCCTCTGTGCGCTTGTCTGCAAGGACATTCCAAGGGTGCCCACATTTCGCTTGGTATGCCGAAATATCCGGGTGACGAGGAGACCATTTCCGGCGGTGACCGGGACTTCTGCCTTCGTGCCATCGAAGAAGGGTATGCCGCACTGGCCATCGAACAGCGTGCCTTTGGTCTGAACGGCGGTACCGAGAACGGCCCCGACTGTACTCGTCCGGTGCTGACGGCGTTGCTGCTGGGTCGCACGATCATTGGCGAACGGGTCTGGGACATTATGCGTGTGCTGGACGCCATCGAAGCCAACTTTGCCGATACCATTACCCTGGAGAACTCGATCCTCATGGGCAACTCCGGCGGCGGTACCACCACCTATTACACCGCCTGCTTAGAGCATCGTTTTGCCGGATTCATGCCGTCCTGCGCCGTGTGTACCTACCGGGATTCCATCGTAGCCGTACACCACTGTCCCTGCAACTATGTTCCTCGTATCGCAGAATATTTCGATATGGGTGACCTGGCACTGCTCATTGCCCCGAAGAAGCTGGTGATCGTCTGCGGCAAGGACGACTCGATCTTCCCGCTCCATGGCGTAAACGAGACCTTTGAGATCGTCAAGAAGCTGTACGCCGGTATGGGCGTGGCGGACAACTGCGCACTGGTGGTAGGCTATGCCGGTCACCGGTTCTACGCCAACGAAGCCTGGCCGGTCATGAAGGCGCTGCTGGCTAAATGAACCGCACAAATATAGGCATTAAAAAAGAGAGGCATGGCACCTCTCTTTTTGTATGAAATTATTCCAGAATATTGGATGTGATCTGGTCCACGCCCCAGCCGATCAGTCGAGCCGCATCTTCCGGATTGTCCACCGTCCAGCAGTTGACAACGATACCGGCCGCATGGCAAGCCTGGATCTTTTCTTCAGTCAGACCGGGGAAGTAGATGTCCAGATCCATACCGGCCTTGGCAAGCTTCTCGATCAGTGCATCGTCCACCTTGTCGGTTAGGAACTGTACCTTCTGCTCCGGCCGCACCTCCTTCACCAGCTCCAGATTGTGATAGTTGAAGGAAATGAAGCAAACGTTGTCCAGATAGCCATCGAAGATCGCTAAGATCTCCTTGATCTCGTCCAGAGAGAATGCGCTCTTCAGCTCCGGTACGCAGACCTTGCCGTAGTGCTCACAGATCTTCCGGTATTCGGAAGGCAGACACAGCTTCAGCTCAGCCCGGTCGGTCTTGCCGTCCACGTCCTTCAGGGTCAGCGCACGCAGATCGGCCAGCGTAGATTTTTCCATTTCCAGATCCACTTCGCAGATCCGACCGGAACGACCGTCGTGGTTGCAGATGTACTGCCCGTCGATGGTGTGGTAAATGTCGGTCTCCACGCCCCAGTGGGAACGGTTACCGGCAGCGATAAAGGCAGCGGCGGTGTTTTCGGTCTCCAGTCCGCTGACGCCGCGATGGGCTACCATTTTGGTGTTGCCATGGTCTGCGATCTTGATCGTATCTTTTCTCATAAGTGATCCTCCTTACGGCAGTCACGCCATATACAGATCGTACGTGTAGGTGTGTACGCGCACACAGGTACACAGGTACGGTATTTGTATTGTACCACATTTTTCGCCATTTTCCAATAGTATTTTGAAAATTTACAGGAAAAGTACAAAAAATGCTTGCATCTCGGACGAAGATGTGTTATACTACCCAAAAAGAGAATTTGCTAAGCCCCGACAAAAGGGGATCCGAAAAAGCGAAAGGAGCAACCTATGGAATTTTGCTGTGGTACAGGTCTGCATCGACCGGTACGTCTGTCGGAGGAGACCAGAGCCTTTGCCTGGCGTTCCCTCCATGGAACCTATGGGGACGATGCCATGACCCATCTGGACATTCCCATGGACAACATACACGGCTTCCGGGAGCTGGACGCCGACGAACAATATTCCCTCTGCATCGACGCCATCGCCAGACAGGCGCCACTGCGGCTCATCGACGGAGAAAAGCTGTGCGGTGCTGCCACCTTGGGTAGAGCCATCGCACACCAGATCCCCGTCACCTACGGAGGAGAGATGGTCATGCCTTCGGTGAGTCACCTGACCCTGGATTTTGCTACGGTGCTGCGGATCGGACTGAACGGCATTCAAAAGCAGGTGGAGCAAAACTGCCCCTATCCGCTGCGGAAATACCTGCTGCGTACCCTGCACGCCTTCCGCATCTGGCACAACCGGTATCGCATCGCCGAACAGGAGCACGACCCGGCGCTTGCCAATATGCTGTCGCACGTACCCTTTGGCGTGCCCACGTCCTTCCACGAAGCGGTACTGAGCCTGTGGTTCACCTTTGCCTTTGTACGGCTGTGCGGCAACTGGCCCGGTATCGGACGGATCGACCAGATGCTGGAACCGTTCCTGCAGGCAGACCTGGCAAGCGGCAAGATCACGCTGGACGAAGCACGGGAGATTTTGGCGCACTTTTTCATCAAGGGCTGCGAATGGATCCGGAAAGATCCCCCCATCACCACCGGTGACGCACAGCATTACCAGAATCTGGTTTTAGCCGGTACCAATGAAAACGGCATAGACGTGACGGGGAACGTGACCCATCTGATCCTGGACGTGATCGAGGAGCTGCCTATCGGCGACTTTCCCATTACGGTGCGGCTGCACGAGAAAAGCGACCCCAAGCTGATCCGGCGTGTGGCAGAGGTGATCCGGTATGGCGGCGGCGTGCTGGCTGTCTACAACGAACCGCTGATCCTGCGTGCCCTGACCTCGGTGGGCTACGATCCAAAGGAAGCCCGCAACTTTGCCAACGACGGCTGCTGGGAGGTGCAGATCCCCGGCAAAACCGATTTCATCTACCTCCCCTTCGACAGCTATACCATGCTCATGCGGGACGTGCTGGGCGTTGGCGGCGAACACCGGGACTTCGATAGCTGGGATGCCATTCTAGATGCGTTTCTGGAAAGACTCCGCCAGCACGTGGACGGTACCTTTGCAGCGCTGTGTGACGGGTTGCTGACTAAGGACGAAAACGGCACCTGGCAGTGGAAACGGTACGGCGGCCCGGCACACGTAATCTCCCTGCTGGAAGGTGGCTGTATCGATAGCGGCAGAGAATATTACCATGGTGGTACAAAATATGTGGTGCGTTCCCCCCATATCGGCGGCGCACCCGATACAGGCAATAGCCTGTACGCCATTCGCAAGCTGGTGTACGAAGACCATTTGGTGACCCTGCCGGAGCTGCTGGACATTCTGGAAAACGACTGGGAAGGTCACGAACCCCTGCGGCAGATCGCCATGAATCGATACACCTATTACGGAAATGACAACGCCGAAGCCGATGCCGTGACCGCCATGATCTTAGACAGCTTTGCCGATATGGTGCTGACCCACGCCACCGAAACGCCGCTATTGTATATCCCCGGCGTATCCACCTTTGGCAGACAGATCGATTGGCTGGAACAGCGCACCGCAGCTCCCTTTGGCGCCAAGAAAAACACGATTTTGGCAGGGAACTGCTCCCCCACACCGGGCACCGATCTGGAAGGCGCCACCGCCATCATCCGCTCCTATTGCAGTGCCGATATGGAAAAGCAGGTCAACGGCGCCGCACTGGATGTGAAGCTGCATCCTACCGCTGTGCAAGGCGAAAACGGTCTGACAGCATTGGAAGCACTGCTGACCAGCTTTGTGGAATTGGGCGGCTACTTCCTGCAGGTGGACGTGATCGACGCCGCAGTGCTCCGGGAAGCACAAAAGAATCCGGAGGCCTACAAAACCCTGTCCGTGCGTGTATCCGGCTGGAATGCCCGGTTCATCACCCTGCAGCCCAATTGGCAGGAAATGATCATCCAGCGCACCGCCACCGGGATATAAGCCAGCGTTGCCTTAAACTCGTTCATAAAAAATTTCCGAAATTTCCCAGGGACATTTGTTCCTAACCCCTTGCAATTTTTGGGAAAATGGTGTATACTATATACGTTCCCGATCTGTAGGACAGTCTCATAGGAGGTATGCTATGGCACAAGAGAAAAAAGGTCATAAAGTGATCGCCGTGAACCGCAAGGCCCGACACGACTATTTTGTGGACGAGACCTACGAAGCCGGCATCGAACTCTATGGGACGGAAGTCAAAAGCATCCGAGTTGGGCAGGTGAACCTGAAGGATTCCTACTGTAAGGTGGAAAACGGTGAGCTGCTTGCCATCGGTGTGCGGATCAGTCCCTACGAAAAGGGAAATATCTTCAACCGAGATCCCATGCGGGAAAAACGGTTGTTGATGCACAAAAAAGAGATCCTGAAGCTGCAGCAGTATACCCAGCGGGACAGCTACACTTTGGTGCCGCTATCCTTGTATTTCTCCGGCGCACACGTGAAAATGGAAGTGGGCCTGTGCAAGGGTAAAAAGCTGTGGGATAAGCGTGAGTCCGATGCCAAGGCTGAAGCCGGACGAGAGATCGCTCGATATGCCAAAATGGAAAGACGCCGTGAGGACTAAGATATGGAACTACGTACCTTACTGAACGAACGTCGCAGCAACCGTGCTTTCAACGGTAAGCCTGTCACAAGCGCGCAGGTGCAGGAGCTGCTGTACGCCGCCACCAAAGCACCCAATGCCTGCAATCTGCAATCCTGGCATTTTTATGCACTGGATCAACAGAAAATTGCCGACATGGTGCCCACCGTGTACAAAGGCGAATGGATCAAAACCGCCGGTGTGGCTTTCGTGGTGTGTACCGAAGATGGTGCGTTGACCAGCCGATTTGGCGAAAGAGGAAAGCTCTTTGCCGTCCAGGATACGGCAGCTGCCATGACCATGCTGCTCCTTCGTGCGACAGACCTGGGACTGACAGGCTGTTGGATCGGTGCCTTTGATCCGGACGAGTGCCGCAGGTTCTTATCGATCCCGGACACACGCACGCCGGTCGCTATCGCTATGGTGGGATACGCCGACGAACTGCCACCACTACGGGAGCGCAAGCCGTTGGAAAAGGTATCCACGCTCTGTGGTGAATTTCCCGTCACCGATGGGGAAGAGCTGTACATGCCGTACACGTTGTCTGCCGGAAGCTACAGTGGTGCAAGGTTTGAAGACTTGAACCTGCCCGGTGCGGATTTCTCCACTGTGGTTATGCAAAACGCAAAGTTTGACAATATCGATCTGGCGAATGCCGCTTTTACCGACATCAATCTGTCCGGCTCCACCTACGCCGGGGTCTACATGGCGGGTGTACATTTTGGTGCAGCGGATGCCAAGGATACCTGCGTGGAAATGGATGGCGCAGTGCTGACCGAGGTGAGCCTAACGGATGCGCTGCTGCGTCGGTGTCATCTGCAAAACGCAAAGCTGGAAGGCTGTGATCTCGAAGGTCTGACCATCGATGGAATGCCAGCCAAAGAATATTTCACAAAATAAACTGCATGAACCGGTGCCAGTCATCGGTTCTCCATGGGGACGTAAAGGTTTCGACGGGGATCTTGCAGTACGATAAGCGGGTAGAGTAGGAGCACTCTTCAAAACTCCAACTTTAAAATTAAACGCTAACGATAACGTAGCACTGGCTGCCTAAGTGCGGCCTGTCCGTCGGGGGAACGCTGCGGCCCTCGAATGTCCCAAACGGGAAGTCACGCCCATTGCGTACTGGCATCATGTAGCAGCGTCCGTGAACGGTGAGTTTGCTTTTGCAGCCGTCATGCATCAAAAAGATACTGTGGGAAGAGCCTGACGACCGGCGCTTCGTACAGGAAATTTCATAGATCGTCTGCACCCGGAGAAAGTTGTATGAATGGGTTTTCGGACAGGGGTTCGACTCCCCTCGTCTCCAGCCACACCGGACATCGATTTTGATACCATGCGTATCGAAGTTGTTGTCCGGTTTTCTTTGTACTGCAGGTGCATTCGGACATATTGCACAAAAATTTCCCAAAAAACGGGATTTTTTTCTTTTTCCCCTTTACAGAAGCGAATGGGTATGATACAATACATATATGTATCACACACGACAGGATTGTAGCCAATATCACGATTCAGGTGGCGATCGGAAAGACCACCAAAACATAGCAAGTAGGAGGAAGCAATATGAAACATGGCAACAAACAAGACTGGATACGGCGTCTGTTCTGTGCACTCTTAGCCGGGCTCTTAGCCGGTGGGATGCTGATGGGAATGATCGGCTGTGGCCGTGAGGAGACGGAGACTACCGGTGGCGATACGACGGCCAACGAGACCACCGTCACCACCGAGGAAACGGAGCTTATGCCCGATGTGCCGATCACCGATATGGAAGGGAAGGATATGCACCTGTTCATCCAAGGCTGGTGCAACTATGATCCTCTACAGATCAAGGATATTCTGGTGGAAGAAATAAACGGCGAAGGGATCAACGATGCTGCCTACAACCGGAATCTGGAAATGGAGCAGCTCTTCAACTGCACACTGTCAGCTGAAGTGGAGCCGAACAGCTACGACGATGGTATCAACCATGTGATCAATACCGTCACCGCCGGGGATGCTGCCTATGATTTCGTACTCATGCGTGCCATCCAGTACAACCGGCTCTGCCTGTCCGGTGGCTTCTATATGCTCTCCGACGTACCCCACATCGATCTCACCAAGCCCTGGTGGGACAGCGGTTTCTACGATGCCGTTTCCATTTTGGGCAAGACCTATGGCGCCATCTCGGATATCACCATCAACTCCTATCTCCTGGCGGCAGACGTGTATTTCAATAAGGATATGATCCAGGATTACGGCCTGGACGATCCGTATACGCTGGTGAACGAAGGCAAGTGGACGTGGGACAAAATGTTCGAAATGGCCGATGTGGTGGATCAAGACCTGAACGGAGACGGCAATTATACCAACGAAGACCTATTCGGTATCACCTATATCGATGACAGCCCGGAGGCGCTTCTTACCGCAGCCAACGTGACCTTTGCCGAGCTGGATAAAGACGGCATTCCGCAGGTCACTTTGTACAGCGAAAACAACATGACCAAGATCATGCACCTGTCCGACCTGCTGCAGGATCAGGCCATCTCCTTCAACTGCCACGCCAGAAGCCCGCAGGCCAATGCCGATGAAGCCGGTATGCTGGTACGAGGAGCAACGCTGTTCTGCTTGGGCGGTCTGTACTATGCGCCGGAAATGCGGATGATGGACCAGGAATTCGGCATCGTGCCCTATCCGAAGTATGACGACGAACAGAACGAGTATCGCATTCCCATGGTCACGGTGGCGCTGACCTATGCCAGTGTGCCGTTGACCAACACCGATCTGGACAACACCGGCATCTTCATGGAATACTATGCATACCTGGGTAGACGGGATATCGTTCCGGCGCTGTACGAAAAGCTGTTGCTGGGCAAGGTATCCAGAGACAACGAATCCCAGGCCATGCTGGACATTATTTTCAACAATCGATTCTTTGATACCGGCATGATCTTCGACTTTGGTGGACTGCGTACCGATCTGCGGACACAGTACCATAACCTGAAGGAAGACTTTTCCTCTCTGTTTGCCACCAACAAAACCAAGGTAGCAGAGAACATCGAGGATGTGGTCGAACAGTTCCGTGCCTTGGAAGACTGAGCGACACCGCTTTTCTGCGATACAATTTTGAGAAAATTCCTATGCCAAAGGAGTATATACATGAGATCCACTACTTTTCCGTCTACACAGCAGAGTGAAATATCCTTTCCCCTCGGTGGCATCGGTGCCGGCTGCATCGGTCTGGCTGGCAACGGTCGGCTCATCGACTGGGAAATTTTCAACCGACCCAGCAAGGGCAGCATGAACGGCAACTCCCACTTCGCCATCAAAGCCATGCAGGACGGCAAGCTCATCGACGCACGGGTGATCAACGGCGACGTGACCACCGGACTGACCGGCGGCGGTGCCGGACTGCCTGCAGCCACTATGGCCGGCTTCCCCCACTTCCGCCACTGCACCTTCACCGGTGAATTTCCCGTGGCGAAGATCGACTTTGCCGACGAGACCTTCCCCGGTGCCGTACAGCTCACTGCCTGGTCTCCGCTGATTCCCCTGAACGATAAGGATTCCAGCCTGCCTGCCGCCTTCTTCTCCTATGCGGTCACCAATACCACCGATCGTCCCATTGACTACGCTGTCTCCACCACCATGCGCAACCCCTACGACAGCTCTGTCAACGACTACAAGGCAGACGGCAGCATCCATGCTCTGTTCCTGCGGCAGACCAAGTTTGCGCCGGACAGCACCGAATACGGTGACCTGACCATTGCCACCGATACCGAAGGCGAAGTGTCCTGCCAGCAGTATTGGTACCGTGGCGCCTGGAACGATGGTCTGGAACGGTATTGGCGCAACTTCACCGAGCAGGAGATCTACGAGCCCCGCACCTACGACGATCCCGGTAGAAACGATATGGCGAACTTGGCCGTCAAGCGCACCGCTCAGCCTGGGGAGACCATCACCTTCCGGTTCGTGTTGACCTGGAGCCGTCCCAACTGCTGCAACTACTGGAGTCGGTACACGAAGAAAAACGAAGCCGGTGAAGACGTGGACGTGACCTGGAAGAACTATTATGCGACCCTGTTTGCGGATTCCTACGACACCGCACAGTATGCGCTGCATAGCTGGGACAAGCTGTGGTGCGGCACCAAGACCTACCACGATGCCCTGTTTGCTTCCACACTGCCGGAAGAGGTGATCGAAGCCATTTCCGCCACCACATCGGTGCTCAAGTCTCCTACGGTGCTGCGGCTGGAAAACGGTGCGTTCTACGGCTGGGAAGGCGTCTGGGGCGATACCGGCTCCTGCGAAGGCACCTGCACCCACGTATGGAACTACGCCTACGCCCTGTGCTTCCTGTTCCCCACTTTGGAAAGAAGCATCCGGGAGACCGACTTCACCTATAACCAGGACGAAAACGGTCGTATGTCCTTCCGTATGAACCTGCCGCTGGGCAGAGAACGGCATAGCTTCCGTGCCTGTGTCGATGGACAAATGGGTGGCGTGATCAAGACCTACCGGGAATGGAAGCTGTCCGGGGACGATAACTGGCTGAAGAAATGGTGGCCTGCTGTAAAGAAGTCCATTGAATATGCCTGGAGCGACAAGAACCCCGACAGATGGGACGCTGACCACGATGGCGTGCTGGAAGGTCGTCAGCACCACACCCTGGACGTAGAGCTGTTTGGTCCCTCGTCCTGGCTGGAAGGCTTCTACCTGGCAGCACTGCTCTGTGGTGCAGAGATGGCAGAGCGTGTGGGAGAACCGGACACCGCCGCCGCATATAGAGAGCTGTATGAAAAAGGCAAGAAGTGGTGTGACGAAAACCTGTTCAACGGCAAATGGTATGCCCAGAAGGTCGAGCTTGGTGACAAATCCACTGTGGATGCCTTTGGCGCAGGTGAATATTGGAACAGCGAATCGAAGGAGATCAAGTACCAGATCGGCGAAGGCTGTATCATCGACCAGTGTTTGGCCCAGTGGCACGCCAATCTGTGCGGCATAAACGGCGATATCTACGACAAGGATCAGCTGCATACCGCTCTGCAGAGTCTGTACAAGTACAACTTCCTGCCGGATATGCGTTCCCACTACAACACGTTCCGGCTCTTTGCGGTCAACGACGAAGCCGGTGCCATCATCTGCTCCTGGCCGGAAGGTGCCCAGACCCCGGCGATCCCGATCCCCTATGCGCAGGAATCCATGCACGGCTTTGAATATTCACTTGCCGGACTGATGATCTCCGAGGGCATGATCGACGAAGGTGTAGAGATCGTGAAGGCCATCCGGGCTCGGTACAGAGGGAACAACCGGAATCCGTGGAACGAGATCGAATGCGGCAACAACTATGCCCGTAGCATGGCAAGCTTTGCGCTGCTGCCCATCTTCACCGGCTACCGATTCGATATGCCCGACCAGACTCTGGGCTTTGACCCGATCCTGCCCGGTGACTTCCGCAGCCTGTGGTTCACCGGCGACGCATGGGGCACCTACGAAAAGACTGCAGACAAGACCAAGCTGACGGTGCTCTCTGGTACGCTGCATCTGCACACCCTGCATCTGCCGTATATGACGGAAGTGGAGACGGTGCTGGTGGACGGACAGCCTGCGAAATTTGCCTTTGGCGCAGGGGAGCTGGATATGCATATTACCGCCAGTGAGACCGTCGAGGTCGTTGGCACGGTGCGCTAAGTTCGGAAAAATCAAAAAATAAAAAATACTGACTACCGTGGAATGTATATTCTACGGATAGTCAGTATTGTTTTATTCTGCTGTATAGGGTTCTGCGACCGTCAGCTTGTCCAGTTCGCCACGGATCAAATGCACATAATCCGGCGACAGGATCTGCCGGTTGTCGTCGTCCACGATGCTGAATCGGTTGCCATCGTAGGGTGTGCTGAGGTAATTCCAAATGCTGTAGGGGATCTCATGCTTCTGGCAGAAGGCGATCACATCCCGGCACCAGGCAATGCGATAGGGCAGGGGACAATGGCGGATCGTGCCGAATTCTCCGTTGTACAGGATCTTGTCCGGGTGCGCCTGTACCCAATTGGCCGCCGGCTGCAGCTGCTTCCAAAGCCATTCTCTGTCCATGCGCTCGTACTTGCCGTAGTCCCCCACATCCCAGCCACAGAATCGGCGGAAATCCCGATACCGCTCCATACTGCCCGGATATGGCATTTCCCGGTTGTAGATGTGTTGGATACCCTGCAAAAGTCCCCGCTGGTGTGTGAATTCGTTGGGGGTATAGAAATGGAAGGTGTACACCACATTCTCGTCCTCCCAGGTGTGCAGCCTGTGCAGTGCGCCGACAGAATTGTATTCCGCACCTCCCATGACAATGATCCGATCCCGATTCTTAGCACGAATGGCAGACAGGGTCTCGTCCGCAAGGGAATTCCATTCGTCATAATCGTTGGTGGGCAGCTCGTTCAGCAGCTCAAATGCGATATGCTTCCGCTCGTGAAATCGTTCCTCCATCATAAGCCACATGGCCTTGAACCGTTCCCGTCTTTGCGGATTGACGCAAAGATCCCGCTCGTCCCCACAGTCACAATAGGCACCAATGGCATGGTGACAGTTGAGCAGCACCTGTAGTCCGGCCGCTTCACACCAATCGAAGAATTCCTCCATTTTCTGAAGGATCTCTTCCCGATACCGGAAGGGCTTGTCAAATTCCTCCACCACGATCTGGTCAAAGGGGAATCGAATGTGGTCTGCGCCAAAGGAAGCGATGTTCTCCACATCCCTCTTGGTGATATACGATGCGAAATGCTCCATGTCCCCTGGAGAGATCACCATCCGCTTCGATTTTTCGATGATCGCCAACCGCTTATAGTTGGTCAGCCAGCCGCCGATCCCCACACCATGGGTAAAGCCTGTAAATGTTTTCATACTAAATCCTTTCTTTACAGTAGAACTGTGCAGCGATGTCCGATACGATCACGGAATATCTGCTTTTATAAATTCCATTTTCATTATAGACAAATCTCGGCAAATATGCTATAATAAATCTACAGAAAAATAGGACAAATCTACACACTACAGCGGAAAAGGCAGAAAGGAGGACACGATGGATGCAGCATATCGCCAACAACACCCGGACGGTTTCAGCAAGGATCGATATTCGTGTATGCGGCAAAAAGGAGAATCTGCAACGGCACCCCATTACCACGACTGCGTAGAGCTGATCTATATGGAAAAGGGAAGTATGCGTGTGTTCTACAGTGGCAACTGGTTTGACGTGACCGCCGGGGAAATGATCCTGTTTCCACCCGGTCGGATCCATTGCACCAACTGTCAGGACAGAGCAGCCGAAAAGTTGGTCGTTGGCTTTGAGAATTCCGTCATCACCCCATCAGATGGTTCCGTCAATGTGCAGCAATACCAGATCCCATTCTACAGTAGTACACTGGATGACTACATCCATTTTGATGCCAAAGAAACCGAAAAAACCGGCTGTCCGGCATTGCTTACGGCATTTGAAGATTGTCTGGTACAAAGAGAGACGGCCTATGAGCTGTATGCCCACGGACTGCTGCTGCTTTTGTATACCCGGCTGTATCGCAGCTGGCAGGAGCGAGGACTGGCGGTATTGTCAGAGGAACGGCATCCTTTGCTGTGGGAGATCCTGCAGCGGATACAAACCTGGTACGCCACGCCCCTGTCTCCGTATGCGATCGCCGATCAAATGCACGTCAGCTACTCCTGGCTCAATACGATTCTGCATCGTTCCCTGCACATGAGCTTTCACACCTACCTGAATGAGGTGCGGCTGCGAGAGGCAGAAAGACTACTGCTCACCACCACCCATACCATCACCGAGATCGCCCAGCAGACCGGCTTTGGTGACAGCAGCTACTTCATTCGCCAATTTCGCAAAACCTATGGCTGTACGCCTCTGCAATACCGCCGCCGTTCCTGCAGAGCCTCCGAACCGTATCGCCTATAGCATTTCCGGCAAAAAGACTGTACGTTATCACTTGATTTTGACACATCTTTATGGTATACTGTAGAAAAATAAGGTAACCCTGCGGTGGTGCCTTAACTTAAGAATCGAGGTGTGGGACGTGCCAAAGCTATTCCAGATCCATCCAAGCGATACCGTGGCGGTGGCGATCGATGCCATCGAAAAAGGCGAACGAGTACCCATAGATGATCGATGGATCACTGTCATGGAGTCGATCCCGGCAGGTCACAAGGTCGCACTGCAGACGATCGGCACCGGTGAGACCATCCGCAAATACGGCGCACCCATCGGACACGCCACAGTGGAGATCCCCGTGGGTCATCATGTACACAGCCACAACACGGCCTCCGACCTGACCGGTACGCTGTCGTACACCTATACGCCGGTCGCCTGTGAGCTGCTACCGGAGACACCGAAGACCTTTCTGGGATATCGCCGGGACGACGGTCGTGTGGCTATCCGAAACGAGGTGTGGATCCTACCCACGGTCGGCTGCGTCAACAACATCGTCCGGGAAATGGAAGACCGTGCCCAGTCCCTGCGAACGGAACACATCGACGCCATTGCCGCTTTTTGCCATCCGTACGGCTGTTCTCAGCTGGGCGGTGACCAGGCAAAGACGCTGTCGTACCTGGCCGGTATGATCCGACATCCCCATGCGGCCGCTGTATTGGTGGTGGGACTGGGCTGTGAAAACGGCAACATTGCAGAGTTGCAAAAGGTTCTTGGCACATGGGATCCGGAGCGTGTGCGGTTTTTGGTGACCCAGGACGTGGAAGACGAAATAGAGGCAGGCCTGTCGATCCTGACGGAACTTTGTGCCAAGGCCGAAGGTGCCCGGCGTACCGAATGTTCTGCGGCAGAGCTGGTGATCGGACTGAAATGCGGCGGCTCCGACGGCTTCTCCGGCATCACAGCCAATCCGCTGCTGGGGCGTGTCACCGATCGACTGATCGCCGGTGGTGGCAGTGCGATCCTGACCGAGGTGCCGGAAATGTTTGGGGCAGAGACACTGTTGATGGAACGGTGCCGCAGCGAAAAACAGTTTGCAGGCACCGTAGCGCTCATCAACGATTTCAAAGCGTATTTCCAGCGGTACGGCGAACCCATCGATGAAAATCCATCACCGGGCAACAAAGCAGGCGGTATCACCACCTTGGCAGAAAAATCCTTAGGCTGTACCCAAAAAGGTGGGTCGGCGCCGGTGGAGGACGTACTGCGATACGGGGAACCCATCCGGAAAAAAGGACTGTCTCTGCTGGAAGCACCGGGGAACGACCTGGTGGCATCCGGTGCATTGGTGGCGTCCGGGGCCCATATGGTGCTGTTTACCACCGGTCGAGGCACACCCTTTGGCTGCCCGGTGCCCACGATGAAGATCTCGTCCAACACGGCACTGGCCGAGCGGAAAAAAGCCTGGATCGATTTTGACGCCGGACGATTGCTTGCAGGTGTGCCCATGGATACCTTATGCGATGACCTGTTGGAGCGGATCCTATCCATCGCATCCGGAGAAACACATACCCACGCAGAAGCCTTGGATCGTCACGACTTGGCGATCTTCAAGGACGGCGTGACCCTATGACCGAAAGGAGAACCTATGACCGAACCATTGCCACGACTCTGTAACGGCACCGTGCCCGGTGTGACGACTACCACATCTCCTATCCGTATCGTCCAATTCGGCGAAGGCAACTTTCTGCGTGCATTCATAGAGCCCATGGTGGAAAGACTGAACGAGACCACCAACTTTGACGGCAGCATCGCCATTGTCAAGCCGAGAATGCAGGGTACGCTGCCGGACTTTCGAGAGCAGGACAATTTGTATACCGTGGTGCTGCGAGGAAGAGCGCAGGGAAGTGTGGTAAACGATCACCAGATCATTACGACTGTAAAACAAGTTTTTGACAGCGACAACACCTGGGAGAATCTGGCTGCTTTGGCCCAATGTCCCACGGTGCGCTATATCATCTCCAACACCACCGAAGCCGGGATTACGCTGGTGCCGACGGATCCTATGGAGGGGATCCCATCCTCGTTTCCCGGCAAGATCACCAAGTTTCTCTACGCCCGGTATCAAGCCTTTGACGGTTCTCCGGACAGCGGTGTGGTGCTGTTGCCCTGTGAGCTGATCGAGAACAATGGCACAAGGCTCCGGGAATGTGTGCTGGAAATGGCGCAGATCTGGCAGCTGCCGAGCGCATTTTGCACCTGGGTGAAGGACCACTGCCATTTCCTTGACACATTGGTGGATCGCATCGTCACCGGTTTTCCCACCAAGGAAGCCGAAACTTTGTGGGAACAGCTGGGCTACCGGGATACACTGCTGGTCACCGGGGAACCCTATGGTCTGTGGGTCATCGAAGCACCCGGCGATGTGGCAAAAACACTGCCCTTTGCCCATGAAGACCTGCCCGTGATCGTCACCGAAAACCTGCGTGCCTACAGAGAACAAAAGGTTCGAATCCTAAACGGTGCCCATACGGCTACGGTGCTCATCGGTTGGCTGTGCGGCAAGACCATCGTCCGGGATCTGCTGACCGATCCGATCACAAACGCATTTTTGCGCCGCACCGTGGAGAACGAGATCGCGCCCTATGTTCCCCTTTGCAAAGACGATGTTCTGTCCTTTGCGCAGGCTGTATACGAGCGATTCGCCAATCCTTTTATCGACCACAGGCTGCTGGACATTTCCCTGAACTCTGTGTCCAAGTGGAAGACCCGTGTGCTGCCTACGCTGCTGGATCGGGTCCACAAAACCGGCACACTGCCCCAAAACCTGACCTTCTCCTTTGCGGCCCTGCTGGCGTTCTACACCGGTCATGCTCTGCCGCAGATGGATCTGCAACAGGATGGTCTGCACGCCACACGCACCGATGGCACACCGTATACCATTCGAGACAGTGCAGAGGTGCTGACCTTCTTTGCCGAATACAGCCATAGACCCGTAGAGCAGTATGTGGAAGCCACGTGCGCACGAAGCGATTTTTGGGGTGAAGACCTGAGGCAGCTCCCCGGCTTTACCACTGCCGTTACCCAAGCGCTGACAGCCATTCGGGAAGATCCCATGGATGCGCTGCAAGTATATATCCATAATGAAAAGTGAGGAAATAACCATGTCTATTTTGCATCTGACTGCCGATACCTTTGCCGAAGCTACCAAGACCGATAAGACTGTTCTGGTGGATTTCTGGGCGCCCTGGTGCGGACCTTGCCGTATGCTGGGTCCCATTTTGGAGGAAGTGGCCGAAGAGAATCCGGAGCTGATCGTTGCCAAGGTCAACGTGGATGAGGAAGCCGACCTGGCCAATGCCTTTGGGGTCACCAGCATTCCCCTGCTTGTGGTGCTGAAGGACGGCAAGCCCGTGAACCAGTCCGTAGGTCTGATCCCCAAGGAACAAGTGCTGGCGCTGGTCAAATAAGCCGATCTGTCAAAAATATCCCTCACAGCCGGTAGACGATTTTTCAGGAAATAGTCCAGACTGCGAGGGATATTTTTATTTATAAAAATCGATCAAACCAATTCCTGCGGCGGCAGCTTGTCCGGTGGGAAGGGCATGGAGAAGGTCACACGGCCGGTCACATGGCGCACTTCATACCAGGTCAGATCCCCATCGGTCACATATTCGCCTTCGAAGGGCTGCGTGACAAAGTAGAAATCCCGGTGGGAATTGCGCAGTACCTGCAGATCGGTCTTGCAATAGTTTTCACCAAAGAAGCGCACCGTGGCATCCTGTAATCCATCCACCTCGATCCGGCGGCGATATTGAGCGCTGACCGGTGGGATCTCACTGCAGCTGACAACGCCATCCTGTTGCTCTACGAACACTCTGCATTCCCGATGCTCGGCTTTTGGAAAATGATAGGTAGCAAAGCCATCCTCCAGAATCGTCTCGTAGCCATCCAAAATCGGCGCACCCAAGGGGAAGTGCAGGCTTGTCTTTACAGTGGTGGAAGGCGAATACACAGAGAACACAAAGGCACCATCGTGACGGTGGGTCATGAGTACCGGCGGCTTGACACCATCTCGTTTGTCCAGCCGGATCCGGATCCCCAGCTTGTCCAGAGCCAACCGCAGGAAGCTTTCCCCGATGGGAGAGCCCACGTTGTACGCCTTGGACACAATGCCCCGGAGCCAGATCGCATTTTGCACCTGCGCCGCTATGCACCGATCGCCTGCTGTAGCCCAGCCATTGTCGTCCGCTGCTGCAGCTACCGTGGACACACCGCCGCCGGAGAGAATGGCATCCACCTGGATCGTACCGGCAGGCTGTCCATCGATGCACAGGGGAAGCGCACCGTCCAGCGGCTCTGCATGGGACAAATGGAAATAGGTCAGAAAGTCCGCTGTGGCCCGACTGGTATTGCCATAGAAGATCACACGCCCACCTTCGCCGGCATACCGCAGGATCCGCTTCGCAAAGGCCGAATCGGTGGTCGGCACCGGCGTGATCAAAATGCTGTTTTCATACAGAGAAATGTCGTGTCGGCAGAAATTGTCCGTGGAGACCACTGTGGTGATGGGACAGGCATCGTTGATGGCGCCCCGGATGAACCAGTCTCCGGCGTACATTTCGGACAGTTCCACGCCGGTTGTGGCATGGTTGTATTCGTCAAAGGGATATACCCAAACCACCGGCGAGACGGCGTCCGGTGCATCCTTGATCGCCTTACGCAAATGGGGGATCGGCTCGTTGATGCAGTCCTTCGGCATATCTCCAAAAACATTGTCAATGGAGAGCAGATTCAGGTGGGTCGGCGGTTCGATGTTCCCCTGGCCATCCAGACGTGCCACGCTGAGCGGCAGATAGATATCGTGGGGCTGGCTGTTGTACCGGTCGTACCACGGCGAGTTGGCCCACCAGATATCGTGGATGTAAAACCGGAATAAGTACGGGTGTCGGATATTTTCCGTGTCGTGGGGCAGTCCGGCGATCCGGGACATATAGCCCATCAGCTCCAGTCCAAAATCCCCATTGATGGCAGCCCACGGAGAATTCGGCGGCGGCAGCAGATCGTATTCCCCGTCGTAAATGGTACGCAGCGGCACGCCGTCGGTGGCAAAGTCGATGCCCATGGACATATTGGTGCCACGGGTCTCGATGGGATAGTCCGGACACTCCCGGCGAAAATCCTGCCAGAACTGCACCACATCCTGTCGAACCCCGGCAAGCTCCTCTTCGTGGAACCGCTTTCCATCGAAGATCGCACCCAGTGCCGACCAGGTCTCTCGTCCAAAGCCCAGCCCATTGGAGAACCAGATGTAGTCAAAGCCCATGTCCTGCAGGAACACACGGCTCTGGGCCCCAAAGAAGGTACCAAAGGGAAGACCTTCCGGGATCCCATTGGGGAAGGCAGCATAGTGGGTGTCGTCGCCGTGCAGCCGGGCATAGGAGCAGACCATGGTGGCTTTCCCCATGTCGTTGCCCAGACAGATCTCGTTGTGCCGTTCGTACTTGAAGGAAGAACGGGCAAACTCCGGACCGGGATCAAAGGTGGTGCCCACACGAATGAGCGTATCACTGCCCAGCACTTCTTTACCGATCTGCTTCAGCGTTGCCACAATGTCGTGCAGGATCCGGTAGGTCATGACTGGTGGATCGTCGCACATCCGATAGCACCGGGTGTGGAGCCCCAGTCCATCCGGGTCGATGGCGGAATGGCTGGCTTCCCGATTGTTGGCACCACCGATGTACATGGCCCAGGAGAAGGACTCGTCCAGCTCTCCCCGGTAATCCAACAGCTCACTGCCATCCGCAGACCAAAGCAGCACCGACACACAAGGCACGTCGTGTACCAGCGGCCGCCAATCGGTGAATACCTGTCGGCATACCGCTTCGATATAGGCCGGATCCGTCTGGTGAAAGGGCTTCAGGCTCATTTCCAATGTGATATTCTGTAGCATGAAAAATTCCTCACTTTGTGGGTTTACCAGAATGCATAGCTGTATTGTAGCATACAGTGGTGCGCTTGTCAATACAAAATGGGAAATCTGCATAAAAAATTGGCTTTGCTCGCCATGGAAAACCATGTGACGAAAGCAAAGCCAATTCCATTTTTATTATTCCAATTCGAAAGCACCGGTGTAGAGCTGGTAGTAGGTGCCCCGTTCTTCGATCAGCTTGTCGTGGTTGCCCCGTTCGATGATCCGGCCATGGTCCAAAACCATGATCACATCGGAGTCCATAACGGTAGACAACCGGTGTGCAATCACGAATACGGTACGGCCTTCCATCAGCTTGTCCATACCACGCTGCACGATGGCCTCGGTTCTGGTGTCGATGGAGGAGGTAGCCTCGTCCATGATCATGACCGGCGGATCGGCTACGGCGGCACGGGCAATGGCAATGAGCTGCCGCTGTCCCTGAGACAGGTTGGCGCCGTTGTTGTTCAGCTGGGTCTGGTAACCGGCCGGCAGACGGGTGATGAAGTCATCGGCACCGGCCAGCTTGGCAGCAGCGATACATTCGTCATCCGTAGCATCCAGCCGACCATAGCGGATGTTGTCCATGACCGTGCCGGTGAACAGGTTGGTTTCCTGCAATACGATACCCAAAGAGCGGCGCAGGTCGGACTTTTTGATCTTGTTGATGTTGATCCCATCGTACCGGATCTTGCCGTCTGCAATGTCGTAGAACCGGTTGATCAGGTTGGTGATGGTGGTCTTCCCGGCGCCGGTAGCTCCCACAAATGCCACCTTCTGCCCCGGCTCCGCATACACCGATACATCGTGCAGAACGGTCTTGCCTTCCTCGTACCCGAAGTCCACCTCGGTCAGCCGTACGTCACCCTTCAGCTCGGTGTAGGTGATGGTACCGTCGTCGTGGTGCGGATGCTTCCATGCCCACTTGCCGGTACGTTCGGTGGTCTCGGTGATATTGCCGTTTGCATCGATCTTGGCATTCACCAGCGTCACATACCCATCGTCGGCTTCCGGCTCTGCATCCATCAGAGAGAATACACGCTCTGCACCGGCACAACCCATGACAATGGCGTTGATCTGCTGGGAAAGCTGGTTGACGTTACCGGTGAACTGTCTTGCCATGTTCAGGAAGGGGACCACGATACTGATGCCCAATGCCTTGCCGGACAGGGACAGGTTCGGGACCTCCAGCAGCAGCAATACACCGCCAAACAGTGCCAGAGAAACGTACACAATGTTACCGATGTTGGAGATGATGGGCGCCAGCATATTGGCATAGGCGTGTGCCTTGTAGGCATCTTCGTACAGCGCATTGTTGATCTTTTCAAATTCTGCAATGCTCTTGTCCTCATGGTTGAAGACCTTGACCACACGCTGGCCGTTCATCATTTCCTGGATGTAGCCTTCGGTCAGACCCAGCGCCTTCTGGTTGCGGATGAAATACTTGGCAGAACCGCCACCAAGCTTTTTGGAAACAAATATCATTGCGACCACACCTAGACATAGCAGCAGCGTCATCCATACGCTGAAATACAGCATACAGCAGAATACCGTGATGACCACGCAGCCGGCCTGCAGCAGGGAAGGAAGCGCCTGAGAAATCAGCTGTCGCAGGGTGTCGATGTCGTTGGTGTAGTAGGACATGATGTCCCCGTGCTTGTGGGTGTCAAAGAACTTGATGGGCAGATCCTGCATCTTGTCGAACATTTCACAGCGGAGCTTGTCCAAAAAGCCCTGTGTCAGATACGCCATGAGCTGGGTCTGGGTGGTCGTAGCTGCCAGCGATACCACATACAGGCACGCCAGCACGATGATATAGGGAACGATATCCTTCTGTGCCGAAGCCCAGTCGCCGGAGACATACCACTTTTCGATCCCGGCAATGACGTTCTGCTGGAACAGAGAGGGGATCGACGAAACAACAGCGGCAAAGAGAATGCAGAAAATGGTGGTGGGCACAAGGACAGGGTAGAAGGTAAAGAGCTTCTTCAGAACTCTGCCAAGTGTGGAAAAATTGATCTTCCGGGTACCGGGCTTGGTGACCGGCTTTTCCTGCTTAGTCACGATCATCACCTCCATTGGTTTGTTGTTCATATACTTCACGATAAATATCACTGGTCCGGAGCAGCTGGTCGTGGTTGCCTTTTGCCACGATCTTACCGTTGTCCATGACCAGGATCATGTCGGCATCCTGCACCGAAGCCACACGCTGGGCAATGATGATCTTGGTGGTCTCCGGGATAAAGGATTTGAACCCGGCCCGGATGAACGCATCGGTCTTCATGTCTACAGCAGAGGTGGAGTCGTCCAAAATCAGGATCTTCGGCCTCTTCAGCAGAGCACGGGCAATACAGATACGCTGCTTCTGCCCACCGGATACGTTGGTACCACCCTGCTCGATCCAGGTGTCGTAGCCGTCCGGGAAGGAGCGAATGAACTCATCGGCCTGGGCCAGCTTGCAGGCTTCTACCAATTCCTCGTCGGTGGCGTTTTCGTTGCCCCAACGGAGGTTTTCCTTGATGGTGCCGGAGAACAGCAGGTTCTTCTGCAGCACCACGGCCACAGCGTCCCGGAGCACCGTCAGGTCATATTCCCGTACATCTCTGCCGCCGACCTTCACAGACCCGTCGGTCACATCGTACAGACGGGAGATCAGCTGAATCAGCGTGGACTTGGAGGAACCGGTACCACCTAAGATCCCCACGGTCATGCCGGAGCGGATCTGCAGGTCGATATCGGACAGGGCATATTTTTTGGCTTCCTTAGAATACTTAAAGCTTACATTCTGGAATTCCACAGAGCCGTCCTGCACTTCGGTCAAAGCGTTTTCCGGAGAGGTTAGCGCCGTTTCTTCTACCAGCACCTCGTAGATACGCTTCATGGATTCGGAGGACATGGTCAGGATCACGTAGATCATGGACAGCATATTCAGGGACATCAGGATCTGCATACCGTAGGTCAGCATGGCGGAGATCTGTCCCACGTCAATGGTGGTGCCCTGGTTGGTGATGATCAGCTTGGAGCCGATAAACAGGATGAACACCATGTTGATGTTCATGCAGATCTGCATCAAGGGAGAGTTCAGCGCCACGATCCGTTCGGCCTTGGTGAAGTCCTGGCAGATGTCATGGGCTGCGGTATTGAACTTTTTCTTTTCGTAGTCTTCTCTGGAAAAGCCCTTGACCACACGCATACCCCGCACGTTCTCTTCAATGGATTCGTTCAGGTTGTCGTATTTGTGGAACACGGCCCGGAAGGCAGGCATCGCCTTTTTGGAGACCGTGAATAGCCCAAAGACCAGAAGCGGGATCACGATGACAAAGGAGGTCGCCAGCGCACCGCCCATGATGTACGCCATAATGATGGAGAAAATGAACATCATCGGAGACCGGACAGCGGTACGAATGATCATCATATACGACATCTGTACGTTGGAAACGTCAGTTGTCATACGTGTGACCAGGGAAGAAGAGGAGAACTTATCGATGTTCTCAAAGGAGAAGCTCTGGATCCGCTTGAAGATATCGCTGCGCAGATTTTTGGCAAACCCGGCAGAAGCCTTGGCACAGGTCCGGGCAGCGATACCACCGCAGCATAAGGAGAGACAGGCCAGCAGGACCAGCAGCAGTCCGGACTTGATCAGCGCATCCATGGCAACGCCGTTTTTGATGCTATTGACGAGTTCAGCCGTGATAAACGGTATGAACACTTCAATGATGGTTTCACACATAATAAAGATCAGCGTGAGGATCGTTGGCTTTTTGAACTCTCTCACGCATGATGCAAGCCGTTTTAACATGGTGTTTTCCTTTCATTTGTAATAATGGATTGCGTGATGGTGCAAATACCACACCACCAATATACCATTATACTACAAAACGATAGAAAAATCAATTCACAAAGCGTGAAGAATACGGCGGATAACCGGGAACATTCCTTGATAAATTTGACAAATTGTGATTTGCTCCTGCAACCGACGATCCGGTGCCAGATGAACAAATTGCACCGCACGAATATCGGTCAAAAAGAAGATCGAGAAATCCAATGAAAAAACCACATAGGGGAAATTCGGTAAAAGACTTGCATAAGCAGAGATGATATGGTATAATTATACGGAATAGACTATGACATATAGAAATGACACAGGTACGCCCTGTATATCGGATAGAGGAAGGCTGGATTTGGATCATGGCAGAAAAAACACAAATGAATCGACACAACAGCAGAAAGACCGTATTTACCCTGCTGTATACCAAGGAATTTTACCCGGAGCTGGATGGCAGAGAATTTTTGCAGGCCAGTGCAGAAGCCGCTGAGAGCACCTACAACGTCTATATCGTAGACACGTTCTTAGGTGTGCAGCAGCATATGCCGGAGATCGACCGGGAAATCGAGACTTATGCCGTCAAGTGGAAGGTTTCCCGTATGGCAAAGGTGACCCGTTCGATCCTGCGGCTGGCCGTCTACGAAATGCTGTTCGCCCAGATGCCGGTGCCGCCGAAGGTGCTGATCAACGAAGCCGTAGAGTTGGCAAAGGAATATGACGACGATGCCGCACCGACCTTCATCAACGGGATCCTGCACCGTGTGGCCCATGAGCATGGTCTCTTGGGAGAACAGGTTCCGGCAGAACGGTCTGACACCGAAAGTACAGCCGATCCTGCACCGGCAGTAGAAGTAGAGAACGCATAATATATGAAAGAACTCTATCTGGGACTGGACACCAGCAATTACACCACCTCTGCCGCACTGTGTGACAAGGAGGGACATATTCTGTGGAACCAAAAGAAGCTGTTGCCGGTCAAGGAAGGTGAACGAGGACTGCGGCAGAGCGATGCTGTGTTTCTCCACGTGAAGGCTTTGTCGGAGACGGCCAAGGGATTGGCAGACACCTTGTCCGAAGCAGAAGGAGTCCTGCAGGCCATCGGTACCTCCGTCTCTCCCAGAGACAGCGAAGGCTCCTATATGCCTTGCTTCCTGGTGGGCAGTGGTGTCGGTGAGATGCTCTCCGCCGCCATGCAGATCCCACGCTTTACCTTTTCTCACCAGGCAGGACATCTGATGGCAGCCGCCTATTCTGCCTGCGCCGGCAAGATGGACGAGCTGGATGCACTGCTGCAAAAGCCGTTTCTGGCATTCCACGTGTCCGGCGGTACCACAGACATTCTGTACGCCAAACCGGACGCCGAAAGGATCCTGACCGTGGAACGGCTGGGTGGTACCATGGATATCAACGCCGGACAGCTCATCGATCGCATGGGTGTAAAAATGGGTCTGTCCTTCCCCAGTGGCGCCGCTATGGACGAAATGGCACTGGCGTATACGGCGCAGACCCCAAAACGGAAGATCCCCAAAGCACCGGTCACCGTCCGGGAGCTGACCTGCAATCTGTCGGGACTGGAGAATAAGGCCACCGCACTGTGGGACGAGACTGCCGAACCGGCTCTGATCAGTACCTACGTGCTCCACGCCGTTGCCATGACGCTTTTGCGCCTGACTGAAAAGCTGGAGGAAGCTTATCCCGGTACCCCCATCCTGTATGCCGGCGGCGTCATGAGTTCCCGGTATATCAAAACCTTCCTCATGCCCCACGGCCGTTTTGCCGAAGCGAAATTTTCCTCCGACAATGCGGCAGGTACAGCACTGCTGTGTAGAGCCAGAGCTGGTAGGAACGGAGGGAGTGACGCATAATGGATGCTAACCAAAAATTTCCCGGTTCCCTGACCGTTACCCAACTGAACGAATATATCAAGCAGCTCATCGATCAAGAACCACGCCTGACGGACGTGTACGTGAAAGGTGAAATCTCCAACTTCAAAAACCACTACAGCACCGGCCACTACTACTTCACGCTCAAGGACGAAGGCGGCATGATCCGGGCTGTCATGTTTCGCTCGGCTGCCGGGAAGCTGCCTTTTATACCGGAGGACGGTATGAAGGTCATCGCCCACGGACGGGTGTCTGCCTTTGTGCGAGATGGGCAATACCAGCTGTACTGTGACAATATGGAGCCGGACGGTGTCGGTGCCTTGTACATCGCCTTTGAGCAGCTGAAACGAAAGCTGGAAGGCGAAGGACTGTTCGATCCGGCCAGAAAGCGTCCCTTGCCCAAGATCCCCACCAGAGTCGGCATCATCACGTCGGCCACCGGTGCGGCGATCCGGGATATGATCAACGTGTGCGGCAGACGTTTTCCCTATGCCAAGCTGATCTTATACCCATCGCTGGTACAGGGGCCGGACGCACCGGGGCAGCTCATCGCCGGTCTGCGGTATTTCAACGAGACCCATTCCGTGGACGTGATCATCATCGGTCGCGGCGGTGGCTCCATCGAGGATCTGTGGGCCTTCAACAACGAGGAGCTGGCAAGGGAAGTGGCCGTCTCCGGTATTCCGGTGATCTCAGCAGTGGGACATGAGACCGACTTCACCATCTGCGATTTTGTAGCCGACCGTCGTGCGCCTACCCCATCGGCGGCAGCAGAGCTTGCTGTACCGGACACGGCAGAGCTGCAGCGCAAGATCAACAACATTGTCACCAGAGAAGCCGGCGTCCTGCGGCAGATCACAGCCCGACACAGGGAAAAGCTGCTGCTTCTCTCCGGCAGTCGTGTGCTGCAGACCCCCACGGCTATGATCGACGACAAACGAATGCAGATCGCCATGCTGACAGAACGTCTCACCCGTGCGGAGGAGCGGATCCTGCTGCAGGGTCGTGCGTCTTTGCAGACGGAGACTGGCAAGCTGTCGGCGCTGAATCCGCTGGCGGTGCTGTCCCGTGGCTATAGTGCCGTGTACAAAAAGGATGGCACACTGATAAGGAGCATCGACCATATGCAGCCGGGAGACGTGATCACCATCCAGACCGACGGTGGCGAGGCCGATGCCCGGATAGTGGAAACACGCCTTGCGGAAAGGAAAAAAACAGAGAATGTATAATACAGAAAATATGACCTTTGAAGCAGCTATGGCACGGCTGGAGGAGATCGTACGTGCCTTGGAAGGTGGCAATACACCCTTGGATGCTTCCCTGGCTTTGTTTGAAGAAGGCGTCGCTTTGGTGAAGCTGTGCAATAGCCGCCTGGACCACGCCGAACAGCAGGTGAAGATCCTGACCATGGGTGAGAACGGTACGATGGTAGAAAGCGATATGACCTGATGGAGAGATGATATGGAATATACCAATATTTCAAAAGATGCGATCGAAAGAAAATTAAAGGAAGCGGCGGAAAAGGTCGAGGTGGCACTGCAGCAGTATTTCAAGGACGGCTGGGCAGGGGATACGGTACTTTCCGAAGCCATGCAGTATTCGCTCCTGGGCGGCGGCAAACGGATCCGTGCCTTTCTGGTGTTGGAGTTTTGCCGTCTCTTTGGCGGTACCGAAAAGGCCGCTATGCCCTACGCCTGTGCGCTGGAAATGGTCCACGCCTATTCGCTGATCCACGACGACCTGCCCTGCATGGACGACGACGATCTGCGTCGGGGCAAGCCATCCTGCCATAAACAGTTCGATGAAGCGGTGGCACTGCTGGCCGGAGATACGCTCCTGACAATGGCCTTTGAGGTAGCAGCGTCCAATCCACACGTATCGGCCAAGTCGGTGCAGCTGGCTGTGAAGACTCTGGCAAAGGAAGCCGGTGCTTTGGGTATGGCCGGTGGGCAGGTGCTGGATCTGGCAAACCGTGTGTCCGGCTACAAGGCACTGCGGCAGATCTATAGGATGAAGACCAGCGCACTGATCAAGGCGGCCTGCCTGCTGGGCTACTATGCGGCCTGCGACAAACCGGTACAGCGGGACATGGACAACCTGGCTCTATACGCCGAAGCCATCGGACTTGCCTTCCAGATCCACGATGACATTCTGGACGTCAAGAGCGATACGGCGACCTTGGGCAAACGGGTCGGCAGCGATGCCAAAAACCAGAAAAAGACAGTGCTGGCCTTTATGACCATGCCGGAGGCCGAGGACGAGGAAGCACTGCTGACCCTGCTTTCCGTAGAGGCCGTTTCCGATTACGTCGATAGCGATACCCTATGCAAGCTGGCCATCTGGCTCCTGTCCCGGAAAAAATGAGACTGGATACCTATTTGGCAGAAAAAGGGTACGCACGCAGCCGCACCCACGCTGTCAGCCTGATCAAAGACGGCTGCGTCACAGTCGGCGGCAAGGTGGCCACCAAACCGGCTATGGAGGTGACCGAGACCGATATCGTCGCCGTGACACAGCCCGAGGTCGCTTTCGTCAGCCGTGGTGGGCATAAGCTCAACGGGATCTTGGAAACGTTGCACCTGGACGTGACTGGCCTGTTTTGTGCGGACATCGGCGCATCCACCGGCGGCTTTACGGATTGCCTTCTCAAACGAGGTGCCGCACAGGTGGTAGCAGTGGACACAGGCAGTGGGCAGCTGGCAGAGAGCCTGCGTGCCGATCCCCGTGTGGTCAACATCGAGAACTGCAACGCCCGGTATATGACTGCGGAGACGGTCGGCGGCAAAAAGGATCTGGTGGTGGCAGATGTGTCCTTTATCTCCCAGACCCTTTTGATCCCTGCCGTCTCCGGTATCTTGAAGCCCGGCGGACAGTATATATGCCTTGTGAAGCCCCAGTTCGAGTGCGGCAGAGAAGCACTGAACAAAAACGGCATCGTCCGGGATAAAAAGTTCCACCTGTATGCGCTACGCCGGGTGTATGCCAGCCTGCTGGAAGCCGGACTGACACCGGTTGCCGTACTGCCATCCTCGATCCGAGGCGGCGATGGCAACACGGAATTTTTGATTTTGTCTCAGAATTGTTGCGATGGCAGACCATGCTCCGTCACCGACCGGGAACTGCAGGAGGTAGCTTATGGAAAGGATACATAACGTCCTGCTGGTGCCTAACACCACAAAGACGATCCCCAAAGAAAAGATCGCACGGATCATCGACCGCTGGTCCGACAACGGCTGTCGGCTGTATACGCTGCCGGAATGCGAGACCTATTTAGGCGGCAGAGTTCCTGTGATACCGCCGGAAACCCATGAAAGCTGGGACGCTGCCTGTGTACTGGGTGGAGACGGCTCTATCATCGATGCGGCTCACCGGCTCTACGGCATGGGCATTCCCCTGATCGGCATCAATTTCGGCCACTTAGGTTACCTGGCAGAGCTGGAAGAAAGTGAGCTTGGCTGGGTCGATCGGATCGTATTGGGCGAATATACGCTGGATCGCCGCATGATGCTGGACATCGAGATCATCGATCCAAGCGGACACACACGCCAGAGAAGCGTGGCACTCAACGATGTGGTGCTGACCAACGGACCGGTGGCAAGACTTTTGTCCTTCGATCTGTTTTGCAGCGATATCTTCATGCAGACCTGTCGGGCAGACGGCATCATCGTCGCCACACCCACCGGTTCCACAGCCTATTCCATGTCGGCCGGCGGTCCCATTTTAGACCCGGCTCTGGACTGCATCTGCCTGACCCCCATTTGTCCCCACACCATGAGCAGCCGTCCCGTGATCGTACGGAGCAGTGCCAGGGTGCTGCTGACGGAGATCCACGCCCGGAGCACCTCTGTGTACCTGACCAGCGATGGCAGAGAAGCGGTCGAACTGACACCAGGCGAATCGGTGCGCATCACCCGTTCCCCATATACCACCGACCTGATCCGGGTACGGGACGATGGTTTTCTCATGGCGCTGCATCGGAAGCTGACCGATTGAAGCCAAATACCAAGCCGGTATGGCTCGTTTGCCAAACGCATATCTCATGGGAAGAATAATTCCATCCACAGAAAGGGAAGGAAATGAAGATCAAAAGACACAACAAGATCCTGGAGATCATTGAGAATTACAACATCGAGACCCAGGAGGAGCTGATCGAAAAGCTCAAGCTGGCAGGATTTGACGTGACCCAAGCTACGGTATCCAGAGACATTCGGGAGCTGAAGCTGCTCAAGCAGATGTCCGATATGGGGACCTACAAATATGTCCAGCCCAAGAGCACGACCAGCGAGAACCAGCACGTGTACAGCCGTGCGCTGGCGGTGAACATCAAATCGGTGGAAGCGTCCTTCAACAACATCGTGATCCGTACCTATTCCGGTATGGCGCAGGGCGTAGCTGCCGGGATCGATGCCCTGCACGAAGCGGACATTTTGGGCTGCGTGGCCGGGGACGACTGTATCATCATCGTGACCCGTGATCCGGAAGCCTCGGAGGACATCGCATCCCGTCTGCGGAAACTGATCGAATCCTGAACGATCGCAAAAGGCACAGCCATGTAGGAGGACGCCATGCTGAAGAATCTGTCTATCACCAATATCGCCGTGGCAAAGGCATTGGATATGGAGCTGGACGAAGGCTTTTCCGTGATCACGGGAGAAACAGGTGCCGGCAAATCCATCGTTATCGACTGTCTGGGACTGCTGTGCGGCGACAAGGCAGGCAGAGAAATGATCCGCACCGGTGAGACACGATCCATGGTCAGCGGCATTTTTGACGACCTGTCGCCGGAGGCTGTAGCGGCACTGGAAAACGAAGGCGTCACACCCGATGAAAACGGCGAATTGGAGATCACCCGGATCCTGTCAGCCGATGGACGAGGCAGCGTCAGGATCAATCGCCGACCCTGTCCCCTGTCGGTGTTGAAGGCGATCGGTCCCTGGCTCATCCAGATCCAGACCCAGGACGAACGCACCCAGCTTGCCGACAAAAGCAGCTACACCGCCATGTTGGACAGCTATGCCGAAGCCGATGCACTGCTTGCGACCTATCGGGAAGCCTACGCCAAGCTCACCGCCAAACGGCAGGAGATCCGGGAATTGACCGAGGCCATGCGGGAACGGAATATGCTGCTGGACATTTACAAATACCAGCTGCAGGAGATCGATGGTGCCAAGCTGGGCGCAGACGACGAGGAAGAAAAGCTGCTGCGTTTGCGTACCAAATGCAAAAACGCCGAACGGGTCCGCCGTCACGCAGCGCTGATCTACAAAGCCTTGGAGCAAAACGACAAGGGTATGGCCGCCGCCGATCTGTTGGAAAAAGCGGAAGGGGCACTGGAACAGCTGTCGGACGTGCTGGACGAAGCGGCGGACATGGCAAAGCAGTTGGAGGGCTATCGCTACGAGATTATCGATATCGCAGATCGGGTAAAACGATTGTTGAACGACGACGAAATGAACAGTCCCGAAAACAAACTGACCTCCATCGAAAGCCGACTATACACCATCGACAAGCTAAAACGCAAATACGGCGCCACCATTCCGGAGATCAAGGCCTTTCGAAAATCGGTGGCCGATAAGGTAAACGACATGGAGTCCGGAGACGTGCGTCTGCGTGAGCTGGAAAAAGAGGAAGCTGTTCTGGCAAACGAAGCCGCAGAAGCTGCCGGGGTGCTCCACGATCGTCGGGCAGAAGCGGCAGAACGACTGACCAAAGGGATCCTTGGTGATCTGCAGTTTCTGGAAATGCCCAAGGTGCGCTTCTCCATCCAGGTGGTAAAGCGGCCGGAGAAGGAGAACCTGTTTGGTGCAGACGGCTGGGATGACGTGGATTTTCTGTTGTCCGTGAATCCGGGAGAAGCCATGCAGTCTCTGGGGAAGGTGGCATCCGGCGGTGAGTTGTCCCGTGTGATGCTGGCGCTGAAAGCCTCCGTCAGCGACAAGACCGGTACGGTGGTCTTTGACGAGATCGACACCGGTGTATCCGGCAGTACCGCAGAACGGATCGGGATCCTGCTGCAAAAGCTGTCCACCCGGAACCAGGTGCTGGCGGTGACCCATTCCCCACAGGTAGCCGCAAGAGCCGACACCCATTATCGCATCTATAAGCAGGTGATCGAGGATCGTGCCGAAAGCAGCATCACCACATTGGATCCGACCGAACGGGTAGAAGAGCTGGCCCGGATCATCGGCGGTATCGATGTGACCGAGACCCAAAGACGGACAGCCCAAGAAATGTTAAACATTTCTTGATGAAATAGCTACGCATATCTTGAGCGTACTATGCATATCCTCACGTACCTGCGAAAATCTATCGTGTAAATTTTTTGTATGCCCCTTGACAAAATGCGTCCCCTGTGCTATACTGTATGGTACAATGCAATGATCGGAAACAAGTATGTTTTTCGGGGTCATATCCCCATGTTCTCCTGCCAGAGAGCCGGCGGTCGGTGTGAGTCGGTGGAGACAAAAAACAGAATACCTTCCAGAAGCAGCGCACCGAACCGTGATGTGATTGGCGCACGAAGTAGGCTGCGACGGTCGTTCCCGTTACAGAACAGGGGCATACCTATGTGTCCCATGAGGTCTTCTCTCGTTTTGTGGAGAGAGGGTAAATTGAGGTGGTACCACGGTTTTGTCCGTCCTCTGTCGTCTGAGCAGAACGCAGGGGGCTTTTTTCTTTCCCATTTATCTGTACAACCAAAACCACGTCACAGGAAGCATGAAAACAAATCCAAATCCAATAGAGTAAAGGAGTCAAAGGACCCATGACGATTTTTGACGAACTGAAAGCCAGAGGGCTCATTGCCCAGATGACCAACGAAGAAGAGATCAAGGAACTGATCAACAACGGGAAGGCAACCTTCTATATCGGTTTCGACTGCACCGCAGATAGCCTGACTGCCGGACACTTTATGGCGCTGACCCTGATGAAGCGTCTGCAGATGGCCGGGAACAAGCCCATTGCCCTGATCGGCGGCGGCACCACCATGATCGGTGACCCTTCCGGTCGTACCGATATGCGGAAGATGTTGACCAAGGAAGACATCGACCACAATGCCGAATGTTTCAAGCGCCAGATGGAACGCTTCATTGATTTTGGCGAAGGCAAGGCGCAAATGATCAACAACGCCGATTGGCTGCTGAAGCTGAACTATGTAGAGCTGCTCCGGGAAGTGGGTGCCTGCTTCTCCGTCAACAATATGCTCCGTGCCGAGTGCTACAAGCAGAGAATGGAAAAGGGTCTGTCCTTCCTGGAATTCAACTACATGATCATGCAGTCCTACGACTTCTACTACCTGTTCCAGAACTACGGCTGTAATCTCCAGTTCGGCGGCGACGACCAGTGGTCCAATATGCTGGGCGGTACCGAGCTGATCCGTCGGAAGCTGGGCAAAGACGCAGATGCCATGACCATCACGCTGTTGACCGACTCTCAGGGTAAGAAGATGGGCAAGACCGCCGGCAACGCTGTATGGCTGGATCCCAACAAGACCTCTCCTTTCGACTTCTACCAATACTGGCGGAACGTGGCAGACGAAGACGTGCTGAAGTGCATCCGTATGCTGACCTTCCTGCCTCTAGAACAGATCGACGAAATGGACAAGTGGGAAGGCAGCCAGCTCAACACCGCCAAGGAGATTTTGGCCTACGAGCTGACCAAGCTGGTACACGGCGAAGCAGAAGCAGAAAAGGCAAAGGCCTCTGCTAAGGATCTGTTCGGTGGCAAGGGTGTTGCAGAAAATATGCCCACCACGACCCTGACCGATATTCCGGCCGAAGGGATCAACGTGATCGATATGATGCTGAGCGCCAAGCTGGTGGGCTCCAAGGGTGACGCCAGAAGACTGATCCAGGGCGGCGGCGTATTCCTGGGCGACGAAAAGGTAGAAGACTTTGGCCGCATGGTCACCGCTGAGGAGCTGTCCGGCGATGGCGTGATCCTGCGGAAGGGCAAGAAGACCTATCATCGGTTCTTGAAAGCATAAGGTTGTAGTGCAGTACAGTATACTGTATCGCAGTATACTGTACTGTCACATACTTCAGAAGAACCATGTCCCAAAGGAGAAACCTATGACCAACCCTTTTTCCCGGATCGAGCCTAAGATCGGTTTTTATCTGGAAGAATTGGAACAAAAAAATAAAAAAGCCCCCACCGATCCAGCTTGTCAGATCCAGTGGGAGATCAATGAACCCATGAGCCGCCATACCACTTTCCGGATTGGCGGTTCTGCCGCATTGTACGCAAAATGTCAAACGGTGGAGGCTCTGGCGGCCTTAACCAAGCACTGTCGGGAAAACGAGATCCCCACCATCGTACTGGGCAACGGCAGCAATGTGCTCTTTGCCGACGAAGGCTTTTGCGGCGTGGTGCTGTCCATGTCCGACTTGCATACGATCACCATTGACGAAAACACCATCGTAGCCGGTGCCGGTGCCAACCTCAGTGCGGTCGCCAAGGCTGCTCGTGACCATAGCCTGACCGGTATGGAATTTGCCTATGGGATCCCCGGTTCCTGTGGCGGTGCCGTGTTCATGAACGCCGGTGCCTACGATGGGGAAATGCGGGATATCGTCCAAGAGAGCACCTACCTGGATACCACCGATGGTACCCTGCATACGCTGCACCGGGACGAACACGCCTTTGGCTACCGGGACAGCGCATACCGCCATCATCCGGGCTGGATCTTAGTCTCCGTCAAGCTTGCCCTGCAGCCGGGAGACAGGGAAGCCATCGGTGCCAAAATGGAGGACTTCTGGTCCCGCCGCACCGCCAAGCAACCTCTGGATTACCCCAGCGCCGGCAGCGTGTTCAAACGGTATCCCGGCCGGTACACAGCGCAAATGATCGACGAAGCCGGTCTGAAGGGTGCCATGGTCGGTGGTGCCCAGGTGTCCGAAAAGCACGCCGGATTCATCATCAACAAAGGAAATGCCACCAGTGCCGATGTGGTCACGCTGATCGAGCAGATCCGCCAGACCCTCCACGACAAGTACGGCATCTGGATCGAATGCGAATTGATCCGATATCCAAAATGAACGAACTATTGCATCAAGAAAATACCGAGTCGGAAACAGCGACCGGCTGCCGATGCTCCGGCGAGGACAAAGAAAAGGGTTCCTTCTGCCAAAGAACCAAGGATACCCTGTGTGCCATTCCCATCCGCAAAAAGTGCTGCCGGTTCCTGTGGGACGCCGTGACTGCTTTTCCCAAAGGGGAATCGGCGGCAGAAAAGATCCACGAATGGCAGGACGGCTGTCGGTGCGACAACTGTATGCCGGTGCTGCTGCGTGCCCTGTTCTGTCGCTACGGAGCCGTCACCGATCCTGCCAAACGATACCACCTGGAGTTTGCCTTTCCCAGTGAGAACGAACGGGACGCCGCTGCCGCACTGCTGGAACAGGCCGGTTTTGTCCTGCACAGCTCCCTGCGGCACAGCGCCAAGGGCAAGGACAAATGGATCTTGTACTACAAAAGTAGTGCGGATATGGAGGATCTGCTGGCGTATATCGGTGCCTCTGCTGCGACCTTTGCGCTGATGAACGCCAAGATCGTCAAGGAGTTCCGCAATTCGGTGAACCGCCAGGTCAACTGCGATACCGCCAACATCGAAAAGCAGCTGGAAGCTTCCAAGAAATACGTAGAAGCCATTCGGTATCTGACGGAGACCGGTGCCATCTCCAAGCTGCCTGAGGCCTTGCAGCAGACCGCAAAGCTGCGACTGGAATACGAACAGGTGTCGTTGGCAGAGCTGGGCAACCTGTGTGAACCCAAGGTGTCCAAATCCGGCATGAAGCACCGGATGGAAAAGCTGCTGGAATATGCGCAGAGACTACAAGCCGAAGAAGCAAAGGAGGAGACAACATGATCCAAAAGCACGAGATCCCTATTTTGGAATTCGATACAGACGAGATTGCCGTAATGCATCTGTAAAATCAAAACCGTGGAAGGGAGGAAGCCATGTCCGATTTTGTACACCTACATTTGCATAGCGAATACAGCCTGCTGGACGGTGCCTGCCGCATCGCCGACATTCCCAAAAAAGCCAAGGAGATGGGACATGATGCCGTGGCCATCACAGACCATGGTGTGCTGTACGGTGCTGTGTCGTTCTACAAGGCCTGCGTGGCAGAAGGTGTGCGACCCATCATCGGCTGTGAAGTCTATGTGGCACGCCGAGGTATGCAGGACAGAGACCGGGAGTACGATGGCAAAAGCTATCACCTTGTCCTGCTGGTGGAAAATGAGATCGGCTACAAAAACCTGATCTGGCTGGTCTCCAAAGCCTTCACCGACGGTTTTTACGCCAAACCCCGGATCGATCTGGATCTGCTGACCGGGCACACCGAAGGCCTCATCGCCCTGTCTGCCTGTATGGCCGGATTCATTCCCCAAAGCATCCTTGCCGGAGAAATGGACAAAGCCGATGCACACGCACGCCAGATGGAAGCCATGTTCGGCAAGGAGCACTATTATTTAGAGATCCAGGATCACGGCATGGACAACGACCGGATCGTCAACGAAGGCATCCGAAAGCTGTCCCAAAAGACCGGGATCCCCATGGTGGCCACCAACGACGTACACTACATGAACCGCCAGGACGCCGATACCCAAGCGATACTGCTGTGTGTCCAGACGGGCAACGTGATCACAGACGGTCGTCCCATCGGTTTTGAGACCAATGAATACTACTACAAAAGCACAGCCGAGATGGAAGCGTTGTTCGGTGCCTATCAAGGTGCCGTGGAAAACACCGTAAAAATCGCCGAACGGTGCCGGTTCGATTATACCTTCGGTCAGATCCAGCTGCCCCGGTACACACCGGAAAACGGCATGGAACCGGGTGCCTACCTGCGCTTTTTGGCAGAGCAAGGCTTGCAGGATAAGCTGGCGGACGGCAAGATCGTCCCGGATGAAAAGGTTCCCCTGACGGCCTACCGGGAGCGGATCGACTATGAGCTGTCCGTGATCGGTCAGATGGGATATGCCGAATACTATTTGGTGGTGTGGGATTTTGTCCACCACGCCAAGGAAGCCGGCATTCCCGTAGGACCCGGACGTGGCTCCGGTGCCGGCAGCTTGGTGGCTTATCTCATCGGGATCACGGACATCGACTCCCTGCGGTTTGATCTGCTGTTCGAGCGATTTCTAAACCCCGAACGGGTCAGTATGCCCGACTTCGATATCGATTTCTGCTACGACCGCCGGGACGAAGCCATCGACTATGTCCGGGAAAAATACGGTGCAGACCACACGGCCCAGATCATCACCTTTGGTACTCTGGCCGCAAGAGCTGTGGTCAAGGACGTGGGACGAGCCATGGATATGTCCATACCGGATGTAGACGCCGTTGCCAAGTATATCCCACGAGAGATGGGCATTACGCTGGACAAAGCCCTGGAAGCCAGCCGGGAGCTGCGGGATCTCTACGAAGATGACCCCAAGGTGCGCCGCCTTCTGGATACTGCCAAAGCGCTGGAAGGTATGCCCCGGCACGCTTCGACCCATGCCGCCGGTGTGGTGATCACAGCCAAGCCGGTGACGGAATATGTGCCTGTGGCGGTCAACAGCGGCATTATCGTCACCCAGTTCGATATGGATACCATTGCCGAGCTGGGACTTTTGAAGTTCGACTTTTTGGCACTGCGGTATTTGACCATCATGCGCAGCGCCGAAGACCTGATCCGGGAGAACGAGCCGGACTTTGATCTGACCCGTGTGGATATGACCGACGCCGCCACCTACGACACCATCTGTGCCGGGAAGACCGATGGCGTGTTCCAGCTGGAATCCGAGGGCATGCGGCAGATGCTGACCCAGCTGCGTCCCCGGTGCCTGGACGACATTATCGCCGCCATTGCCCTATATCGCCCCGGCCCCATGGATTCGATCCCCAAATACATCGAAGCCCGACACCACCCGGAGACCATCCACTATGCCTCTCCCAAGCTGGCCCCGATTCTGGACGTGACCTACGGCTGTATCGTGTACCAGGAGCAGGTCATGCAGATCTTCCGAGAGATCGCCGGGTATACCTTTGGCCATGCCGATGTGGTGCGCCGTGCCATCTCCAAAAAGAAGCAGGGTGTACTGGAAAAAGAACGAGAAGCCTTTCTCACCGGCGCTGCACAGAGTGGCATGACGGGGACCGATGCGGAAGCCCTGTTCGAGGACATCGTTAGCTTTGCCAACTATGCCTTCAACAAAAGCCACGCCGCAGCCTATGGGGTTCTGTCCTTCCGCACGGCCTTCCTGCGTACCCACTATCCCTTGGAATATAACTGCGCACTGCTCACCTCTGTCCTGTCCCAGACCGGCAAGCTGACCGAGTACATCACCGAATGCAACCACCGTGGGATCCCGGTACTGCCACCGGACATCAACCGCAGCCGCACCTTCTTCCACGTGGAAAACGGTGCGATCCGCTTTGGTTTGGCTGCCCTGAAAAACGTGGGCGTATCCTTCATCGAAGCTGTGGTGGCCGAACGGGATGCCAACGGACTCTTTACGGATTTTGGCGATTTTGTGGAGCGTATGCTGCCGGCCCAGCTCAACAAACGACAGGTGGAATACCTGATCAAGGCCGGTGCCATGGATTCTCTCGGAGCCTATCGCAGTCAGCTTTTGGCCGTGTACGAGCACGTGCTGGATAGCTATTCCCGTGTGGGCAACCGCAGTGCAGCCGGGCAGATCGGTATGTTCGACGATGCCACGGAAAAAGCCCCGGAGACCCGCATGGCCATCGAATACCCCCAGATTCAGGAATATTCCACCAGAGAAAAGCTGTCCCTCGAAAAGGAAAGCTGCGGCTTCTATCTGTCCGGGCATATTTTGGACGACTATTCCAAGCAGCTTGCCACCCTGACGCTGGATCACACCGGCGACATTCGTAAAGCCTTTGCCGAAAGCGACGATGGCGACGGACAATACACCGACAAAAAGCAAGTCACCATCGCCGGCTGCGTTACCAAGCGTACCAACAAGGCCACCAAAAACGGCGACCCCATGGCCTTTGTGACCCTGGACGACGGAACCGGGGAAATGGAGCTGGTGTGCTTCCCCAAAAAGCTGGCAGAATGGGGACACCTTTTGGTGTACGACGCCGTGGTACTGGTCAAGGGAACCATCAGCGCCCGAGACGCCGACGACGTCAAGCTGCTGGCAAACCAGGTCATTCCCCTGACCACCAATACGCTGTTTGACGAAAAACCACCGGAGTCCCTGATCGACGGCAACATGACCTCCACAGATGCTGCTCCAAGAGAAGCGCCTGTACCGGAAAAGCCGCCTGTACCCGAACCGCCGGATCTGCCGCAGGCTACTGTACCCCAGAGACCTATGCGACTCTTTGTCCGGGTAGACAGCAAAGAAGGGCAGTGCTGCCGCCGGATCCGCGCCTTTTGCAAAATATTTCCCGGACCGGTACCGGTTTTGTTCTACTACAAGGATACAAAATCCTACGAAAAAGCGGACATTCCCACCACCGTGCTGAACGACTTCACAGCCGAAGCCATAGGTCGGATATGTGGCGCAGACAATGTGGTTATCAAATAACCACTGTGATCAAGTGACGGCAAGCGTAAAAATGTAAAAATTTGCACACACCGGCATTTCCAAGCAAATGTTCATATCCCATTCAAAAATAAGGTGTATACTAACACCAAAAGCACAGCATGGGAAAGTATGGTTGCTATAGCAAGTCGTGTGCTGTGCGTGACCTGTAGAATAGTTCTATAGGAAAAATAGTTTTCAAAAACGAAAACAACGGAAAGGGAAACCCCTTTATGGCAAATTTATCACCCAAAAAGCCTGTGAAGCAGCCTGCGGACGGACAGACCGAGGTCAACTGGGGGCTGGAAGTGATGCAGGTGTTCGGCACCATCGGGAAGGTACTCTTGCGCCTTTTCTCCTATGTGCTCAATATCCTGCTCACCGTCCTGCTCATCGGTCTGATCACCGGGATCATCGTTGGCACGGTCTTTGCGATCTACATCAACAATTACATGGATCTGAACCTGGATCCGTCTCTGCTCCGTACCTCTGCCTCCGGTACCACCACCACACGCTTCTACGTGATGGAGTACGATTCCGAGGAGGATCGTATCAACCGCAACGGCACGCCTGTGGAATGGGAAGACGAGCGGATCTCCGGCGCATCTGGCAGTATCTGGGTCACCTATGACCAGTTCCCCAAATACCTGATCGATGCCTTTGTTGCCATAGAAGACCACCGGTTCATGGAGCATAGCGGCGTAGACTGGATCACCACCGGGAAAGCCGTGTTCCATTATTTCACCGGCAGCTCTGTGGCAGGTGGCTCCACCATTACCCAGCAGCTGATCAAAAACCTGACCGGTGAGGATGAGGTTACCATCCAGCGAAAGGTGCAGGAGATCTTCCGTGCGCTCAACCTGGAAAAAGAGCTGAGCAAAGAAGAAATTCTGGAGATGTACCTGAACATCGTCAACTTGGGCAACGGTGCCGAAGGTGTACAGGCCGCCGCCAACCTCTATTTCGGCAAGGACGTGTCGGAGCTGAGCTTAGTCCAGTGCGCATCGCTGGCTTCCATCGTCAAGAGCCCTACCGCCTATGAGCCGCTGTACCATGAAGAAGACCGTGTGCTGGAAGATGGCACTGTTCGACGTGGCAACCGTTATCGCCGGAACGACGTGATCTTCCGTATGAATGAGCTTGGCTGGATCTCGGATTCCGAAGCCGAAGCTGCATACGATGCCGATCTGGAGATCACCTATTTCGATACCACCGACGAGTTCACCCAGGCGGAAGGGTATCATGTGTACAACTGGTACATCGAAGCCGTCATCGACCAGCTCACCGAGCATTTCATGGAAAAATACGGCTGGTCCCAGTCCTTTGCCGGAAAGCACGTGCTGTCCTCCGGCTACAAGGTGTACCTGCCCATCGACATGGATATACAGAACACCTTGGAAGAGGTCTACATCTATAACGATGACCAGTATTTCCCAACCGCCGGCAATTCCATCCTGCAGCCCCAGTCTGCCATGGTCATCATGCACCCCTACACCGGGGATGTGTTGGGTCTGGTGGGTGGTCGTGGCGAGAAGACCGGCAGCCGTGTTCAAAGCCTTGCTACCGATGCCAAGCGTCCGCCGGGTTCTTCCATCAAGCCGATCACAGTGTATGCCCCGGCTCTTGAGGAAGGGCTGATCACCTACGGCAGCGTGTACGACGATACACCGCTCTATTTCGAGGACGAAGCCCCGGCTGGCAGTGAGAACCCGATATACGACCCCTACCCCCACAACCTGCCGGATACCTACCAGGGTCTGTGTACCATCAACCGTGCCATCGAGGTGTCTAAGAACACTGTGGCGCTGAAGGTGCTGGAAGACCTGACGGTGGAAAAAGCCTTTGACTTTGGCAAGAATAAGCTCCACATTGGTAGCCTTGTGGAGTCCTATACCCGGCAAAACGGCACCGTGATCACCGACAAAGGTCTGGCATCACTGGGTCTGGGGCAGCTCAGCTTCGGTCTCACCGTTATGGAGATCACCGCCGCCTATTGTATCTTCCAAAACGACGGCGTGTACAACGAACCCAACCTGTACCTGTACGTCACCGACAGCGATGACAACATGATCCTCAAAAACGACGACGACCCGGAGATCGTCATCAGCCCGGAGACCGCTTCCATCATGACCAAGATGCTGAACAACGTGGTGAACAACGGTACCGGTACCAGCATCACCCTGCGCCATACCGTAGACGTAGCCGGCAAAACGGGTACCACCACCGCCGACTTCGACCGGTATTTCGTAGGCTACACACCCTACTACGTGGCAGGCGTGTGGACGGGCTACGAAATGAACCAGACCCTGAGCGCCTTCAAAGCCAATCCGTCTGTGACCATCTGGGACACCGTCATGACCATACTGCATAAGGAGTACATCGATGCCGCCAACGCCGGTGGAGAAGCACTGCAGACCTTTGAGATGGCACCGGGCGTGGTTACAGCTACCTACTGTCTGGACTCCGGCAAAATGTGTTCGGAGGCCTGCGCATTGGATCCCCGTGGCAGTCGTGCGTCTACCGGATATTTCACCCGAGAAACGGTACCCAGCGAATATTGCGACACCCACGTGATCGTCATGCGAGATGCGACCACCGGCCTGATCGCTTCGGACGACTGTAACCCCGGCGACCTGGTGAAGACGGCGCTGATCCGGGTGGAGAACAGAGATTTCCCTGCAGAGATCTACGTGGCCGATGCCCAATATGTGTACCGGGATCTGCCGGCCAATGTCATGCCCTGCGAATGGGGTGGCCTGCCGTTCTTCTACAACTCCTTGGGAGAAGGGCACTACTGCGGTACCTCCTACGCCACCACCGCCAACAACGGCTACTGCTACCTCCACTGCGATTACAGCCGCTGGAAGGGTGGTCCCTCCAAATACGAAACGGAGACCGAGACTGCAGCCCCGCCGGAGATCGATCCGGGAGACGTATTGGACGGCACCGAGGACAGTGGCTTTGGTGTAGACGAGACCACCTATTACGAGGACGACAACACAGAACCGGACAACAGCTTCGGCTGGTAAAACGCATACCCAAAAGGATCACCGCATAGAATGCCTATGGGGTGATCTTTTTATGGGAAAACGGTTTTTCGTGGGAGAGCAGTGGAAACGAGAATGGAAGCTGCTTTGTCGTTATGGCAGTCGTATATGCTTCTGGATCGTTTTTGCTGCCTTTGGTGGGATCCTGCTATGGGTACACGGCAACGCAGCGCTGGTGTACCAGGCCGGGCTTCTGCCAACCGGTGTGCCGGCTTTGATCGTTTGCTTCCTGCTGTGGCTCTTGGCGTATGCACTGTGCGGCTGTACGCTGGGCTTCCTACTTCTGCCGCCGTGCTTTCGTACCGACACAGGTCGCCGTGAGGGGATGCTATGCCTCTTTATCTATCTGCTGCAGCTGCTCTGGTACCCACTGTTTTTTTCGATGCTCCATCCATTTTTGTGTATTTTTTCGCTGGGAGCTGCTGTGCTCCTGCAGATCTGGATGCTTGTCTGCTCCGTCCGTAGATTTTCTCTTATAATGATTGCGCAGTTTTTATCCTGTCTGTTAGAAATTTATTTCCTTTATGTAACATTTGCCGTGTTGTTGGTACATTAGTATAAAAAAAGTGTGCAGAGATATTGACTTTTGTTTTGAATTCGTGTATAATGGTCATGGTCATATAAATCTCACCTATTAGGAGGAAGAAAATGAAAAAGATCAAGATTATGGCTTTGGCTCTGGCACTGACCCTGCTGACCCTGGCTGTTGTATCCTGCGGTGGCGCAGGCGAAACCGTGACCGTAAACTGCAACATCTCCGTAGTAGTAGACGGCGAGACAAAGTTTGGTCCCTTTGATATGGTCGTTTCTGGCACCACCGAAAATCCGCCGACAGTTCTGCAGGCCGTTATGGAAGCACTGCAGCACAACGAAGTGAACTGCGAGACCGATGCCAACAACCGTCTGTCCAACATCACGCTGGACGGCGAAGATTATAAGGCATACGCTGATGACGTGAACATATACGGCTGGTACTATCTGTGCAACGGTATCGAACCCGAAACCGGCACAATGAATGTGAACGTTGTAAACGAAGGCGACGTGATCGAAGTACGTTATCTGGTATCTCCCATCGCTCCGGAAGATCTGACGGCTGACGCTGAGTAAGAAATTCAGACAGGATTTATACGTGACCAATAAGCACACATCTGGCAGCATGGCTGGGTGTGTGTTTTTTTGAAAAAATTCGAAAAACTTTTGCAAAACCTATTGCAATTTCCGCTGAGATGTGGTATACTATATGTGTGAGCAGACGGAAGCATAGCTCAGCTGGTTAGAGTACTTGCTTGACATGCAAGGGGTCACTGGTTCGATTCCAGTTGTTTCCAGAATAGAACAAAGTCTTGTAGAGATCCTGCAAGGCTTTTCTTTTTGCCAAAAGGAAACCAGAGAAGCGACCCACGAAAATGGATAGCTCCTCTGGCTTTTTTTATTTCGTTTTCGCCCAATGCGCCAGATTTGGCAGCATCCCTTCCAGATAGGCACGTACCTGTTCCAGTGGCCAATTCTCGTTTGCCATATGCTGGGACAAAAATGCGATCAGCTCCTCCATGCTTCGATAGACGAACTTCCCATCCGCATAGCACCACTTGCAGTAGTCCTCATTGAACGTCCCATCCGGCTCCCGACTGATGCTGTCGTCGTCCAGCGGCATCCCACAGCATTGGCATACCAGCTTCCGTGGGGATCCCAGTAGCGTGTTGATCGATACATCAAATAGCTTAGAGAGTAGTAGCAGCGTGTCCGTCCCCGGTATCGACTCACCGGTTTCCCAGCGAGATACAGCCTGCCGGGTCACAAATACTTTTTCTGCCAGTGCTTCCTGGGAGTAGCCATGCTTTGTTCGCAACGTGTATAAGATCTCTTTTGTCTCCATAAAATTTACACCACCTTTCGCCTACAGTATACCATAGCTGTGCAGACCTGTCAAGCAATTGCCAATTGCGTCAATCCTCCACCAATATCTCCACGACCCGATCCATGACCGCATCCGTCACCCCGGCACGCCGCAGAAAGCCACGAGCCTGCTCCAGCCGTGTGTTCCCCAGCGTTCCAAGCTCCGACTGAAACGCCTGCCAACCTTCGCCACGACTGCTGCGCTGTCCCCCAAACGGACAACGAGGTCAGCTCATAGTCGGTGTCCTGGTCGGCATCCGAAACACCGCATAACGCCTCGATCAGGCAAGCCAGAGACCCGGTTCGGTCGGCACCACCCCAGCAGTGAAAATAGATGGGATAATTGTCCGGATCCGCCAAGATCGAGAAGATCTCCCGGTATGGCTCCGTTTCCTTGAAGAATTCATCATATGCCCCAATAGGCACCAGCCGAAACTGTACAGTGTCCCCCAGAGGACTGTCGAACCGTTTGCCCACGACCTCGCCACGCAGATCCAGATCCGTCTTTACGGCCAGATGATCCCGCAGCTCTGCGATCCCGGCGTCCGTGATGGTCTTGTGAATGTCCATCTCCGACCCACGATAGAGCAGCCCCTGCCGGATTTTCCCGGTAGGCTTGTCACCCAAAGGCGTACGCCAACCGCCCAGATCCCGTACATTGGTGGTACCATCGATGTAGAGCCAACGTGGCGCATCGGCACAGGTGAAAAAGGATCGCACCGCACTGACCGCTCCGTCTTGCCGGACACGCCAGAAGTATCGGCGGCCGATCTCCAAATTGTACACATCCACGGCAGCAGTGGTGCATTCGATGGATCGAACCATATTTTCTGCAAAGGCTTCGGTGTGGGCGATCTCCAACGTGAATGGCGCAGATACCTCTGCTTCCCAGGCAAAATGGATCGGTGCAGGCAGGGAACAGTCCGGATCGGTGGTCTCTGTCAGGTGACGCCAGTCAAAGGCAGGGGTCGCATAGTCCAGGCTGTTTTTGGCAAACTGCCGCTGTGTGGTGGTGCAAAGATCCAAAACGGCATCCTGGGTCGGTGTAAGTAAAGTGATCATGGTAGTCTCCTTCCAATGGAATACTCTCATTATACCCCAAATACCGCACGGATGCAATAGGTTTGACAAAAACCGCCGGAGAAAACCACAACCTCTTGACAGCGTGCCCGCAACGTGATACAATTATGACAGAACAAAATCACAACAACAGAAAACAAAAGGTGGTAGAAACGATGCAAGGCATGACAAGACGTGAGCGGCAGGTGACCGACAGAGACGAGATCCGGGAGATCTTAGAAAAGAGCAAGGTGGTACACATCGGTATGGTGGACGGAGACGAACCCTACGTGGTGCCCATGAATTACGGCTACACCATGGACGAGAATGGCCAACTGAGCCTGTATCTCCACGGTGCTACACAGGGCCGCAAGCTGGATATCCTGCGTAAAAATTCCAAGGTGTTTCTCTCCCTGGAATGCGACGTAGAGCCCTTTTCCGGAGACGTGGCCTGTCGTTATGGCATGGCGTACCGGTCGCTGATGGGCAGAGGAAATGCGGTGTTCGTGGAAGACCCGGCAGAGAAGATCGAAGCTCTGATCCAGCTCATGCAGACCCAGACCGGCGACGATTTCACCTTTGACGAAAAGCTGGTGAAGGTGGTCTCCGTGATCCGGATCGATGTGACCGAATACACCGCCAAAAAGCGTCTGAAGCCGGAGCGAGCATGACAAATACCCACGAGAAAGGACAACCCATTATGTCTGATAGAAGAAATATTTTGTGGATCGTTGTAGACCAGATGCGTCCGGATTTCATTGGTCCCTATGGTGCGGATTTCATTGCCACGCCACACCTGAACGCCCTCTCTGCCAATGGCATCACCTTTGACAACGCCATCACAGCCTCCACCGTGTGTGCCCCTGCCAGAGCCTCTATGGTCACAGGACTACCAGTGTCTGCCCACGGTGCCTGGACCAACAAGATCCCCTGCAAGCCGGGCACCGTGTTTCTGCCGGAGCGCATGAACGATTACGGCTACCTGACCGCCGCCGTGGGCAGCTACGACCATGCACCCGACAATAACCCCATCGGCTACCAGTTCTTAGACCTGTTCTCCACCGCAGGAAATGGCACCTATATGCAGATGCTGCGGCAGCGGTATCCGGACGCCAAAAGCTGGGCAGACGCAGACGAGACCGGCCGTTTCCGCTACCCGGAAGAAGTGTTCTACGACCGCTGGATCTGTGACCGTACCACGGATTTCTTAGCGCACTACGCCAAAACAGGTACCGCTCCCGATGGCATAGGCGAACCGGGTGCACCGTTCTTCCTGTACTGCGGTTTCGTTGCGCCTCATCAGCCACTGACACCGCCGCATGGACTGGAGAATGCGGTTGACAGTGCCAAGATCCCCATGGTGGACAATATCAAACGAGAAGACGTATCCCACGTGGAAAAGTACCGCCGTGCCAATATCAATACCATCGAAGACCTGCGAGACCCGGACAGCGCCGTTGCCAAATGGATACAGGAACGGCAGCGGTATTGTGAGCTGATCGCCGAGCTGGATGCGCTGGTAGGCCGACTGGTGCAGTCTCTCCGGGACAACGGCCTATACGAGAACACCACCATCATCTTCACCAGCGACCACGGCAGCGAGCAAATGGATCACTTGGTGGATACCAAAGGTCCCTGGCCCTATCGCTCTCAGCTGTTTATTCCCCTGATCATCGCCAACCACCCCGGTGTACAGCCCGGCTCCCGCAGCGATTGCCTGTGCGGCAACCTGGACATCGGTGCCACCGTATTGGATATCGCCGGAGACAAAAAAGCCTTTGGTCACTCTCGTTCTCTGTTGGGCATGGCAAACGGCAGTGTACCGGAGCGTCGGGTGAACATGAGCGAATTTTGTGATAGCTGCAAAAACCTGGTGGACAAGCGGTATACCTTCAGCTACTATCCCTTCACCGGACAGACCTGCCTGTACGACCGCTTGAACGACCCGGCAGAGCACCACGACCTGAGCCGTGATCCGGCATACCAGGATATCGTGCGCCGCTTCCTGATGGACACCATCGACTTCCTGTGTCTGGCAAAGGGTGTGCGGATCGAAGCCCACGACATGACCCCGGAGACCAAAGCCGGTATCGAAGAAAAGGATCCCAAATTCTTGGACACCTTCGATATCGCCTATCCCGTGTTCAATTGGGGTGACATCGAAAAGGTGGAAAAGGCCGGTCTGGATCCCGACTACAACGAATTCTGCCGAGACAGAGAGATCAAGGCCCACTACGGCGTGTACTTCTTCCAGGAAAAACCGAAAGCATAAGAATAGGAACCAATTGGTATGAGCAAGGATTGGATAGATCAGTTTGACAGAGACATTTTGGACATGGCAAAGTCTATGGAGAGCTGTGATGATATATACGAGAATGTAGCAGATGCAAGCGAGAAATGCGAACGAGCAGAAAGTGCCGATTGGCAAGCGGTATTGGATACCCTGCCGCCACCGATCCTGAAGCTGCTTGTGAAAAGTGTGGCACAATGGAACAATGCGCTACGGGAAAAGATCTGTTCCTATCAGGATCTGGATGCAGACGATCCCATGGCGATGCACGTGGCCGCAATCGAAGACCTGTGCTTGCCATACGAAAATCGGTATTATTTGGATGAAAAACTTGTAAAGGCGCTGATGGACTACGTACAAGAGCAGGTCACCAAGCATATGCAGGAAGGAAACAGAGCCTGTGCGATCCGGCTGGTGGTGCTGCTGTGCAAGGAGGTCTTCACCAAAAACAAATTCGTGGAGCCGCCGATCTGTCGTGCCTGTGTCACCTTTTGTACCGAGTACCTGCAGCAGATCCTACAGCAGGCCACCGAAGCAGAGATGCAGCTGGCCTATACGCAGTTTTTGCCACTTTTGGATATCGATAGACGGGAAATCGAATTGGAGGATGTTGTGGTCGCACAGCCATGGTCGGCAGATATACTGACACGGTACTGTACCTGGCTGGACGAGCATATGACCGCATATCGACTGCATGAACGGCTGTTGATCATGTATCGGCTGGGACAAACGCCGGAAGAGTTCGTCACCTATCTGCAAAGCTACGATAAGCCATACTTCCGGCAAGCCCTGCGAGAATGGTATATCGAATATGATCCTGCCACAGCCATTCCCCTATTGCAGGAAGAACTGGCGAAAGCGACAGATCCGTTGGATATATGCTTGTATTCCGAACAATTGGCAGACGTGTATAAAAATCTGGGTGACCGAGACACCGAACGGGAATGGCTTTTGTATCTAGTATTGGAGCAGCAGGATAACCGGTTTTTGTCCAGACTAAAGGAGCTGCTGGAACCGGAGATCTGGCGAGACGTATTCGTGCAGGCTGTGAAGAAGACCGAATTTGAGTCGGAGCGGTATCAGATGCTGGCAGACGAAAAGATGTACGACCTATTGCTGATGGAGATCATGGATACCAAGAATCTGGATCTGTTTTTGCACTACGAGAAAGCGTTGTCAAAACAATACCCGGAGCAGACATATGAGATTCTGAAAAATCTCCTGCAAGAGACAATGGCAGCAGCCGACAACCGTGCTATGTACAAATGGGTGGTCTCTAAGCTGAAACGAGTCAAAAAGTATCCCCAAGGCAAAGAAAGACTGCAGGCGCTGGTGGACGGCTTTTACGTCCAATACAGCCAGCGCAGAGCACTGAAAGAAGAATTGGCAAAGGCAGGGTATGTGTTCCATGGTGAAATATGAGCAAACAGGCATCGCCACGCTCCTGTCCCGGCCGCCGCGCCACATTTTAACCGAAGAGACCAAAGCCTATTACAAAGGCAAGGTGATCCTGGTGACCGGCGGTGGTGGCTCCATTGGCGGTGCCCTATGCCGTGTGTTGGCAGACTGCGACCCGGCTCGGCTGATCGTCGTCGATATTGGCGAAAACGGTGCGTATATGCTCCAGCAGGAGCTGTTGGGACGGGGCAAAAGCCTGACCGTGGAGATCGCATCCGTCCGGGACAGGGATAAGCTAAATAGCCTGTTTGAACGGTATCGTCCCCAGATCGTCTTCCACGCCGCTGCACACAAGCACGTGCCGCTGATGGAACGCTGTCCCGATGAAGCCGTCAAGAACAACGTGATGGGCACCTGCAACGTGGCAGACCTGTGCGAAGCCTATGGGGCAGAAAAGTGCATCCTGATCTCCACCGACAAGGCGGTTCATCCCACCAGCATCATGGGTGCCACCAAGCGGATGTGCGAATGGATCCTGCAAAGTCGCCGGGACAGCCATACCTGTTTTGCGGCCGTGCGCTTTGGCAATGTGCTGGACTCCAACGGCTCCGTGGTCCCGCTGTTTCGGCAGCAGATCGAAGCCGGCGGCCCCATCACGCTGACCGACAAACGGATCACCCGATACCTGATGCTGATCCCTGAAGCGGTGCAGCTGGTGATGACTGCCGGTGCTATGGCGCATATCGGCGACCTGTTCGTATTGGATATGGGCGAGCCGGTGTCGATCTTAGCGTTGGCAGAGGGGCTGATCCGGAAATACGGTTTGGAGCCGTATACAGACATCGACATTCGGGAGATCGGTCTGCGTCCCGGCGAAAAGCTGTACGAAGAATTGTTTCTGTACCAAGGCAGTATGGAGCAAACGGCAAACCCACGGATCTATCGAGAGATCGGGTCGACACCCAACCGGGAAGCCGTTGCCGAAAAGCTGCGCATCCTGCAGGAAGCTGTCGCTGCCGGAGATGCCGATACCGTCCGGGATGCACTGCACCGGGTCATACCGGATTACCGATATGACAAAGACAATATGGATATGGATTGACGATTTGATATAGCAAATATACAGAAAAGAGATAGCCGATACCTTTGTATCACGCTATCTCTTTTTTGCATTATGTTTCTCTGCGCAGCCAAGCCGCCAGGATCCGCAGTTCCCACAGATCGATGCAGGTGGGAAACGCACCAGCCGCTACGCCCCGGATACATTCTCCAAAATCCATCCACCGCACGTCTGCGATCTCCTCTTTCTGCAAGCAAAAATCGCCCATGTCCGGCGTGTACCAGAGGGCATAGATCCGTGTCACCTGCCGGTCGTGGTAGGGAATCCCACGAAAATTGTCACGGGCCGTGATCCGTTTCCAGCCACACTCGTGTAAGGCAGCCGCAGAAACCGTCAGTCCCAGCTCCTCCGACAATTCCCGCAGTGCAGAGGGAATATAGTCTACCCCAGCCGGAATATGCCCGGCACTGGAAATATCCCAACAGCCGGGATACGAATCCTTGTTGTCACTGCGCTTTTGCAGTAGGATCTTCACGCCGTCCTCATGCCTGCGAAAGAGCCACACGTGGGAAGTGCGATGGGGAACACCGTATCGGTGTGCGGCAGATCGTTCCACCACGTCCCCCAACGGCACCCCGTATTTGTCAACGATATCCAACCATTCCATCACGAAACCTCACAGGAACGTGTACAGATTGGCTTCTCCGGCATACCCGGCACCGGCTACATACTGGGGAATCCCGCTATCCAGCTGGGTAGAGAAGGGTACGTGCAGGTGTCCCGACAGTACAGCCTTCAAATTGGGCAGCGTGTTGCACAGCTCTAAGAACGCCATGGTGGTGGCATCGGGCTTTTGCTGGCGATACCGATGGGCATCCAGGGTACGCAGCAGCGGTTCTGGACAGCCAAACAGATACGGCGGCTCCGCAGGTCCACGACCGGCCATGTATTGGTCGTACATATCCTTGGAGTACAGCGGATTGTGTACCAGCAGCACCACCGGCATCCCATCCGCTACCGCTTCTTTGAACAGCGCAAACTGCTCCTCGGTGATGTAATAATACCCATTCTCGATGGCAATGAACTTCACGCCGTTTACTACCTTCGTCTGGAACCAGAAATTTCCAGGGAAAGCTGCCATCACGTGGGTCAGACTCTGCTGCTTGTAGGCTTCATCTTCCCAAGCTTCCCCCACGTACAGACTGAATTCGTGGTTTCCGGCGGCACAAAATACATCGGCTCCGGCAAAGGTCTCTCTGGTGTAATCCAGATTGGCCTCGGACACAAAGTCGATCATGTCCCCGGTGTGCAGGATCCCGATGTTCTCCCGCTTGGCAAAGTCCATCAGGTCGGCCAGATGGGACAGCAGTCGCTCTGGGTGTCCGCCGGTGAAGTCTCTGCCTCGACCTTTCGCCAAATCGTTCTTTCGCTGGTCGTCCCGGTCGTCTGCCAAGCAAAGGTGGTTGTCGGACATATGTAGCATCCGGAAGGGAGCCGTAGCACCTACCGGGATATGGATCTCTGTGATCTGCATAAAAGTATCTCCTTTACTGCTTGTGATGGATACAGTATACCACAATCTGCGACATTGTGCAAGAAAATTTGCGAAAAATCTTTTCAAACGGAGAAAAATATGGTATACTATGCTACAATGCTATATAGCACAAGGAGGAACAAAAATGAACATTAGCAGAGAAGAACGGATCCCGTCCGGTATGCTGTACTTCTGTGACGACGAGGCCTGGGTCAAAAGACAGGTCGAGCAAATGGATCTGCTGTACGAATACAACAACACCAGACCCACCGACATGAAAAAGCGCCGGGAGATTTTGGAAAAATTCTTAGGCTGTGCCGGAGAGAACCTGTACTTAGAGCCGCCCTTCCACGCCAACTGGGGCATGAACACCTACTTTGGCAAGAACTGCTACGCCAACTTCAACCTGACGCTGGTGGACGACGGCGAGATCCGCATCGGGGATAACGTCATGTTTGCACCCAATGTGGTCGTGTCCACCACCGGTCACCCCATCCAGCCCAACCTGCGCCGTCAGGTAGCACAGTTCTCCATCCCCGTCACCATCGGCAACAACGTCTGGATCGGTGCCAACACCACCATTCTGCCCGGCGTCACCATCGGCGACAATTCCGTCATCGGTGCCGGCAGCGTGGTCAGCCGTGATATCCCGGCCAATGTGGTGGCTATGGGTACGCCCTGCCGTGTAGTCCGGGAGATCGGCGAACACGACAGAGAATACTATTTCCGGGACAGAAAGATCGATCCGGAAATGGCAGCACTGCTGGATAAATAAATCACAGCACAACAGCAAACAGCAAAAAACAGAGGTGTTTCCCGAAAGAGCACCTCTGTTTTTTGTATGGTGTCGCCATACAAACGGTCACGCTTCAGATGTTTCTCCGTCCGCATCGATCAACCGGAAACCGGCAGTAGCAGCCACCGGCAGAGAGAACACCAATGCGTGTGCGTCCGAATCAACACCGGCCTTTTGCATGATGGCACGCATGATATCCTTTTTGTTCTTGCCGTTGGTCACGATAAAGATCATCTCTTTTTCCTCAGCCAGGGACATACCGAAGAATTTCTCCGCATCCTTGGCAGCCGCCGTTCCCTTGGCGTGTACGACCGTTCCACCACCGGCACCGGCTTCTCTGGCGGCATCCATCACCACATCCGTGTATCCGGACGCAGCAACGGCAATGATCAGTTCATATGCACTTTCCATGGCATCTCCTTCAATTTCATTCAGCTCTGCACCGTGCAGGAAAAACTGCAGCGTTTTGGCACCACCCACACTGCTCAGTGGGATCGCCAGTGCCACACCTCTGTCCGGCAGATCGATCTGCATATCTCTCGATAGACCCTTCAGGATCTTTTGTGTCCGATTGCCGGGGATCACCGCAAAGTGCAGTGTCTTGTCGGTCTGCTCCAACCCCAGACGAGCCAGCGTCTTCATCCGTGTGGTACCGGCGGCGATGGTAGAATACACCACCGGTATGTCATGCTCCACATAGTATTGTACGAAATCCTCGCTGTCTACCCGACGGGTGATCGTAATCAGTACGTGAATATTTTTCATTGCTTAAGCACCTCACAGATCGATAATGTCGTCGTCGGTATACAGATCCGTGACAGAGGCTTTCTTTTCGGCCTTTGCCAGACGCAGCTTATAGACAAGCCCCAGGATCTGGATCGTGATCAGCGGCATCATGGCCACCATGGCTACGATCCCAAAGGCATCCGTAGAAACGTTCCCACCGCTGGCCTCACAGATCCCCATGGTAAAGGGCAACAGGAATGTCGCCGTCATGGTACCGGAAGCCACACCACCGGAGTCAAAGGCAATGGACGTAAAGATCGGCGGCACGTAGAAGGACAGGATCAGTGCCAGCATATACCCCGGTACTAAGAAGTAGAAAATGTTCAGCCCGGTCAGTGCACGCAGGATCCCGATACCGGCAGCGCAGGCGATACCGATCCCCAGCGTGATCTCCAAGGCACGAGAGGGAATGGCACCGGCCGTAATGTCTTCTACCTGCTTTTTCAGTACGTGTACCGCCGGTTCCGCTGCCACGATGAAATAGCCAATGACCATGCCAATGGGGATCGCCAGCCACTTCCAGGAGGCACCGCCAATGAGCTTGCCTATGTATTGCCCGGCTGGCATAAAGCCCACGTTGGCACCGGTCAGAAACAGCACCAGTCCCACATAGGTATACACGATCCCCACGCCGATCCGCAGCAGATTCTCCCGTCCCAGACGACCACCGCTTTTGGTGTGCAGCGCCTGGTAGATAAAGAAGAACAGCACGATAGGCCCGACCGCCATGGCAACTTCCTTCATGTAGTGGGGCAGATTCTTGCAGAAGAGCAAAAACATCTCCCGGGATTCAACAGGGACCGGATAGACCTCCGACTGATAGGTAGCGTTGCCCGTCTGGAACACCAGTCCCAGGATCAGCACCGCCAAGATCGGCCCGATGGAGCAAAGCGCCACCAGACCAAAGCTGTCGTCCCCGGCGCCTTTGTCGGAACGAATAGAGGACACACCCACGCCAAGCGCCATGATGAACGGCACGGTCATAGGTCCCGTCGTCACACCACCGGAGTCAAAGGCCACGGAGCGGAAGGACGGATCCACAAAGATGGCCAGCGCAAATACGATGGCATAGAAGACCCACAGAAAATACCGCAGCTCGATGTGGAACAGGATACGCAGCATGGACACCACCAAGAAGACGCCCACACCCACAGCCACCGATAGCATCAGCGCCATAGACGGAATGGTGGGTACCTGTCCGGCTAAGATCTGCAGGTCTGGCTCGGAAATGGTGATCATGATCCCAACGAACAGGGAAATGCAGATGATGTTCCCGATCTTCCGGGATCTTGTCATTTGGGCACCCACATATTCTCCCATGGGGGTCATAGCGGTTTCGGCGCCCAGTGTGAAAAGTCCCATGCCCAGCACCACCAGCACCGTTCCGGCTAAGTATGTGATCAGCATACCACCGGACACCGGCGTCAGCGTACAGCAGAGCAGCAGCACGATCAGCGCCACCGGCAATACCGAATGCAGGGATTCCATGATCTTTTCACGAAGGATCGTTTTGTTTTTCAGCAAAATAGCACCTCGCTTTATGATAGGATACACAGATCCGCAAGAACCGCAGCCATGCGATGCAGATCCATGTCCACAAAATGTACCTATTATATAGTATACCAGACAGATTCCGGAAATGCAACCGAAAAAAGGGTAAATTTACATTTTGGTAACGAAAAAGAGTGGTACACCACTACGACTGTAGAACATTTAAGATTGGTCAAGATAACTAAAAATATGTGTAAATTTTGTGACATATGTGCATTGCAAAGTGCGGACAGAAGTTTTATAATATATTCAATAAAAAATGCCACAGAAAAACGAGGTATCATCGTATGAAATGTAAAAACACAGCACTGGTGCTGGCGCTATTGCTGCTGGCCTCCTCTGTAACCGCTTGCGGAGAGACCACTGCCAAGGAGACCATCGGTACCACCGAGACCGTGGAGACCCAGCGTGAGACCACGGAGCAGGAGGCTCGTATGGCGATCCCGGACGATCTGCCGAACGAAAAATTCGATGGAGCCACATTCTGCGTTCTGACCCGGAATCGGGACGACTTTGTCAACGATATTGGCGTGGAGCTGGAGCTGACCGGGGACGTGGTGGATGACGCCATCTACAACCGGAACCAAACCATCGCAGAACGGTTCGATGTCAAGCTTGCTGCTGAGTATGCCGAAAACAACGGTACGGCTACGCATACCACGGCTCAGGCTGCTGTGTTGGCAGGAGATTCGTCCTATGATGTGGTGGAGAATCAGGTGACCCAAATGGCCGGTACCTGTACCTCCGGTGTGTATCTGGATTGGTATACCCAGCTGCCTTATGTGAATCTGGAAAAGCCCTGGTACATCGGGAACGCAGCCGAGGCATTGTCGGTGAACGGACACGCCTATGCCATGATCGGCGAGTATTGCCTGGACGTGCTGCGGTTCACGTACTGTATGTATTACAACCAGGAGATCGCCTTGGAGTACGATCTGGAAAATATCTACGATGTGGTCAACGATGGCCGCTGGACCTACGACTACCTGAAGATGCTGGCGGACACCGTGTATGTAGACCTGAACGCCGATGGTGCCAAGGATTTTGACGACCGCCTTGCCATCTCCGGTGACCCCTACAGCGCCGTAGTCACCTATCAGTATGCTTTCAACAACCCTGTAGCCGGACTGGACGAGAATGGTCTGCCCTATGTGGCCCTCAACCGGGAAAAGGCACACGACATCGTGGTCAAGCTCAATGCCCTGTATTGGGAATCCGTCGGCGGTCTGACCGAGGGCTGGGGCTCCGGTTCGTCTACTTGGAATGCCGGCAATCTGCTGTGCTACACCGGTCTGTTCCAGAACTCCACCGGCTTTGGTGACCTGGAATTCGATTTCTCCATCATCCCGTACCCGAAGTATGACGAGGATCAGAACAGCTACTACACCATGGCAGACGGTGCCCACGGTGCTATGATGGTGCCGATCACCGTTGCGGATCCCACCAGAACCTCCATCATCATCGAAGCCCTGAACGCAGAGACCTATAAGCAGGTGCTGCCGGCCTATTTCGATACTGCGCTGAAGAACCGTTACTCCCGTGACCAGGAATCCGGTGAGATGCTGGATCTGTTGATGACCTGCCGTGTGTTCGACTTTGGATATATGTACAACACCGGTCTGGCGTTCATCATCCAGAATATGGTCTCCACCAACAGCAGCAGCACCGAGTCTCAGTACGCTTCCCAGATCACAAAGGCCGAGACCGAATACGCCAAGGTGATCGAAGAATACCTGTCTCTGGAAGAAACGATGTAATTTGCAAGCAAACAAAAAAGAGGGTCACGTACCCTCTTTTTCTTGTGTGCCACACATCCCATTCAGAATACACCGATCTCCTCCAAAACCGTCTGTCCGCCGGAAATATACCGTGGCGAGACCAGCGTGTCCGGTTCAAAAGGCAGCGGTGCCGAATCGTCCAGTCGGATCAGCTGCCGGTTCCGCATGAGCACCTCCTCAGACGAAAGCAGCGCCTGTCGTACCTTAGGCGGTGTGACCTCTTCCACGTGGGTCAAAATCCCTTCCAGATCCCCATATCGATTGAGCAGATCGGCCGCTCTCTTGGGACCAATACCGGGGATCCCGGCAATGTTGTCGCTCTTGTCTCCGGTCAGACACTTGTGATCCGCAAACCGATCCGGCGTCACCCCATATTTGGCAACCACTGTCTCCGGTGTGACAAAGGTACTGTCAAAGCCCCGGTACAGCATTACCGAAACATTCTCCCGAATGAGCTGGTAGTAGTCCCGGTCGGTGGACATGATCAGCACCGTCCAGTTCCGGGCAGCACATTCCAGCGCATAGGCTGCGATCACGTCGTCCGCTTCACACCCGTGGATCTCTGCGTGTGGGATCTCCATCTTCTCCAACAATTTGTAAATGTACGGCAGCTGGGTGAAAGGGCAGTCGTCCGGCGCCATGGCGCTGTAGTCCGGTCGGTTCGCCTTGTAGTCCGGACACATTTGCCGCCGGTCGCCATTTTCTTCGCTATCGAACAGCACCAGCATATGGGAAGGCCGGCACAGCTGGACTACCTTTCGCATGGCACTGGCAAAGCCCACCACAGCCTGCACCTTACTGCCGTCTCGTCCTCGAATCTCTGGCATACCATAAAACATTTTGAACAAAAGATTGTGTCCGTCCACAAGTAGCAAATGGGGCATGATCCTACCTCACAAAAAAATTCTCCCACAAAGGAGTGTGCAGAATGTAGTCAACGCTGATGCATACGAGACAACGTGTCTAAAAGGCTGGAATTTGTGGCATTTTGGGCACGTTTTCAACCTTGATCAGCGTTCACTATAGTATACCATATTTCGACAAAAAAAGCAATTGCGGAAGAAAAACAATCTGCAACCTTTTTTGCCGCAGGGATTGTATTTTTCTGGCGAATATGCTATACTATTGGCAACAAAACCTGTGGTATAAGAAAGGAGCAATGCATATGCAGCTTGCTTTACGAAATTTGAATCTGACAGTAGATTTTACGAAGAGAACGGTGACGTCTCTGCGATTGGCAGGAAAGGAGCGTTTGGGTGCCCCGTCACCGCTGTTCCGCATCCAGCTATTGGACAGAGCAGGTGCCGCCACACAGTGCAGTGCCTATGACGCTGTCGCCTGCCGGGAGACCGCCGACGGTGCCACATACACGGATTTTGTCGCTGTGCCCGGTCTAAAAGTCCAGGTACACCTGACAAATGAAAACGGTGAGGCTGCCTGGCGCATCGATGTGACCCCGGGAGATACCGATCATCTGGTGGAGTGGGTAGACTTTCCGCTGGTGACACTGCCCACGCTTACGGAAAACGATCCGGAAAACGGCGGTTCTATCCTGTTTCCCTACAACGAAGGGGCGCTTGTGTCCAATATCGAGCTACGGGAAAACTCTCACCTGCGCCACATGGAACCACGCTATCCTTCCGAAGGCTGCTTCCCGGTGTTCCCCAATATGGTCTGCACCCAAATGCTGGGCTATATCTGGCACGACGTGGGACTGTACCTGGGTGCTCACGATCCGGCACGCGGCGTCAAGGGCATCGATTTCTTTCCGACACATGGCGGCGTGACCATGCAGATGCGCCTGTTCTGCGGCGTGACCTATGGCGAGACCTACCGCCAGGGCTATCCCATCGTGTGGGCTGCTGTAGACGGAAGCTGGGAGTCGGCCGCCGAACGGTACCGCAGCTGGTTTGCCGAAAATCTGCCGCCGAGAGTGTACAAGATCGCCGACAATCCCAACCTGCCGGAATGGTACGAGGATTCGCCGCTGATCATTTCCTACCCGGTCAGAGGCATCCACGACATGGACACCATGACCCCCAATAAGCTGTTCCCCTACACCAATGCGCTGCCCCTGATCGATGAACTGCGGGAAGCCACGGACAGCCGTCTGCTGGTGCTGCTCATGCATTGGGAAGGCACCGCACCCTGGGCACCGCCGTATGTGTGGCCGCCATTTGGTGGGGAAGAGAACTTCAACACCTTCATGGAAGCGCTCCACGAAAAAGGCGACCTGCTGGGCGTGTACTGCTCCGGCTTTGGTTATACCATCCAGAGCAACCTGATCGCAGCATACAACAACCAAAAGGCCTACGACGAAAATGGTCTGGAAGCCGGTATGTGCGCAGGTCCGGACGGCAAGGTCGCCATCAGCCACATTTGTACCGGTCAGCGCTCCGGATACGACATTTGCCCGGCCTCTGAGGTAGGACACCAGCTGTTGTTGGATGCCTACACACCGTTGATCAAGAGTGGCGTGGACTATGCCCAGATCCTGGACCAGAACCACGGCGGCGGTCAGTATTTCTGCTACAGCGGAAACCACGGCCATCCGGAAGCGCCGGGGCCTTGGATGACCACCAATATGCAGACGCTGCTGGGCGAATGGAACGATATCGGCGGCAAGATGCTGTTCGGCTGTGAATCCGCAGCGGCAGAGCCTTTCATCGGCAATCTGCTGTTCAGCGACAACCGGTTTGAGCTCAACTATTTCATTGGCAAAGCTGTGCCCATGTATGCCTACATCTATCACGAATATCTGCGGAATTTCATGGGGAACCAGGTGAGCTGCCCCTTCCGTTCCGATGTGGATTCGCTCCGTTGGCGTATGGCGTATTCCTTTGCCGCCGGCGACTGCATGACGTTGGTGCTGACGCCGGACGGTATCCTCATGCCCAACTGGGGCACCAGAGACTTCGAGCACGCACCGGATAAGGCAAAGACCCTTGCCATGGTCCGCAACCTGACAAAGTTCTACCAAGAGCAGGCAAAGCCGTATCTGTTTTGTGGCCGCATGATCCCGGCAAAGCCTGTGGACTGCGACACCATCACCTACGAAGTAAGCGGCAGAATGCGTTCGTTCCCCGCCATCCATACCACCGCATGGGAGACCCCGGACGGCAAAAAGGCACAGATCTTCGTCAACCCCGGAGACGACGCTGCAATATGCCGGATCGATGGCACCACCATCACCGTCCCCGCCATGAATGCCGTCCTGTGTCCTCTCAATTGACAGAGAGATTTCAAAGCATGGAGACATGCATGGAAATGCCATTGCTGCATGACCTTACAAGTACGTCATTTGATAAGTCAAATGCCTTATCAAATGACGATTGTGCAGGCAAGGCGAATGCCTAAAATAACAAAAAGCCCATGAAACTTGCTCCAATCGACCGGTTTCATGGGTTTTCTATCTACATTGCAATAGGCGAATGCCGAAAAATAACAAGGCAACCGCCTAAATTAATCGTGCAGTCCCAGCTTCCGTAGCACCGTCAAAGCCACGGCCGGATCGTTGCCGGTGATGTTGGCGCAGTGATGCCGTACGCATTGCAGTACCACTTCCTCCGTATCCGCACAGAACAGCCAGGGCAGGATGTTGTGATCGATGGCAAACTGCACATCCGCTGCGATCTGTTCTTCCGTGCAGCCGGGCCAGGTCACCGGGATCCCCATGCCATACATCCGGTCGTACAGCTCCATGGGTGCATCCGGCAGGATCCGCGTGGGGAAGCCTTGGGTCCGCATCTCCGGATAAGCCTTTTGGGTGTACTGCAGCACAGCCACCGAGAAGCTGGCGATGACTGTCCGTTCGGCGATCCCGAATTCCCGCACCAGCGCCATGGTCTTGTCCACGCACTCCTCTGTGTAGTCCTTGATTTCGATGTTGTAACACAGCGTGTCCTTTTTCGCACCCAGCGTCAATACTTCCCGCAGCGTGGGAATGGGCGTGCCGGGGAAGGTGTCCGCAAACTTTTCCGTGCAGAAATCAAAGCTTTTCAGCTCCTCCAGGGTGTAGTCCCGCACAGCGCCGGTGTGTCCCACGCAGGTCCGGTCGATGGTGTTGTCGTGGATCACCACCGGTACGCCGTCTTTCGTGATGTTGATGTCGAACTCGATCAGGTCACACCCCAGCTCGATGGCCGCATCGAAGGAGATCAGTGTGTTTTCCGGATACCGGGCACAGATGCCACGATGCCCCAGCACGGGAATGTGATCCGGTCTTGGTTGCCACAAATATTCAGACATATGAAACGATCCTTTCTATAGGAAAATTATAGCAAATTGATACAAAGCAGCGCACCAAAGGCAACGCAGATCCCCAGTACACAACGTCCCGTGATCTTTTCGCCAAAGCATAACGCACACATGATCATGGACAGCACCAGCGAACCACCCTGCATCAGCGGATACAGCTGCGAAGAGGTCAGATACCCGGCCGCCATGGTGGAGAACAGAGAGTGCAAAAACAGGCACAGCGACATGATCACCACATACACCGCCAGCTTCTTGACCACAGCTTTCCGATCCCCGTGGGTTTCTGCAGCAGGAGCGGCCTTGCTGTGTACAACAGCCCAGCAGAGCAGCAGCAGTACCGCCGAGAACACATAGGTGTAAAAATTGTACACCGATACATCGGCCGTGCTTTCATACCGGAACCACTTTTGGGAAAAGGACGTGAGCCCGTTGGCAACACCGCAGACCGTCAGCAATAGCAGCGAACCGGGCGTCAGCTTTGCTTTGCCAATGGCATTGTTGTAGGTACACATAATGTAGGCGGCCACCACCAGAAGCAAGATCCCTACGATCTGGTTCCAGCGCACCGCTTCGTCAAAAAAGACCCGGCAGGCCAGCACCGGCACCACAACGCCCAAGGTCAGAAATACGTCCACCATCATGTAGGCACCCGTGCGCACCGCTGCGATCCAAGTGACCACGAACACAGAGGTAGCGATCCCGGATACCGCAGAGATCAGCAACGTTTTCCCATCGATGGCCAGTGCAGACAGGGACGAGGTGTAGAGCAGCACGAACAGCATCCCAATGGGGATACAGATGAGCATCCGCACCGCATTGAACAGCATCGTGTCCGCAAATGTCGTGATGGTACCGCTGGTCTTTTTGCCGCAGTACCCCTTTGTGACACCCATTAACAGTGCCAGCACACAAAATACATAACCCATGTTTTCGATCCTTTATACTTTTGAAATGGACAGAGCATCTGCCGCTTCCATCTATTATAATGTTTCCATCCGGATGTGTCAAGGGCTGCCGGCGATTTTTTCACAAAAAATACGGTTTCGGCGAAGGAATCGGAAGCTTTCGTAGTGCCCCTTGACAAATCCGTCAAAAAGGCGTATAATGCCACCGGACGTATCCATAAAGTCAACGCTGACTAAGAAAGAATATTTCGGAGGACACCATGGCTTCATCCAGTGAGAAACAGGATCTGTACGCTTCCGCCAGCATCGGAAGGATCCTACTCAAAATCGCACCGCCGGTCATGCTTGCACAGCTGATCCAGGCACTGTACAATATCGTAGACAGCTTTTTCATCGGTAAATATGGCGACACCGGGCTGACCGCACTGTCCATCATCTATCCCATGCAGCTGCTCATGATCGCTCTGGCCGTAGGCACAGGCGTGGGTATCAACACCGTTATGGCGGCCAGATTGGGCATTGGCAGACCGCAGGAAGCAAAGGAGTACGCCGGTGTGGGCACGGGACTGGGGCTTGCTTTGTGGCTTCTTTTTGCCGGGATCAGCTGGTGTATCCTGCCGGCCTACGCTGCTATGTCCACCGATTCCCCTGTCGTGATCCATGAGGTCACCGTGTATGGACGGATCGTCTGTGCGACAAGCATCGGTCTCTTTCTGGAAAGCATCTGGACGAAGGTCCTGCAGGCCTATGGCGATATGAAAACGCCCATGATCGCCCAGATTTTGGGTGCCGTTACCAATATCATCTTAGACCCACTGCTCATTTTCGGTATGTTTGGTCTGCCGGAAATGGGGATCGCCGGAGCCGCTGTTGCCACCGTAGCCGGACAGATCGTTGCCGCTGCCGTTGTGGCAAGAAAGGGCATCCAGCATTCTCCGGCACTGTCCCAATATCCGGCCTATGTGAAAAATATCTTTCGGCTGGGTCTGCCCAATATGCTCATGCAGTCGGCGTATACCTTCTACATCTTAGGCCTGAACCTGATCCTGGCGACCTTCTCCGACCAGGCTGTCACCGCTTTGGGTCTGTACTACAAATGGCAAACGTTTTTCTTCATTCCCCTGGGCGCCATGCAAACCTGTATAGTGCCCATCGTCAGCTATAACTATGCCGCCGCCAATCTACCCCGGTGCCGCAAGACCATGCAGGCAGCAGTGCTGTTTGGTTTGGCACTAATGGCAGTGGGTACCCTGTGCTTTGAGACCATACCCGATCCGCTGCTGCGTGCGTTCACCACCGATGCACAGGTGATCGCCATTGGCACCGTTGGTTTCCGGTTTATCGGTGTCAGCTTCATTCCCATGGTCACCTCACTGACCTTCCCGGTGTTTTTCCAAGCGGTCGGCGAGGGACTGAAAAGTTCGCTATTGACCATCATTCGTACCGTAGTGTGCTTTGTACCCCTGGGCTTTCTCTTTGCCCGGTTCGGCCTGACCTGGTTCTGGCTGACCTTTCCGGTGACCGAGACCATCACCACAGCCGTAGGGCTTTGGTTCTATAGGCAGTTCTTACAAAAGAACGCATCTATGACCAAGGTTCACGCTGCTCAAGATTGATTTTGCGCCTTGATCCACGTGGACCAAAAGCATAAATTTTGCAGACAAAACCTTGCCATTATACCGCATTTGTGGTATAATGTAGTATACCGCAAATGTGATATAACATAGTGGTATGATTTATACGGTAAAATCGATATATATACATTAGGAGTAAAACATGAAAAACCGCATCACCCTGATCGCCTTGACCGCCGCACTGCTCTTGCAGACCGCCTGTACCAATAACGACATTGCCAATGCCGGATCGGATACGGCAGCAGATACTGTGGCAACCGAACCTGCCGAAGCCGGTATCTCTCTGACCGACCAGGCTGGCCGCACCGTGGAGCTGGACAAACCGGCAGAGACCATCGTCAGCTGCTACTACGTTTCTTCTTACGCCGTCATGGCATTGGGCCTGTCCGATCGTATGGTAGGCATTGAGAATAAAGCGGCGTCTCGTCCCATCTATCAGCTCAGCGCACCGGACTTTTTGGAGCTGCCTGCCGTGGGTACCATGAAGGAATCCAACGTGGAGCTGATCGCTTCTCTGGAACCGGAGCTGGTGATCATGCCCCAGAAACTGTCCGAAGCGGCACAGACCTTGACCGACCTGGGTCTTTCTGTGATACTGGTGAATCCGGAAAACCACGAGGACCTGTGTGCCATGCTGTCCCTCATTGGGGAAGCCTGTGGTGTGTCCGATGCGGCCGACAAGCTGATCGACTACTACGATGCCCAGATGGACAAGCTCACAGAGCTGACGTCTGATGCCGAAAAGCCCACGGTGTACCTGGGTGGCAACTCCTCATACCTGACCACCGCACCGGCCGATATGTACCAGAGCTCTCTCATCGATCTGGCCGGTGGCGAAAATGTGGGTGATGCCCTGGACGGGGACTATTGGACAGAGGTGTCCTACGAGACCATTTTGACCTATGACCCGGACGTGATCGTGATCCCCTCCGGCGCCGACTATACCGCCGACGATATCCGGGCAGACAGCCAGCTCTCCGCTCTCACCGCCGTACAGAACGATGCCATTTACGCCATGCCGTCGCAGCTGGAGGAATGGGACTCTCCGATCCCCTCTGGTATCTTAGGCGCTATGTGGATGACCTCTGTCCTGCACCCTGATGTGTATACCAGCGAGACATTCATCGCCGACGCCACCGCATTTTATGAGACCTTCTACGGCTTCACACCTGCGGCCGACCTGCTGCAGTGATGCAACACGATCGTTAAATCTATCTGCTTATGCCAAAACGAAAAATCGATCGATATACCACCGCCGCACTGCTGCTCATTCTGTTTCTTCTGGTGGCCGTCTCCATCTCCTGTGGCAGCTATCCGTTGACCCTGCGTGACGTGGAGGACAGCTTTCGGGAGATGCTTCTGCCAAGTGCCGATCGATCCATGCCGACCCGTGTATTCTGGAACCTACGGTTGCCCCGTGTCCTGACTGCACTGTTGTCCGGCATGATACTGGGCGCAGCCGGTGGCGTATATCAGCTGCTGTTTCGCAGTCCTCTGGCATCCCCCGACCTGACCGGTGTTGCGTCCGGCGCTTCCTTTGGTGCCGCTCTTGCCATTGTTTGGGGGATCGGCAGCTCCTGGCTTCGAATGGGCTTTGCGTTCTGCGGTGGTATGCTGTCCCTGGTGCTGGTACTGCTGCTGGCCCGTTTTGCCGGTGGGGAACGAGTGGGCACTTACATCTTAGCCGGGATCCTGATCTCCTCTGCTGCCGATGCCGGACTCATGGTGCTGAAAACCCTGGCCGATCCGGAACGCCAACTGGCCGCCATTGATTTTTGGACTATGGGTTCCCTTGCTGCCGTATCCGGAGAACGCTTTCTGCCCTTTGCATGGCTGGCCGTACCCACACTGCTTCTGCTGCTTTTGCTGCACCGACCGGCAACCATGCTGTCTCTGGGCAACGATGAGTGCCTGGCTATGGGTCTGTCGCCGGATCGGTGGCGTGGGATCCTGTTGACGCTCTCGACCTTGCTGGTGTCGGCATCGGTATCGCTGACCGGTTGTATCGGCTTTGTCGGTCTGATCGCACCCCACATCGCCCGGTTTTTGTATCGTTGCCGTACCGGTGCCTATCTGTGGTATTGCAGCATCATTGGCGGCATTTTGCTGACCGCAGCGGATCTGGCTGCCAAAACCGTCGGTGGCGGTGCCGAGCTGCCGGTCAGTATCTTCACCGTGGCGGCCGGGATCCCGGTGCTGACGATCCTGCTATGCAAGCGTGGGAGGGACATGGCATGAGTATGCTGACGCTGCAAAATGTGTGTGCCGGCTACCGGGGACATCCGGTGCTGACGAACATCAATTTGACCATGGAAGCCGGGGAGATCTGTATGCTGCTGGGTGAAAACGGCTGTGGCAAGACCACCTTGCTCCGTACCATCCAGGGTAGTGTCCCCTTAACAACCGGACAGATCTGGATAAACGGCATCGATTTGGCGGATACCAATGTCAAAAAGCGAGCCCGGTTGGTGACGACCATGACCCAGACCGAGCCACCCATCGAAGGCGTGACGGGAATGGATCGGATCGAAATGGGCTTTTATCCCACCAAGGGTCTGTTCGGTAAGCTGGACATAGCGGAACGGGAAGGCATCCATACTCTGGCAAAACAGTTTGATATCGAGCCATTGCTCCAACGAGATCTGGCAGCCATGAGTGCAGGAGAGCGGCAAATGATCGCACTTCTGCGTGCTGCCGTGCAGGATACGCCGGTGCTGCTGCTGGATGAACCGGCCTCCGCACTGGATTTCAACCATACCGAAATATTGTTTGCTATCCTCACAAAAATGGCAAGGCAGGGAAAAGCCATCCTGATGATCCTGCACGATCCCACGAATGCCCTGCGACACGGAGACCGTGTGCTGTACATGACCAAGAAAAAGCGGCAAAACGAACTGATGCGGCTGCAGGAGCTTCCCGATCCAAGAAATTATGCCGAAGCAGAGCACCATCTGCGGCAGCTCTATCCGGGACTGCAGATCCATGGCGAGACCGGCTTTTGCTATCTGGAAACGAAAAATATACTATAAATGAAGGAAATAACATCATGCTGACCATCGATACATACCTGCGTCCCCAGAGTCTGGACGAAGCCTGGGAGATGGCGCAGAAGAAGAACAGTGCTGTCCTTGGTGGGATGCTGTGGCTGCGATTGGGAAACCACCGGATCGGCACAGCCATCGACCTGTCGGACTTAGGTCTGGACACCGTCGAAGATACCGGAGACAGCTGGCAGATCGGTGCCTATACCACACTGCGTACTCTGGAGACCCACGCCGGTCTGCACGAAACATACGGAGAGATTTTTGCCAAGACGGTCGCACCCATTGTTGGTGTGCAGTTTCGAAATTTAGCGACCGTTGGCGGCAGCGTCTTCGGACGGTTCGGCTTTTCCGATGTGCTGACTACATTGCTGGCCCTGCAAGCGACTGTGACCTTCCATAAGGCCGGGACCATGTCCCTTGCAGACTTTTGCAGCTGTGGCAAGACCAAAGACATCCTGACACACGTGACCATTCCCAAAGGTGTCCGTGCCGCCTCCTGCTATGCCCAGCGCAATACCGCCACGGATTTTCCCGTGCTCAATACCTGCGCCGCTGTGCGTGACAATACGCTGACCGTGACCGTGGGGGCCCGACCGCTGCGTGCCTGTCCCTATACCTACACACTGCCGACCACGCCGGACGACACCTATGCCGAAGCGGTCGCCGGAGACGTGGCAGACAAATGTGTGTTTGCCGACAATACCCGCGCCACAGCCGCCTATCGGAAGCATCTCTGCCGGGTCCTAGTGCGCCGTGCCGTAAATGATGTACAGAAGGAGAGAGGCGAATGGAGATCACACTGACCTTGAACGGGAAAAAACGTACCGATTCCGTACGCCCGGATACTACATTATATACCTATCTGCGTGACCATGACTGCTTCAGCGTCAAGTGCGGCTGTGAGACCTCAGCCTGTGGACTTTGCACCGTGCTGCTGGACGACAAACCGGTGCTGTCCTGTTCCGTGCTGGCTGTCCGTGCCAGTGGTCACACCGTCACCACGCTGGAAGGCCTGCAGGAAGAAGCATCCGCTTTCGTTGGTTTTATCGCCGACCAGGGTGCTGAGCAGTGCGGCTTCTGCAATCCCGGCTACGTGATGAATACCATCGCACTGCTGCGGGAAAATCCCGATCCCACAGACGACCAGATCCGTGCGTATCTGGCCGGCAACCTGTGTCGCTGTTCCGGTTACGAAGGACAGCTTCGTGGGATCCGTGCCTTTTTGGACGCTAAGCACAGCAAAGATACAGACAAGGAGGCGAGCCTATGCATCGAGAAATGAGATCGGTAGGCAAAGGCGTGCGCAAAAAGGATGCCATGCAGCTGCTGCTGGGCAAGCCGGCCTATGTGGAAGACGTAACGCCCAAGAATTGTCTTGTGGTCAAAGTACTGCGCAGTCCCCACGCCCACGCCTGGATCCGAGAGATCAAAACGGATATCGCCATGCGTGTGCCCGATATCGTCGCCATATACACCTACAAGGACGTGCCCCAGAAGCGCTTTACTATGGCAGGGCAGACCTACCCGGAGCCGTCTCCCTACGACCGTCTGATCTTAGACCAGCGTGTACGCTACGTGGGAGATGCGGTGGCCATCGTTGCCGGAGAGACCGAAGAAGCGGTAGACAAAGCCCTGCGCCTCATCAAGGTGACCTACGATGTGCTCACCCCTGTTTTAGACTTCCGCACCGCACTGGACAATCCGATCCTGGTCCATCCGGAAGAGAACTGGAAGGCACTGTGCCCGGTGGGTGCTGACAACAAACGGAATCTGTGTGCAAAGGGTGAGGAATCCGATGGCAACGTGGACGATGTATTCGCCGACTGCGATATTGTGTTCCAGCACAGCTACCACACCAAGGCCTGCCACCAAGCCATGCTGGAGACCTTCCGTACCTATACCGAGATCGATGCCTATGGCAGACTCCACGTAGTCAGCTCCACCCAGATCGTGTTCCACGCACGCCGGATCCTGGCCCATGCGCTGGACATTCCCAAGTCCAAGATCCACGTAGAAAAACCCCGGATCGGCGGTGGCTTCGGTGCCAAGCAGACTCTGGTGGCAGAGATCTATCCGGCTTTTGTCACCTGGCAAACGGGACGGGCCGCACGCATGATCTATACCCGAAAGGAGTGCCAGATCGCCGGTTCCCCCAGACACGAAATGGAAGTGACCGTCAAGCTGGGTGCCGATAAGAACGGGAAGATCCGTGCCTTAGACGTGCATACCCTGTCCAACACCGGTGCCTTTGGCGAACACGGCCCCACCACCGTTGGCCTGTCCGGACACAAATCCATTCCCCTGTACACCGGTTCCCTAGAAGCATTCCGCTTCTCCTATGACGTTGTGTATACAAACGTAGAAGCTGCCGGTGCCTATCGTGGCTATGGAGCGACCCAGGGGATCTATGCGGTTGAATCGGCAGTCAACGAGCTGGCCGACCGGCTGGGCATGGACCCTGTGGCACTGCGGATGCAAAATATGGTGCGAGAAGGGCAGGTCATGCCGGCGTACTATAACGAAGTCGCCTCTGCCTGCACGTTGGACGAGTGTATGCGCCAATGTGCCGAGAACTTTGGCTGGCAGGAAAAGTATCCGGTGCGCACCATGCCCGATGGCAAGATCCGTTCTACCGGTGTGGCCATGGCCATGCAAGGCTCCGGTATCTCCGGTGTAGACGTAGGCTCTGCAGCGGTCAAGCTCAACGACGATGGCTTCTACGTTCTGCGGATCGGTGCGGCCGATATGGGTACCGGCTGTGATACGATCTTAGCGCAAATGACCGCCGAGTGCATGGACTGTTCGGTAGACGACGTGACCGTGTTTGGCGCCGACTCCGATGCATCTCCGTATGACTCCGGCTCCTACGCATCTTCCACCACCTATGTCACCGGAAAGGCCGTGGAAAAAGCCTGCCTGGAGCTGAAGGAAAAGATCTGCACCGTAGCCGCCGAAATGCTGGACTGCACACCAGGTGAGCTGGTCTTTTCCGGCAGAGAAGTGCAGAAGGCAGACGGTACCTCCAGCGTGACTCTGGTCGATATCGCCACCAAATCCATGTGCGGCAACAACGTCGCTTTAGAGGCCGTCAGCTCCCACTCGTCACCCACATCGCCACCGCCGTTTATGGTGGGCATGGTAGAGATCGAACTGGATCCGGAGACCGGCACCGTGGAGATACTGGACTACCACGCCGTAGTGGACTGTGGTACCCCGGTGAATCCCAACCTGGCACGGATCCAGACGGAAGGCGGTCTGGTGCAGGCCATTGGTATGACGTTGACCGAAAATATCCAATACGACCAAAAGGGAAGACTCAGCGAAAATTCCTTCCTGCAGTATAAGATTCCCACACGTCTGGAAACCGGCAGACTCCATGTGGCCTTCGCACCCAGCTATGAACAGAGCGGTCCCTTCGGTGCCAAATCCATCGGCGAGATCGTCATCAATACACCGGCCCCGGCCATTGCCCATGCACTGTATCGTGCCACCGGACATTGGTACAGAGAGCTGCCCATCCTGCCGGAGCGGATCGCTATGGATATCGCAGCCGACCGGGAACAGCATAAATGATCTACATCTTGTATCTGGCAGCCGGCTATTCCAGACGGTACGGCGACAAAAATAAGCTGACCGACCTGCACGGTGGCAAGCCACTGTATGCCTGGGGACTGGATCAGTGGCAAAAGGTCACCGCCGACCGTCCCGATTGTAGGCTGTATGTTGTCACCTGCTGGCAGGAGATCGAGACGGTATGCCAAAAAAGGAGCATTCGTGTGGTGCATTGTGCCGACAGCTACCGAGGGATCGCCCATACCATCCGCTGTGGGATCCTGTCTCTGCCGCCGCTGACCAAGGAGGATTACCTATGCTTTTCCGTAGCCGATCAGCCAAACCTGACTGCCGGGACCATCACGAACCTGTTGGATGCAGCAGCAGAAAAACCGCTGACCGCCTGTGTGGGGCACGGTGACGAAATGGGCAATCCCACACTGTTTTCAGCCGCATTGGCAGAGGAGCTATTACAGCTGACCGGAGACAAAGGCGGCAAGTCGGTCCTGCGCAAGCACCCGGAAAATCACATCCGGATCCTATGTGATCCGGCAGAATTATTGGACATCGATGTGAAGGAGGCTTCAGTATGAAAATCGCAAAAGGACGCTGCAATGGCAAAGAAGACCCCATGGGCACAGGGACATCCCTGCTTTTCCAGTGGCAGTACAGCGGAGAGGGTCTGCGTGACGAGGTGCAGTCTGCCTATCAAGTGCAGATCACCACGGCAAACGAAGAACCTGTGTGGGACAGCGGCAGGATCGAAAGCCGTGCCATGCAGCAATATTGCACTGCAGAAAACGGCATTCGTCCCGGAACGATGTACCTGTGGACCCTGACCGTATGGGCCAAAAACGGCGAAACCGAGACCGTCACCCATGCCTTTGAAACAGCCATCGATGATCTGGCAAAGGCACCCTGGATCGGCTGTGGCGTGGAGGACGTGCCGGGCAAAATGCCGAGTGCTCCATTGTTCCAAAAGACCTTTACGATCCAAAAGGAATTGGCCTATGCTAGAGCCTATGTCACCGGTCTGGGACTGATCTACTGCACCTGCAACGATGCACCGGTCAACACAGGCTACCTGCAGCCGCCGGTCACCCGGTATGACAAACAGACCTATTTTGAAACCTTTGACATCACCGACACCTTGGAGATCGGCGAAAACACCTTTGCAGTTCTGCTTGGCGGCGGCTACAACGGCGATTACTCCAAATGGGGCTACCGGTACCACACGCCCAAGGGACTGCGTGCCGCCATCGTGCTGACCTACGCCGATGGAACCAGCGAACGGATCGAGAGCGATGCCACCTGGACTTGGCAGGCTTCCCCAATCACAGCAAACGGCCTGTACCTGGGAGAAGAATACGACGCCCGGTGGCAAAAGAGGGAAGTGCATCCGGCTGTGGTCGAATCCGAAAATGCACCTGCCGGGAAGCTGCTGCCGGACGAAATGCCGCCGCTGACAGAAACCGCTGTGCTATCGCCGGTGAGCAGTTGGGAAACCCCAGAGGGCACGGTCTACGATTTTGGCAAGATCGTGCAAGGGGTGTGCCAGATCGAAGTGGAAGCGGACACCGGCTGTGCGATCACGCTGCACTACGCCGAGATGATCCATCCGGACGGAACACTGGACAAATTCACCAACCGTGCGGCACGTGCCATCGACAAATACACCTGTGCCGGGATCGGGATGGAGTCCTATACCCCACACTTCACCTATCATGGCTTCCGCTATGTTTTGATGCAGCATAGTACACCTATCGAAAGCTTCCGGATCCATGCTCTGTATATCTCCGCCGATGTGGACGCCAAGTCCGACTTCCAATGCTCCGAGCCCATTGTCAACCGGATCCACGCCCTGTGTACCAACAGTATCCGTGCCAACCTGGTGACCATTCCCACCGACTGCCCGGTGCGGGACGAACGTACACCCTGCCTGATGGATTCGCAAATGTACGAAATGGCAGCCATGTACAACTTCGATATGTATGCCTACTACCGCAAATGGATGGCAGATATCGCTGTCGATCCGACCAATATTTGCAACGGCAATATGGACTGGTCGGGTGACGGGCTCATGCTGTTGTACCGGATGTACCGCTTCTATGGCGAGACCAAATTGGTACAAGACCTGTATCCTCACCTGAAAAAAGCTATGGAAAATTGGCTGGAAAAGGCTGAGGATGGCGTGTGGACCGATGGCTTTGGCGACTGGTGCCTGCCCAACGACAATACCTGGGACGGCTACCACGGTTGTCCGGCGGCAGTGAACACTTCGCTTCTCCACGCCTACACCGGCATCATGGCAGAGCTGGCCGAATCCTTTGGTACCCCGGCCGACAAAGCCGAATTCCTCTCCATGGGTGAGACCGTGCGAGGCGGCTTCATAAAGCGATTCTGGCACGAAGACGGCACCGTGGGAGCGGGAAGACAGCCGGAAATGTTCCTGCCTTTGTACTACGGTATCCTGACCGGTGAAAAGGCGGAGAAGACGAAAAAGGCACTGATCGCCAAGGTGCGCCAGGACGGCCACTTTGACACCGGCGGCTTCAGCACCCGTACCGTGATCCCCGTGTTGGCCGACGCAGACGCACTGGATCTGTTCATGGACACCGTGCGCAAGAACCATTACCCTGGCTTTGGCTACTGGAACAGCATGGGTGCCACGACCCTGTGGGAGCAGTACGCCAGCAAGGGCAATATGCACTCCCATAGCCACGCCATGCACGCCGGGATCGAAGCCGCACTGTTCCAGACCATTTGCGGTATCGTCCCCACCACGCCGGGCTTTGGCACCTTCACCATCGCACCCAAGCTGCCAAAGGAGCTGCACTTTGCTGGATGCCATCTGGACACCTACGCCGGCGAGATCGATGTGTGGATGGAAAAGTTTACCGATAGCCTGACCCTGTCCTGTACGATCCCACCGAACACCGAAGCCGACCTGACCTTCCCCGATATGGATTCCTTCGGCGGCTGTGTCCTGTTCGACGGAGAGAGACGGATCGAAAAGGCAAAGACGCTGCACCTGGGCAGTGGTCGCTACATCTTCCGCCTGGTGCCGGAGACCTATCTGACCTTCGAACCGTACAAGTACAAGGCGTGACCTATATCTACCCATAATCCCAAAATGCAAAAAGTCAGCAGAAAAATAACCATTTTCTGTTGACTTTTTCTGCATAATGTGGTATATTGTATACAACATTATAAAACGTTCTCGCAGGAGGAGACCAATATGTCCAGTTACGTTGTCCGCAAGACCCCCGGTGATACCGAATGGTTCCGTCATGATCGCTTTGGTATGTTCATCCATTGGGGCCTGTACGCCATGCCGGCCCGTCACGAATGGGTCAAGAACCACGAATGCATTCCCGAAGAAAAGTACGATCTGTACTTCAAATATTTCAACCCCGATCTGTATGATCCCAAGGATTGGGCAAGACAGGCCAAGGCTGCCGGTATGAAGTACGTTGTCCTGACCACCAAGCACCACGAAGGCTTCTGTATGTGGGACTCCCAGTACACCGATTACAAGTGCACCAATACCCCGGCCGGTCGTGATTTGGTGAAGGAATACGTAGATGCTTTCCGGGCAGAGGGACTGCACATCGGCTTCTATTATTCCCTTATCGACTGGCACCATCCGGAATTCCCCATCGACCGCATCCATCCTCGCCGCAACGACCCGGATGCCGCCGAAAAGAACAAGACCCGTGACGTAAAGAAGTATGCCAAGTATATGCGTGACCAGGTGACCGAGCTGCTGACCAACTACGGCAAGATCGACATCCTGTGGTTCGACTTCTCCTATCCGGGTGAAAAGGATACCTATGAACCCATGAAGCTGGGCAAGGATATGAACGACTGGGAAGCCGAAGAGCTTATCGCTACGGCACGTCGTCTGCAGCCCGGTATCATCATCGACAACCGCACCCAGCTGGAACAGGACCTGTGGACGCCCGAACAGTACCAGCCCAAGGAATGGGTCAAGGACAGCGCAGGCAATCTGGTGACCTGGGAAGCCTGCCAAACCTTCTCCGGCTCCTGGGGTTACTACCGGGACGAGCAGACCTGGAAATCCCCGGAAATGCTGATCCAGATGCTGATCAATACCGTATCCATCGGCGGCAACCTGCTGATGAACGTAGGACCCACCGCACGTGGCTACATCGATTACAGAGCCGAAGCCGCCTTGAAAGCCTATGGCGACTGGATGAAGTACAATAGTCGCTCCATTTATGGTTGTACCATGGCCGAACCGGAATTTTTGTCCCTGTGCCCCAACGGCTGCAAGTTCACCCAGAGCGAGGATGGCAAGAGACTGTATATCCACCTGTTCGAATATCCCTTCCAGTTCTTGGAGCTGCCCGGATTTGCCGGTAAGGTAGAATATGCCCAGTTCCTGCACGACGGCAGTGAGATCCTGTTCCAGGAAAAGGTAGAGCATTTCAGCGAAGGCAAGACCCAGTCCCCGGATCTGTTGGTCATGCGTCTGCCCGTGGTCAAGCCGCCGGTGCTCGTTCCCGTTATCGAACTGTTCCTGAAATAATTATACGGTGGAAATTTGAATCTCCATGGAGGAAGCCATATGAAGCATCAACGCATCCTTGCGTGTCTGTTGACCGCACTGCTCCTTTTGCCCACTGTGACCTCCTGTTCCGGTGGCACCACAGAAACCACTGCGACCACTGACACGACTCCGACCGACAGTACAGCCGAGACCGAAAGCACTCTCTATGTAGCAGACTATCTGCCGAACGTGACCTATGACGGATACGAATACCGCATCTACGACTACGAGGAATGGCCTGCCCATATCGATGAGCCCTCCGGCAACATCATCGACGACGCCATCTACAAGCGCAATATCGAGATCGAAGAAAAGTACGACATCACCTTCACGACCAACCGCCGTCCGTTTACCCTGTACGAAGAGGTGGGAACGATGGTGCGCAATTCGGCTATGGCCCAGTCGGACGACTTTGATCTGGCGTGCTCGTCCCAGCGTAACGGCTATAACCACGTGCTGGCAGGAGAATGCCCGGCCGGTTCTCAGATGCTGTACACCGACCTTACCAAGCCGTGGCACAGCCAGGTCATGACAGAAAGCCTGACCATCAACGGCGTCACGATCCTGGATTATACAGCCATGGAGGTCAAGCCCGGCGGCTATGGTATTATCTTCAATAAGAAGCTCATTGAGGACTTCGGCATGGACGACCCCTATGGCCTGGTGGACGAAGGCAAGTGGGTATATGATACCTTCTATTCCATGGCAGAAGATGTGATCCTGGATCTGGACGGTGACGGTAAAATGACCGTGAACGACCGGTATGGTATCATCGGCGAATGGGACCGCTTTGTGGAAGTTACCTACCGTGGCTCCGGGCTCAAGATGGTAGAGATGGAAAACGGCATTCCCACCATCTCCATGAGCGAAGACCTGATCGATGTGTTCACACGATTCGTACAGTACCGGGACATCACCGGCGCCGTGTTCGATACCTTTAAGCAGTTCGGTACTGCGGAAGCCAGCCGAGACGAAGGTTATGGTATGTTCAAGCAGGGACAGGCGCTGTTCATCGTTGGCGGCCCTAGCAGACTGACTACCATGGGCGACATGGAAGACGACTACGGCATTGTGCCCTATCCCAAGTGGTCGGAAGACCAGGAGATTTATTATTCCGCTATCGACGGTGGTAACATCTATCTGCCGCTGTCCTGCGCCACCGATCTGGAACGGGTCTGCGTGATCAAGGAAGCCTTGGCAGTGGGTTCCTTGAACTATTATTATCCGGCTTATTACGAGGACGCTGTCCAGAACCGGTATGTTCGTGATACCGAATCCATTCGGATGCTGGAGATCATCACAAACGGCATTTACATGGATCTGGGTACCAGTATCTGGTGGGACATCATCCGTGCCCCGTGGCAGACCTGTATCGAGCAAAACAAAACCGATTTTGCCTCTGCCGTTGCCAAGAACGAAAGCAAGGGTCAAAAGGCCATCGACGACCTGCTGGAAGCCATCGACTTCATCAAGAGCCAGGAATAAGCATATCTTGTATAGAGACCGGATCGTTTCCTTACGCCAAAAGGGAACGACCGGTTTTCGTTATCCCCTTGACAGGCGCCGGATTCTGTGATACAATCAAGACAAACCAAAATATGACAAAGCAAGCTGAGGTCACATATGCAGGAAAAGATCAATACAAACAAAACCTACCTGGGTATCGAGCTGGGCTCTACCCGGATCAAAGCCGTGCTGATCGACGATACCTATACACCCATCGCCGCCGGCAGCCACAGCTGGGAAAACCGCTTCGAGAACGGCTATTGGACCTACGACATGGCAGACGTGTACGCCGGACTGCAGGCCTGCTACGCCGATCTGGCAGAAGACGTGCAAAAGCGATACGGCACGGCACTGACCACCATGGGCGCCATCGGTATCTCCGGCATGATGCACGGCTACCTGGTGTTCGACAAGGACGGCAAGCTGCTGACACCCTTCCGCACCTGGCGCAATACTACCACCGCCAAGGCCGCCCACATCCTGCGAGAAAAGTTCCACTTCAATATACCACAGCGGTGGAGCATCGCCCATCTGTACCAGGCCATCCTGAACGGGGAAGAACACGTGGCAAAGATCCATCAGCTGACCACACTGTCTACCCACATCCATTATTTGCTCACCGGCCGCCACGAAACCGGTATGTGTGAAGCCTCCGGTATGTTTCCGCTAAAGAATGGTCAATACGATGAAGATATGCTGGCCGCCTTTGATGGATTGGCAGCGGCCTATCCTTGGAACATCCGATCGCTTTTGCCCACCGTGCGACCGGCCGGCTACAGAGGTGCGACCCTCACCGAAGCCGGTGCCCGATTCTTAGACCCCACCGGTACCTTACAGGCCGGCATTCCCCTGTGTCCGCCGGAAGGAGATGGTGGTACCGGTATGACTGCCACAGGTGCCGTACTGCCCGGTACCGGCAATGTGTCCGCTGGCACCTCGACCTTCTCCATGCTGGTGCTGGACAAACCGCTCCGTGGCGTGTACCCGGAGATCGACGTGTGCTGTACGCCCGATGGTTCTCCCACCGCTATGGTACACAGCAACAACGGCTGCTCCGAGCTGGACGTATGGGTGCAGCTGTTCCGGGAGTTTGCCACCTTGTCCGGGCATCCCATGGATCTGTCCGACTGCTATGCCACCCTGTACCACCATGCCATGACCGGAGATCCCGATTGCAGCGGCGTTGTGTCGTATAATATGCTGGCAGGCGAACCGGTGGCAGTGGTAGAGAAGGGCTTTCCCATGCTGTTCCGTACGGCAGACAGCAAGCCCAGCCTGGCAAATCTGATGCTATCCCAGCTGTACGCCGTAGTGGCGCCGCTGCGTCTGGGTATGGATCTGCTGGTGGACAAGGAAGGTATGCACGCCGCACATTTTATGGCACATGGCGGATTGTTCAAGGTGCAAGGTGTCGCACAGCAGATTTTGGCAAATGCTCTGCAAACCCCGGTGTCTACAGCATCTACCGCCGGTGAAGGTGGCGCATGGGGTATGGCACTGCTGGCCGCCTACATGGGTGCGGATACCGATCGTTCGCTTGGTGTGTGGCTCCGTGACGACGTATTTGCCACCATGGATACCCTGCGTCTGGAACCGGATGCGACCGGTATGGCAGGATACACCGCCTATATGCAGCGCTACACCACCGGTCTGGACGGTGTCCGTGGCCTGAAAGAGGTTCAGTGATGCTGGAAGAACTAAAGTACAAAGTCTGGGAAGCCAATATGGCATTGCCGAAATATGGCCTTGTCACCTTCACCTGGGGCAACGTATCTGCCATAGATCGGGAGACAGGACAAATGGTCATCAAGCCTTCCGGCGTGGCATACGACGCACTGCGGCCGGCAGACATGGTGGTGGTCGATCTGGCAAGCGGCAAGGCCACGGAAGGTAGTCTAAACCCATCCAGCGATACACCGACCCATCTGGTGCTGTACCGGGCTTTTCCCGAAATCGGTGGCATTGTCCACACCCATAGCCGGGAAGCCACCTCCTTTGCCCAGGCCGGTCGTGGCATTATGCCCATGGGAACCACCCACGCTGACCATTTCTACGGAGAGATCCCCTGTACACGCCGCATGACTCCGGAGGAGATCGCCGGTGCCTACGAAGCGGAGACAGGAAATGTGATCGTGGAGACCTTCCGGAACCGGGATCCCATGACCATACCAGCTGTTCTGGTTCACAGCCACGGCCCCTTCACCTGGGGCAAAACCGCCATGGACGCCGTACAAAATGCCGTGGTCCTGGAAGAAGTTGCCGCCATGCAGTTGCGTACTTTGTTCTTGGCAGACAAACCAACGCCCATGCAGCAGAAACTGTTGGATCGACACTACCTCCGCAAGCACGGCAAAAACGCTTACTACGGCCAACAATAAAAAAACAAAACAGCCGATCCGGTACGTACCACCACGGTACGAAGCCAAAAGATCGGCTGTTTTTTGATTTGTCAATTTTCCAAAATCCCAAGGTATGCGACTCCCACCAGTTCCCCGATCCGCTTGTGACCGGCAGCATTGGGGTGCGGATCCATCTTGTTCATGTCGATCGTCGCAGGTGCAGAGTCGTTCGGCGCTTCCACACAAACAAGCGAAGCTGTGTCATCCGCAAAAGCCGCATACACATCCACGACTTGCACGTAATCTGCATCCGTGGCTGCGGAACGGATACAGGCATTGACCTGCTGTACCGCCGCATCCAAGAATGAATCGACCAAAACCATCGAATCACACACGGGAATCTCTGTGGGCAACGCAGCATACGGATCATAGAATGTCAAAAACAGGATCGTAGCATCCGGCGCCATCCGGTGGATATCCTCGATGAGCAGCGGCAACCCGGCATCAAACATGGCACAAGATCCCGTGACCGCATCGGTAAATTCGGTACACAGTGCAGAGGCATCGTCCAAATTATACTGGGACAGGATCGAGAGAAACGACCAAACCGTGGATAAAATATGGTTTGCGCCGATGCTGACGGAAACCACATCCGCTTCGGCCCAGGCTGGATCGGCTTGTTCATTGACCGTATCCAGCACACCCCAAAGGTCCTGCCCATCCACACCGGCATTGTACACCGTCACGTCGTCGATCCCATGGGCAAGCCAATATTCTTTGGCAACGGTAGAAAACCGCTCTCCTTCCACATCGGCCAAGCCATAGCCACGAGCAATGGAATCGCCCAACGACAGATACACAATGGCGGCATCCGTGTCCGAGACCACCACCGGCTCCGTCGTATCCGTGTCCGCCGAAAGCGTGTCAACCACCGGTACTTCGTACGGCACCGGTTCGGTTTCCATCGGCACAGCGGTACAGGAAGACAACAGAAGCAGCGCCATGGTACAGCACACAACACGAGACCACATACGGTTTCTCCTTATAATACAGCAATCATTATATTTGTCTGCTAAATTTACTTACGCCGGGCTAAGTTTACTTATGCCGACTAAACTACGCAGTAGTTTATGTCTGCTAAGTATCACTTATGCCGGGCTAAGTTTACTTATGCCAAGCGGTCGGATTCAAGAATACAAGCATAGGGAACAGCTCCAACCGTCCCAGCAACATATCGATGGATAGGATCCACGTGGAAAACCCATTGAACACACTGAAATTGTTCATAGGCCCAACGTCGTCCAGACCGGGCCCGATGTTGTTGAGACAAGCCGCCACAGCTGTAAAGCAAGTTTCCAACGAATGCCCCGGTTCCAGTGTCAGCAAAAAGGTGGAAAAGGCAAACAGCAGCATATATACCACAAAGTACGCCGAAACGCTGGTGACTACGTTTTTCTCCACATACACCCCATCGCACCGGATCGACCGCACCTCTCTGGGATTGATATAATACCGGATCTCCTTGATAGCAGTCTTCACCAATATGATGCACCGGGACACCTTCAATCCCCCACTGGTAGACGAGGCACAGCCACCGATAAACATGAGCAGCACCAGAATCCCCTTGGAAAAGGTGGGCCACAGGTCGTAGTTCACCGAAGAGAAGCCCGTGGTGGTGATGATCGAGGTGACCTGGAAGAAGGCATGGCGCAGACTGGCACCCACGGAATTATACATGGATAAAATATTTCCCGTGATGAGCACCGTGGAGATCCCAATGATCAGGAGATACCACCGCAGCTCTTCACTTTTCCAAATGGAAATGAAATTCTTTGTCAGGACAAAATAATAAATATTGAAGTTGATCCCGAACAGCATGGGTGCGATGGCCAATACCCACTCCAGATACGCACTGTCGTAGTACCCGATGCTGGCGTTTTTTACGGAGAATCCACCGGTGCCTGCCGCCGCAAAGCCATGACAGGTGGCGTCAAACAGATCCATACCGCCGAACAGCAGCATAATGATGGTGACCACCGTCATGCAGGCATACATGATGTACAGGATCTGTACATTGAATCGCAGCTTGGACACCAGCTTGCCAAACATAGGCCCCGGACTTTCTGCCCGAATGATGTACACATCGGAACCCCGTGTGTCCCCTTTGCTTCGATCCTTGTCAAATGGCGCCAGTGCCAAAACCAATGCCAGCACGCCCATACCACCGATCCAGTTCATAAACTGTCGCCAGAACAAAATGCTCTCCGGCAATCCTTCCACCGCCGGCAAAATGGAGGCTCCCGTGGTGGTGAACCCCGATACCGCCTCAAAAAACGCATCGGTGAAGGTGTCGATGACGCCGCTGAGCATAAAGGGAAGTGCCCCAAACACCGAAAGCAGTACCCAGATCAGCGTCACCACCGCAAAGCCTTCTCGGGCAAACAGCGTGCCTTTCTCCGGTTTCTTGCGACCCCAGATCAGCCCAATGGCCAGCATGATCCCCATGGGAATGGCAAATGCGACCAGGCACCCATCTCGATACAACAAAGAAATCGTCAGTGGCAACAGTAGCAAAAGCCCCAGGATCAATAGGACTCGACTACATAAATATACGATATAACGAATGTTCATGATAATACAATAAGTCAATCCGCCAGGATCTCACGCAGGGTAGACAGGCGCAGATTGGCCGTCACTACCACCACAGTATCGCCCACACAGAACTGGTCGTTGGCACCGGGGTAGATCACCTGGGATTCCCGCACGATCCCAGCGATCAGCAAATTCTTTTTCAGGTGCATTTCCGACAACGGTATACCCGTCATGGACACGCTTTCCTCTTGCACCAAAAACTCCATCGCTTCGATCTGTCCGTCCAGCAGCTTGTACAACGTTTGGATGGCAGAATCGCTTCCGGATTGTCCCAGCGCCCGGACGTAGGAGACGATCATATCGGCGGTCAGCTGTTCCGGCGAAATGGCAGAATCCAGACCCACATGGGAAGACATGGTCAGCAGTGCGGTCTTGTTGATCTTGGGGATCACCTTGCCCACACCTTCGCTGAGTGCATACAGTGACAGAATGATGTTTCCCTCGTCCATGCCGGTCAGTGCAATGCAGGCATCCATGTCCCGGATCCCTTCTTCGATCAGGATCTCGTGATTGGTTCCGTCGGCGCATATGATCCGGGCATGGGGCAGCTCCCGGGAAAGCTCCACACAACGGTCGTGGTCTTCTTCGATGATCTTCACGTGCAGGCCGCTTTCCACCAGATTTTTCGCCAGATAATAGGCAATGCGACTGCCGCCGACCAATAGCACATCCCGGATCGGTTCCGACAAAGCGCCGATCTCCCGGAAGAACCGGTGGATGTCCGCATGGGTGGCCGTCAAGCTCAGGATGTCGCCGGCCTGGATCACATATCCGGCAGAAGGTACGATGGCAGCCTGGTGTCCGGCACATTGTACTGCACAGACCAGCACACGGGTCCTGCACCTGCTAGGCAGCTGAAACAAAGCCGTTCCCACCAGCGGACAGTCGGCGGCGACCTTCAACTGTACCATATCCAGCTTGCCACCGGCAAAGGAGTCCACCTTGGAAGCACTGGGGATCCGCAGGATACGGGATATGGCATGGGCAGCATAATAGTCCGGATTCATCATGGTGTCGATCCCTAACTTTTGCTGCATGAATCGGGTCTGTGCATTCAGCTCCGGATTGCGCACCCGTGCGATACAGCTTTTACAACCCAGCTGCTTGGCGATCACGCAGGACAGCACATTGATCTCATCCTGTGGCGTACAGGCGATCACCAGGTCGGCAGCATCGGCACCGGCTTTTTCCAAGGTCTCCGTGACCACGCCACTGCCGCAGATCCCCATGACATCATAGGTGTCCAGGATATTTTCGATCACAGAGTATAGCGGATCGATCACGGCAATGTCATGTCCTTCGACTAGCAGGGAAGCGATCAGCTCTTCACCGGTCTTCCCCACGCCAATAATGATAATGTTCATAGATTCTCCAGAGATGTGTCTCCCTACAAGATACAGTTTGCTCAGTGCAGAGAGCCTTCTAAGATCGTCCCGTCCGGATGGAACAGCGGCAGCTTTTCCAGATACCGGATATCATCCCGCACCTGCGCATCGCCTTCTGCCAGCACCGCCATCTTGCCACAGATGATACCACCGGCCGCTGTCACCAACGTTTCCACGGCACGCAGGCTTTCTCCGGTGGAGATCACGTCGTCCACGATCAGGATCCGTTTGCCCTGTATCAGCTCCGCATCGGTCTTGTCCAGAAACAGCTTCTGTTCGCCAGCCGTGGTGATGGACTGCACCGTCACTTCAAATACGCCGGTCATGTACGCCTTGGCCTTCTTGCGTGCGATAAAATACTTTTGATTGCCAGCCAGCCGTGCCATTTCGTGGGCCAGCGGAATGCCCTTTGCTTCGGCCGTGATGATGTAGTCATAATCGGGTGCTATGGCAAGCAGTGCCTTGGCTGTGGCCGTGGTCAGCTCCGGGTCGCCAAAGATCACAAATGCGCCAATGGCAAGCGAATCGTTCAGCGGACAAATGGGCAGCTCCCGGTGCAGACCGGCAATGGTCATAGGATATGTCAACATAACGATACCTCCAAAATAGATTTACAAACAGGGAAACCGGGATAAGACGAACGCCCTTCCCGGAATCCCATTTTGCACACAAAATCGTGTCTACAAAGCAATTATATCTTACTGCCGCAGGGTGATACCATGCTTGTCAGCCAGACCGGCCAGGATCTTCTTCACCGTGGCATCGGCCTCTTCATCGGTCATGGTGTGGTCGTCGGCACGCAGCTGTACCGCATAGGATACGCTCTTCTTGTTTTCGCCGACCTGCGGTCCTCTATAAATGTCGAACAGTTCAGCCGCTTCTACGACCTTGCCACCGATCTCCCGGATCTCCTTGGAGATGAGCCCGGCCGGCGTATCCTCGTCGCAAACGAAGGAGAAGTCTCTTTCCAGTGCAGGATGCTTGGGCAGGGGCTTGTAGTCCATCATCAGCCGACGAGCGGCAAACAGCGCTTCCAGATCCAGCTCACACACGTACACGGGTACGCTGAAGTTGTAGTTGTCTGCGGTAGCCGGATGGATCTGCCCAAAGGTAGCCACCAGCGCGTCGCCTACGGTCATGGCAGCGCAACGCCCCGGATGGAAGGTAGGCTCCGTGGTGCAGGGTGCAAAGTCTGCGTTTTCGATCCCGGCAATGTACAGAATCGCCTCCAGGATACCCTTCAGCCGATAGAAGCCGTCCCCCTTCTTGTCGTCCCCGGCATAGAACCCAATGGCAAGATGACCGGGCTCGTTGGGCAGCTCCCCAGCCGTGGTAGGCAGATATACCTTGCCCATTTCAAAGAGTGCTACGTCCTTGTTCTTCACAGCCGCATTGTCGGAGAGCACCTTCAGCAGAGAGGGCAGAATGGTGGTGCGCATCACAGAGGTGTCTTCACCCAGCGGATTGGAGATCACCACAGAATTCCGACGCACATCCTCCTCGGCCAGCCGGATCTTGGTGTACCAGGAGGGGCTGATGAAGGAGAAGGTCTCGATCTCGTCCAGACCCATACCGCACAGCATATCGTGCAGCTTCATATCAAAGCTCTGGCGTTCTGTCCGGGCTCCATTGGTAGGTGTTGCCTTGGAGGACAGGGTGGAGGTGATCTTGTCGTAGCCATACATCCGCAGTACTTCTTCGGCCAGGTCGTTCATGCAGCGCACGTCGTCCCGGTAGGTAGGCACGGTCAGCGTAGCATTGTCATCCGATACGCCAAAGTCCAACTTCCGGAAAATGTCGGCCATATATTCTCTGGTCAGGTCAACGCCTAAGAATTCGTTGATCTTGTCGGCATCCAGCGGCATGGTGAAGGGAACCTTCTTCACGGGATATACATCGATGGTACCGTCCACGATCTCACCGGCGCAAAGCAGCGTCACCAGCTCGCAAGCCCGATCCAGTGCCGGCATGGTGTTTTCGCTGTCCAGCCCCTTTTCAAACCGGGCAGAGGATTCCGTCCGCATACCCTGCTTCTTAGCAGTCACACGCACATTGCCCGGATGGAACATAGCGGATTCAAATACAACGGTGGTGGTGTCGTCCGTGATCTCACTGTTCAGACCACCCATGACCCCGGCCAGTGCCACAGCCTTCTTTTCGTCAGCGATCACCAGAGAAGCGGCGTCCAGAATGTGTTCTTCGTTGTCCAGAGAAACAAACTTTTCCCCTTCAGCGGCATTCCGTACAATAATGTGGGAGCCGTCCAGACACTTGTAGTCAAAGGCGTGCATGGGCTGACCGTATTCCAGCATCACATAGTTGGTGATGTCCACGATATTGTTGATGGGACGCACACCGGACGCACGCAGACGCATCCGCAGCCACAGGGGAGAAGGTGCGATCTTCACGTTCTTTACCACACGAGCCGAGTACCGGGTACACAGCGTGTTGTTCTGCACATCCACAGACAGATACTTGTCAATGGTGTCTCCATCGTTCCGCAGTGCAGGAGACGCCGGTGTTGCCAGCTTCAGCTCTCTGCCGAAGGACACAGCAGTCTCTCTTGCCAGACCGATCACAGACAGACAGTCGGGGCGATTGGAAGTGATCTCGAATTCCACAGAAGTATCCGCCAGATCCAGCGCTTCCCGGATGTCCTGCCCAATGGTCGCGTCTGCCAGACCCACATCGTTCAGGATCAGGATCCCGTCTTCGATGGCACCGGGCATATCGTGGGTGGTCAGTCCCAGTTCCCCAATGGAGCACAGCATCCCGCAGGAAACTTCGCCTCTCAGCTTGCCCTTCTTGATCTTCACACCACCGGGCAGCGTGGACCCATCGGTAGCCACCGGCACGACAGCACCGGCAAATACGTTGCTGGCCCCGGTCACGATCTGTACCGGTTCAGCGGCGCCAATATCCACCTGACAGATCACCAGATGATCCGAGTTGGAGTGGGGAACCACAGACAAAATCTTGCCTACGACCACCTTGGTGATATCCTCTGCCAGCACCTCATAGGTCTCCACCTTGGAGCCGGTCATGGTCATTTTATCGCAATAGTCTTTAATGCTAATATCACTGACATCCGTATAGTCTGCCAGCCATTTCATGGAAAGCTGCATAATTACCTCATTCTGCCGTCACAGTGCGGCGCTTCTCTTTATATAAAATGGATACAATTCGACTCAGAACTGGTGCAGGAACCGCACATCGTTTTCGTACAGATGGCGCATATCGTCGATGTGGTATTTCAGCATAACGATCCGCTCGATCCCCAGACCGAATGCGAAGCCGGAATATACCTCCGGGTCAATGCCGCACATCCGCAGTACGTTGGGATGTACCATACCGGCCCCTAAGATCTCGATCCAGCCTTCGCCCTTGCACAGACGGCAGCCCTTGCCACCACAAGCGAAGCAGGATACGTCCACCTCAGCAGAAGGCTCCGTGAAGGGGAAGTGATGGGGACGGAACCGGATCTTGGTGTCCGCACCGAACATGGTCTGGGCAAACATTTCCAGTGTACCCTTCAGGTCGCCCATGGTGATGCCCTTGTCTACCACCAGACCTTCGCACTGGTGGAACAGGGGAGAGTGGGTAGCGTCCACAGCATCGGAACGATATACACGACCGGGAGAGATGATCTTGATCGGCGGCTTCTGCTTTTCCATCACTCTGGCCTGTACCGGAGAGGTCTGGGAACGCAGTAGAATGTTTTCGGTGATATAGAAGGTGTCCTGGGTGTCTCTGGCAGGATGATCCGGCGGAATGTTCAGCGCCTGGAAGTTGTAGTAGTCATACTCCACTTCCGGTCCTTCTGCAATGGAATAGCCCATGCCCAGGAAGATCTCTTCCAGCTGTCTCTGTACCATGGCCAGCGGATGGGGCTTGCCGACCGGTGTCTTGGTACCGGGAATGGTCACGTCCAGCTTTTCGGCCTTCAGCTTGGCATCCAGTGCAGCAGACTTCATCGCAGCCGTACGCTTTTCGATCTCCGCTTCGATCTCGGCACGGATATCGTTGGCCAGCTGCCCGATCACCGGTCTTTCTTCGGCAGAGAGCTTACCCATGCCACGCAGCACAGCGGTCAGCTCCCCTTTCTTACCCAGGTACTTGATCCGCAGGGCTTCAATGTCTGCATCGGCTTGTTCCAGTGCAGCAATGGCTTCTGATTTGATTTTGAGAAGTGTTTCTTTCATGATCGTTTATCCTTATAGTAAAAATTGAATTTCGATGACGCAAAGACGCAAAAGGAAAATAAAAATCCCCATCCCATACATAGGGACGAGGCAAACAAGGCTCCGTGGTACCACCCAAATTCCGGCAAAAAACACCGGCACTCTGGTGGGATAACGGACCGACCGTGGTAAACCTACCCAGCTCCGGAGTGAAATGCCCAAACGAGATCCCTGCATGACAGCTTCCAGCCAACGACTGCCATTCTCTTGTATCAGGGGTACGATCCGTCCGGCTGCTCCATCACAGCTTTTCGCAATTATGATCCAGGGGTACGTGGTGTGCAGCTCACTTGGAACTGAAAACACCAACGAACCAACAGGAACACATACATTATACCACAGTTTTTGTAAAAGTGCAATAGTGTAAACCGAATTTTCCACAGCAGAAAACAAAAATTTTCCGTATGCCATGTATGAACTCCAAAAGAAAGACCCACAATATTCTGTGAAAGGTCATCACAAAGGAGTATACTATGCACCGAATCGTATATACCATCACCGATACCAACGGCATCCACGCCCGGCCGGCCGGGAAACTGGTTGCCGAAGCGAAAAAATACCATGCGAACATTCGCCTGCTCCTGCCGGTCAAGGATCGATCGGCAGACGCCAAACGACTCTTTGCCGTCATGGGGCTGGGTGTGAAACAGGGAGACACCATCCATGTGGAGGCAGAAGGAGAAGACGCCGTAGAAGCACTAATCGCCATCGAAGCCATGCTGACCGAGAGCGGTCTGTAAGGAGAAAAACATGGAACAGATCAAAGGAAAAGGTGTTTGCGGCGGTATGGTCTGCGGCAAGCTCCACTACATCCACCAAACAAAGCCACACGCAGAGCTGCATACGTCCAAACGATCCCAGGCAGAGGAGCTGACCCACTTTCGCCAGAGCTGTCGGCATTTGCTGAAGGAGCTGGCTGAGCTGGAAAAGAGAGCCAAAGGGATCAGCGAAACGGAAGCGGAAATATTCGCTATCCATCAAATGATGCTGACCGACGAAGATTTTACGGAAGCGGTGGAAGCACAGCTCCGGCAGGGCATGACCGCATCGGATGCAGTCCACCTGGTGGGAGCACGATTGGCAGAACAGTTTGCCACCATGGAAGACGGCTATCTGCAGGCAAGAGAAGCAGACGTTCGTGCCATCACCGACCGACTGCAGGAGATCTTATCCGGAGATACAGATGTCAAGACCCCACTGCCATCCGGCGAACCGGTGATCCTGGTGGCAGGTGAGCTGACTCCAGCCGAGACCATTGGATTGGATCCCCAAACCGTACTTGGCTTTGTGACCGAAAGAGGCACCACCAATTCCCACACAGCCATATTGGCCCGTACCCTAGGGATCCCGGCCATTGTAGCGGTGGGACCTGTTTTGACAGAACGGCAGGCGCTCCACGGAAAAGAAGCCATTTTAGACGGTACCGGCGGTATTTTGTATGTGTGCCCGGACGAGACGATCCGCCAACGCTATATCCGGTACCAGGCCGAGCATGCTGCGGAACGGGATGCCATGCGTGGACACACCTGTCATACCGCCGACGGTCGTGCGATCCGGATCTGCGCCAACGCCGGGCACATTCGTGACGTGGAAGCCGCCGCAGAACAGGACGCTGAAGGGATCGGTCTTTTGCGCAGTGAATTTTTATTTATGCAAACCGACCATTGTCCCACCGAAGAGGAGCAGTACCAGTGGTACCGGCAAGCGCTTGCGACCATGCCGGACAGGGAAGTGGTGATCCGCACCTTGGACGCCGGTGCCGACAAAAAGATCCCGTGGCTTGCCAAAATGCTGCCCCAGTGGCAAACAGAGGAAAATCCTGCCTTGGGTCTAAGAGCCATACGGATCGGTCTGCAATATCCGGCGCTGCTGACCACCCAGCTGCGAGCCCTGTATCGTGCCGCCATCCATGGGAAGCTTGCCGTGCTGTTCCCCATGATCGCACTGCCCACAGAGCTGGAAACGGTGCTGCAGATCGCCGCCAAGGTGCGTACGGAACTCCAACAAGCGCATATTCCCCACGATCCTGCCATGTCCATCGGCATCATGATCGAGACTCCATCGGCGGCACTTTGTTCCGACACATTTGCGACTATGGTGGATTTTTTCAGCATCGGCACCAACGACCTGACCCAATACACGCTGGCCGCCGACCGAGAAAACGCATCCGTTGCCTATCTGACCGAAACCGTTCCGGACAGCGTGAAAAAGCTGCTACACATGACTGCCGCATCCGCACACAAAGCCGGCATTCCCGTCAGCGTCTGTGGCGAGCTGGCAGGAGAGACGTCCATGATTCCCTTTTGGATAGAGGAAGGCATCGAGAAGCTTTCCGTCAGTCCCGGTCAGGTGCTGTCGCTGCGTGCCAAAGTGCAGGCATATCTGGATAAACAAAAAGGACAGTGAGCGCTGTCCTTTTCCTTTGCTATATTTCGGCCATGTGTCGTCAGCAGGCTTCGTCGGCGGCGATCTCCGGTACGACCGCATCGGCTTTGGCCTTGGCAGCAACTTCTTTGTCTGCCTTGATCTTGTAGATAAAAGCGGTGATGAAGGTGGGTAGGATGATCAGATCCAGAATCGTGATGATGATCTCAGCCCAGAGCGGCAGCTTTTTCTTGCTGTCTTCCAGATAGTTGAGCAGTGTGGAGATCGTCACCATAGCCAGGTAACTGCCGTAAAAGATCTTGTTGAGCTTGTTTCTGTCTTGCATTGTATATTTCTCCTTTCGGCTTGGAAAGTGTTTGACGATCGTATACGTCGGGGCAAAACCATATCAACCAACGGTATCGTAATATTCTTCCGTGTAGGGGATTTGATCGGTATCGAAGGTCGCTTGCAAGCCACGAATGTAGGTAAACGGATCCTCCATGGGTGTGAGCTGCATTTTTTCCGCCAGCGTGTCCAGCACCGCACGACCATCTGCTGTCGGTGGATTGTCCGCTACAAATGCAGCAAACTGTTCTGCCGACCACATCCACGCTTGTTCGATGGCAGCAGTGTCACCGCAAGCGAGCAGCAGCCGCAGAAAATCTGTGAAATCCTTTGCCACCGGCCGTACCAGATCCGGTATATCGTTCATGGGACTGACCGCAAAGACCATTTCTCCAAAGTCGGGCACGGTACAGAAATGGATCCCGTCTACCCCGACACGTCCTAAAATGACCGCATCCTTGGGCGTGCAGAAATAGGGAAGCGGATCGTTGTCCACCAGAAACCCGACCGGCGTCAAGTCAATGGACAGTGCCAAAAACCGTGCATATGCATCCATGTGAAACCTCCATTCATGTATGTGGAAAGCGCCTTCGGGAGATCATTCTTCAGAAAAATCATGCCCCAGAGATAGCTGTTCTCCATCCATTTGCCGTTTATCTTCGACTGAAATATTTCTTGGTTTGTAGGGAAATCCCAAATGGGCATAGCCTTGCCGGGTCACCATGCGTCCTCGTGGCGTACGGCTGATGAACCCGATCTGCAAAAGGTACGGCTCATACACATCTTCCAGCGTCACAGCTTCTTCGCCAATGGTGGCGGCCAGCGTTTCCAGTCCCACCGGTCCACCATCGTAATACCGAATGATCGTCTCCATCATACGCCGGTCGGTGTTGTCCAGACCCAGCTCGTCGATGTCCAATATAGCCAGCGCCTCCCGTGCAATGTCCAGCGTGATCTTGCCGTTCCCCTTCACCTGTGCAAAGTCCCGGATCCGCTTCAGTAGTCGGTTGGCGATACGGGGCGTACCACGGGAACGGGAAGCGATCTCCAATGCTCCATCGGAGGTGATCGGCACATCTAAGATCCCGGCACTGCGGCACACGATCGAGGCAAGCTCCTCCGGTGTGTACAGCTCCAACCGCAGCAGGACACCAAACCGATCTCGCAAGGGTGTGGTCAGCTGTCCGGCACGGGTGGTGGCGCCGATCAAGGTGAATTTGGGCAGATCGATCCGGATGCTCCGTGCGGAGGGACCGTTGCCAATGATGAAGTCCAGCTCAAAGTCTTCCATGGCCGGGTACAAAATTTCTTCAATGGCGCTGGACATCCGGTGGATCTCATCGATGAACAGCACGTCGCCTTCGTTCAGGTTGGTCAGCAGTGCCGCCAGGTCGCCTTTTTTCTCAATGGTAGGACCGGATGTGATCCGCAGATTCACACCCATTTCCGAGGCAATAATGGCAGACAGCGTGGTCTTCCCCAGTCCCGGCGGGCCATAGAGCAGTACATGGTCCAGGCTGTCCCCACGGAGCTTGGCGGCACCCATGTAGATCTTCAAGAGCTCCTTGGCCTTCGTCTGCCCGATATATTCGTCGATCGAATGGGGACGGAGCGACATATCGCTTTCGGTATCCTCTGGATGAAAGCTGGAGGACAGGATCCGATTTTCCAGATCCAGATCGTTTGTATCCATTGTATCTTCTCCTTATCACTTCATCAAAGCCGCAAGCGCTTTTTTGATCATATCTTCCAGAGATGCTTCCGGATCCACGTGCTTCATGGCTGCCGTGATCTCCGACCGAGAATATCCCAGCACCAGCAGTGCCTCCTGTGCATCTGCCAGCTTGCCGGATGTGGCTGACTTTTTCTCTTTTCCAGCACCACTTTCCGGCAGCGGAACGCCATCGGTGGCAGGGTACAGCTTCGACAGCTTTTCCTTCAGCTCCAACACGATCCGTGCCGCTGTCTTCGCACCCACACCCGGTGCCTTGGAAATGGCCTTGGTGTCCTCTGCCGCAATGGAAAGTGCCAGCGTCCGTGGTGTCATCAGCGACAAAATCGACATACCGGCCTTGGGCCCCACGCCTTGTACCGAGATCAGCAGCTTGAACATGGCAAGCTCCTCCGACGTGGCAAATCCATAGAGATCCACCGCATCCTCGTGTATCGCCATATACGTGAACAGCCGCACCTTCTCCGGATTTTCCTTGGGTGTTCCATCCGGTCCGTAGCCGGGAGAGGGCAGCTTGGACAATGTCCCGGCCGACACGTGCACCAGGTAGCCCACACCGGCACATTCGATCACCACCGAACAGCCCACCGGATCCACTTGAAATAAAATACCGTATAGTGTATTGATCATGCAAAAATTCCTAACTTATCACAAATAATACCGTCTTCGTACATCCCAAACCGATGCTGCCGCATAGAGCACCACGCCGGACAGAGACAGGATCGCCCCGTATTTCACGCAGTCCGGCCGATACCGCAGCTCTACCTCGTGAGAACCGGCGTTGATCCGGAAGCCCACCAGCGCATCCATGAGACAAAGTGTTTCCACCTTTTCGCCGTCCACATAGATCTTCCAACCGGCATCGTAGGGAATGGAAGTGAATACGGCAGTCTTGTCGTCGGTTGCGGTGATGGTACCGGTAATCACGTCGTCCCGGACACTGCAGGCCGCCATCTTGCCCTTCTGCAGCTCTGCGATCACTTCGGTGAACACATCCTCGTGGAAGTACCAGAAGTACGAACAGCCGCTGGCCAGGTAAATATTATTCTCCTCCAGATACAGCGAGAACGTGTGCTCCCCTTCTTCCAGTACGCCCAGCTCCTGTACACAAAAGCTGTCGTCCGCAAAGAAGTCGCCGATCTTATGGTCGTCCAATTTGATCTCTGCGTCTCTTGGATATTCGCTGGGGAAGTACACATACACCGGCAGCGTCTCCGTAATGTCCATCTCATACACGATCTTAGGCGTCAGTCCGCTGTCGTCTTCCTCGTATCCGGTGTGTCCCGTAGTGAAGGTAGGCGAGACACCCTTGGTCTCTGATTCATCCGCATCCACCTTGGTGAAGACCTCGACCTCCCGACCCAGCATGGCAGAGAGCATATGGTTCATCATCTGGAACGGCGTCTTGTATTCCACCGCATCGGCATAGGTATCCCGAATGAACGGCAATTCATTTTCTTCCAGCTCCCGATCCTCATCCTCATTGTATTCTGCATAGGTCAGAATATCCTCGGATACCGCAAACAATACGCCCAGATCGTAGGGATTCTCCCAGATCTCGATCTCATCCGCTGACGTGCCCACCAGCGTGTACATTTCTTCCATGTACGCCGGCATGGTACTGTCCGTTCCCTTGTCTGCCATCACATACCGCAGCCCCAAAAGGGAATTGGTGACCGGGTTGCCGCCATAGTACATGGACCAGTGGGAACGAGCCGACAGACCCATTTGCTTTAGGAACCGGATGGACTTGGCATTCAGCGTGGAGGTGGAGTTGGACAGTCCGTTGATATCGATGGCAAAGTTGTCGTTCTTCTTCCGGTGCTTCAGCTTTTCCGACCGGTAGAAGCTGTCCTTGCCATATTTCGCATCATCGATCTCCTCCATGTCCTCGACCGCTTCACTGAACCGATCCACAAAATTCCGGTAACCGGCACGATTGGAGTAGGCAACATCCGCATCCAGAGAATACGCCATGGCAACACCGTTACAGATCAGCTCGAACACCACGAACATCACCAGATACAGTTCCGGATTGGAGTACAGCTGTACGTCGTCCGGAGCCTTGTCCCGCAGCGCATAGGGCACCAAAATCCCAAAACCGGCAAGGAAGAACAGCCCGGCCCAGACCGTCAGAAAGTCCTGTACGTTGTCGTATTCGAAGGCCTGCATGACCAACAGCAGCGCGCCGGCTCCGATGCAGGACGGCAGGATCTTTTTGACCCCGGTCTCCTTGAGATGCACGAAACCGTCATAGGCCATCACCAAGGTCAGGAATACGAACATAAAGGCAAACCGGGCATTGAGCCAGTTGGGTCTCTGGAAACCATGCCAGATGATGTCCAGTATGCTGAAGTTGAAACCGGCCATGAGAAAACCAAGGGTCGCCAGACTGCCCACCTTGTGCCGCAGCCGGATCCCAGGTGCCGCAAAGTACAGAGGCAGCAACACCAGCGTCAGGGTACCACTGTACAAAAAGGGCATCCCGGAGGGCCGTACGGAGTCATAGGAGCCAAAGTACATTTTGGTCAGCAGCTCTAAAAAATCGAATAACTGCTTGGCATCGTATTTGGGGTCGGAAAATTCCAGCTTCCCGAAGGACAGACTGTAGTACACCGGCAGAATGATCACCGCCGACATAGCGACCGCCAACAGGGAATACACTACCATCCGCAGCAGTGCCTTCCAGAAAGCGTGGGAACCCCAGTGCAGTCCCCGTTCCGCAGGCGTCATGGTTGCATACCGAATGAAGAAATATACCGCCAGAAACAGGCAGGTCATGTAGCCAATGTAAAAGTTAGACAGGATCGCCACCGCCAGCGCACCCACATACAGCCGGAACCGTCCTTCCTTGATCAGCAGATCCATGCCGTACAGGATCAGCGGAAACAGCACCACATTGTCGATCCACATGATATTGTGCTGCATCACCACCACATAGGAGCACAGCGCATACATACAGGAGAACATCACAGTCCACACCGGCCGAGCCATACGGGTCTTGGTCAGGTAGTACCCGAAGGTCAACCCACAAAGCCCCGTCTTGATCACAAGCAGGAATAGCAGCGATTCGGTCATCATACGCTTGGGCAGCAGTGCCACCAAAAAGGACAGCGGGGAAGAAAGATAGTACGCAAAGATCCCCATGAATTCTCCACCCAGTGCTCTCTCAAAGGAGTACAGCAGAGAATCGCCGGAAACCAAAATGTTTCGCAGCTTCTCAAAATAGTACACATACTGCGCATTCAGATCCAGCACCAGCACGGAGTTTTCCCCCAGAGGCCAGATCATCAGGCAAAGGTAAATGAGCAGCATGAGTAGCGCCGGCAACAAAAAACAAACAGACAGGATCTTCGAAAACGGCGGAATGTGCGTGGACTTCCAAAGTCCCGGCTTTTCTTCCGACAGTGTCAGATCCGGTGTAGGCATAGCATCCATGAAACAACCTCGATAATAGAAAGAATCATTCCTCTGTACGATCCGGCGAGGGGATCACCTTGCGCAGTGCTTTCTCCACCTTTTCCCGTGGCAGCACCATATCTCGCCCACAACCTTCACAGACCAGCCGAATGTCACTGCCGATCCGCAGCACCTGAAACCGTTTGGCACCGCAGGGATGTGCTTTTTTCATTTCCAGCGTATCTCCTACAGCGATCTTGGGGATTTGCCGCATACGTCCTCCTGTACGCAAGGAAAGGTGCGAACGTTTGTGTGTACGTGTCCCTTCCCGGTAGTATCTTCATTATACCATGTTTATACAGGAAAATCAAGTAGCCAGACGAAAAAATGTGCGGTATCCCCATGCGCCATTCGCCAAAAGAGGCAGGACACCTACATAGAATGTCCTACCTCTGCAGCTCATGCACGGTTCGTGGCTTCCCGGATCACCTTGGCTACCTGCTCGGCACAGACCCGGATCCCGTCGTCGGTCAGATGGATGTTGTCGTCCTTCCGGATGAAGCGATCGATGTCCGCATACATCAGACTGTGCAGGTCGTTGATCTGTACGCCCATATCGGCCAGCATCGGCACCACAGCCTGGTTGTACCGGATGATCACATCGTTTTTGTTATGGGGATTCTGCTCCGTCACCGGCGTAGTGGTGGCAAATATCACCGTTCCGTGGCGATTCAGCAGGATCTTGGCAATGCGCTTCATAAAGTCCAGATAGGTGTCCAGCGGCGTGAAATACCCATCACCAAAGATATCGCAGACATCCCATAACCCATTGTTCCAGTGTACGATCTCCGAGCCGGCCATATCTCCGGCCCAGTCCCACATACCACGCAGGGTGTACTGTGCGAACCGGCAGTTGTCGCCCGGCTGCCAGACGTTGTATTCCTCTCCCAAAAGTGCCGGTACCATCGTACCATACCCGATCTGTCGGATGGAATCTCCCAGCAGTGTGACCTTTGTCATATCAAACCTCTTTCTGCGCAAAATACGCAACATCGTTACACCGCTTAGTATACAGGATTTTGGGACCAAATGCAAGAGAAAAATGCCATGTTGTCATAAAAATTTCGCTACACCCTTGACTTTTTCCGACAATACTGCTATACTGTACAGGAAGAAGATCCGTGTACACAGGAGGCTCCCTATGGAACATACAGAATGGTTTGGCTACAAACGCTTGGATTTCACCTTTGAAGACAGAGACGCACTGCTCATCTTCCCGAATGAGGACGGCTGGGGCAGCGGCAAATGGGCTTGCAAGATGGAATATTTTGGTGCTTTCCCGGCTCTGGAATGCGACCTGTTGGCGGCCGGCTTCCATCTTGCCTATCTGAAAAACAAAAATCGCTGGGGCGTTGATGAAGATCACCACGCTAGAGCCCGGTTCGCTGCATATCTGGCAAAGGAATATGGCCTTGCCGAAAAGTTCATTCCCATCGGCATGAGCTGCGGTGGACTGCATTCCGTGAACTTTGCTTCCCGTTATCCGGATCTGGTCAGCGTACTGTATCTGGATGCCCCGGTCATGAACCTGCTGTCCTGTCCCATGGGCTATGGTGTCGGCGATGTATATGGGGAAAATAACAGCGGCTGGCAGGAAGTAGCGGATGCCTACGGTTTCACGCTCTCCGATCTGATCACCTACAGAGAACACCCCATCGACCGGATCCCCACACTCATCGAGCATAAGATCCCGGTGGCCCTGATCTACGGCGACAGCGACCCGGTGGTGCCCTATATCGAAAACGGTAAGCTGCTGGAGGACGCATACAAAGCCGCAGGACTGCCGCTGTACTGCGTAGGCAAGCCCGGTTGCTCTCATCATCCGCACGGCCTGGAGGAGCGGAGTGAACTGCTGGCATTCCTGAAGCAATATTGTTAAGCGTTTATACAATACTGCCAATTTCATAAAATACAAAAAACTATCATCATAAAACGGAGGATCAAATTATGGTTAAAGTTGCAATGCTGAGCAAATGGCACGTTCATGCTGGTGGATACGCCAACATGATCAAGAACAGCGGCAAGGCAGAGATCGTTGCCGTATGGGACGACGATACCGCCAGAGGGGAAGCTTGGGCTGCTGAGTTGGGCGCAGAATTCATGCCTGATCTGGATGCACTGCTGGCAAGAGATGACATCGATGCCGTAGTGTGTGACACACCTACCACGGCCCACCACGACATCCTGATCAAGGCTGCCAAGGCCGGTAAGCACATCTTCACCGAAAAGGCTCTGTGCCCCACCGTAAAGGAATGCGAAGAAGTGAAGGCTGCCATCGAAGAAGCCGGTGTCACCTTTGTGATCAGCTATCCCCAGAGAGGTCGCCCGGCCGTACAGTTCGCTAAGGAAATGATCGCTAAGGATATGTTTGGCAAGATCACCCTGGTCAGAATGCGGGATGCTCACTCCGGCGTGTCCGGCAACTGGCTGCCTGACTACTGGTTCGAAAAGAAGGACGCAGCCGGCGGTGCTATGATGGACCTGGGCTGCCATCCCATGTATCTGCTGGCCTACTTCCTTGGTAAGCCCAAGAGAGTTACCGGTATGTACACCGCTCCTTATGGCAAGCCGGTAGACGAAAACGCCGTAGCCATCGCTGAATTTGAAGGCGGCGCACTGGGCGTTGCGGAGACCAGCTTTATCTCCTACAACTCTCCCCAGACCTTGGAGATCTACGGTACCGAAGGTTCCATGATCGCGCACGGCAACGACGTACAGTTCTCCTCCTCCAAGCTGGGCGGCATCAAGAACGGCTTCTTTACCCCGGATCTGCCCAGAGAAAAGCCGGCACCGCTGAACCAGTTCATCGACTGTGTAGACGCCGGCAAGCCTGCACCGGAAGAGCTGAACATCGACGCAGCCATCGCGTTGACCGAACTGCTGGAAAACTCCTACATCGGCGACGCAAACAATTCCATCGTGGTTGTTGACTGAACCAAATAGCGTGCAAAACAGACCTGTTTTCGGGTCTGTTTTTGTGTTATCATGCCGATTTCCCTTGATTTTTTCAGAAAATTTTCGCTCTGCCCTTGACAGTACGCCGTCGGAATGGTACAATAATCCTGTTGGATATATGTGTGCTTCCGGCTCGGCTCCAACCTCCGCAGACGGGAGCGGCTATATCCATGCGAAATTCTGAAATCGAGGTCATTTTTATGGCAAAAACATACATTCCTGACGGATACAAAGCCAAGCTGTCTGTCTATGAGACCCAGCGAGCCATCGACTACATCAAGCGGTATTTCCAGCGCAGCCTTGCGAAAGCACTGCACCTGAAACGAGTTTCCGCACCACTGTTTGTAGCAGATAACTCCGGGCTCAACGACAACCTGAACGGCGTGGAGCGTCCCGTGTCCTTTGATGTGCCCGGCGTGGGTGTAGAGGCCGAGGTGGTGCATTCCCTGGCAAAGTGGAAGAGACTGGCCCTGAAGCAGTACGAATTCTATGTGGGCAACGGCCTGTATACCGATATGAATGCCATCCGCCGGGACGAGGAGCCGGACAATATCCATTCCATCTACGTGGACCAGTGGGACTGGGAAAAGGTCATCGATCGGAGTATGCGCAACGTGGACTATTTGAAAGCCACCGTGCAGGCTATCGTGGATGCCGTGTGTGATACCAACGAGGCGTTGCAGGACGAATTCCCGTGTCTGAACTGCAAGCTCGACCGGAACGTATCCTTTGTCACCACCGCCGAGCTGGAAGCGCTGTATCCCGATCTGACTCCCAGCCAGAGAGAAAGTGCCTACGTGCAGGAACACCACACCACATTCCTGATGCAGATCGGCGGCAAGCTGAAAAACGGTAAGCCCCACGATGGACGTGCCCCCGACTACGACGACTGGTCCCTGAACGGCGATATCCTAATCTGGAACGAGGTGCTGGGTCGTGCCTTTGAAATTTCTTCCATGGGTATCCGGGTAGACGAGACCTCCTTGGCATCCCAGCTGAACGAAGCAGGCTGCAACGACAGACGAGAGCTGCCCTTCCATAAAATGCTGCTGAACGGGGAGCTGCCGCTGACTATGGGTGGCGGTATCGGCCAGTCCCGGCTGTGTATGCTGATGATGCAGACCGCACACATCGGGGAAGTGCAGGTGAGCCTGTGGGATCCGGAGACCATTCGCATCTGCCGGGAAAAAGGCGTACGACTGCTGTAAACGGGTACAGGTGACCCCACTTTTGGGAAAGGAGCAAAACGTGACAACGATTACCGAGAAAATGGATCGCAGCCGGGTGTATGGCTACCTGCGTGCCGATGGAGAGCGAATGGTCAATGCCCGTGGGGAAGAGGTGCTGCTGACCGGTATGGGGCTGGGCAACTGGCTGGTACCGGAAGGCTATATGTGGCGCTTGGGCGGTCGATACAATTCTCCCCGCCAAATCGAAGAATTGGTGCGAGACCTGTGCGGCAGTGCTTATGCAGCGTATTTTTGGTGCAAATTCCGAGAAAACTACATTACGGAAAACGACATCCGTGCGATGGCAGAAGCCGGCTTCAACTCTGTTCGTGTGCCTATCAACTGGCGTGTCTTGATGGAGGATGAGCCCGGTATCCTCTGGAAGGAAGACGGCTTCCGGCTGCTGGATCGTTTGCTGGATTGGTGCGAGGTCTGGAAGCTGTATGTGATCCTGGATATCCACTGTGCTCCCGGCGGACAGACCGGCAGCAATATCGACGACTCCATCGACAATATCCCACGTCTGTTCACCGATACCCGGTCGGATTCTTGGGAGAAAGCGCTGTCTCTGTGGGAACAGATCGCCAAGCGGTATCGGGATCGCTGGATCGTGGGTATGTACGATCTGCTCAACGAGCCCTGCCGTTCGCCTATGCCGAATGCACCGGAGCTGCCAAACCTGGATCACCGGCTGAAAGCGTTCTATAAAGAAGTCATCGCCCGGATCCGACAGGTGGATAAGCTGCATATGCTGTCTCTGGAAGGGCCTCAGTGGGCGACCCGTGTGGATATTTTTGACGAGCACTACGACGACAATATGTGCCTCCACTTCCATCGCTATTGGTTGCCGCCTACACCGGATGCCTATACGCCCTATCTGGAAAAGCAGAAAGAATGGCACTATCCCCTGTATCTGGGCGAGACAGGCGAAAACCATATGGAATGGTTCTCCGCTATGTATCCAATGTCGGCCGAGCTGAACATTGGATACAACATCTGGCCGTGGAAGAAAATGGACACCGACAGTTCGCCTTGTTCCGTAAAGAAGCCCGATGGCTGGGACGATATCATTGCCTATTCCCATGGCGGCGATCGTCCTTCCTATGCAGAAGCTCAGGCGGCCTTTGATGGATATCTGCAAAATATGCGGTACGAGAATTGCGACCACGTTGCCAATGTCATTCCCTCGATCTTCCGTCGTCCCGGATGCAGCATTCGTGCCTGTGCTTGGAAGCAGATGGAAAACGTTGCCATGGTGGACGAAGCCGGTGTTGCCGTGACGACCGATTGGGAAAAAGCACAGGCGCAGTTTACCGCCGACAGCTGGGCAGCGTACACCTTTTACGCCGTAGGCGATCCCGGCGTGCTGGTGTTCGAAGCAGATTTTGACGGTGCAATGCTGGCCGTATCCGAAAACGGAGAGACCCTGCTGCGGACGTCCGCCAGTGGTGTGCGAACCTTCCGGCTCGAGAAAAAGTGCATCGGAGACAGCCTTGTGCGGATCGAATGCATGAAGGGCAGCTTCCATCTGCGGCGCATCCACTATCTGCCAAGCCAAAACGACAGCGATAAATAACTATGGCAAATTGACGAAAATACAGCATAGATAATGCTGTGGTTTATACAAAGCGTGAAAAAGTGAAAAAGGACAGAGAAATTTACAAAAAGCTCTTGCAAAATAGTCCCATTTCATGTAAAATAAAGTGTAATTTTATGACCGACCTGATTCAGGCGAAAGGAGATTGCCCTCGTTTGGAGGGTGACAAGTAACAGTATGGTAGTAGCAGGCGATTTTAAGAATGGCGTGACCTTCGATATGGAAGGCCAGGTAATGCAGGTTATCGAATTCCAGCACGTAAAGCCCGGTAAGGGAGCTGCGTTCGTTCGTACCAAGCTGCGCAACGTGATCACGGGTGCCGTGGTAGAAAAGACCTTCTCTCCCACCGATAAGTATCAGGATGCTCGTATCGACCGTAAGGAAATGCAGTACCTGTACAACGACGGCGATCTGTATTACTTCATGGATATGGAATCCTACGAACAGGTTCCCCTGGGTGTGGACATCATCGGGGACAGCCTGAAGTTCGTGAAGGAAGAAATGATCTGCAAGATCAACTCCTATAAGGACAAGGTATTCGCTGTAGAACCGCCCATGTTCGTGGAACTGGACATCATCGATTGCGAACCCGGCGTAAGAGGCGATACCGCTACCGGTGCCACCAAGAACGCCACCGTAGAGACCGGCGCTGTGATCCGTGTTCCTCTGTTCATCAACCAGGGTGACAAGGTTCGTATCGACACCAGAACCGGTGAATATCTGGAAAGAGCATAACCCAAGGGTAGAACAACGTACGAGAACGACAGGCTGTCCACGCACCAAACCGGGCAGCCTTCTTTCTACAGCCAAACGGAAATGAGGATGAAGGGAGAACACTCATGAACACGAAGGAATATAGCGCATACATCAAGGGGCTCCTGGAAGGTCTGCAGCTGGATCCTGCCAAGCCCGAGACCAAGGTGATCAACGCTCTCTGCGGCATCATCGAACAGATGGCAGACGACATCGAGACCCTGAAGGCCAACACCCAGACCCTGCACGACTACGCAGAGGAGCTGGACGAAGATCTGGGCGCACTGGAAGAAGATTTCTACGGCGAAGACGGCTGTGGCTGTGATTGCTGTGACGAAGAAGATGAGGATGATGACGACGACTGCTGCTGCGGTTGTGGCTGCCACCATCACGACGATGATGAGGACGACGAAGACGACAGTGATTTCTACTGCGCTATGTGTCCCCATTGCGGCGAAAAGGTATACTTCGACGATACCATCGAGCCAGAAGATATCCTGTGTCCGGCCTGCCATAAGCCTCTGGTAGACGACAGCGAAGACGCAGACGAACAGAACAGCCTGTAAGGTCGTTCGACGGCCTGTAAGGTTTGTTTGACGGCCTGTAAGGTTGTTCGGCGACCTGTAATCGATTACAAATGCATATATCGAAAATGTGTAGGAATCTCCTGCACATTTTTGTTTTTCCATAAAATCAAATGCCGTCCCGTTTTCGCTTATACCGATCATCGAGCCAAAAAAGAAAATCACCTTGCGCACTTGACAGATGAAACCAATAGGAGTATAATGACCTTATCCACATGATTTTGCCAAACACCACCAGAATACGTTCTGCCGAATACGCATATGCGGAGGGTTTCATGCAATACTACATCTACGATTATATCAAGTCCAAGCATTACGACGAGCTGAAGGATCAACCTGCCTGTATCCGGGAAGCGATGCTCTTTCGCTGCGAAGCCCAGGAAATGGAGATCTTCTTGGACGAAACAGACGAGATCGCCGGTAGGTATGGTTTTGCCGCCATACCAGCCTACAAAAACGACCGCCATTTCTCTTATCACGATGTGTATACACCGGCACAACGGGCACTACGGCAGGACATGGATCGGGTCATGCAGCTGCGTTCCTGGCCGGCCAAAGGACATACCTGCATCGACTACGGCCGGATCCTTCGAGAAGGCACGGACAGCTATGCCGAGACGATCCGCCGGCGTCTCACTGAGCCAAACCTGGATACCGACGGCAAAACCTATCTGCAGGCCATGCTGATCTCCTTGGAGGCCGTGGCGATCTGGTCCGGCCGCTTTGCCGAGCTGTATCGGGAAAAGTGTGCGCAGGTGTCACCGGAAGAACGCCCTCGCTATGCCCGGATCTGTCAGGCACTGGAACGAGTCCCCATGCAGCCTGCCCGTGATTTCTTAGAAGCCACACAGGCACTATGGCTGCTGCATTCCCTTGTGCCACTGTCAGAACGCAGCTGGGCCAGCATCTCCATCGGCCGCTTCGACCAGTTCATGTACCCCTATTGGGAAACGGCAGATGACGCGGAAAGAAAACGGATCCCGGCATATATCTGCTCTTTGTTCCGTCTGCTGGACAGCTACGGAGACGGTGCTTGTGCGCTGAATCTGGGCGGCATGGATGCAGATGGCCACGACCAAATGAACGACCTGTCCCGTGTGATCCTACAAGCGGAAAAGGATACCCGCCGCCGTTCCCCCATCATCACCGCTCGCATAACCCCGGATACCCCCGACGACATCTGGGACGCCCTGCTGGACGAAAAGCTGTTCACCATGGGTCAGCCCACCTTCTACGGGGAAGTGAACTGCCGCCGTGCCATGGAATATCGTGGTGTGCCCCATGCCGATGCTTGCCGATTTTCCGTCAATAGCTGCATGGGTCTGGTGGTGGCCGGGCAGGAGATCGCCGATATGTGGGGTTGTATGTTCAATATGCACGCTCCGCTGGAGTTGACGGTCAACCACGGTGCCTTTTTTGTCGGCCCGTCTCCGCTGCCACTGCACACCGCACCATGCACACCCAAAAGCTTAGAGGAGCTGCTTTCCACCTATCGTTCCTATCTGCAGGAGCTGCTTACCATGGCCGTCATGTTCAATGAACTGGAAGCCCAGAACGTGGCAGTCAACGAGCCCAATCCCTTCCTGTCCGTGTTCACCGAGGACTGCATCCGGTTGGCAAAGGACCGCATCGATGGCTGTCGGTACCGCACGGCCACCATGGAAGGCATGGCACTGACCAATACCGCCGATGCGATCTGCGCCATAGATACCCTGGTCTTCCGAGAAGGAAAGTATACCATAGACGAACTGGTGAACGCCGCTCTACACAACTACGAAAACTGCGGCACCATCCGCCGGGATATCCTGGCCTGTCCCAAGTACGGCACAGGCGATCCCTATGCCGACCGGATCACTGCCACCTTGTTCGATTATGTGGCAGGGATCTTAAAACCCATGGACACCGGAAACCGTCGCTACGCCGGTTCGCTCCATACCATCGATACCAATGTAGGCTACGGTGCCGGATTGGGTGCCACGCTGGACGGACGACTGTCCCATACACCCATCAACAAAAACGCCGGTCCCTCTCTGCAGGTGCTGACCAAGGAACCCACCTCCTTGGTGCTGTCCGCCGGGAAAATGCCTCAGTACAAATTCAGCGGCGGCCAACCCATCGACCTGCACTTTGACGTAGACGTCGTGCGCCACCAGCCACAGCGGATCCGGGAGCTGATCCAGATCTATTTCCAATCCGGCGGCCTACAGTTCCAGGTCAACAGCGTCGATGCCGATACCCTGCGCAAGGCTCTGGCAGAACCGGAAAACTACCGGGATCTGATCGTGCGGATCGGTGGCTACAGTGGCTATTTCAACGATCTGGCCCACGGCACCAAGCTGGAGCTGATCGAACGCTTTGATAAATGACCAACAGAAAAGACCGTATCCCATTCAAAAAGGGTACGGCCTTTTTCACGTAAACACCATATTATTTCCCGCGCCGCAGCTTGTGGTACTGCCAGAAAAACTGCCCAAAGATCACCAGATACAATGCGATCAGCGCACCGTAGATACAAGACAGTACATAGGCTTTTTGCAGAAGCATATACAGCAGAGAGGGCAGCAGCACACAGACGAACAGCAGGAGCAGCGGCCACAGACGACCCTTGGCTACCCGTTCCAGCATCTGCATCCGGGACGCATCGTCACAGAAGATCTCCTCCTCTTTCCCGTCCATCATTGCTGACGGCTTGCGAAAATAGCTGTAGCCAAAATAGTCCTGCAAATATTCCCAGCCGCAATCCCGGAACATCTGCACGTATTCTTCCTTGTGCTCCAACCCATCCTGGTTGTAGTCCAGCTGATAGACCACATCCTCCGGTTCGCATTTGGTAAAGTGATACACCCCCAAACCCGTCACGGATTGGAATTTCCAGCCAGCCTTGTGCATGGTGCGCAGATATTCCTGTTCCTCTGCGTATTGGTATATCGTGTAGAATTTGATCTGCTTTTTTGTTTCCATCATAATGCCTCCTGTGCATTGCGGTATAACCGTTCGATCCGCTGTTTCTCGATCTGCAGCACTTCCGTCCCCAGTGCCGTGATCTGGTAGATCTTTCGCTTTTCTTCTTCCCGAACGAACTGGATCAGCCCATCCTTTTCCATCTTCGATAAACTGCCATACATGGTCCCCGGCGTCAGGCGAACGGCACCATCCGTCATCTGCTCGACCATTTGCACAATGCCGTACCCATGGTTGGGCTTTTGTAGACAGAGCAGGATGTAGAACGCCGTCTCTGTCATGGGAACATATACCTTTTGAATATGTGCGTCCATATGCACCTCTTTCTAATCAAATCTGTGGATCCTTACGCCTGTGTATCTTTTTTCGCTTTTGAAATGATCATACCGATGACCGTTCCCACAAACAGTCCATAGGACAAGTAGTCCGTCCCAAACAGGAGACCAAAGCAGATCCCCAGACACAATCCTGCCGACGTATCGTTGTCCTTTTTCTGTACCGCCCACAAAGCCATCGACAAACCCAAACATATCCACGGCAGTGCCGCCATCACAAAATCTTTCATGGTAGTATCTCCTACGATCTGTATTTTACTGCGATATATCGTACTGCGATATAGTATATCGCACTTCGATGCATTTGTCAAGAGGGTATGGAAAATTTTTGAAAAAATATCGCCGATCCTACGGTAGCAGAAAAATCACAAAACGCTTGACACCAATTGCCGAAAGTGGTATACTATAATCAAAGCTGATTCGGGTTGAACACTTGCCAATAGCTTTTTGACCGGTCAACTTCAATCAACCAGCATTGACTATGAAAAATCATTTTTGTGTGAGGAGATACCTATGTCGAACCGAAATTACTTGATCCTGATTTTAGCACTCCTGTTGACCATGTCCTCCATGACCGCTTGTGGAACAACGACCCAAGAAGAAACCACGGCGCAAACAGACGAGACCCAGACCCAGCAAGTCGAGACCGAAGAAGAGGCAGACAGCCTGACACGCCGTGCTTTGGTGGAAGATGGCTTGCCTGCGATCGATTTTGAAGGTGCCCAGTTCGCCACACTTTCCTGTAACGAAAATATTTACGACACCAGTATGTATGGGGAAGAGATCGGTTCTCCCTTGCACGACGCCGTGTATCTGCGAGACAGAACGGTGGAAGAACGCTTCAATATCAAATTCCAGCACAACCAGGTCCACTACAGCCAGCACGTTGGAATGCTGGAAAAGGCGGTTTTGGCCGGGACAGACGAGTTCCAACTGTACATGGGACAGGCCATCGTCTCTGCCAATCTGGCGCTGAAGGATTACTACCTGAACTGGAAGGACGTTCCCCACATCCAATACGATAAGCCCTGGTATAGCCAAGCGACCAACGACGCCATGACCCTAAATGGCAGGAACTATGTCATGCTGGGTGCTACGGATATCTCTGCTGTTGGTTATGCATACTGTATGTACATGAACCTGGATGAAGCCACAAACATTGGCATCCCCGACATTTACGACACGGTCAATGCTGGAGACTGGACATACGATGTGCTTCTGGAATATACAGAAGCCTATGCCAGAGACACCGACGGGAACGGCATCATGGAAGACGGCGATTTCTACAGCTATGCGACCCGTCCCGGCGACATTCCCACCTTCATGTGGGCGTTTGAAGCGGATATTTTGACTGTGTCTGACGATGGCGTAGTGGACATCCTGTTCGGCGACGAAAAGACCGTGGCCGTAGCAGAGCGAGTCTCCAAGCTGTACAAGGACAATCCCAACGTATCGACCACCGGTTCTCAGGTGGAATACGACGGTGGCTATGTCTTCAACGGCGGTGCCAAGTTCGTAGAGGATCAGGCGCTCATTGCCTCCGGCTTTGTCAAGGACTCGATCAGTCCGTCCTTCCTGGAATACGAAGCCAACTATGCCATCATCCCCTATCCCAAATTCGATGCAGAACAGGTAGAGTACCACACCATTTCCGACGGCAGCCACGGCGTTCTCTGTGCCCCTGTGACCGTGCAGAACGTAGAGCTGGTGGGTGTCATCACAGAAGCCTGCAACGTAGAAGCCTGGAAGCAGATCGAACCGGTGTATTATGATACAGCCTTGAAGTTCCGTGGGGTGCGGGACGAAGGTTCCATTGCCATGCTGGATCTGATCCTGAATTCCCGTATCCAGGACTTCGCCTATATGCACGGCACCATTGGCTACGGACTCACCGGCCTGACCACCATCGTGACCGGCTCCAAGGATACGGCATCCTATGTGGCGTCCACGATCAATTCTGCCACCAAGGATTACCAGAAGCTGGTGGATCATTATTTCGATAAATAAACCCATAGAGAAATGTGCGGAGCCTCTGCACATTTTTTCTATGCCCGAATCCACAAAAACAAACACAAAAACACGCAAATGCGATTACCGTTTCTGTTGACATACGACCGAATGTGTGGTATACTATAGACAACAAAGCCGACCTTGCGCAAAGCAGCTTTTCAGATCCGCTGTGTACAAAGCTCCATAGCATTGAACAAAATGTAATTTTTGTATGAAAAGCAGGAGGGATACCATGTTTACAGAAGAACGACAAAACGCTATCGCCGAAACGATCCGGCAAAAAGGGAAGATCACCATCGGTGAGATCACCGAAACCTACGGCATATCCGACGAATCTGCACGGCGTGACCTGCGTGTACTGGAAGCGGCAGGTTTGTGCAGACGTACCCACGGCGGCGCCATCGTGTTGACCCAGGTCAGCGTTCGTCCACCGGCAGACCGCAACTACGACACCATGCCCATTTACCCCGATTACGATGCCATTGCCAAGGTCGCCGCCACATACATCCGGGAAAACGACATCGTCTACCTCACCGGCGGTTCCTTCGGCTTTTTGATCCTGCGCTACCTGCCAAGGGACATCCACTACACATTGGTGGTAAACAACGTGGATGTGGCCCAAAAGCTGCGTTCCTATGCCAACATCGACGTGTATCTGGCCGGTGGCAAAATGCGGCAGAGCGGTTCGCTGGTGGATACCATGGCAGCAGACTTTGTGCGGCGGCTCCATTTTGATCTGTGCCTTCTCACCGGGGCCGGTCTGACCGCCACCTTCGGCCTGTCCAACGGCACCGACGAAACAGCAGCTTTCCAGCGGATCCTTTTGCAAAACAGCCGGAAAAAGCTGCTGCTCCTGCCTGCATCCAAGATCGGCACCGATTCCTTCATCCAGGTGTGCCCGGCAGAAGCATTCGATACACTCATCACCGATTGGGAATGCCTGGACGAACATCGCAGTGCGCTCACCGAAGCCGGTGTAGAGGTGGTCGTTGTGCCGGAACCGGAGACAGCACAATGAGCCGCCACCTAAGTCGGGAACAATTCCTGCGTGACCGGATCTTAGACCGCTACCCCAGCCTGCGCCAGTTCGCCATCCAAAACGACATCCCCTACAGCTCTGTGCTGACCATATTGGAACGTGGCATCGGCGGCGCCTCCTTTGACACTGTCATGCACCTGTGTCAAGCCGTAGACATAGATCCCCTTGCCTTGTACCAACATAGACCATAACCAAAAAGGTCGTGTACCTCAAAAGGATACCGACCTTTTCTATCGCAAATTTCACCGAAATACGATCCCGTTCTGTGCCCGCACCGTATCCAGCACTTCCATTTCCATAGCGGAGATTTGCTTATACCCATGCTCGAGCGCACCACGCCGGATCAGCTCCGCAAAGGTGCGCACCTGATAGATCATATTGTTGTCCGTCTCCTTGGTGAAAAGCACCTGCCGTTCTTCCCCCCGTAGCTGCAGGGTCACCAGTCCCGGCTGCGACAGCTTATCGATGGTGATGGATCCGTTTTCCCCGGTGATCACGCTGGGATTGACCGAATCGATGATCTTGGCGTACACCACCTCTGCCTGGAACCCCAGCTCGTCGTAAGGCAGAAAGATCGTCCCCATGCCTTCCATGCCGTTGGAAAGCAGCACAGAATGGCTCTGGACCGCAGAAGGCTTGCCGAACAGCATCAGGCACACGTGGACAGCATAGACCCCAATGTCCATGATGGCCGCATTCCCCAACGCCGGCGTAAAGGCATTGAGCACCTCTCCTGCCTTGAACCGATCGTACCGGGAAGAGTATTGGCAATATTCCAGCACCGCACGCCGGATCGTCCCCAGCCTTGGCAGATTGTCCCGCACCACCTGGATGGCGGGATCAAAGGCAGGTCGCATCGCCTCCAGCAGCACCTTGTCGTTTTCCCGTGCCGCCTGTTCCATCGCCTGCCACTCCGCAAAAGACGTGGCAATGGGCTTCTCACATAACACGTGCTTTCCATGCCGCAGCGCATCGATGGCCTGCGGCCCGTGGCAATAGTTGGGAGACGCAATATACACCGCATCTATGTCGGAAGACAAAAACGCCTCCATATCCGTATATACAGCCGGGATCTCATACTTGGCAGCAAAAGCATCTCCGGTCTCCTGCTTCCGGGAATACATGGCAGAAAGGGTAAATTCCCCCGTCGCCTGTACGGCCTGACAAAGCCAGTCGCTGACAAAATTGCTGCCGATCACACCGATTTTCATAAAGAGTACACTCCGATTTTCTAGGCGTTGTTTGAAAAATGGGAATTGATTTTTTTCAGACAAGCCTTATTTCCAGTACCCATAGTATACCACAAATTTCCCATCGGTGCAAGCCTTATTTCGCCACTGTATCTTCCTTTTTTGCCTTTGCCGACCGGATCCGCTGTCGAAGCTCCGCAAGCGCTTCCGATAGACCACCGGTGTGATCGATGAGCCCACAGCCCACGGCCTGTACCCCATCGATCAGGGAACCGGTGTCTGTGGCGATCTCGTCGGTCTTCATGAGCATTTCCCGAAAATCCGCTTCTGTCACATGGGAATGGGTCGTGATGAACCGAATGATCCGGTCCTGCATCCGCTGAAAATAGTAGTAGGTCTGCGGCACACCCACAATGGTCCCACTCATGCGCACCGGATGGATGGTCATGGTGGCCGAGGGAACGATAAACGACACATCTGCCGATACCGCCAACGGTACCCCAATGGAATGTCCGCCACCCAACACCAGGGATACCGTGGGCTTGGTCATGCTGGCGATCATCTCCGCAATGGCCAGTCCTGCCTCCACATCGCCACCCATGGTGTTCAAAATCAGCAGCAGCCCATCGATCTCATCGCTTTCTTCGATGGAGACCAGCTGTGGCAGAATGTGCTCGTACTTCGTCACCTTTTGCCCGTCTCCCAACAGATAATGCCCTTCGATCTGTCCAATGATGGTCAGGCAGTGGATCGTCTCCCCGTGAGCATTGGCGATCACACCACCGGTCTTCATCATGTAGTCAAGCTCGTCTCTCCGGGGTGTCGGATTGTCCTGCGTATTGTGTTCCTGTGCCATGGTAATTCTCCTTGTTCCATATTCCATTCGTGATACCATGAGTATACCCAGGATCCTGCAAAACATACAAAAAGAACGATGCCAGATAGACACCGTTCTTTCGGGAAAAGTATATCAGTTACCGGAAACATCCAGTGCCTTGTAGTCTTCGATGGTTTTCTGCAATGCCTTCCGGAACTTTTCCGCATTGGATTCCCAATAGGAAGTAAAGGTACCTTCGGAGGAGGCACCGTACACAGCATTGGTGAATATAGAACCGGTGCCAATGGCCTTGTCTGCCATCATGATGAAGGGAGAACCGATGGTAGAATAGATCAGGTCGATCATCTGGGCATCGATGGCATCGTCCGAATACTTGACCTTCAGTGCCGTCTCATACCAGGCAGGTGTCACCTTCCGATAGGCTTCTGCACACAGCGCTTCGATAACAGCATAAGCAGCATCCAGCTTTTCGGCAGGTGCGCTGACCGGAACACCCACACCACAGCCGTTGGCGGTAGCAGCAGAGGAGCTGTATTCCAGATCCGCATTCAGCTTCGGATAGGGCAGTACACCAAAGGCAAAATTGGTGTCACGCAGCTTGTGGGCCGTAGACAGCTGACCCAGCAGGAACAGAGACTTTTCATTGGTGAAGGAAGTGACCTTGTCGCCTGCCACAGACAGATTGCCGGTGTACAGCAGCTTGTACAGCGTGTTTGCCCAAGTCACAGACTGCTCGTTGTAGATGTTCAGCACCGGGAAGCCATCGCTGTCTCTGGTGGAATACTCGATACCCGTGGACATAGACATATAGTTGGGAATACCCCACTGTTCATACCGGAAGCCAAGCAGGTCGTTGTCGTCGTACGCACCGTCACCGTTTAGGTCGGTAGCCACACCTTCGCAGTACTGCATGAAGGTATCCATGGTCCACTGCCCATTTTTTACCTGCTCGTAAATGGTGTTTTCATCATCAAAATAATCAATGAACAGTGCCTTGTTGAAGAAGGTGGCAGAAGCACCAAACAGAGTAGACAGGCAAATATCCCCGGTCAGGAAGTACCGCTTGGTGTTGTCCAGGCTGCTTTCTGCCATCAGGTCATTGTACCACCAAGGCTGCTCTAGATCGATGTAAGGCTTGGTCATCAGGTCATAGAAGTACCCCTGGATGGACTGCTGGAACAGACGGGAGTTTTCTTCTATGATGATGTCATAGTCGTCAGCACCAGCCAGCAGCAGGTTGGATACCTCCTGTGGAAAGCCATCCCAGCTGTCCGAGCCCTTGACCCAGTTGAACCCCACGTTCAGCCGTTCTTCAACAGAAACGTTCCGGTTGTGCAGTGCATCCAATACCACGTCTCCGGTCAGTTCGGCAGGACCATCGTATTGGGCAGAGGTCTCTTCACCAAAATAGAAAACGTTCAAGGTAGCACCGGCAAAATCCAAATCGTCCGGCAGTGTGTCCGGCGTATTGGCACGTGTGACCTCGGTCTCCTCCGGTGTGGTGTCGGTGTTGGCGTTGGTCTCGCCGCCATTGCCGCTGTCGTTGGTTTCCTCTGTTGCACCACCGCAGGCTGTCAGGGAAGAGGCAACCATCAGCGCACAGAGAAGCAGGGCGAAAATGCGATTCTTCATATACGAATACATCCTTTTATAAATTTTGCACAAATCTTCAGCACAATATATTATAGAACAAATATGTTGCGAATATGTGTATTAAATGTAAATTTTCTATATCAAAAATGACCTTTGACAAGAAACCTATACAAAACCACAAAAAAGGTCCCATTTGGCAAATTTTGCATTATACCTTGACAGATGCGCCGGAACATGATATACTTTGTATACCTACAATCACACAAGCGAGGAGAAGCATCATGACATTAACCTTTCTCAAAAAGCCCTTTCAAGCTGCCTGGATGGGTGCACCGTCGGCCATTCCCAGCATTCAGAACTGGTATCCGGTGGGAGATCCGCCGAAGATCCAGCTGGACGAGGGATTCCGGGAAGAAGAAGGCAACTGCGTAGGCCAGGGGCGGATCCATACCATCCTGCCGTACACCGACCAGGACGAATACGACCGCAATATCCAGACTCGTTACATGGACTGCGCCGTACTGGAAAACGAATACCTGATCGCCACCTTTGTGTTGGATCTGGGCGGACGTCTGTGGTCCCTGTATTCCAAGACGGAAATGCGTGAGCTGCTGTACGAAAATCCCGTGTACCAGCCTGCCAACCTGGCACTGCGCAATGCATGGTTCTCCGGCGGCGTGGAGTGGAACATCGGTATGATCGGCCACCATCCGTTCACGTGCAGCCCGCTGTTCGCCAGAGAAGCCAAGAACGAAAACGGCGACCCGGTGCTGCTCATGTACGAATACGAACGGAAGCGTGCCACACCATATTGCATCAAGGCTACGCTGGACAAAGAGCTGCTGCTGGTGAACGTGACCATCGAAAACCCCAAGGATACACCCACCTGGATGTATTGGTGGAGCAATATTGCCGTAGACGAAAAGGAAGGCAACCGGGTCATCGTTCCGGCAAGAGCTTCTTATCTGTACAAGGGACAGGAAGACGGCTCTACGCTGGTGACAAGCGAACCGGTGCCGTACCAGGGCGATTGGGACGTGTCGTATCCGTCCAGCCACGCCAAGGCCTACGATTACTTCTTCCGGATGGAACCCGGTCAGCGCCGTTGGATCGCCAATGTGGATAAGCATGGTGTCGGTATGGTGCAGTTCTCTACACCCAGACTGCAGGGCAGAAAGCTGTTTGTGTGGGGTGCCCAGAGCCAAGGTGGTAAGACCTGGAACCGTTGGCTGTCTCACAGCGATACCCGGTATACGGAGATCCAGGCCGGTCTGCTGCGTTCCCAGATGGAGCACTGTGTCATGCCTGCCCACGAGGTGTATACCTGGACAGAAGCCTACGCTGCCTACACAGGAGACCCGGCCATTCTCCACGGCAAGGACTACGACTACGCCGCCCAGACCGTGGAAAACGCCATTCTCCCTGCCTTCGATCGCTTGGAAGGCCATTTCGATTTGAACGACTACAGCGAGGTCAAGCATATGGGTTCCGGCTGGGGCAAAGTGGAAGAGCTGCGTAGTGGTAAAAAGCTCAGCGCCGACGAAGGTGTGACCTTCTCCATGGGGGACGAGACCGAAGACCGTGGCGCCCATGATGTGGTGACCCTGCTGGAGACCGGTCATCTGCCGAAACGGGATGCCACCGACTGGCAGCACATCGAATATGTGTCCGGCGACGAATACATCGCACTTTTGGAAAACGGCGACACCGACTGGTACACCCAGCTGCTGCTTGCTTGTGCCTATTACGAAAAGCGCAACTATAGCCAAGCAAAGACTGCATTCCTTGCATCGTGGCAGGACGCACCGAACCCCATTGCCGCTCGTTCGCTGGGTTGGCTGAGCGTGGCAGACGGCGACAAAGAAGCAGCACGGGCGTGGATGGCAGAGGCCGTTCCCATGGTAGGCGACTACGCACGACTGCTGATCGACCTGGTGCACTTCTACAAGCAGTGCGGCACCGACGAAGAGATCTGTGCCCTCATCGACAATGCCAGCGAGATCTGCCGTGCCAACGGTCGTGTGCAGATGTACTATGCCGAGGCGCTGGTGAAGCTGGACAGACTGGACGAAGCAAGAGCCCTGGTGACCAAGGATCTGACCGTGGCCGATATGCGGGAAGGGGAAGTGTCCACCTTCAAGCTGTGGTGCAACCTGTACCGCAAGATCATTGCCCGTGACGAAAACCGGAAGCCGGAAGATATCGCCGATTGGGAAATTTTGGAAAAGTATCCCATTCCGGCCGAGATCGATTTCCGTATGTCCTACGTCCCGATCCCCAACTCCAAATAAATCACGACCAAAGAAATGGCATACAGGATGGTTTCGTCCCGTATGCCATGTTTTTATGTTACGCTGTTTTCTTAGTTCTTCTTCGCTGCCAGCCCTGCCTTAAACGCATCATACGCCGCCGTGTCCCCACGGAAGGTGAACATTTGATTGTCGAGCAGGAGATATCGCTTGTGCATCCCATAGGCCACTGCATAGTCTCTGCGTGCGATGTAGCCTTCGTCCGTCAGTCCTTTTTCAATATACTGCCACCGGTTGCCAATGTGGAGGGGTAGATATTCGTTTTCTCCGGCAATGGCGTGGTAATCGTTTAGCACACAATCCGTCTGCACAAAGCCACCCCAGTCGCAGGTGAACCGCACCACGCCAACGCCCGGCGCAAACCAATATTCCTTGTGCCCGCAATGGGTGTGGCCATAGAAGTAGTAACCGTAGTCATGGTTTACACCTTCCACCTCACCATCGATTACCAAATGCCGACACCCTGCAAACGTACCAGCCGGGGTCTCCACCGTGCCGCCATCGTCTACCCGAATGTGCATCGTCACCGGGTCGTTCTTCCTGTTCGTAGCACCACGTGTTGCCCACACAAAGCGGCAGATACCCGGAACCACCGCAAATGCGATAAGACGAAAGCAGCTCCGTTGCCCCCATGTCCCGGCTCACCAGCTTGACGATCCCCACGCCATCCTTGTACCAAATGTCCGAGATGGCGTTCTCATCCTCCTGCTTGCAAAAAAGGATAGAAAAACAGCCTGCAGTGCATATACGACACTGCAAGCTGCTCATATTGTAGAAATGCTCGACCATCAATCGAAGGCGTGTGCAGGGATCTTACTGGTATAATCGGCATACGAATAGCAACCGGCAATGACCTCGGCTGTGGCGTTAGCGTTTATATTCGTGTTGGCATCCGCTTCTTTGGAGCAGCGCTGACACCAGCCACCGTCCTTGGCACTCTGGGCTTCAGCGATCGTTCCGGCATACACGACCTCATGCAGAGACGTACAGGACGGATCCAAATGGAGCTTCTTGCCACTCGGTGCCCAAAACACAGCCACACCCTTCAACGCTTCCACCAATTCCGGCGTCAGAGAAGAGTCCTCATGGGTGATCCGGATCGCCACAACGGTCTCAGGTGCCTTAGTCTCAAGAGCTTTCGTCTCGGGAGCTTTCGTCTCAGGAGCCTTTGTTTCCGGCGCTTTCGTCTCAAGAGCCTTGGTCTCCGGCGCTTTCGTTTCCGGTGCTTTCGTCTCAGGAGCCTTAGTTTCGGGAGCTTTCGTCTCAGGAGCCTTTGTTTCGGGAGCTTTGGTCTCGGGTGCCTTGGTTTCCGGCACTTTCGTCTCAGGAGCCTTAGTCTCTGCTGCCATTGTCTCCATAGCTTCCGTTTCGACCGTCTCTGATGTTACTGTTTTGGTACCGCTGCTTGTGTCCGAGACGGAATGTTCAACGATGGACATTCGCGCTGCAAAGGAGTCTTCTTCCGTCCCCTGCCGAGTAGCCACGGACTGCAGCCACGGATGTGCACCGGGGATCAGCAGTACCGCCGACGCAAGCAGGACGGCACAAAGCAGCACTCGTACCGGGAGCACGGGAAACCATTTGGCGATATACCGCTGCAGCTTCCGGATCGGCAAGACGATCAGTAGGATCAGCAGAAACAGCGCACTGGTCGGGGAAGGGAAATACAGAAGGCTTCCTGCCAGCAGGAATATACTACACGTCCATTTGACGATCGTGAGGACAATGCCTATATATTTCTGCACCATATCTACACAACTTATCTCTTCGGCATCAGCTTTTCCATGCCACCCATGTAGGGACGCAGTGCCACGGGGATATTCACAGACCCATCGGCGTTCAGGTTGTTTTCCAGGAAAGCGATCAGCATACGCGGCGGTGCCACAACGGTGTTGTTCAGGGTGTGGGCCAGATACTTCTTCTTGCCGGCAGCCACACGGATCTTCAGGCGGCGAGCCTGTGCGTCTCCCAGGTTGGAGCAGGAGCCCACTTCAAAATATTTCTTCTGTCTGGGCGACCATGCTTCCACGTCGCAGGACTTCACCTTCAAGTCGGCCAGGTCACCGGAGCAGCATTCCAGCGTCCGTACCGGGATGTCCATGGAGCGGAACAGATCAACGGTGTTCTGCCACAGCTTGTCATACCACATCATGGAATCTTCCGGCTTGCAGACCACGATCATTTCCTGCTTCTCAAACTGGTGGATCCGGTACACGCCCCGTTCTTCGATCCCATGGGCACCCTTTTCCTTACGGAAGCAGGGAGAATAGCTGGTCAGCGTGTAGGGCAGCTCTTCTTCCGGCACGATCTGGTCGATGAACTTACCGATCATAGAGTGCTCCGAGGTACCGATCAGATACAGGTCTTCGCCTTCGATCTTGTACATCATAGCTTCCATTTCCGCAAAGCTCATGACCCCGGTCACCACGTCGGAACGGATCATGAACGGCGGCACACAATAGGTGAATCCACGTTCGATCATGAAGTCGCGGGCATAGCTGATCACCGCAGAGTGCAGACGGGCAATGTCCCCCATCAGGTAGTAGAACCCGTTTCCGGCAACCCGGCGTGCGCTGTCCAGATCGATGCCGTTAAACCGTTCCATAATGTCGGTGTGGTAGGGGATCTCAAAGTCCGGCACCACAGGTTCGCCAAACCGTTCGATCTCTACGTTTTCGCTGTCGTCCTTGCCGATCGGTACAGAAGGGTCGATGATGTTGGGAATGGTCATCATGATCTTCTTGATCTGTTCGGCCAGTTCGGCTTCACGAGCTTCGTTGGCGGCCAGCTTTTCAGCCTGTTCGGTCACCAGTTTCTTCATCTCTTCGGCTTCTTCCTTTTTGCCCTGACCCATCAGCGCACCGATCTGCTTGGAGTACTTGTTCCGGTTGGAGCGCAGCTCGTCCGCTTCCTGCATGATCCGGCGGTTTTCTTCGTCCAGTGCGATCACTTCGTCCACCAGCGGCAGCTTGGCATCCTGGAACTTGTTCTTGATGTTCTGCCGCACTACGTCGGGATTTTCTCTCAGAAATTTAATGTCGATCATTTTTGTATATTCTCCTTTGGTAAAGTTTTTAAAAAATAAAAACAGCCGATCCCCCATGTCCTATGGGACGAATCGACTCCGTGTTGCCACCCATTTTGCCGTCTTTTGCTGTCACACGAAAAACGACCTCTTCATTTCCGGTACGATAAGGAATACCAGTCCCCCACTCATCGCAGGCTGCTTGGAAAGTGGAGACCCAAACGCACACCGTATGCCTTGCACCCACCGGCATCTCTCTGAACGGGTATCGCTCGAACGTCTTTCCGCATCGCAGGAGCATTCGACAGAAATACCAACGACATCTCGTCGGCATTCATTTCCTATAGTATATACGATATTCCGAAAAAAAGCAAGAGGATTTGCAAATTTTTTTGAAAAAACTTTGTGCCGCCAAAAAAATCGACGAAAACCGTCTTGCAATTGTCCCATGCAATATGGTATAATAGACAAAACATGATCCTATCACCGGAGGTATTTACCATGTACACACCGCTGCCCAAGCTGGATACCACAAAAATGCTACATCTTTCGCACTTTCCTACCACATACCAATGCGTGATCTTTCGCAACTGGGGACTGGTTCCCGTAGACCGGATTGCCAAGGTCATTGGTACCGATACAGCACACGTCATAGAGGCTGCCAATGCTATGGGGCTTGATCCCAAGGAACCGGTACACCCGGACTGGATGACCAAGGGATATATCACCATCATTCACTACAACTGGCATATTTTGTCTTACGAAGATATTTGCACGCTGCTGGACTGGAGCAAAGAACGCTTAGCATACACCCTGCGTGAGGACGACTTTTTGGAGATCAAGCTGGGTCATTTCAAACCGGCCGTGCCAGATCCCACATACCGTCCTTTGACCGCAGAGGAGATTGCTGCCACCGAAGAGATCCGTCAGACGGTGCTGGAATGCCGGAATACGCTGCCGCCATACACCGCCGCTCCCTTTGCGTTCACACCGCAGCTGACAAAGCACGGCGCAACTCCCATGGTGGTGTCGGATCCCCGGTACGAGGAACGGTATCTGTATTCCTATTGTGCCCTCTACGGCGATACCTTTGCCGACCGGGAATTGATCGATGCGTCTTTCCCGGATGCGCTGCTAGCGGCCTATGCGGCAAACGGCATCACCGGCATCTGGACCCACATCGTGCTGTACACCGTGGTGCCGTATCCCTTTGATGAGACCTTGTCCGAAGGCTGGGAAAAGCGGCAGGCCGGTATGCGCTATCTGACCGAAAAGCTGGCAAAATACGGTCTCAAGCTGTTCTTCTACTTCAACGAACCCCGAACCATGCCGGAAGCCTTCTTCCAGACCCATCCGGAGCTGCGTGGTTGTACCAGCGCCGATGGTGCTTACAGCAGCCTGTGCATATCCGTACCGGCCGTGCAAGCCTACCTACGGGACAGCGTTGCTATGCTGGCGAAGAACCTGCCGCTGTTGGGTGGCTTCTTCACCATCACCGCTTCCGAGAACCAGACCAATTGCTACAGCCACACACCATACGGGGAAAAGTCCACCTGTCCTCGCTGCGGGCAGACCATGGATCACACGGACAGCTACGCACTGGTGAACCGGCTGATCTGGGAAGGCGTGTCCAGCGTGTCCGATAGCATCCGTGTCATCGCCTGGACCTGGGGCTGGGATCCACACAGCACGCCGCTTGCCATCGAAAAAATGCCAAAAGAAGTGGCCATCATGAACGTCAGCGAGCAAGGCGTCACCAAGGACATCGACGGCACCACTACCGGCGTTTTGGACTATTCGTTGTCCATCGAAGGCCCCGGCACCTACGCACTGTCCACGTGGCAAAAGGCGCACCAATGCGGTCACCATGCCTATGCCAAGCTGCAGCTGAACAACACCTGGGAGATCGCTGCCGTGCCCTGTATCCCGGCGCTGGAAAAGGTGTATCGGCATCTGTGTCGTTTGGCGGAAGCCGGGGACGCACGTCCCGATGGCCTGATGCTGTCCTGGACATTGGGTGGCTATCCATCGCCTACATTGCGGCTGGCATCCTATTTCTACGACAACGCCAAACCCATACCCACACTACCGGAGATCTATGCCGATATGTTTCCCGGTGCGGACATTCCCACGCTGATCGAAGCCATCCACAAATGCAGCGAAGCCTTTGACGCCTATCCGTTCCACATCTCCGCTGCCTATAGCGGTCCTCAGTTCCATGCACCGGCCAATTTGCTGTTCCCGGAAAAATGCGGTTTTGTCGCCACCATGACCGGTTTCCCCTATGACGATATCGATAGCTGGAAGGCCATTTTCCCGGCGTCCACCTACATACGACAGCTGCAAAAGCTGTCCGATGGTTGGCATGAAGGCGTAGAGCTGCTTCGTCCGTTGGCAGAGCATTCCACCGATCCCACCATGCAGACCCTTTGGCACTGTGCCGAGGTGTGCGACGCCCATTTCCGTTCCATGCTGCTGCAGTGCTGGTTCGTGTGCCTGCGGGATGACCGTGCGGAGAGGGAACTGGTGCCCTGTACGATCGCAGACATTCTGGCGGAAGAGGAGCGCATCAGCAGGCGTGTTGCTGCCGTGCAAGCCATCGATCCAACCATTGGCTACGAATCCACCAACCACTATGTGTACTACAGAAATAACTTATGGGAAAAGATCTTGAACTGCCGCTGGCTGGCCAAGCAAGGCAAATGATGAAAAACAACAGCATCCGTTACTTTTATACAAAATAAAAGATTTGCGCAAAACAAAAGCGGCAGGGGAATAACCTCACCGCTTTTTCTCTTGTGTGCAGAAATGGAAACAGGGTAGAGTCACCATCTTTCATGCCCGCTCGTCTCCGTGCTTCCGGATCAACCGTTTCGAGCAGCGTCCACCTGATCCGCCAAATACCGTGCTACGGATACCGTAAACCGTTCAAACATATCTCGTACCGCATCCGAACCGGTCTGGGGCAGCATACCGGAGGTCTCCAGGATCATGGGTCCCTGGAAGTTGATTTCTGCCAGTGCCTTGGTGAAGCTCTCCCAGTTGGCACAGCCTAAGAAGGGAAGCTGGTGGGCATCCCGTTTGCCATCGTTGTCATGGATGTGGAGAGACTGCAGATAGGGTGCGGCCAGACGAACCATCTCACCCAGATCCGTACCGTACACATTCACGTGTCCCGTGTCCAGACAAATACCGATGTGCTCGGAGCCTACCTTTTGTACTGCTTCCACGATCTTGGGGATCGGCGAGATCCGGTGCGCCATCATGGGCATATTTTCCAGACAAATGGTCACGCCATACTTTTCACAGTCCGGTACCAGGTCCTGCAACAGTGCGATCGTCAGCGCTTCGGCATGGTCGGCGTCCTGCTCGGCACCCCAACCGTAGGGCATCTGCGGATGGATCACCAGTCGGGGACAACCAGCCAGGTGACACATATACACCGCACGATGGAAGCATCGCCAGCCTTCCGCACGGGTCTCCGGGGTCGTGTCGTCCGTCGGCCAGGGACCATGGGCCTGCCACAGGATAATGCCTGTTTTTTCCACACCGGCACGCACCTTTTGACAATAGTCTTCCATGACCTTGTCATCGTGGTAGTAGTCTGCCTGGATGTCTGCAATGTTCCAGTCTGCCGCATCGTAGCCCAATTCCATCATACGGGCAAAGATACCCTCCGGCTCACCGCCATACCAGAAGGAGCCTGTAGAATTACCGATCTTCATAGTGCGTTCTCCTTATCAAAATGAAAGTTAAGTCTTTATAATATACCGGATATCGTGCATTATACACGATACACGGTGATCTCCCGAAGGTCCACCGTATCCCGGGCAGAGGTGATGAGGATATCCAGCGTATCCGTTTCTGCCGTGACCGGGCAGATACAGTTGTTGCCAATGGTGTATCCACGGTGGATCGGCTGTCCGTTGTACAGGATACGGAAGCTCTCCACACGCTGTCCCACGGCGATATTCTCACGCAGCCGTACATAGGCCACCTTGACCTTTTCCGACAAATGCAGTCGTAGCAGGCACTGGGTATCGCTGACAGGTGCTGTGGCGGTTCCATCGGCAGCGGCTGCATACATGGGACGAGAGAGAAGCTGCTTGTCCTCGGCCAGAGAAAGCTTTTCCACAGTGCAGGGAACGACCTTGTCTTCACCAAAGGCACTGCGAATGGCCTGTCCCAGCTCCTTGAGGCGTGCCACATCCTTGTCGTGGAAGCGACCGTTGGGCATGGGCGGTATGTTCAGATTGAATCCGGTGTTGGCGCCGCACGCATGGAGATAGGTGTTGAACAGCCGTTCCAGAGAATGGGGTTCTTCGTTTTCGTGATAGAACCAACCGGGTCGGATGGACATATCGATCTCCGCACCACAGAAGGCCAGTCCACGGGAATACTGGATCACCGGCAGATCCCCAATGCATTCGTCCCAGTTGAAGATCCAGGAGAGATCCCCGGCCATAGGTCCGGCACCGGTCTGCTTGTCCGCATGGAAGCACAGCTCGTGGGGCACCACAGCCCATTCGGCACGTCGGGCAGATCCAGCTTCGTTGCCGCACCAGCGCACATCGGGACCATGGTCGTTGTAGATCACGGCATTCGGCTGGTATTTGCGGATCAGCTCCACATACCGAGGAAAATCATAGACCTGCTTTTTCCCGGAAGGACCTTCTCCGCAGGCATTGTCGAACCACACTTCAAACAGCTCGCCATAGCCGGTCAGCAGCTCTGTTAACTGTTCGCAGTAAAAATCGTTGTACGCATCGGTGCCATACTGGGGTGCATTGCGATCCCAGGGCGACAGATATACGCCAAACTTGATCCCACCACGGCGGCAGGCTTCGGCACATTCCTTCACCACGTCTCCCTGTCCGTTCTTCCAGGGACTGTTGCGTACACAGTGTTCCGTGGTCTTGGTGGGCCACAGGCAGAAACCATCGTGGTGCTTGGCGGTCAGGATGATCCCCTTCATACCGGCCGATTTCACCGCTTCTACCCAGCTGTCGCAGTCCAGCTCAACCGGGTTAAAAATGGATTCCGGCTCATCTCCCAAACCCCATTCCCGGTTGGTATATGTATTCACCGTAAAATGGACGAAGGCATAAAACTCCATGTCGTACCACCGTAGCTGCCGCCTGCTGGGTACCACGTGTGCTGCCGCTTGTATATAGTCTCGATATTCCATAGAAACCTCCTTGAAAAATGGATCTTACGGATCACAGAAAAATATGCACAGAAAAACGTTCCCGGCACTTGGGACAAACCACCGTGTGGCTACCCCGTTTGTGGGGCAGCTTGAGGATGGCATGGCAGTGCTTGCAGTGGCGGTAGCAGGTGCTTTTGCGATCCCGGCAACGATCCTTCAGTAAGATCAGCTCCTTTTTAATGGGATTCCAAACCTTCAGAAACAGCGCATTTTCCCGCCGTCTTGCCATATGGTTTTTGGACAGTGTACGCCAAAAGGCATAGACCACCACGAACCCGGCCAGTGGTGCCAAAATGTCCCAGCCCAAAAGGGTCTGTAGGAGCACCAAGATCACATACAGACCCAGCAGTCCAAAGTATAGTGGATCGATCCCATACCGTCCCATCATAAAGCGTTGTAGTTTATTCCGTAAAGAATGCATGATACGACCTTCTTCTTTCCTTTTCATTTGGCTCTATTATACAACCTGCACCGCCGGAAATCAACGGTTAACTGATACATGTCTATAAACTTTTTGTGACGTCGGCCTGCATTTTCCCCCAAAAGCAGAGAGCTACGCTTCGTCCCTGCGGTACACAGACAGGAGCTGCTTTCGAAAAGCTGCCATCTCTCGGTTCAGTTTGGGGAAGTCCATAGTAGACTTGTAGATCTCCTCCAGCGCCATATGTGCGTCTCCGGCCTTGACAAAATGATCCAGCGCTAAGGCAAGCATCTCTGTCATCAGCCGATGGGTAAGCCGCAGGGAACCTTTCACGCCATCCGGCAGTTCTTTTCGCAGAAAGCGTTGCATACATATGGTCTTGCCGGCATCCGTTTCCGTTTCTGCCAGCGTAAGGTGCAGCGATAGCGCAGGGATCGCCATTTCCACGATCCGATCGTTGATGGGATGCAGAGACAATACCACCGGGATCTGTGCCTGTTGACAAAGCTCTGCCAGAACCGCAAAAAGCCAGAGAGCAGTGCCATAGGCATCCTCGATGCGCCAATGCTGCGTGCATCCATATGCCAGACCGTCTGTACGATAGAGACCACGCATACCGATCGACCGGGTGCGAACGACCGTGCAGCCGCCTTGTCGTGCATCCTTGGGTACCTTTCGCAGCAGCCGTTCTCCCCATAGTCGCAGCTTTTCTATGTCGAGCAGGGAAAGCATCGCCTGGTAATTCTCCGCTTCTACGGTGGAAAGTGCAGCAAGTACACTGTATCCTTTGGTATAGCTTTCCTTCTTGGATTTGGTCAGACCGATGATCTCCTCTCGATGCGCCGCCAGCTTTTCACTGTGCCAATATTTGCCAAGATACACGATCTCCGAGACCGCACCCGGATAGGTCATCTCCCACACGTGTGGCGCCGTACCATCTAAGATCACATACCGTCCGTCCATGACCACTGCATCCAGGGACAGCGGATCGGAGCTGCATAGGTAGCGTACACAGGAATGCCCGGCTTCCTCGGCTTCTGCGGCGACCTTGTGCATCAGCGTGCTTTTTCCCGTACCGCTTCCACCTTTGAGGATCCAAATATGTTCTATATCTTCCTCCATAGCGAAAGTATCGTAGGCGCCCACAAAACCACGTCCCGTATTGGCGCCGGCAAAAAACACAGGTGTATCGGCGTGTAGCAGTGTGTATCCTTGAAATATCGTACGCATAGTGCCTCCTTTGGTCAAACAAAACGAAGATTTCTCTTTCAGAATATGGCAAGCGGCACCAAATGGACACAGAAAAAACCGCTCTGCCCACAAAAAAGCAAAGCGGTCTGAGTACTTATTTTCAGAGAAAGGGAAGTGCGTCTATGCCTTAGTCGTTTACAGGTACAGTCCAACCCATGTCGTCCGGCAGCTTGCCCCACTGGATACCGGTGATGGCATCGTACAGTTTCTGGGAGATGGGACCGATCTGGTTGTTGTTGATGACCATCTTCTCACCGTTGTCAAACAGTTCGCCAACCGGAGAGATAACGGCAGCCGTACCGGTGCCGAATACTTCGTTCAGCTTGCCGTTCTTGTGTGCTTCGATCACTTCGTCGATGGAGAGCTTCCGTTCTTCCACCGGCACGCCCCAGCTCTGGAGCAGCTCGATGCAGGAACGACGGGTCACGCCGGGCAGAATGTTGCCGTCGGTCAGGTCGGGCGTGATCACCACACCATCGATCACGAAGAATACGTTCATGGCACCCACTTCGTCGATGTACTTTCTGTGTACGCCATCCAGCCACAGCACCTGTGCGTAGCCCATCTTTTCAGCCTTTTCCTGCCCCTTCAGGGAAGCCGCATAGTTGCCGCCGGCCTTGGCAATACCGGTACCACCCTTGACGCAGCGCACATATTCCCGTTCCACATAGATCTTCACCGGATCTAGACCGGCAGCGTAGTAGGATCCGCTGGGAGACAGGATGATGATGAACAGGTAGGTGTGGGACGGATGTACGCCCAGCATGGGATCGGTAGCGATGATGAAGGGACGGATGTACAGGGAAGCACCGTCATCGGTGGGAACCCAATCCTGATCCACAGCGACCAGAGCCTTGATGGCCTGAAGTGCATCGGCAGGATCGATCTGGGGCACACACAGACGGTCGCAGGTGTTGTTCATTCTTTCGATGTTCTTGTCAGGCCGGAACAGCTGGATCTTGTTGTCAGCGGTACGATAGGCCTTCATACCTTCGAACAGCTCCTGTGCATAGTGGAACACCATGGCAGAAGGATCCAGGGAGATAGGACCGTAGGGAACGATCCGTGCATCGTGCCAGCCTTCTTCCACAGAGTAGGACATCAGAAACATATGGTCGGTGAACACCTTGCCAAAGCCCAGCTTACCGGTGGGTTTTGCCTTGGGTGCGGGATTTTTTTCGATTCTGATCTGCAGCATATATTTACACCTCTTTGTATGTAGATAGATTCCGGTATAATTATACACCTTTTTTTCACTTTTGACAAGACCTCAAATTTATATAGATTCCACCTTAGAACGACACAGAATTCTGTGCATATATACCATTCGGAAAAGGAGATCTCCTATGCGAAAAACCATTCATTGTTGGACCGCCGCCGCTTTGCTGCTTTCTGCCATGGCTATACCTGCCTATGCCCTTGGCAATACGGTGCTCACACCGGGACTGGAATGTCTCAGCGATGCCTGCGATATGATCCAGACCGGACTGACCTCGTCGGAGCTTCTGTTTACAGCCGGGGATTTTGCCGATGCCATAGGCTACACACCACGCTCCATCACCATCACTTCCTTGCCACCGGCCAAAGACGGTACCCTGTATTTTGGTACGCTGCCTGTAGCTGTAGACCAGGAGATTCAGATCCGCAACGTGTCCCTTTTGCGATTCGTTCCCACCGGCGACTGCACCACCTCGTCCTTCCGTTATCGGGGAGACAACACCTATAGCCACTGCTGTACCCTGCGGTTCACCCCAACGATCAACCAAGCACCGGTCACAGCGGATATCGTTGGCGTTTCCGTATCGGCCTGGACACAGCAGGACATCAGCACCTGGGGGACACTGCCCGGTTCGGACCCGGATGGCGATGCGCTGACCTACGAGATCGTGTCGTATCCGCAAAAGGGACTGGTCAGCATCACCAACGAAGCGACCGGCAATTACCGTTATACGCCCTACGATGGCGTGACCGGCACAGACAGCTTCACCTATCGGGTACGGGACAGCTACGGCAATTATTCTCCGGTGCAAACGATGACTGTTTCCATTGACGAGCCGGCCTGCCAGGTGGTCTTTGCCGATATGCAGGACCATTGGGCACAGAATGCTGCACTGGTCATGGTGGCGGAGACGGCCATGGATGTGTATGCCGAAGGTGGTCAGGTGTATTTTCATCCGGACGAGACCATCACCAGAGAGGACTATTTGGTCACAGTCATGAAAGCGTTGGGTGCCGGTGAGGTGGAACCGTGTACCACCGTGTTTGCTGATAACGCCAGCATCGCACAGGATGCCACCGGATACGTGCAGCGTGCCTACAATCTGGGTATCATACAGGGCAGTGTGCAGGAGAATGCGCTCTATTTTCGACCTAAGGATATCATCACTCGGGCAGAGGCGGCGGTGATCCTGAACGCCATCGTCGGTGCTGAAATGCCGGATGTACTCCCCACCTTTGCCGATATTTCTGCGATCCCCACCTGGGCCAGTCCCTCGCTGTACGCACTGAACAGCCTGGGGATCCTGCGTGGCACCGGCGATGGCGTATTGGCACCGGACTCCCCTGTCAGTCGTGCACAGACGGCGCAGATGCTGCTCAGCGTCAAAAACCTGCTGCAACATGAATAAGAAGCCCGGATGGGTGCCATACTATCTCTGTACTCCAAGAATATGCGCACGGGAAAGGAAAACCAAATGGAGAACCGGAAGCAGAATCCAAACAAGAATCAGACCGAGAAAAATCAGTATCAGAACAAAACAAACGAAAACAGAAACGAAAACAAAACGAACAGGAACCAGGCACAGGATACGAAACGACGGGAAGAGAACGATACACAGTGACCGCTCTGCCCCAAAACGGATAACGGAAAACGGAGTACGAAAAAGCTGCCCATGTGGTGGCTTTTTTCTATTGACAATTTGTGTCAGAAGAATTACCAAAAATTTAGGGGTACCATTTTCCCGGTGTATGGATTATAATGTATAGTATACGGTATACGGTATACGATCCAGAGAAACGGTGTCCCCGTCTGCGGTGGAATGCCGGATAGCCATCAGGAGGAAATAGCGATGGAACTGATCATGATCAATGAGACCCAGCTGAAGGTCATGCTGGCACCGGGAGAAATGGAAGATCTTTCGATCCAGGATAGTAAAGAAACCAGACAGGCGCTGCGGACGATTTTGCAAAAAGCCAAGGCACGGTGTGGCTTTGATGCGACCAACAGCCGGGTATATGTGCAAATGTATCCCGGTCGCAAAGGCGGCTGCGAACTATATGTCACCAAAATGGAAAAGCGAGAGGAGATGCCCAAAATGCGTACCGGCAGTACCATCACCGAATATCGCAAATACGAGCCGGAAAAGCGCTACTACAGCGGCCATATCATCTACGGCTTCCGGGAGCTGGGGCAGCTGCTGTCCACCTGTGCCTGCTTGCGTACCAGCGGCTACACCGGGGTCAGCAGTGCCTGGCAGGATCCATCCGGTGGCTTCTATCTTTCTTTAGATCACGAGACCTATTTTGCCGGCGAACATTTTGGCAAGCTCTGTCCCAGCTCGATGTATTATTACATAAACGAGCATTGTCGGCTATTGTGCGCAGACGCTGTCCCGATCCTGGGTACGCTGGCGTAGGTACGTTTTACAGATGGATTTTTGACAAAAACAATGTTGACACATCAGACCATATTTTATAGAAATACCGACTATTTACAAATTTCTGTTGAATCCTGGCACAGAGTGTGCTACAATGAAGAAAAACCAAAAAGCGCTGCTGTAGCATGAGGATATAGAAATGGAAAAGCAAGAGGAAAAAAAGATCATCAGCGACCGAGAACAAAAGGAATACCTTCCCATGTGCCCGGTGCAAGTCAAGAGAAATACCATCACCGAAGAAGACGGAAAGCGTATACTGCATCTGCAGGTCACAGCCTGTACCGACAAAACGCCGCTGCACTGCCACTTGACGGTCTTCTTCACCGATGCCCGCCGTGCCGATGTGGGAACCGAAGAGATCACCTTGCCGCTGTCGGAGAATATGACTATGCCTGCACCGGCAGAGGCTGTGTACGTGCAAAGCCGGATCGAAAAAGTGTGGCAAGGGGAAGACTGCATTTGGGAGAGGGAAGACCGTGTCGCCATGTCCTTGCCGGAGCAGCCGATATTGTGGCAGACCGATCCCTTGTACGAGCAGATCTGTCGGGAATGCGACGGTGTGGTACAGCCGGTATTCCGTCCCGATACCATTGAGGATGGCAAGCTGTGGCGCTGCACCTGCGGGCAGATCAATTTGCAGGAGGCCACCCACTGCGGACACTGCCACACCGAACACGCCTGGCTGGAAAAGCACTTTGACGAAGCGTACCTTACCGAGGAAAAACGGCTCCACGACGTAGAAGCGGCCAAGAATCCCCATAGCAAAAAAGCCAATGTGGCTCGTTCCAAAGTGGAGAGCGACCGACTGAAAATGATCGCCATCTTCGCAGCCATCGGCGGCGCACTGCTGCTGACGATCCTGACCGTCACCCTGATCATTCCGTCGATCCGGTATGGCAAAGCCGCATCCTTGGTGGAAAAAGCCGCCTATGACGAAGCCATCGCCATCTTCAACGATTTAGGTTCCTTCCGGGATGCCGAAGCCAAAGCTGCCGATGCCACCTACCAAAAGGCGCAAATGCTCACCGGTTTGGAAGAAGTGTACCTGACCACGACCGCCGAAGAGCCCTGGTACTCCATCACCGAAGATGGCGTCCTCTCCATGCGCAAGGACGACTACACCGGCTCCTGGGAGGTATTCGTGGTACCGGATATGGTGGATGGGATCATCGTCCGGGAGCTGGACAAAAACTTCTTCTTAAATTGCAAGGATCTGGTGACCGTCACGCTGTCCGACTGCTTGGAAGTGCTGGGTGAACAGACCTTCTACAACTGTGAAGCCCTGACCACCGTGTACTTCGGCAAAAATATCCACACGCTTGGCCCCCGTACCTTCATCAACTGCTATGCCCTCACCGAGATCACCATTCCCGATACCGTGACCAAGATCGGTTTGCGTGCCTTCAACAGCTGCACATCCCTGCGTTCCGTCCATTTGGGCAGCGGCATTGCCAAGGTGCCCAGCTATCTGTTCAGTTGCTGCTATAGTTTGGAACGTGTATCTTTTGGAGCCGCCATCACTGACATCGATGAATTTGCCTTTTCCGAATGCCCCCGCCTTGCCAAGATCTACTACCCCGGCACAGAAGCCGACTGGCAGGCCGTCACCGTTGGGGAAGAGAATGAAGCCCTGGCAAATGTAGAAGTGATCTACGAAAAATAATTGAAATGGGAAATACCGTCCGCTGGTCAGACCATGATCCGCTGGCGGTATTTTTGTATGGGTTTCGTTATTCAGTTTTGGACATGAATGTTCCCATACCATTATTCTACCATAGGAGAGGCATTTTGTCAAGCTTTTGAAATACCTCACCCAGCCCAAATCCCACTGCATCGGTATTCCTGCGTTTTTTCACCCCACAATTTCCCAAAAAGCTATTGCAATTTTGCCAAAAAGGTTGTATAATACCCATAAGCAGGGTAGCACACCCTATGTACACAGAAACGAGGTATTTATCATATGATCAGACAACAGGCTTTCGGCGGTAACGTAAAAATGCTCAAGGGCGGTTTGCACTGCCATACCAAGCGTTCCGATGGTGCCGGCGCACCCGATGAAGTGATCCGTTACCACTACGACCACGGCTACGACTTTCTGGCACTGACCGACCACCGCAACTACAACTATACCAACTTCGCACCGGAAGTGCCCATGACCATCATCCCCGGCATGGAATTCGACGGCACCTTTACCCGTGACCACGGCTTCCGTTGCTTCCACACCGTTTGCATCGGTCCCGCTAAGGAAGACGGCAACGGCTACGACCAGGACGAACGCATGGATTCCGCCAAGACCACCGGTCAGGAAGACTACCAGCCTTACCTGGACGAGATCCACGCCAAGAAGAACATGACCATCTACTGCCACCCGGAATGGAGCAGCACTCCCGCTCGTTATTTCGAAAAGCTGCAGGGCAACTTCGCTATGGAGATCTGGAACAGCGGCTGCGCAATCGAGGACGATATGGACACCGACGCCGCCTACTGGGACGAGCTGCTGGGTCAGGACATCCACATCTATGGCGTAGCCACCGACGACGGCCACGGTATGCACCACCACTGCAAGGGTTGGGTCATGGTCAATGCCGAAAACAACATCAATTCCATCCTGAAGGCGCTGGAAGAAGGGAAGTTCTATTCCTCCTGCGGCCCGGAAATTTATGATTTCTATGTAGAAAATAACAAGGCTGTGATCGACTGCTCGGAGGTTGCTGCCATCCGTCTGCACAGCGATATGCACCCCACCAGAAAGATCACCGCTGCCGATGGTAAGCTGACCCACGCAGAGATCGATCTGGCAAACTGGGCAGGTCCCTACAAGTACGTGCGTATGACCATCATCGATAAGGATGGCAAGCACGCCTGGACAAACCCCATCTGGTTAGACTAAGTCGATCAAAAAGACACAGTTAAAAGGATCCAAAGGAGGAAATATGGTTTCCATAGCAATGACCAGTATGCGCAGCGGCTCGGCAGATATCCTGGAAAAACGATATTGGGAGGTATTGCTGCGATTTGGCAAGGCCTGCGGTGTCGATGTGGCACCGGTGATCCTGCCCATGGATACAGAGGAAGACTACCTTCGCTGGGCGGCCGAACATTTTGACGGTTTCCTCTTCACCGGCGGCGCTGACCTGGATCCCGTCCTCTTTGGAGAGACCAACGAATATGGCCTGTCCAACGGTATCACACCCGTCCGGGACAAGCTGGAATGTATCTTAGGTAAGCTGGTGGCAGAAAATGGCAAACCGGCGCTGGGCATCTGTCGTGGGATCCAGTCCATGAACGTGGCCATTGGCGGCTCCCTCTGGCAGGATATCTACAGCCAATGCCAGACGGCGCATATGACCAAGGACGAAAACGGCAAGCCCCATCATACTGTGACCGTGAACGGCTGGCTGGCAGAGCTGCTGGGTAAGACGGTGATCGAGACCAACAGCTATCACCACCAGTCCATCAAGTGCGTTCCCAGCGGTGCAGAGATATTGGCGCATAGCGAAGACGGTCTGGCAGAGGCCTTCGGACTGCGGGATCACCCGTTTTACGTGGGTTTCCAGTGGCATCCGGAGATTGACCCGGACTGGATCAGCGAACGCATCTTCACAAAGTATCTTCTGACGGTGCAGAATCTTCAAAAATAACCATACATAAGGTCAAACAAATGCTTGGGTGCAAGATTGCTTCACGCAGTCAAGCACCCATTTCTTTGTGACGCACCAGAAAAGACGAAAAAATATTGGAAATTTCACAAAATCCCCTTCACAATGGCGGAAATTTGTGGTATACTTTTGGTAGGCATTCCGGCAATACAAACACAAAGCGCAGCGTGGTGTGCCGGGATCCACGAACCGAAATGATTTTATGTACATAAAGGAGATCCCACCATGTTAAAAGGCATTCCAAAAATTCTATCCCCTGAACTGATCTATACCCTTGCCAAAATGGGGCATGGCGATGAGATCGTCATTTCCGACGGCAACTTTCCCGGACACAGCGTCGGTCACGCAGAAGACAACATCGTACTGCGTTCTGATGGTACCGGCGTCCCGGAGCTGCTGGAAGCCATTCTACAGCTGATCCCACTGGATACCTACGCCGACTGTGTATACCTGATGGACAAGACCGAATCCGACCGGGACCTAGAGATCCCGATTTGGGACGAATACAAAAAGATCTTAGCAAACCACACCAGCCAGGAACCACAGTTCTTGGAAAGACAGGCGTTTTACGATCGTGCCAAGAAGGCCTACGCTGTGGTCGTTACCGGTGAAAGCGCGATCTATGCCAATATCCTCTTGAAGAAGGGTGTTGTGCAGTAATGGTGCCTGAAGACAAACGAGACGAGATCATCGCCATGCAGTTGGATCTGATCAAGCAAATGACCCAGAACAACATCAAGCGCCTGAGCGATGACATCTGGGGCACATCGAAAACTGCAGCGGCAAGACCCACGACCACCCAAGCACAAAAGCCGGATCGGCAGCCTGATAGACCGGCCGCACCGTCAGCCGGATCGACAGCCAAGCCGCCCGTCCAGCCGACCCAGACCAAGGAGTCGCCAAAGACCAAAGCAGCCGATGCAGGGGACGGCGAAGTGAATCAAGTGGAAGAGGAACTGCCGCCGAAGGAAAATATCGAGGATCTGAAAAAAGAGCTGGATAGCTACATCGGTCTGGAAAGCGTCAAGCGTGAGGTGCGGGATCTGATCAATATGGCAACGGTGTACAAAATGCGCCGGGACCACGAGCTGCCTACGGCCGATATGTCTCTGCATATGGTGTTTTCCGGCAACCCCGGCACCGGCAAGACCATGATCGCCCGACTGATGGCAAGGGTCTACCATTCGCTGGATCTGCTGTCAAAAGGTCATTTGGTGGAAGTGGACCGCAGCGGTCTGGTGGCAGGGTACATCGGACAAACAGCCATCAAAACCGCCAAGGTCACCGAAGAAGCCATGGGTGGTGTGCTGTTCATCGATGAGGCCTACACCCTGACATCCAAATCTGAAAACGATTTCGGCTACGAAGCGGTGGATACCATCCTGAAAGCCATGGAAGACAACCGGGACGACCTGGTGGTCATTGTGGCAGGGTACACGGATCTCATGGAGGACTTCGTGGATTCCAATCCCGGCCTTCGTTCCCGGTTCAATAAGTACATCCATTTTGACGATTATACCGCCGAAGAGATGACCGGGATCTTTGCCTTACAGTGCCAAAAGAGCTGCTATACCTTGGATGAAGACGCCAAGGCAGAGCTGCAGTCGTATTTCGCTGCCGTGTCCGAGGAAGCCGGCGAATTCGGCAATGCCCGTGGTGTACGCAATACCTTTGAAAAGATCCTCACGACCCAGGCCAACCGGGTAGCGGTCCTGGAAAAGGTCACCAAAGAAGATCTGATGCAGATCACCAAGGAAGACGTGCAAAACGCTGTGTATCCTGACCCGGCTGCCAATTCCGCAGATACAGATAAGACAGATGCATAACAAGATAAGGCGATTGTCTAAACAGAGATTCTCCAAAAAGACACCTGTCTAAAAACAACAAAGAGGTAAGAAAATGCGCAACGGTACACCCTATTACGATATAGACGGAAACGTGATCCATGCCCACGGCGGTCATATGCTGCGTCACGACGGCTGGTACTATTGGTACGGCGAAGACCGCAGAGACAATATTTACGTTTCCTGCTACAAAAGTACGGATCTGAAAAGCTGGCAGTTCTGCTCCCATATCCTGACCACCGAGACGCCAACGGCCCACACCGACGGCAAGTTCGACCTGCGTCTGGCAAACCCGGATGCAGCAAACGGCAAAGTAAACATCGAGCGGCCCAAGGTGGTGTACTGTGCCAAGACCGGCAAATTCGTGCTGTGGGCCCATTACGAAAACGGTGTGAACTATCTGGATGCCCGGTGCTGCATTGCCTCCTCCGACAGACCGGATGGCGGCTTCACCTATCACGGCAGCTTCAATCCCTATGGCCATATGTCCCGTGACTGCACACTGTTCACAGATTTGGAAGGCGACACCTATTTCATCTCTGCGGCTAGGGACAATGCCGATCTGCACATCTATCGTCTGACCGAGGACTGCCTCAACGTAGACGAGCAAGTGCGCACCCTGTTCCAGCATGAATTCCGGGAAGCACCGGCGCTGTTCACCCATAACGGCGAATACTACATGATCTCCTCCTACTGCACCGGCTGGGCACCCAATCAGGCCAAATGGTCGAAAGCCACACGGATGGACGGTCGATGGACGCTGCTGCAGGATATTGGCGATGAGACTACTTATCGTTCCCAAAGTGCCTTTATGCTGGAAGTGGACGGCAGGATCTACTACGTGGGCGACCGCTGGGGTGGCAACGGAGAAAAATATTTTACCTCCACGTATATCGTGCTGGAGGTCCGTTTTGACTCCGACGGAAAGCCTTATATGGAGTGGCAGGAAGAAAGCGACATTTTCTAAGAAAATGTGTTTGCGTGAACACAGACGAAATATAAACAGGGAAAATGTGCCGATCGTTTGATGTATGGCGACATTGGCCATCTACCGCTGTATGTAATATGTACTCAATCAGAAAGGATATATGAATATGAAAATCGGTGCACAATTTTATACGATCCGGGATTTTTGCACGAACCTGGACGACTTTGCAGAGAGCCTGAAGAGAGTGGCAGATATCGGCTACACAACAGTGCAGATCTCCGGTACCTGCGCTTACGATCCGGCTTGGCTGGGTGAACAGCTGAAAAAGAACGGCCTGACCTGTGGGATCACCCACTACAACTACAACCGCATCGTGAACGAGACCGAGGCTGTCATTGCAGAGCATTCTGCTTTCGGCTGCAACTATATCGGGATCGGCGGCTTTTTCGGCGGCGTAGATGGTCTGCCGAAGTTCGTGGAAGAAGCCACACCGGCTGCCAAAAAGATCCGGGAAGCCGGCAAGCTGTTCATGTATCACAACCACAACTGGGAATATGAAAGCAAATGTGCCGACGGTCGTACCGTGATGGAAAACCTGGCAGATGCATTCCCGGCCGATATCATGGGCTTCACGCTGGATACGTACTGGGTCAAGTACGGTGGCTACGAACCCCTGGAAGAGATCAAACGCCTGAAGGGAAGACTGCCTTGCGTACACTTCAAGGATATGTTCGTAGACGGAAGCGAACGGAAGATGTCCTGGGTCGGCGGCGGCAATGCCCTGAACTTTGAAAAGATCGCAGCAGCCTTCATCGATGCCGGTTCCCAATATGCCTATGTAGAGCAGGACAACTGCAACGGTGAAGATCCCTTCGATTGCCTGAAGAAGAGCTACGATTATCTCCGTTCCATCGGTTTGGACTAAGCGTAGGGTCACCGGCGACACAGACGTGCTCGCAAACCGCAAATAGGCAGTTGCCTGTCTGAAGAAAGACAACTGCCTATCCAAAAAGACAAATGCCTATTTCATGTACAAAAGGAGCAAAGAACCCAAAATGATGATGAAATCCGCAACAGATACATATACGCTGTCCAACGGCGTACACATCCCCTGCCTTGGCTACGGCACTTGGCAGACACCTGCTGACGTGGCAACAAACTGTGTAAGCTACGCATTACAGCAGGGATACCGTCACATCGATACCGCCGCAGCCTATGGCAATGAATTCAGCGTAGGCGAAGGCATCCGTGCATCCGGTGTGCAAAGAGAGCAGATCTTTTTGACCACCAAGCATTGGATCACCCACAGAGGATACCAAAAGACCATCGAAGCCTGCGATGATTCTCTCCGTGCGCTGGGCGTGGATTATATCGACCTGTATCTGATCCACTGGCCGGCCGTTGCCAAGATCGCCGAAAACTGGGAAGAGATCAACGCAGACACATGGCGTGGCTTTGAAAAGCTGTACAAGGACGGCAAGATCCGTGCCATTGGCGTGTCCAACTTCCTGCCTTCTCACCTGGAAGCACTGAAGAAGACCGCAGAGATCCTGCCCATGGTGAATCAGATCGAATTCCATCCGGGATATACCCAGAATGAAGTGGTAGAATATTGCAAGGCAAATGATATTTTGGTGGAAGCATGGAGCCCACTGGGCTGTGGTAAGCTTTTGGCCAATCCCCAGATCGACGAGATCGCCAGATGGCAGGATTGTTCGCCTGCCCAGCTCTGCATCCGGTACGCACTGGAAAAGGGACTGCTGCCGCTGCCAAAATCTGTAACGCAGACCCGGATCGTGGAAAATATGCACGTGTTCGGTTTCAACCTGCGTCCGGAAGATATCAAGACCATTGATGCCATGGAAGAGACCGGCTTCAGCGGCTTCTATCCGGAGGATGCCCCGGCCGATGCTCTGTAAAAAAGACAGTAGGCAAATGCCGAAAAACGTGATCCCCAAGAGATAACCAGAGAAAAAGCAGATCGTTCTTCTCAAAATAGGGAAGAATGGTCTGCTTTTTCTGCGTACGCTGCCAAACTTTCAGCAGCAACCAAAGGAGAAATTACTTAGCGCTCAGGGTGTTTTCGTAGGATTCGATCATCTTCTTGATCGTGTGTCCCACAGAACTCTCGTCCTCGGAAACCCTTGCG
>CAZUUA010000003.1:0-141745 GCA_964623635.1 uncultured Ruminococcus sp.
CTCGTAAGGCAAGGTGGATTTGTGAAGTATGACGGGAAAGATGCAAGCAGATGTGTCATCAAGGCGTTAGCCGTGAATTGTGCGGTGGTGCCCTAGTACCGAACCATTGGGAAAGTCGCTGTGATCCATTTGGTCACAGAGTGGATCAGGGCCGTGATACCACCGCGATCCATAGCTGTTACAGCGCATAGATTTTTGGGAATGGGGTTTCCGGTACGTCTGCCGTCCGGCATTGCTATGGTTTTCTTTCCGTTGGGAAAACAAACATCGATGGTAAAATTGGCAGCCTTGAAGATCCCACCACGGCCGTTGGGTCTGCCATTGATCTGTGCCGCCGTACAGCTGCTAAACTGTCTGCCAATGTGGCGATGGAATGCATATAAAAGGAGCTGTTGTTGTACCGGGCACCGCCGGCATATGCATCGATCCCATTTTCCACACAGGGAGCCATGACAGCCGAAAGTAGCGGATCCGGTCCCACGTCCATATAGTAGGTTTCCACGTGTGCGATATGCGCCAGCGCTGCGTTTACCATATGGGTGATCTGTTCCTTCACCGCTTCCACAAGCCTGTCATAGCTGTGGATCGTACCTGTGTCCAGACCGATCTGTTCGCCGGCAAAAAAGTCCTTCCCACGTGTGAATACATATTCCAAGGCTTTTGGCAGAGAGATCCATCCGTTTCCGGTACAAGGCAGCTCAGTTCCCCAGATCCCCGGCTCATAGCAGCCTACCGGTACATAATTCCACGCTTCCGCTTCCGGCACACCGCATTTTTCCATAGCACGTACTGCCACCGTGTCGTTCACAAACACAAAGCTGCTGTTGCCGTCCCGGATACACCGCAGGACCCGCTGTACGAAAGAAGCCGGTGTTTTTGGGGATACCCGTACATGGATCTTGGGACTGTAGATGTGCAGTGTATCATAAGCTTCCACCAGTAGGTAGGAAAGCTCGTTTGTCACCTCTTCACCATCCGTACCCAGTCCACCGATGCAACAAGGAAAGTCATAGGGCACCTGCATGGTCCACAATTTGAACAAAAAGGTTTTGCATAGTTCCATGGCACTTTCCGTTGTCAACGTTCCATCGGCCAGATCCTTTTGATAAAGCGGGAAAAACAACACATCCAGCCGCCCCAGTGTCCGCACACGTGTACCAAAGATAAACTCATGCAGATAGAAATACACCACCAAAAGCTGCATGGCCTCATATAGGTTTGCCGGTGCCTGGTTCGCCAGATGAGCCAGCGCCGTTTGATTTTCCGCCGAGATCCCTTCCACTTGAGACAGACGAAGACAATACGCCATCATGGCCTGCAAAACGATCTGCCTGTGCTGAAATCTGCCTGTGCCAATGATACCTTTGTATGTGGATGTATATTTTACATGGGGATTGATTTGGTTTATACATCCGGTAAGCATATGCAGCTCAAACAAGACTTTCCGCTTGCCGGATGAATCCATCCTGCTCCACCTTGTTGATATTGTTGAACAGCACGTTCCAGCCACACACCCGTATCTGCAGATCCTTGTATTTCTCCGGTTCCTTCTGGGCCTGCCGCAGCGTATCGGCGCTGAACACATTGATGTGCATGGCGTGTCCGTGCCGCTTCACAAACGTCCGAAGCAGCCCCAGCATTGCCGCCAGCCCATCGTCTCCCTGTACCGCAGAGGGCAGCAGTCCCAGATCCAGACAGCCGTCCGAGGCGAACTGTGTGGCATCGATCTTGGTGGTGGTCAGAATGGCAGCGGTAGCTCCTTCCTTGTTGCGTCCCATGGCGGCCGAGAGATTCTTGGATAGCTCCTCACCACGCCGTCTGCCGTCCGGAGAAGAAGCTGCAGCCCCTGCCCAGGTGTAGGACATTCTCGCCACATGGAACCCACAAATCCACTTTCCGTTGCGACAAGCCGCATTGGGTCGTCCTTCCACGTGACCGGCGGCACAGCTTGCGATCTCCATAGCGATCTTGTCGGGCATCTCCCGGTTGTTGCCGTACTTGTCTGGATCCATTTCCAATGTGCGCTGCAGCTTTTCCGCATCCGCAAAATCACGATCCAATATGTCTCGCAGCGCCGGCAGTGTCAGAAGCTTTTTCTCAAAGACATACTTGCGGATGTTGGCAAGGGAATCTGCCGCATTGGCCATGAATCCAAACTGCATACTGGAGAAGCTGATAGCCGCACCACCACCCAACGCATCCTTTCCCCGTGCCACACAGGTGGGATACGTGGCAGACAACAGCGACTGCGGATTGACCTCGTGCAGATAGTCCTCAAAAATATTCACCGTACCGATCACCTTGTCGATGATCCCCATAAGCTGCCGTTTGTATTCCGCAAAGAAGCTGTCAAAATCCGTATAGGCCGCCGCATCCGGACAGGGAAGACCCACCGGTTTGCCGCTGATCCCATCACAGCCCCCATGCAGCGCAAACTCCAACGGCTTCAAAAGATTCACGTACTGCATCCCAACAGCGATCCCACCGGGGATACAGTATTCGTAGCAGCCGCTGATGTCGCACGTCCGGGCTTCCTCTGCCGTAGCACCGGCTCGCATGAGAGAGGCACGAACGGTGGCATCGGATACAAACACAATGGAATTGTTCCCACGCCGGATCATGTCCAGTGCCTTCTCCAAAAAGGCCTGTGGTGTACTGTCTGCCACCTTGATCTGGATCTTGGGATTGTAGATCCCCATTTTGTCGTACACATCGAGGAACATATAGGAAAGCCCATTGATGACCGTGCCCTCATTGGCGTTGCAGCCACCCAAATACACTGGCTGTCCCCAATAGTTGCCGATGGACATGAACTGCAGAAAGAACGCCGCCAGCTCCTGCCGCAGTGTCTGTTCGTCCACGCCATGGTCTAAGTCATGCCGGTAAAAAGGGTAGAAGGTCCGGTCAAAGTTGGCAAGTGAACGAGCCTGCAAGCCTTCGATATGCTCACTGAGGATAAAATAAATGTAGTCCGTCAGCAGTGCCTCATAAAAGGTCGTAGGCGCACCGATCTGCAAATGCTGCAGTGCCACAGCCATTTTGTCGTTGCCCTGTCGTTCTGCCATATACTGCAGCCTACCAAGGAAGTGCAGTACCGCCTCATAGGTGATCCGGATACCCGTGTAGAACGCATCCATTGTAGGGGTCAGTTCCTTTTGTGCCGCTCGTGCTTTTTCGCTTTCCTGCAACAGTCCCACAAAGCCCAGCGACAGAATCCTGTCCCAATAGGGCACGCTGTGGTCATAGTCCGGCCACATGGTCGCCACCGCATTTTCTTCCAGCTCTGCCCGCACAGGATTGACCTCTGGGATCTGCGTGGAAAAGATCTCCTTGTTCCAGGTAGAAATGACCGTGGCGTTCAGCGGTCGGTCGATCATCTGAAAAGCCGGAAACGGATCCCGTGCGTCGCAGTTTATGCCGGTGTGGGTGAGCACATATCGAAACGCCAGCGCCTTACGCACCGGGTGTGGCTCACGTTGGTGTGCTGCATCCTGCGCCCGGATCCCGGCATAGATGGCATCCGGAGAAAGGGTCTCGTCGTCGTGGCAGTCTGCAAACAGCTCGTCGTTGCGATGGAACCGCTCCTTGTTCTTTGCCTTGATATAGGCATAGCTTTCATCGGAAATATATTCCATATATCCGTACTCCTTTCGGAAAGATCACTCCACCGGATTTGTTAGGGTATCCCACAGTTCGTCCAGCGAGGTCTGCCACTTTTTTTCGTTCGATTTGATCTGGGATGCCCAATCGCTCTTGTTGTCGAGGATCGTAGAGCGGAAGCCGCCAGACGGTGCGCCTAAAAAGGTGTTGAAAATTTCGCCCGGATCGTAGGTGATGCTACCACGGATCACGTCGAACATACGACTGGAATCGCTGTCCTGTGAGTACCGGGTCTTCAGCGCTGTCTCAAAATATTCGGGGGTCAGCTTGCGATATGCCTGGGACGACCATGCTTCGAGCAGTGCGCCGGAGAAATCGAGGTCGGCGGTGGTGGGGATCAGGCTGTAGCAGCTTCTTTGTAGGAAGGACTGGTAATCCCTTTGTGCTTCATCGTATTTCGGATACGGCAGGATACCGCAGGTGAAGTCGATCTCCGGCATGATGGTCACAGCATCACAGATGAGGGAACAGGACAGGAGCGCACGTCCGGCGATAAAATTGGTGCTGGCAAAGTTTCCGCCACCTGTTGCCACCTGCCATTCGGGATGGTCTGCCGTGTTGCCATAGATCGGGGCTACGCTGTCGTTCAGGTGGATGAGGCTGGTGAGGGCTTCGATCGCACCGATGGCACGTTCATTGCCAAATTCCACGGTATAGCCATCGTCCGATTTGCTGACGATCTTGACATCCAGAGACGAGATGAAGCCAAGTATCTTGTTCATGTCCCCCATGGTCAGCCCATACGAGTCATTCTCATCTTGTTCTTCGTCTCCATTGGCATCCACGTAGCCCTGTGTGGCAATGGTCGTGAAGGCATCCAGTGTCCATGTGCCGTCATCCACCATGCTGTAGAGATTGTTGTCGATCCCATTGGCGGCAAGCAGGTCACTGTTGAAATAGACACAGAAGGTATGTTTGATGTTCCCCAGCTCTGCATCGCCGATAATGAACCACACGTTGTCCCCCGGCAGTGCTTCGGGAATGGACTGGTTGTACCATGGCTTGGACAGATCCACATGGGGGACTTCGGCAAGGTTGGTGAAATAGGCAGAGGTGAGCTGTTCACCTACAAAATTGTGGCTACTGAATAGTACATCGTAGCTGTTATCTCCGGCGATGATCCCATTGGTGATCCGATTCACGTGATCCGTACCAGGATAATCGAAGGTGTCCTGGGTATGGGCAAGCGAAACGTTCAGCCGTTCGTTGATGGCTTGGATGCTATCGTAAATGGCATCGTTCAGTCGTTCGCCAGTAGAAGCTTCGGCATAAAAATCGTTCCAGAAGGCGTTTTTGTAGTCCCCAATGTAAAAGGTAGCTGTGCGTCCACCATAATCCAGTTCCGGCAGCTCGTCCGCCACAAATTTGGAGGTCTCCGTTTCGGTCTCCGCTGCTGTCGTATTGGCCGGATCTGGAACCGCCGTGTTCTCCGTTGTCGTGTCCTTCTGGCAGGCTGCCATGGAGACCAGCATAACGGCCACCAGCATCAGTACAGAAATTCTTCTCATAAGTGCATCTCCCTGTAAAAACGATATATAAAAGATATGCCTTGATTATATAGTCTGCCGTCCGGTATTGCAATGCATATTCTGATAAAATTGCCCAAAACGAAACAAAATAATTCCATCCGGTTGACAAACGGAGAAAAGTATGCTATAGTGAATACCAGATACTTTGCATCAAAAAAGGAGAGACCCATGCCAAACGGAAATCTGTTTACAACGGAACTGACTGTGACCCAGATCGAATATGTGTGGAATGGGATCTATATGCCACGCTCCAACCACATGGTCGACCGTGCCTACCATGGACTGGTGCTGATCCGCAAAGATCCCCATGCGTACCTGTTCGACGACGGGACCGTGCTGGAAGCCGAAGCCGGATATATCCTGTATCTGCCCAAGCATTCCTCGTACCGGGTCAGCGATATAAAATCCTGCGACTGCGTGGCGATCAATTTCCAGATCTTAGAGGAGACCCATTTTCCACCGCTCCGCTTTCCCGTAGGCAATCAGTTTTCTGCCTATTCCGAACTTTTCCAGACCGCCAGCCGCTTTTGGGACAGCCGCACCATCGGATACCACGCCAAGATCAAATCGCTCTTATACCAGGTGCTGTACCTGATGCAGAAAAACTATCACCCGGACTATGTCCCAAGCGGTCTTGCCTTCAAGCTCAATATCGCTATGGAGTACATCGGCGAGCATTATACCGATCCAGCAATCTCCGTCAAAGAGCTATCCGAAAAGGCCGGCATGAGCGAGGTATATTTTCGCCGGCAGTTCCATCGCTTGTACGGCATGGCACCACTGCAATATATCAAGCAGCTGCGGCTGAACCGTGCCATCGAGCTGCTGAAATCCGATATGTACCCGGTACATACCGTGGCCCATATGGTGGGATATACCAGCGAATACTATTTCAGCCGAGAATGCAAAAAGATCACCGGGCTCAGTCCCATGCACTTCAAAAAGGACAAGCTGGATCAGAAGCAGTATATGGTGGGTATCCCGTTTGTACCAGAACAAGACGACCCGGCCAAGGCAGCTGCTACGGTACGCACAGCCACGGCAGAGAAAGAAGAATCTTTGCCTATATCGAAAAAAGAGGATTGACAATTGCTGCCTACTGTGCTACAATGGTGGCAATCCCATGTGGAAAAATTTGAAAAAGAGGATATACTTATGGAACTTACCGGAAAGAAAGCTGTGTTCCTGGGTGACAGCATTACCCAAGGCGTAGGTGTCAGCGAAGAAAAGAACATCTATCTGAACCGTCTGGCGCAAATGGCCGGTCTGCGAGAAGTCAAAAACTACGGCATCAGCGGCACCCGTATCGCCAGACAGAGCGCCGTTTCTGCCAACGCTACCTTTGATTTGGACTACTGTGCTCGTGTGGAAGAGCTGGACGGTGACGCAGATATCGTGGTGGTGTTTGGCGGCACCAATGACTTTGGCCACGGCGATGCACCGCTGGGTACGCCTGCCGACCGGACACCGGCTACCTATTGGGGTGCCTGCCACTACCTGATGAATCGATTGGTAGAACGTTTCTATGACAAGACCATCGTCATCATGACCCCTCTCCATCGTCTCACCGAGGACAATCCATGTGGCGACAACAAGCCGGAACCGGTGGCAACGCTGAAGGAGTACGTGGACATTCTGCGCACCGTAGCCGAATGGTATTCGCTGCCGGTGCTGGATCTGTTTGCCGAAAGCGGTATCCAACCCAGAGTGCCCGTGATCCAGCAGACCTATTGTCCAGACGGCCTGCACCCCAACGATGCCGGTCACGAAAAAATGGCGACCATGCTGTATCACTATCTGTTGAAGCTGTAATTTGTCGCATTGCATAAGCAAAACGACCGTCTTGTGTCTCCGCTTTTGGCGAGACAAGACGATCGTTTGTTTTTACATACAATTCGGTTACCGCAAATGCATCCATTCAAAATGATGTATGCATAGGTGCTGACTCAATCAATGTATGTTTCCATTATTTTTTCAATAGAGCTTTCCCAAACCGATTCCATGGAAGCCAGCAGAGAAGCGACGTTTCCATCCTCATTGAGAGATGCGTTGCACAGCAGCATATTCGGCCATACTTTGCCACCGACCACTGTGGAGTATGCATACTCAAAGGGCATCACGGCACCGGAACGAATGATGTCCAACATCTTCTGGGTGTTTTCATCCCGGCTGTACTTGTTCTTCAGTGCCACATCATAATACGCCGGTACAACATCCTTATAGCTGTAATAGCTCAGTGCCTCACAAACCTTGCCTGCCAGTGCCATATCGTTGGTGGTGGTCGGGATGTAGGTCATTTGCGTAGCTGTAGCGATCAGCGTCAGATACTTGTCTTGATCGGCATCATACTTGGGGTAAGGCAACACCGCAAAATCGCTTTCCATATCCCGCAGATCGTCTAAGCTTTCCAGCTTGGTCATGTAATACAATACCGTATCGGCAGCAAAATACCCATTGACGATGCTGCGCTCCTCGGTGCTTTGGTTTTCGCACAGCACATCATCGTTCTTGAGGAAGGCTGTCAACTTATCGACAGCAGTAGACATTTTGTCTCCCAACGGATTGATCGTGGGAATGCCATCTTCGTTCAGACCGACCGCTTGAATATCCAGCGACGCTTGCATGGAACGGTATGCAACCTCGTAAATGATCATACCATACAGATCATCTCCCAGCGTAAACCTGCCGTCTCCGTTCAGATCCTGCCCGGCACCGCCGGCTACCTCGATCATCTTGTCCAGCGTCCACTCGTTGTTCAGCACCAGCGTATAGGGATCCTCCATGCCACGATTCTCCAACAGATCCAGATTGGCATAGATCACCGACAATCCCTTATACATGGACAGGGACATATCCCCAATGAAACCGATCAGCTTGCCACCAATGGTCAACCCATCCTGCAATTCGGATACCCACCAGGGATTGTTCAGGTTGATGTCCGGCAGGTCGTATACATTCATGAACAGCTGGGTCGAAGCGATGGGCTGCACACAGGAGATCATACCGGACACGATATCAAATGCACCGTCCGCTGCCATAATGCTGTTTTGAATGGTCTCGCAAAAGGACTTTCGATTGGCCCAGTCGCCGGGTCTGTAAATAAATTCGAAATCGATCCCCAAAAGCTCCTCAACCGCCATGTTCCGGTTGTATACCGCATCATTTACAACGTCCCCGTTCATCTCCAGCGCATCATATTCGTACTGCTGTGTCTCGGTGGTGAGCAGGGTAAAGGTCTTGCCGCCGTTGTCTTCCTTCTGCACGGCAAACAGATCTTCCTCCGTGGTCTCCGTTTCTCCGGCTGTTTCCGTGGTTCCCACGCCATTGTCGTTGCTGTCTGCCGGCTTGTCTTCCACTACGTTCGTCCCACAGGAGGACAGCAGAATTGCCGCCAGGATGCATATCCAAATTCTTTTCATTTCCATATTATCAAATACCTTCCTTTGTGGCTGCAAATGTTACTTATACCAACGCACCGTGATCCGTCAACAGATCCTGCAGCCGCTGCATGGGCACATCCATGGTACGGCAGTCGCTCTGTTTGGCAAGGGCAATAGCAGCACCGGCCGCTTCACCGATACAGGTGGTGATGGGCATGATCCGGAACGAAGAATGGGCTTCGTGGGTCGAGGAAATGGGACGTCCCGCCACCAGTACATTGGACGTGCCAGCCGGTACCAGCGCACGATAGGGAATCGTGTAGTAGTCGTTGTCCGGGATGCCACGGTGGTAGGTCCCTGTACCGGCCGGATTGTGGATGTCGATCTCATAGGTACCACGGGCGATCCGGTCATCGAACTTTCTTGCTTCCACAATATCTTCGGTGGAGATCTCGTATTCCCCACAGATCCGACGGCTTTCCCGAATGCCCAGCTCCGGTGCGGACATGGTGAGTGCGCAGTTCTCCATACCGGGGATATTGTCCTTCATGAACCGATACATTTCGTATACCTGTTCTCTTGCCACTGCTTCCGAATCGCTGTAATCGAAGATATCCACGGGATTCTTTCCCACGATCCGAGTGGTGTTCAGGTGCATGATGTTCTCCACCGGCATATGGAAGATCAGTACATCCTCACGGGGATTCTGGATCTGGCCGGACAACCGCATCTCCTTGTACAGTGCCTGCAGTTTGCCGCCATCGATCCGGCTCCAGTCAACATTGGCCAGACGGAAGCACAGGGTCATAGGCTGACAAAGACCGTCTTCGTCCCGACCCAGCTTATAGGGCAGACCGGCAAAGGCACACAGATCCCCGTTGCCCGTGCCGTCGATGTAGTAGCTTGCCAGCACCTTGATGTTGCCGCTGACTGTGCCCACCGTGATGGACTTGACCACGCCGTCATGGTATTCCACATCGGTCATCTTGGCATGGAACAGCACCCGTACTCCGGCTTCCCGGCACATTCTGTCCAACACCAGCTTCATGAATTCTTCCATATACATGGTGGAAGTAGGTGCGTTCGTACCGCCAAGCTCGTACATACGACGGATCATTTCCAAAAATAACCCGGCATTGGCAACGTTTCCGGAACCGCGTTCCCGGTACCCCATGAAAGGATGTACCAGCCCAGCCGTTGCCATACCGCCGAGAAAGCCGTACTTCTCCACTAAGATCACACGCAGTCCTTCCCGAGCGGCTGAGATCGCTGCCATAACCCCGGCCAATCCACCGCCGACCACGCAGAGATCATAGCTCTCCGGGATCGTGGCAGGTTGAAATGTATGAACGGTATTCATACGATATCCTCCGTTATTGATAACAGTTTATATGTTGTATCCTCTTGCGCCTGCATCTGCACAGACATTATATAGATTATAGACCATAATCGAACCGTTGTCAATAGTATTTGGCGCTTTTTCCATCTTCTGTGTCCCTATCGGGTCAAACGCCAAGTGCCGTCATGCCACGGTACCAAGGACAGCATGGGTCTATAGGTCACACACAGCCCCGGATCATGGCCAGCTCATCCGCCAGCAAAAACATTTTCTGCATCACCAGCTGCGTCTCACACAACTGCTCCAGAGGAAAACAGCTTTGCACGGCAGCCACATGGAAGCGTTGTTTGTTCTGTTTGCATAGCCGGATCTGTTCCATCAAGATCGCCTTTTGTGGCTGAAGGAGCTGTACATCCTGTAGTACCCCATAGGCAGAGCAACGCAAAAAGAGCACCTTATCCGGATACCGGCGCAGATAAAATACAGCAAGCACATAGATCTGGGCCTGCGTCAACGGATCCGGCCGAAGGATCTTTTGCATCTCGGTCAACAAAGCGATCTCGATCTCTGCCAGATAGGCCTGACCCGGAAAGGATTTGGCAACAGCCTCCGTAGCTTGACGCAGTATATTCTCCAGTGTGCCATAGGTATCCAAAAGCTTATGTGCTATGGGATTGGTGTTGATACGGGTGTACGCAGGATACAGCAGCATCTCAAGGATCTCATGCATCATGAATCCGGAAAATCCGACCTGTTGATAGCGGTCACGCATCCGCTGTCGGTGACCGGCATGGCAGTTGGATTTGGATGTGATCGATTTTTTGGATTGTTCGCTTGTAGGCATACAGAAACCCCCTCATACAGTCGTTCTTATCTTATGCATATACACGCATAAGGAATGATATTTACATAACATTGATGAATGGTATCGAATTTATGTAAACATATTATAGCACAATTACCAGACAAATACAAGACGGTTTTGGAAATATGTATCCTACATTCTTTGTTATGGAGAACCTGCACAGAACACAGACGCCAGGGAATAGAAGCGCCTTTTTGTGTGATTTGCAAAAAAGGCATAAAATCCGATCATATCGACAAAAAAACTGTGCAATTTTTCTTTTGTGAAATTTGCCGGGTAACCTTGATAATATAGGAATTTTGTGCTATAATATGTACTGTATATTTTTATAGAAGTGAGACCAGACATGCCCGAAAATCAAATTTCAGCTCGCTTTTTAGCTTGCAAACGTCAGCTTTTTGACACATATTATGCAAAACTCAATGCAAAACAGCGTGAGGCCGTATACCAGGTCAACGGTCCTCTGCTGATCTTAGCCGGTGCAGGAAGCGGAAAGACCACCGTACTGGTCAATCGTCTTGCTTACATCATCCGCTACGGCAACGCCTACCATGATCCTGTGGTGCCGCAAAACGCCGCCGCACTGCTGCCCGAAATGGAACAGGCGCTGACATTGGAGCACGATGCCCTGGGAGAATTTCTGACCCGGTTCGCCGTGAATCCGCCGCCGGCCTGGACGGTCATGGCGATCACCTTCACCAATAAGGCAGCTCGTGAGATCAAAGAACGGATCTCTGCCATCTTTGGTGAGGACAGCAAAGAGGCCGCCGAGATCATGACCGGTACCTTCCATTCGATCTGTGTACGCATCCTGCGGCAGTACGGCAGCCAGATCGGCTTTGACCGGAACTTCACCATTTGCGATACCGATGACGTGAAGAAGCAGATCGCCGTATGCATGAAGCAGCTCAACATCGATGACAAAGCGTTGCCTGTCAAAACGGTCATGACCGCTATCAGCCAGGCCAAGGATAAGCTGATCGGTCCCACAGAATACGCCATGCAGGCCGGTCAGGATTTCAAGTACAAGCAGATCGCTGCCATCTACGAGTTGTACCAGGCCAAGCTCCGCAGCCAGAACCTGTTAGACTTTGACGACATCATCATGCAGACCGTGCGTCTGCTCACCGAATGTGAGGATGTCCGTGCCACCCTACAAAACCGGTATCGTTATGTGTGCGTGGATGAGTACCAGGACACCAACTATGCCCAGCTCACCCTGACCCTGCTGCTCTCTGCCAAGTATAAAAACATTATGGTAGTAGGGGACGACGACCAGAGCATCTATAAGTTCCGCGGCGCCGTTATCGAAAATATCCTCCATTTCGACCAGAATTACGACAACACTGCCGTGATCAAGCTGGAAGAAAACTATCGTTCCACCAAAACGATTTTGAATGCCGCCAATGCCGTGATCTCCCACAACAGTGGCAGACTGGGCAAGACTTTGTGGACCGGCGGTGCCGATGGAGATAAGATCTTAGTTCGTTGCCTGAACAACCAGAATGACGAAGCCCGTTTCATTGCCGAGACCGTTTCTCAAAAGGTAGAGAAAAAAGAAGCCTGCTTCAAGGATTTTGCCGTACTGTACCGGATGAATTCCCAGTCCCGGAGCATCGAGCAAAACTTCGCCAAGGCCGGTATCCCGTATCGCATCTTGGGTGGTCAGCGGTTCTTTGAACGTATGGAGGTCAAGGACATCGTTGCCTACCTGGCGCTGATCAATAACCCCAGCGACGACCTGCGTCTACGTCGGATCATCAATACGCCACGCCGTGGAATCGGGGATAAATCCGTACAGGTGGCAGAATCGCTGGCCAATGCCGAAGGATGTCCGCTGCTGGAATTCATGCGGAGCGTCAAGCGGTACAACGCCATCTCTCCTGCTACAGCCAACGCCATGGTCGCATTCGTGTACATGATCGACCAACTGCGGGAGGCGGCTGTAACGGTTTCGATCCCGGAGCTGATCCAGATGGTGATCGAAGTCTCCGGCTACAGCAAGATGCTGTCCGAGCTGCCGGATATCAACGAACGGGAAGAGCGAAAAGCCAACCTGGACGAACTGATCAACGCCGCCAGACAGTACGAGGAGACCAACGAATCGCCCACGCTGCTGTCCTTCTTAGAGGATATCGCACTGGTGTCCGATGTGGATAAGTACGATGAGACGGCCGATGCGGTGGTGTTCATGACCATCCATAGCGCCAAGGGTCTGGAATTCCCGGTGGTGTTCCTGCCCGGCATGGAGGACAACATTTTCCCCAGCTTCCAGACCATCATGAACCCCGAAGAGATCGAGGAAGAACGTCGTCTTGCCTACGTAGCCATCACACGTGCCAAAAAGAACCTGATCGTGACCCACGTCAGAGAGCGCATGATCAACGGCCGTACCACCAGCAATGAGCTGTCCCGGTTCGTTGGCGAGATCCCCGAAGAATACAAAGACGTTTCCGAGGACGTAATGAACACCAGCGAGCTGCGCCAGCGGATGCCCCGTCCGCCAAAGGTGAAGCCGGTCAACCACTTTGTGGAAGAAACCAAAAGACCTGTGACCACCATGGCAGCCATTGCCAAAAAGGTAGCCGCCGATGCACCGTCCGATACACTGACCACCGGCGATCGTGTCAAGCATATGACCTTTGGTGAGGGGACCGTGCTTTCTGCCAAGAAAATGGGCTCGGATACACTGTACGAGATCGCCTTTGACGGAGCCGGTACCAAGAAGCTCATGGCGACCTACGCCAAGCTGAAGAAATTATAAAACAGAATATTTCGCTGTTGTCAGCGGGAATGGAGAATAAACAATGAAAAAAGATCAGAAGAAGCTCGTGGAAGATATCACCTCCATGGACGAAGACTTTGCCAAGTGGTATACAGATATTTGCAAGAAGGCAGACCTGGTGGACTACTCCAGCGTAAAAGGCTGTATGATCATTCGGCCTTACGGCTATGCCATCTGGGAAAACATCCAGAAGATTCTGGACACCCGCTTCAAGGAGCTGGGACATGAGAATGTGTATATGCCCATGTTCATTCCGGAATCCCTCTTGCAAAAGGAAAAGGACCATGTAGAAGGCTTTGCACCGGAAGTAGCCTGGGTGACACAAGGCGGTAAGGACGAGCTGACGGAAAAGCTGTGCGTTCGTCCCACCTCGGAGACCCTGTTCTGTGAACACTATGCCAATATCATCCGCTCCTACAGAGACCTGCCCAAGCTGTACAACCAGTGGTGCTCTGTGGTGCGCTGGGAAAAGACCACCCGTCCCTTCCTGCGTACCCGTGAATTTCTGTGGCAGGAAGGTCATACCATGCACGCCACCGCAGAGGAAGCCAGAGAAGAGACCATCCGTATGCTGAATGTGTACGCAGACTTCCACATCAACGACCTGGCAATCCCCGTGGTCAAGGGTGCCAAGACCCCGTCCGATAAGTTTGCCGGCGCCGAAGATACCTACTGTATCGAAGCCATGATGCACGATGGTAAGGCACTGCAGGCCGGTACCTCCCACTATTTCGGTGACGGCTTCGCCAGAGCATTCGATATCCAATACACCGATAAGGACAACAAGCTCCAGTATCCCCACCAGACCTCTTGGGGTACGACGACCCGTATGATCGGTGGTATCATCATGACCCATGGTGACGACAACGGTCTGGTACTGCCGCCGGCCGTGGCACCGATCCAGGTGGTGATCATTCCCGTGGCCCAACACAAGGACGGCGTTCTGGAAGCCAACCGTGCCGTATACGACAAACTGAAGGACAAGTTCCGTGTCAAGCTGGACGACAGCGACAACAGCCCCGGATGGAAGTTTGCGGAATATGAGATGAAGGGTATCCCGGTGCGGATCGAGCTTGGTCCCCGTGACATCGAAGCCGGTCAGTGCGTGGTCGTGACCCGTTACAATATGGAAAAAGAGATCGTGCCGCTGGAAAACATCGAAGAAGTGATCGAGAAAAAGATGCTCTCGATCCGGGAAGGTATGTACCAGAAGGCCCTGGAAAACAGAGAAAAACGCACCTATTCCTGCACCACCATCGAGGAAATCAAGGAAGCCTTGGCTGCCCACGGCGACGGCTTTGTGAAGGCTATGTGGTGTGGCGACGAGGAATGCGAAGACAAGGTCAAGGAACTGACCGGCGTAGGCTCTCGCTGCGTTCCTTTCGAGCAGGAGCATTTGTCCGATGTATGCGTATGCTGCGGCAAGCCGGCTAAGCAGATGGTATACTGGGGCATTGCATATTGATGAAACGAGTACCGCAAAGGGTATTCGTGCGTCCTTTGATATTCTGCCTGTACGGTTCCCAGTATCTAATAGGCAGAATACCCTGGCAGAATGCTGTATAAGGGGGAAGTGATGGCATGAAGGAATTTTCACTGACCCTGAAGGAAAAGGTACGGCAGCTGGACATGGTGATGCTGTTTTGTGCCATGGCGCTCAGTATCCTAAGCGTGGTGACGCTGGCGTCCTCTGCCGATGCCTACAAAGCAGGTATGGCCTATGCCCGGAACCAGGTGTTTGCCATGGTGCTGGGGCTACTCTGCGTGGGCATCATCTCCATGATCGATTACGATATGTTGATCGAACGACTGGAATACATATTCTTTGGCGTGTCGGTGGCGCTGCTGCTGCTGGTGATCTTCTTTGGGGAAGGAGAAATGGGGAACGAAAACTGGATCTCCATCCCCATCATCAATATGAATATCCAGCCAACAGAGTTTGTCAAGATCACGTTCATCATCACCTTTTCCCGACATTTGGACCGAGTCAAGCATAAGATCAATCATCCGCTCAACGTGCTACAGCTGCTCATCCACGGTGGGATCATCATTGGTATGGTGGTCATTTCCGGGGACGATGGCATGGCGCTGGTATATGCCGTGATCTTTGCCGTGATGCTGTTTTGCGCCGGGATCTCACTCTGGTATGTAGCCGGTGCTATGGCGCTGGCGGTGATCCTGTTTCCGGTGCTCTGGGACCATATGGCACAGTACCAGCAGCAGCGGATCCTGGTCGGCTTCAATCCCGATCTGGATCCTACAGACAAAGGCTATCAGTCCATCAAAAGCCGTGCCTGTATCATATCCGGTGGATTTCGAGGCGCCGGCTTTTCCGGTGGCACCTGTTATCATTCCTTGCCTGCCGCACAGTCGGACTGCTTGTTCTCCGTCTTAGCTGAAAAATTCGGCTTTATCGGTACCTTTACCTACATCGTTTTGATCACGCTTCTGGTGTGGCGCATCATCCTTTTGGCAAAGCACTGCCGGAAGACCTATGCGTCCTTCATCTGTATGGGTATGGTCGGTATGCTGCTGGCCCAAACCCTGGAGAACATCGGAATGTGTTTGGCGATCATGCCGGTGGTAGGGATCACGCTACCATTTTTCTCCTACGGCGGTTCGTCCATGCTTTCTATGTATATGTGCCTTGGGGTTTTACAGAGCATATGCTCCCACAACCATAAGTATTATTTCGAACGAGAACGGGAATAAAAAATCGATCTGCAGGAGGATAGTTCCATGCAAGAAGAAAAAAAGACCATGCATTTTATCTCGCACACCCACTGGGACAGAGAATGGTATATGCCCTTTGAAAGTCACCGGTTCAAGCTGGTGGAATTCTTCGATCGCCTGCTGGATACCTTGGACCACGATCCTTCCTTCAAAAGCTTTCATTTGGACGGGCAGGCCATCGTGATCGAGGACTATTTGGAAGTGCGTCCCCAGATGCGGGAAAAGATCGAAAAGTATATCGCCGAGGGCAGACTGGTTAGTGGCCCCTGGTATATTTTGCAGGACGAATACCTGGTGGACGGCGAATCCAATGTACGAAATATGCTGATCGGCAAACAGGTATCCGCCAAATACGGCAAGGTATCGAGCGTGGGCTATTTTCCGGATGCCTTTGGCAACATCGGTCAGGCACCCCAGATCCTGCGTGGCTTCGGTATCGACTGTGCCGCTTTTGGTCGTGGCGTAACCAACCGAAAAGGGGATCGACTGGATACCGGTGAGGAAAACTACGGCAAGGCGACCTCCGAGGTGTGCTGGCGTTCTCCCGATGGCAGTGAAGTGATCGGTGCCGTGTTCCTGAATTGGTACAACAACGCCACGGAGCTGCCGGCCGAAAACACCGCTGCTCACTTGGATACCATTCGGCAGAACTGCGAACGGTGCGCCACCACGCCACATCTGCTGTGCATGAATGGCTGCGACCACCAACCGGTACAAGCGGACATCGGTCAGCTGCTGGAACGGGAAGGACAGACCTATCCGCATACCTTGGTGCATTCCAATTTCCAGGACTATTTCGACGCCATCCGTCCGTATAAGGATCGGTTCGGTATCTTCGTAGGCGAACTGGACGGCGAATATTCCAACGGCTGGCATACCTTGGCCAACACAGCCTCTGCCCGGATCTATCTGAAGCAGTGGAATTCCCTGTGTGAGAATCTGCTGGAACGGCAGGCAGAACCCATGGCCGTTGCCGCACAGCTGTACACCGGTAAAAAAGCGGACCGGGATTATCTCCATTTCCTATGGAAGATGCTTTTGCAAAACCATCCGCACGACTCCATTTGCGGCTGCTCCGTAGATGCAGTGCACACCGAGATGGTGACCCGGTTCCAGAAGGTACAGGCTGCGGCAACTTCGCTGCTCCGGAAGGATACGGAAACGGTGTGTGCTGCTATCCATACAGCAGACCTGCAGACAGCTGTACCGGCAGCCGAAAAGGCTATCACCGTGTGGAATCCACTAGGACGCACCACCAGCGAGACCGTTACGGTCCACGTGGATTTCCCAAAGGATCGTGAAATCACTGCAGAGATGCTGGGCATTTACGACGGCGAACATCGTATCCCGGTGGCCATCGAGGATGAAGGTGTACAGTTCGATTATATTTTACCCATCGATGCTTTCCGGCAGCCGATTTTTGTCCGTCGCTTCCGGGTGACCTTCCGTGCCTGTGATCTGCCACCGATCGGGTATAAGACCTTTGCGGTGCGTACAGATGCAGCACAGCCTACGGCAGAGACCGATCTGAAGCTCCAGGGTCGCCGTGTGATGAACCGGTACATGACGCTGTTCTTCCAAAAGGATGGTTCTGTTCGTGTGTACGACAAGCGCAGCAAGTCCACCTATACCACCGGTATATTCCTGGACTGCGGCGATGTGGGTGACGAATATATCTATCGGGAAAGTACAGATGTGGTTCGTGTGACTACAGAAGGGAAGACAGCCAAAGTAGAACTGGTGTCCTGCAGCGAAGCGGCTGTCACCATGAAAGTGACCCATACCCTGCAGATCCCAGCGGACGCAGATTTGGAGAAGAACTGCCGCATCGGTTCGGCTACACTGGTCATCGAATGCTTCTATACCCTGCATACCGGTGCAGAACGGTTGGATGTAAAGACCGTGATCCACAATACGGCCAAAAACCATCGGATCATCATGCTGACCAAGAACGATATCCAGACCGATCTGGTCATGGCAGAAGGACAGTACGACATTGTCAAGCGTCCCATCACACCCTGGGAAGGCTGGACCAATCCATCTCGTCCCGGCAAAATGACCACCTTCTTCGGCTTGGAAGAAGAAAAGCGTGGACTGCTCATCGCCGGAAAAGGCCTTGCCGAATATGAGATCCTGCGTGACGGCGCCAATACCATGGCACTTACGGTGCACCGTGGCATCGATCGCATGAACGGCTGGGGTATCGGTATGTTCTATGCACCGGAAGGACAGTGCCTGGGCGAGCTGACCGTAGAATATGCACTGATTCCCTATACCACACACAACAGAGAAGCCGCTGTGAACACTGCCTACAGCTTTGCCGCCACACCCTTGGTTGCTGTATCTGCGGATCTGCATAAGGGCACACTGCCGACCACCGATTCTCTCATTGTTATGGAAGGCAAAGGACTCGTGGTCAGTGCCGTCAAGCCCTGCGAAACCAGAGACAGCGTGATCTGCCGGGTGTTCCAGCCGTATGACACCGATACCAAAATGGTGATCCATGGTGGCGATCGGTATGCAGAGGCCTGGCTTACGGATCTGAATGAAGATCGTGTGGCAAAGCTCCCCAAGCGAAACGGCAAATTCTTCATTCCGGTGTCTGCCAAGAAGATCGTGACGATCGAATTGGTACCGGGAACAAAATAATACGATCATATCCCAAATAGGTAAGACAGGCAGCACAGTAAGATCTCACGCTGCCTGCCTTTGTTTATTGCACAAAAATAGAATATATATTGGCATACACTATATCCATTTTACACCGACCCGTTTTATTTATAAAAAAACTGTTGACATAGGCAGGCGAATGCAGTATAATTAGTTTGCGAATAAACTAAAGGAGGTTGAAACATGAATCTGAATGTGAACGGAAAGCCGCCGGAAAAAGGCCCGGAAGACCTGCGCTGCCATAAACCTACACCCATGATGCTGCTCAACGAGGTGTCCCATTTGATGGGAGATCGGATCCACAGCCATCATGACGAATTGTTTGCACAACGTTCTATACGGCTTCTGATCATGGAGTTGGCCAGACGAGACGGCCGGACCCAGCTGGATCTGGTCAATGCGACCCATTTGAAGGCACCCACGGTCAGCGTGACCATGCAAAGGCTGGAAAAGGAAGGCATCGTCACCCGGCGGCCGGATGAGTACGACCAGAGAGCGACCCGTGTGTTCCTGACGGAAAAGGGAAGAGAGCTGGACAATCGTACCCGCAAATCCATTTTTGAGACTGAAGAGATCGCAATGGCCCGGCTCAGCGAGGAAGAACGGGAGAATCTATCCAGACTGCTGCTGAAGGTACGAGACAGTTTGCTCTCGGAGCAGGACGAAAGTATTCGTAGAAAGGACGGAAAAAAGTTTTGAAGAAAAAATCCAAGATCAAATTGAGCCGATACCTGAAGCCGTATTGGCTATTTGCCATCGTCTCACCACTGTTCATGGCCGGTGAAGTGATGGCAGACCTGTGTCAGCCTACCTTGATGGCACAGATCGTCAACACCGTTGTGGAAAGCGGCGACGTAGAAACGGTCCTGTCCACCATCTTGATGACCGGTCTGAAAATGCTGGGCATCGTAACGATCGGTGGTATCATGGGGCTGCTGTGCTGCTATACCGCCAGCGTAGCTTCCCAGGGCTTCGGCAACGACCTGCGTGTGGATGCATTCAACAAGGTGATGTCCCTCTCCCAGGAACAGACCGACAGCTTCACCACCGGTTCTCTGGTCACAAGACTGACCAATGACATCACCTCCTTACAGGACCTGGTGCAGATGATCCTGCGTATGATGGTCCGCGCGCCGATCTTTCTGTTTGGTGGGCTGATCATGTGCTCCCGCTTGGACGTGAAGTTCGGCACCGTGGTGCTGTTTTCTCTGCCGTTCCAGATCGTGATCGTGCTGGTGATGATCTTCAAAGCCTTCCCGATCTTCTCCGTCGCCCAGAAAAAGCTGGACAACGTGAACTCTGTGGTACAGGAAAATGTATCCGGTGCCCGTGTGGTCAAGGCCTATACCAGAGAAGAGCATGAGATCGGTCGTTTCCAGAAGGCTAACAAGGAATTCTGCGATATCAACATGAAAGCACTGATGCTCATGTCTTCTTTGATGCCCTGTCTGATGATCGTCATGAACCTGTCCATTCTGGTGATCATTTACATCGGTGGTCTGCAGGTGGAAGCCGCTGTTATCAATGTAGGTGACGTTATGGCAGCTGTACAGTACGTTTCACAGGTGCTGATGTCCGTGATGATGGTATCTATGATGTTCAACCAGTTTGCCAGAGGTCGTGCCTGCGCCGAACGTATCCGGGAGATCCTGGAAGCCGATCCGGTGATCAAAGACGGCAGCCAGACCGAAGCCAGCGAACAGGGTACCATCCGTTTCGAAAACGTGTCCTTCCAGTATCCCGGTGCCAAAGGAAAAATGGTGCTGGACGATATCAGCTTCACTGTGAATAAAGGTGAGACTGTTGCCATCATCGGTGCTACCGGTTCCGGGAAGACCTCACTGGTCAACCTGATCCCGCGCTTCTACGACACCGTAGACGGAAATGTATTCGTAGACGGTATCAATGTCCGGGAGTGGGATCTGCACGCACTGCGTAGCCGTATCGGTTATGTGCTGCAGAAGAGTGAGCTGTTCTCCGGTACCATCAGCGAGAATATCCTGTGGGGTGATGACCATGCCAGCGCCGATGCCGTAGCTTCTGCAGCACGGGTAGCCCAGGCAGAGGAGTTTGTCTCCAAAATGCCTGACGGATACGATTCCTATGTGGCAGAAAAGGGTGCGTCCCTGTCCGGCGGTCAAAAGCAACGTGTGGCCATCTCTCGTGCGGTGCTGCGGAATCCGGAGATCATCATCTTCGACGACAGCACGTCTGCACTGGACCTGGGCACCGAGGCCAAGCTGCGGCAGGCATTGAACGAAGAATTTGCCGATACCACCGTGATCATGATCGCCCAGCGTATCGCCAGCGTTATGTATGCCGACAAGATCGCTGTGCTGGAAAACGGCAAGATCACAGCCTTCGCCGATCACGATACCTTGATGCAGACCAGCGCAACCTATAGAGATATCTACAATTCCCAGATGCAGTCGAATGGAGGTGCGAACAATGGCTGATATGCAAAAGATGCCGCCAAAACCGGATGGAATGCCTCCGAAAGACGGAAAACCGGGACCGGGCGGACAGGGTCCTGCCAAGAATATGTCCGCAGATGAACTGCGCCAGCTCAGTCAAAAGAACGGGCAAAACGTTGGCGGCGGCGGTGGAAGACGTGGTGGCCCCGGCGGTCCTATGATCCGGGAAAAACCCAAGGATGCCAGAGCGACCATCGGCAAGCTGATCCGCTATATCGCCAAGAGCCGGCTTTTGATCCTTGTGATCCTGATCACCACGCTGCTGACCACGGTGTTGAGTCTGTTGGCGCCTATGCTGCAAGGTAAGGCCATCGATACCATTACCCTGGATCTGAGTGCCGGTAAGACCCATGTGGATTTTGATTCTCTGATCAAGTACCTGGTGCTGATGGCCTGCGTATATGTGGCCAATTCCCTGATCACTATGCTGCAAGGTATTGCATCGGCCAAGATCTCCCAGACCACCGTATATTCTCTGCGACAGGATCTGTTCCGCAAGATCTCCTACCTGCCGATCCAGTACACCGACACCCATTCCCACGGGGACATCATGAGCCGTATGACCAACGACGTGGACAATATCTCCAACAGTATCTCCCAGTCCATTACCTCGCTGATCTCCAGTGTGCTGACGCTGATCGGTGCGCTGGCCATGCTGATCTCCTACGACTGGCGTATGGCGCTGGTCTCTCTCATCACCATTCCCCTGACCTTGTTCGTTTCCATGAACCTTTCCAAATTCATGCGGAAATACTTTGTCGAAAAGCAGATCATCCTGGGCAAGCTGAATGCGCAGGTGGAAGAGATGGTCACCGGCTATAAAACCGTTATGGCCTATGGTAAAGAGCAGGATGCCTGCGAAGAATTCGGCAAGCTCAGTGAAGAATTCCGCAAGTGCAGCATCAAGGCCAACGTTTGGGGTGGTCTGATGGGTCCTGCCAACAACATCATCAACAACATGAACTACCTGATCGTGGCGGCCTGCGGTGCCTATCTGACCGTGTCCGGCGTGATCTCCGTCGGGGATATCCAGGCCATCCTACAGTACTCCCGTCAGCTCTCCCAGCCTATCAACCAGATCGCCAACCAGTATGCCAACATCTTGACTGCCATCGCCGGTGCGGAACGTGTATTCACCATTCTGGAAACACCCGACGAAGTGAACACCGGTAAGAACGAGATGAAGCTGGAAGATATCAAGGGCAACCTGGAATTCAACCACATCGATTTCTCCTACAATCCGGAAAAGCAGATCTTGTTCGATTTCAATCTGAAGGTCAAGCCGGGGCAGAAGATCGCATTGGTCGGCGCTACCGGTTCTGGTAAGACAACGGTCGTAAATCTGCTGACCCGCTTCTACGACGTGAACGCCGGCGAGATCAAATTGGATGGCGTCAACATCAACGATATTCCCAAGAACACCCTGCGTTCTGCCATTGCCATCGTGCTGCAGGACACTGTGCTGTTCCAGGATACCATCGAGAACAACCTGAAATACGGCAAGCTGGATGCCACTCACGAGGAAGTGGTCAATGCTGCGGAAATGGCAGAAGCTCGTGAATTCATCGAACGACTGCCGGAAGGCTACCAGACCGTCCTGGCCGAAGGCGGCAGCAACCTGAGCCAGGGACAACGTCAGCTGTTAGCCATTGGTCGTGCGGTGCTGGCAGACCCCAAGATCCTGATCCTGGACGAAGCTACATCCTCTGTCGATACCCGTACCGAAATGCACATCCAGCAGGCTATGGTGGCATTGATGAAGAACCGCACCAGCCTGATCATTGCCCATCGTCTGTCCACCATCCGAGATGCCAACGTCATCATCGTTATGAAGGATGGCACCATCATGGAGACAGGGAACCATGAAGAGCTGCTGGCCAAGAAAGGCGTTTACTACGGCCTGTACCAGAACCAGTTCGCCGGGTTCGAGACCTGATCTTGTCCAACCAAATCAGCACAACAAAAGATGTCCGTTACCAGAATCTCTCCGGTATGCGGACATCTTTTTGTGTGCGTATGAATGAGACGTTTGTCTTTATTATATGTTAGGCATTTGTCGCAGCATGTGCTTCTGCCGGTTTGGTATTTTTGGATGGCATTTTCGACATTTGCCGTTGTGCCATGACCAGTCCATAGTAAATGCCTTTTTGCCGCATCAGTTCCTCATGGGTACCGATCTCTGCCAGCTCCCCTTTATCCAGCACCAGGATTCGGGTGGCATTCCGCAGCGTAGACAATCTGTGTGCGATAGCCAATGTGGTGCGGTCTGCAATCAGCTGCTGCAGGGCATCCTGGATCTGCTTTTCCGTTTCTGTATCCAGAGAAGCCGTAGCCTCATCCAGGATCAGGATCCGCGGATTGTGCAGCACGGCACGGGCAATGGCAACTCTCTGCCGTTCCCCACCGGACAGCGTGTGTCCCCGTTCGCCGACCTTGGTGTTGTAGGCATTGGGCAGCTTCATGATAAAGGAATGGGCCCCGGCGATCTTGGCAGCGGTGATCACTTCATCCCGTGTGGCATCAGGCTTGGCGTAGGCGATGTTTTCGTAGATCGTACCGGAGAACAGGAAGGTCTCCTGCAATACTACGCCGATCTGGGAACGGAGCGATTCCTGAGAAATATCTCGAATGTCGATCCCATCGATCTTCAGTGAGCCTTCGTTCACGTCGTACATCCGCATGACCAGATTGATCAGTGTGGATTTACCCACACCGGATTTGCCCACGATCCCGATCATCTCACCCGGATGGATCTCCAGGGACAGATTCCTCAGTACGTTTGTGGTGTTGTTGTATCCAAAGGAAACATTGTCAAAGGTGATGGTACCTTCGATCTTGTGGTCGATGGCATCGGTCTTGTCGGCCACATCCGGTTCTTCATCGATCACGTCAAAGATCTTTACGATAGAGGTCATGAGTCTTGCCAGTCGTCTGGGAATCGAAGCCATCCACCGCAGCGGACCATAAATGATGCTGACATACGCCGAAAACTGGCTCATTTCGCCAATGGTCATGGTACCGCCCAGGATCTTGTTACCCACATAGTACAGAAGGAAGAATTCCCCGGCACCCATGAAAAAGCCCATGATGGGACTGATGATCCCCCAGAACCGCTCGTTCCGCATGGAAACGTCCCGCTGTTCCTCGATCACCTTGTGGAACCGTTCGGTTTCCCGATGTTCCATACCAAAGGCCTTGACCACACGGATACCGGAGAAGATATCGTGCAGTACCGTACTGGACTGGGATTCCAGGATCCACTGCTTGTGGTACATCCTTCCGGTAAAGCTCCAGAACAGCCGATAGCCGTACATGACCAGCGGCGTGGGGATCAGGATCATCAGCGCCAGCCGCCAGTCGTATGTGAACAATACGATACTGACCGCCAACAGCGTGACGACCTGTTCCACGATATCGCCTAGGTCATGGGTGATAAACTGCGAAAGCTGCCGGGTATCGCCGGACACACGGTTCATCAGTTCTCCTGCCGTACGTTTGGCGATCCGGGCAATGGAGAGCATCTGGATCTTATTGAAGACCATTTCTCGCAACGCCACCACCACTTTGTTCCCGGCAAAGATCAGCAGCACGCTCCGTGCCATACCCAAAAGCTGGATGAACACCTGCACGCCAAATATGGACAGCAGCACAAGCAGAAACATGGACAGTTCCGGCATGGTGTCTGCCTGGATGTAGTCGTCCACCAGGATCCGGTTCAGATACGGTGGAACCAGATTGCACAGCGCAATGATGAAGTACATGGCGACCGAAGCATAAATCAGCCAGCGATAGGGATGCGCCACAGCCCACAGCCGCTTGATGTAGCTCTTTTTGTCAACGCAATGGTCGCAAATGGAGGAACCGGGACGATAGGGTCTGCCGCATTTGGGACAGATCCGATCCAGCTCCGCCTCGTATTCGTAATGGATCGGTTTGCCTTCCAGGTGCCGGTTCATTTCTTTGATCACGGCGGCAAAGGTGTTCAGGTACTGCATATCTCCCCGGCAGAGCAGGTGATCTGTACCATCCTTGTCGGTGTATTCCGTGAACACGCAGCCGATCCCTTGCCGGAAAGTGAACTCCTTGACCTGTTCCAGTGGCAGCGATACACACATCTCGTTGTTCCGGTACAGCACAAAGCGATCCTGCAATAATGCAGCAATACCGTCACAGCGGTCTCTGGAATCGTCCGGCAGCAGGTCATAGCCATAGGCCAGCAGGATGTCCTCTTCGTGCAGCGACGGATCCAGCGAACATAGCCTGGTGGTCAACTTTTTTCTATTTTCCATATAACCCTTTCTTGCATATGCAAAATTGCCATTACAAGAACAGTTCGATCTTCTTGTAGCTGCTTCTGTCCAGTGCTTCGATATCGGGGATCTCGTACCGGTTGCCATCGATGTCGGTGATGAAAATACGCGTGCCGCCATCGACCTTCATCAGGCTGTGGAACGTATCCTGCAGCGTGAAGTTCAGCTCTCCTTCATCGGTCAGCACCTTCCAGTAGGAAAAGCCGAACTTGTCCTTCATGGAGAGGATGGACTTCACTACAGGTGTATAATACTTCCGATCCAGTTCCTTGCGAATGGCGTCGGCATCTTCGTCTTTCAAAACCGCCAGATCTGCGATCATACCGATCTCCTTGCTGTCCTTATCCAGCACAGAGATATAGGAAAACGGATGGTCAAAGGGAAAGGCACGATGTAAGAAGATCCGTTCGTAGGTCTTGGTCTCCATTTCCCCATTTTCACCGGGCGCCGTCAACGTCATGGTCAGAAAATCCGACTTCTTTTCAAAGACAGCATTTTCCTTCGTGATGTATATGATCGATACGATCTCGTCCAGTGACTTCTTTACTTGGGTCTTGTTTTCTTCCATAAATCAGTTACCTCCTTCGATACCGATATTCTTCATGGCATCCAATTGGAGCTTGTACAAATTATAATAGATCCCCTTCTTGTTGATCAGTTCCAGATGCGTACCGGCCTCAGGCACCTTACCGTTTTCAATGACGATGAGCTTGTCCGCATCTCGTAGCGTGGACAGCCGGTGTGCGATCGTGATGGTGGTACGACCCTTGGACAACCGTTCAATGGCCGTTTGGATCTTTCTTTCGGTCTCCGTATCCATAGCAGCGGTAGCCTCGTCTAAGATCAAAATCTTGGGGTCCCGCAGGATGGAACGAGCGATGGACAGACGCTGCCGCTCACCACCGGACAGATCCTTGTACCCAAAGCCGATCATCGTGGCATACCCATCCGGCAGCTTGATGATGAAGTCGTGGGCACCGGCAATCTTGGCCGCTTCGATGACCTCTTCGTAGGTGGCATCGGGTCGGGCATAACGAATATTATCCAGGATGGTACCCATGAACAGGTAGGTCTCCTGGGATACGATGGCCACGTTCTTCCGCAGCTCCGCAAAAGAAATATCCTTTACATTGATCCCATCGATCAGGATTTCCCCGGCGGTCACGTCGTACAGACGGATCAGCAGGTTGGCCAGCGTGGATTTACCGGCGCCGGTATGTCCCACGATCCCCAGCGCGTGGCCGGCTTCGATGGAGAAGGACACGTCGTCGATGATCTTCCGGTTTTTGTCATAGGAAAAGTCCACGTGCCGGAATTCCACATCGCCTCGTACCGCACCCAGAGATTTCGGATTCTCCGGTTCCTTCACGTCCGGCTCTGCATCCATGACCTCGATCAGGCGGCTCATGGCATTGAGAGAATCGGTGAACCAGGATACCATGTCCACAAAGGCATACATGGGGCTGTAGATCATGTTCATGTAGGAGATAAAGGTCAGCAGGATACCATAGGTCATGTCCCCTTGGATCACCATCCAGCCGCCGGCACCCAATACGATCAGATTGCTGATGGAGAACAGCATATTGACACCGGGGAAGGCCAAGGTAGCAAAGACGGAGGTATTCTGCTCCGCATCGGCCACCGCATGGCTGCTCTTGCGGAATCGGGTAATCTCGTCCTTTTCCTTGGAGAAGGCCTTGACAACGCGCATACCACCGAGCACGTCGCTGAGCACTGCATTCATACCACGGGATTTTGCCCAGCGCTTGGCGTGCAGCTTCTCCATTTTGTTGAACAGTGTACGGATGGAGATCACCACCAGCGGCACCGTCACCAACGAAAGCAGCGTCAATGCCGGATTGATGATGAGCATGATGACCAGCATCACAGCGATCTGCACGATGTTCACCAGGAAGTACGGCACACCGTCGCAGAAGAACCAATAGATGGTATCCGCATCGTTGGTGACCTGCGCCATGAGCCCACCGGTCTGTCGGTTGGTATAGAAGCTGATAGACAACCGTTCAATGGCATTAAAGATGGTTTTTTTCAGGTCATAGCTGAGCTTGGCTGCCACCGTGGAGGTCACGATGGAGTGGAACATGGAGATGAACATAGACAGGATCCGTGTACCCACGATCAGTGCCAGCACCATCAGAAGCTGTCCATAGAATTTCCCGTCCGTATGCAGGACCTCATCAAAATAGAAGCCGGAGCTGATATACGGTGTCAACACACCCATGGCACTGGACAGCACCAAAGCCAGCACGATGAAAAGTATATTGAGTCGGTAGCGGACCAGAAAGGTACCCATGCGTCGCAGGATCTTGTTTTTGTCCATACATTTGGGGCAGATCTTGCGAGAAGCATCCACGTAACGAGTTCCGCATTTGGGGCAGAAGATCTCGTCTCGCTTGTTGCCTTCCTTATCGGGTTCGATCTCTCCTTTGTCTACCAGCTGTTTCAGAAATTTAGCAGCCGCTTGACAGGACGGACGATAGGTGTTGGAGCCATTGAGCAGGAGCTGATAGGTCGTATCTTCCTTACGCTTGGCAGTCAGACGGATAGAGGCGATCTGTTCCTCCACAAAAAATTCTGCAAATTCCTTCAGGTCAAAGGTGGTGTAGGAAATTTCTGCGAAGGAGCGATCGGGTTTGAAGCCTTTTCGACGATCCCCTTGGGACGACAGCTTCATGGAACCACAGAGGAGCAGGATATGTGTGTCTGTAGCCAGGAGCCAACAGTCACATCGTACCATGTCCGGAGACAGGTCGGTCATCAGACACAGCCGTACCTCTGAGAGCGGAATGCCACGTTTTTCCAGTGCATCGTGCAAACATTCCGGTACCTCCGCAGGCTTAGCCGGGTCGAAGTACCATTGTTTTTCTACCATAGAAGTTCTCCTTTCAGAGAGAGGATGTCCGTACTGGAGCAGCATACACTACGGGCTTGACTTTGTTCATATGCAGTCACAAATGGCTTTTCTGTACACAAACAAGGCTGTGTACATTATATAGGAAAATAGGATAAAAGTCAACCGTTTTTTGCGAAAATCCTGGCAACTGAACGTTGCTTTTTTCAAAAATGTATCATTCTGTATACGGTGGCAGGAATAGATAATCCATGGTCTCTGTGACCAAGAGCATACCCATATATTTTTGCGATGCATCCGGGAAGTAGGAAGAATAGACCCTGTGCACATTGCGCTGCATCTCGGTCGGTGCCGGGACAGATCCTTTGCATATAGCAGCGATGTAAAAAAACGGGCATTCCTTTTCATAATGTGCGACATACGTGATACTTGCAGACTGCAGCATGGATTTGGGTATACGTTGTACCGTATGGCAAAGCTTGTATTTGTGATCCAGAAAAAAGAACCACGTATGCTGCGGATTTTTTCCATGTAAAAAGAACACAGCATAATACGCTGCCTGATCCGGTGTTTTCAACGGATACCTTAGGGCATAGCGCTGTTCCAATTCTGCACACAGAGCCCGTATACCAAAGCCGGTATGCTTTCGCATCTGTTCGTCCACGATAGTCACATACGGATCCTCTTGCATCTCCGGGCTGTACGGCGGTAGGTAACAATAGTCCATGGCCTGGTTGACGATAAAGGTCCCCAAATATTCCGGATCCGTGGAGAAATACTGGACCAAATTCTTATGGGTTCCTCTATCCGGGCCGGACGGTTCTGTGGTACCGCTGCTGTGTGTATGCGCAAAGCAATAATACGCAGCACATTTGTCCTGTTGATAGAGCACATCCGGGAATTCCTCTTTATCGAATATGGAATCGGTAAATTGTATGGAATCGACCAACCGTTTCTCCTCGTCCAACAGGATCAGCCAGGTCTCATCAAGTGGGTGATCCAGCAATAGAAACGTCAGATAATACCCCAAAAGGTCCGGCGTGGACAGCGGTATGCTTCGACAAAACCGCAGTTCCAATTCTCGAAACAAAGCACGGATGGGAAAAGGCAGTTTAAACGGCATTGTGTATGTTCTCCTTCCTTTTTTGTGAAATGTACATAATTCTGCTTGGCATATATCATATCACAGTTCGATGAAAAAAGCAAGGGCTTTTGCAGCAAAGTCACGATACAGGCTGTCAGAATACATGACAGGATCGTGACGGGGACCTGTCGTTTCGCCGCCGACACGGTCTTCCCAAAAAACAGACGTATTTTTTCAAGGAAAAATCAAAAACCCCTATACAAATCCGCAAAAGATATGGTATAATAAAGCAAACGCTGATCCAGGTTGATTATGAGCCAAAAGCGCCGTATAGCCAAGCCTTATCGACTCAGAATCTCGGTGAATCAGCATTAACTTAATTCCAAAGCAAGGTCAGAAAGGACAGATCATGAACGAACTGCGCCATGCTACAGATGTGCTGGAACTGAGAAAATGGTTCCAGACCGAAAACCGGGATTTCAGTCCCTTTATGTATTTTCCGATCACTTCCGAGGATGCACTGGACACAGAGGAAAAGATCACTCGTCTGATCCAGGGATATAAGAAAGATGGATACAGCGGTGTGATCCCCTTTGCATTTGGGAAAAGTCCCATCAAGGCGTTGTCTGCCACATATTACCAGGTGATCGATCGGGTATGTCAGGCTGCCAAGGACTGCGGGATGCAGGTAGGCTACATCGACGACTCCTACATCATGCGGGAATATATCGCCAGGGAAGAGAATAGTGCCTCTCGCTGCTCGATCCTTTGTAAGTACGAAACGGCCTGCACCACCGGTGAACCCATGCACAAGGAGATCCGGAAGCATGGGAAGCTCATGTCTCTGATGGCTGTGAACGACGATACCCAAGAGCTTTTGGATCTGCGCCCGTATCTGCAAGAGGAAGACGGCAAGACCTTCCTTAACTGGACAGTACCGGAAGGAAACTGGAACATCGAACAGTACGAATGCGAAAAAGATCCGGACGCACCGTATATCGACTACATGGATTACGATATTTCCACGGCCTATCTGCGTGCCACATTCCGGCTGTGGCTGGATCGATTGGGGGACGATGCCGAGGCGCTGGCTACGATCTTCATCTACCGAAACGTGGTCTACGGTGGTAAAAACCGCCGTATGTGGAATGAGAATTTCAATACGATCTTCGAAGAATACTATGGCTTTGACCCGGCGCCGTACTATCCGCTGCTGTTCCGGGACTTCGGGCGGTATTCCAAGCGGTACAAGAGTATGCTGATGGTGTGCCGGGCCCATATGATGGTGGAAGGCTACATGAAAGCTGCCGCCGATATTTGCCGTGCCAAGGGGATCTACTGTACCGGTTTCCCGGCAGAAGCCAAGACGACCTCTTGCTCATGGATGTTCGGTGACGGGCAGATGCTGCACAAGTACACCTCCGCACCCGGCATTTCCATACCCTTTGCCTATCTCTATGGTCTCAACGGGATCAAGGTCGCAGCAGGGGCAGCAGATGCTTTTGGACAAGAAGTGGTCTCTGCGGATATTTTCAAATATTACGGGCAGCTCTCCAAGGACATCATCTATCGGGAGACCATGAACGCATTTGTGCGTGGCGTCAATATGCTGTTTGCCCATCTCGGTGAAGACCGGACAGACGAACAGTCTACCTTTGGCGAAAAAGAGCCTGTGTGGGGAACGATATTCTCCAAAAATGAGGATCTGTCCGCATATGCCGATTTTACCACACGTTCCCAGACGCTGCTCCGTGGCGGTGATCACATTTGTGATGTGGCGATCCTGTATCCCATCCATTCGCTCCATTCTGTGGTATTCCTATACCAGTCGACGGTTGCACAGGGGTTCGAGTATCCCACCACGCCGGAAAACGCCGATTACATGGAGATCATGAACAATTTCCTGAACTATGTGGGTATGGACTCCACATTCATTCATCCCAACGTGATCCGGGACAGAGCCTTTTCGGAAGATGGTACCTTGTTTATCAAACAGGAAGGCCGGGAGATCCCACAAAAGTACAAGGTACTTGTGATGCCGTCCATGTCGGTCATCAGTCTCAAAACCTTGCGTGTAATCCGGAAGTTCTACGATGAAGGTGGCAAGATCATCGCCACGGACAATCTGCCGGATGCAGCCTATGAATGCAGTATGCTGGACGCCGATATGAACACCGCCATGAAGACCCTGACCTCGGAGGATAAGGAGGTCCAGTCGCTGATCCGCTACATCTTCGGCGAAGACTGCCAAAACAATCGGATCATCAAGCAGTATTACAAAAACCAGAATGACAACGGTGGACAGGCGTATTTCTTCCCATCCAACAAGACGGCCATCGATGGCACCGAATCGGTCTCTGCCAATATGCTGTACCAGGTGATCGAAAAGTTCCATATGGCACCGGACGTGTATATCGACGGTATGCCCCGTGTGGAATTCAGCGGTATCGTCAATCAGCATTTGCCTACGTTTGTAAAGGTCGGCATTGGTTCCCGTCTGGCAAAAGGCTGCTCCATGAACTATATCCATAAGCGTTACGCCGGCTGCGACATCTACTACATCACCAACACCACCGGCTCCTCCTTCAACCGGAACATCCTGCTCCGTGGTCGTCATCAGCCGGAGGAATGGAATCCCTATACCGGGAAGATCCGGAAGCTGAGTGGAGAATTGGTGCGGTTCCGTGGTGAGATCTACACCAAGGTGAACGTGCCCATCGAAGCGTCCTCCTGCACCTTTATCGTAAGTCCCACACAGCGTACCCAGAAGGAGATCCTACGGGACCTGACCACTGAGCTGGAGATCCCGGAATATGCGCCCAAATATCAGTTCTAAAGGAGACGACATATGGATAAGATAGCTGCCCTGACAGACATGATCCTGACCAATATGGGAAAGGTGATCTACGGCAAAGAAGACAAGCTGCGGCTGATCCTAACGGCACTGCTGTGTGACGGCCATGTGCTGCTGGACGACATTCCCGGCACAGGCAAAACCACATTGGCAAAAGCGCTGGCGTGTTCCATCGAGGCCGATACCAAACGGATCCAGTTCACACCGGACCTGTTGCCCGGAGATGTAACGGGGATCAATTTCTATAACCAAAAGACCGGTGAGTTCGTCTTCCGCCGGGGTCCGGTATTCACCAATATCCTCCTGGCCGATGAGATCAACCGCACCACGCCCCGTACCCAGTCGGCACTGCTGGAATGCATGGCAGAAAAGCAGACCACAGTAGACGGCGTGACCTATCCCATGGATGCACCCTTCTTTGTTATCGCTACCCAGAACCCACTGGAATCCCAAGGGACATTTCCGCTGCCGGAAGCACAGCTGGACCGTTTTTTCATGAAGCTGGCACTGGGCTACCCGGACATGGCAAACGAACGGGAGATCCTGAACCACCACGGCAAGGCAGCGACCCCATTGGATTCCCTCACGGCTGTATGTACCAAAACGGATATCCGGGAAGCCAAGGCAGCGGCAGAACAGATCACCGTCAGCGAAAGCATCAAAAATTACATCCTGACCTTGGTGGATGCGACCCGCAACAACGAACGACTGCGGCTTGGCGTCAGTCCCCGTGGTTCGCTGGCACTGATGAAAGCGTCGCAGGTTTGGGCCGGTATGCAGAGACGGGAATACGTACTGCCGGATGACGTCAAAGCGGTGGCTGTACCGATCATGGCGCATCGTGTGATCGTCCGTACCCAGAACACCATTCGCCTGTCCGACACAGCAGAGCAGATCATCGAGAACATCCTGACCACGGTAAAGGCACCGATCGAAGCTTGACCGTAGGAGGAAAGCCTTATGCTATTTATCGCATTGCTGCTTTCCCTGGTGGGTGTGTATCTTCTGCAGTATTTTCTGTATAAGAAATATGCCTTTTCCCATGTGCAGTACACCATCGAGACAGCCCGTAGGGAAGTGTTTGAAGACGAAGATGTCTACATATACGAACAGCTCACCAACGATAAGCTTCTGCCGCTGCCCTTTGTAAAGGTAGATACCGAACTGCCCGATGGTCTGACATTCTGCATCACCAAAGAAGATGCACCCACCGGCAAACGGATCGAGACCCATCCCAGAGTCATCCAGAGTCTATTTGTACTACGCAGCCACGAGATCGTCCGACGACGGTGGAAGATCCACTGCCATACCAGAGGCACCTATGTCCTTGGCAGCAGCACCATGCTGGTAGACGATATTCTGGGAACGCATATGCAAAGCAAGATATTCGCTGCAGAAAAACCGGCAGACATCCATGCACTGGAAAACAAAAATGTATTGGTCGTGCTGCCAAAGGCCGTTGCATTGGAGAAAGAATTTACTGCTTCTGCCTATACCAGTGGGGACATCCTGGTTCAGCGCAGTCTGCTCAGCGATCCGTTGTATCTGGCCGGCGTCCGGGAATACCAACATGGCGACCCCATGAACCGGATCAACTGGAAAAAGACCGCCGCCGAACAGGCACTGATGGTGAATATCGAAGAATTTACCAAGCAGTATGCCTTCAATATCCTGATCAATATGCAGTCACGGGATATGGAAAAAGGTATCCCCGGTCCGCCCAGCATACGATCTGCCGTAGAGCTGTGCATCACTGTAGCGGCTTCTATCCTGGACAGCGTTGCCACAGAGCGGATCCCGGTGCGGCTGATCTGCAATACACCGCCGGAACAGTTCGGAGAGAGTTGCAGTATGGCAGATGCAGAAGAAGATCCTGTCGGCAGCAAGGTGTTCGTCTCGCAGCCCTATCGAGGTCGCGGGGACATCATCGCTGCCCTGCGTATGCTGGCACAAATGGAGCTGATGATCTCTCTACCCATCGAAAAGCTGCTGGATCACATGGTACAAAATCCCTATGCCTACACCAGTGGCGGCAACATCATCTTTGTATCTTCGTTCTTAAATGATCGTATGATCCAGTTTTGCTATGCCATGCGCCGCCAAGGGATCACCGTGATCTTCTATATCACCACCACATACAACAATGCGCTGTTGATCCCCAACGATATCGAAGTACACTTCAAGGCATACAAGGAGGCGTGAGAAAAAATGCAAAACGATTTTTCCAAGCCCATGTATGGTGTCTATATCGTAGGCGTCTCCATGCTGCTCATCCCGGTGAACCTGCTGCTGTTGGAAGGAACCATACCGGGCACACGCTGGCTCGTACCGTTGCTTACCTTTCTCTTTGTGCTCATTGGCAACGGGATGCAGCATATCTATGCCCAGTGGCTCGGCAAGCGCAGCACCAAGGATGCACTGGTGTACGACCAAAATACCTTTACAAAATACCACTACACCCGCGCCATTCTGCCACTGCTTATTGCCATTGGCTTCTCCATCATTCTTTGTGTCCTGCTACGGATATACATGAAGGAATACCTGTACGAAGTATATCTCGAGCAGCTATACCAAAACAATCCCAATGCCTATTATGTCGAAGAATCCTTTGTGCCGTATTTAGCAGCGGCGCTGTGCTTTGTCTCCCAGTTTGCCGGGATCATCATTTGGTTCTATCCTCCAGCCAGACTGTACTCGTATTCAGCCTTCTACGTTCTGGTATGGTCCATGTCGATCCTGTTTGTCGAGTTTTGCCTGTATGCCTTCACCGGAGGCATGACGCTCCATCCGGAACTGCAGGGGATCTTCATCGGTTGCCTGACAGTTTTTGGTATTTGTATGCTGATCATCTTCAGCCAAGGAAAACTGGAGAACTCCTACCGTGGCTCGGTGGTATCCATCTTCACACCGGAGGACAGGCTGTACAATGTCTTCCTCATCCTGGTACTGCTGGTCGTGCTGTGTGTCGTATTTGCCATTGTGTATGTGATTGTGAATGGTCTATTTACACTGGTATCTCTCATTACCTGGCTCGTTCTCTACTTTATCCTGCGTCAGGAAGCCGAAGATGATCCCGTAAAGCAATATGAATATTTTGGTTCTGCAGAACGATACAGCTATAAGCTACAGCAGAACAATGCCGGAGACACGATCAGTCTGCTTTTAGCGCTGCTTTTGGTGGTGGTCCTGCTCTTTATCGGGATCAAGACCGGTTGGCTCAAGGGCGTCGCTGTGCGCTTCTATGAGTGGCTGTGTACGGTACTTGGTGCGATCTTCCAGAAACGGGATCGTACTGGTACGAAGGATGCCCAGTTTATCCAAAATTATGTGGACGAAAAGCGCAAAACACAAAATGCCCTGATCCGCAAGTACCAGATGATGGCTGAGAATGTGCGCAGTTATAAGGCGTTTTTGCAGCAGCTCTCCCACCTGCCTGATGCCGATGCCCAGCTATGCTTTGCCTATGCGGTACTGGTACGTGCTTACGGGATGGGCAATGTACCGCTGAAGCAGTCCGATACGCCCCATGAGGTCATGTACAAGGTCATGAAGTATGTATCCGGTGGGGAAGAGATCTGCCCCATTACGGAAGCATTTGTAACGATCTGGTATGCCGACGGCAGTGTGCCTGTTGAAGAAGAAACGGCACTTGTACACACCATGTGCGAGATCATTCACCGCTATATGGCATAATCGAGAGCTTTTCCACGTACAGTTATAGTAACCTATACACTTGTACGTAAGGAGAAGCTATGATGAAACGATGGTGGAGCTATTTGATCGCTGTGGGACTTGTGTGCCTACTTGCATGGCCGATAGGAGCTGTGCAGGACAATACCCCCTTTGACGTGAATGCCCGCAGTGCCGTGCTGATGGATGCCAATACAGGTACTGTGCTGTATGCCAAAAATGCAGACCAGGCCTTGCCGCCTGCATCGGTGACAAAGGTCATGACACTGCTTCTGGTGATGGAAGCGGTGGATAGCGGTACGCTTGCCCTGGACGACACGGTATCTGTCAGCGAATATGCAGCCTCTATGGGTGGTTCTCAGGTCTATCTGGAACCGGGAGAAACGATGGCTGTAGAGGAGATGCTGAAGTGCGTGATCATTGCGTCTGCCAACGATGCCGCTGTGGCACTGGCCGAAAAGGTGGCTGGCAGTGAAGAGGCATTTGTCTCCCGGATGAATGAAAGAGCTGCCGAGCTGGGCATGGACAACACCCACTTTGAAAATGTGACCGGTCTGGATGACGATACCGTAAGCCATCTGACCAGTGCATACGATATTGCACTCATGTCCCGTGAACTGCTCACCCATCCCCAAATTCTGGAATACAGCGGTATCTGGATGGACACAATCCGGGACGGCGCCTTTGGTCTGACCAACACCAACCGGCTGATCCGCTTCTACGACGGTGCAACGGGTCTCAAAACCGGCTCTACATCCAAGGCCAAGTTCTGTATCTCCGCCACCGCCATGCGAGAGGATCTGCACTTGATCGCCGTGATCATGGGTTCCGATACCAGAGACACACGCAACGCCGCCGCCAAGTCGCTCTTGGATTTTGGCTTTGCCAACTACTCTGTGTACACATATACAGATGTAGAACCAGGCTTTGCGACCGTTGTCGGTGGCACCCAGGATGTCTGCCACGGCAGCGCCGGGACCTATACCACGCTGCTGCCAAAAGGGCAACACAAAAACGTAACCGTAGAGCATTTGTATTATGAAGATATCAAAGCACCTGTGCGGATCGGCGAAACGATCGGGTCGCTACGTTTTTATGCAAATGGAGATATTCTGGCAGAAATGCCAATCCTTTCCAGCGACGAAGTGGCCGAGATTGGGTTTTGGGAGCTTTTTTTGCGGATGCTTGGCGCATATTTGATGAAATAACAGAAAATTTCACACCTTTCCTATTGAAAAATCTCGCAAAATGTTGTATGATATTGGTGAGCAAAAAAACTGTGTACCTTCGACCTCTATAAAGTTTGGTGAAAGACACAATATTCTCCCAAAGTGATGACCGCCGCAATCCCTTTGGAGCATCGTGCGGCGGAGAAATGAGGACATAAAAAATGGCAGTAAAATGCAATGAGAAATATCTCGCCGGATTTGTATCCGACAGTGAGGTACAAAAGATCTCTCACCTGACCAAAGCCGCATACAACGTTGTAAAGACACGCAGCGGTGCAGGAAACGATTTCTTGGGTTGGGTAGATCTTCCGGTCGATTACGATAAGGAGGAATTTGCCCGCATCCAGGCAGCCTCCGCTAAGATCCAGAAGATGTGCGATGTGTTCGTAGTCATCGGCATCGGCGGTTCATACCTGGGTGCCAGAGCAGCGATCGAGTTCGTAAAGTCTCCTCTGTACAACAACCTGAAAAAGGATACCCCTGACGTATATTTCGCCGGGAACAGCATCAGCGCATCTGCTCTGGCTGACATCCTCTCCATTTGCAAAGGCAGAGACGTGTGCATCAACGTGATCTCCAAGTCCGGTACCACCACCGAGCCTGCTGTCACCTTCCGTATTTTCCGGGAACTGCTGGAAAAGAAGTACGGTGAAGAAGGAGCCAGAGAGCGTATCTTCGTGACCACCGACAAGGCAAGAGGTAAGCTGAAGGAATTCTCCACCGAAAAGGGTTACGAGACCTTTGTTGTGCCGGATGACATCGGCGGTCGGTATTCCGTTTTGACCGCTGTGGGTCTGCTGCCCATCGCCGTAGCCGGTATCGATATCACCAAGATGATGGAAGGTGCTGCCTGCGCCAGAGAAAATCTGAACAACGACGACACCGAAAACAATGACTGTCTGCGGTACGCTGCACTGCGGAACGTGCTGTACAACAAGGGTAAGTCCATGGAGATCTTAGTCGCCTATGAACCGGCTGTACAGATGTTCTGCGAATGGTGGAAGCAGCTGTACGGTGAAAGCGAAGGCAAGGACAACAAGGCGCTGTATCCTTCCTCTGTGATCTTCTCCACGGATCTGCACTCCCTGGGTCAGTACGTACAGGAAGGGCAGAGAACCATGTTTGAGACCGTGATCTCCTTTGCCAAGTCCAACGATTCCGTTGTGATCCCGGACGATCCCAACAACATCGACGGCCTGAACTTCCTGTCCGGCAAGGATCTGCACGACGTCAACAAGATGGCCATGACCGGCACACTGTTTGCCCACAACGATGGCGGTGTTCCCAATATCGTTCTGGAAGTGGAAGACAGAAGCGCCTACTCCTTCGGCTATCTGGTATACTTCTTCGAGCTGGCCTGCGCTGTATCCGGCTATATGCTTGGCGTCAATCCCTTCGACCAGCCCGGTGTAGAGGCATACAAGAAGAATATGTATGCACTGCTGGGTAAGCCTGGTTTTGAAGACCAGAAGGCAGCTCTGGAAGCAAGAATGCATTCCTAAAAATTCACTATATATTTTGGAGGTTATTATGTTAAAATTGATCATCGGCAAAAAGGGTTCCGGCAAGACCAAGAATCTCATCAGCATGGTAAACGAAGCACTGGCCATGACCAAAGGCGACGTGGTTTGCATTGAAAAGGGTGACAAGCTGAAGTTTGACATCAAGTACCAGTGCAGATTGATCGATGCCAATGAATACTTCATCAGCGACGGACAGTCTCTGTTTGGTTTCATCGCCGGCATTCTGGCCAGCAATCACGATGTGACGGATCTGTTCATCGACTCTGCTCTGAAGATCTGCGGTGACGACGTGGAAAGCTTCGATCTGTTCCTGAAAGAGCTGGAAAGCCTGCTGAAGGATCGCAATCTGAACTGCACCATTACATCCTCTCTGGCTGTAGAAGAAGCTACAGAAACAGTTAAGAAGTATCTCTGAGCCTTGTAGCGATATACCCCCAAAACCCGACTGCGCCTTTCTGTATGTCTTTGTATGTACAGAAAAGCGCAGTTTGTTTTGTTGGCACCACAGACCTTCTTACCGCATATGCTGATAACGGAGTTTCCAAACTGCGTCGGCACCTCTGTCGATACAGGGGAGCTCTTATGCTACACATACGGGAATATCCACATGGTTGTGGTATGGAGGTGAAAAGCGTGGAAAATCGAAACAACTGTTTGTCACAAAGCAGTCGGGATCGGGATATGGTATGCATCGATACCTATCGGGTCCTGGACTCCTGCCGTGACAAGGACTGTTTTGAAAATGTGCGAGTCTATCTGACTTGCCTGGGACAGGATGTGATCCAGCGTACCGGTGTGGTGCGTGCCAAAAGTTCCCATGTTCTGTGGTCTTATATCGACATCGATCCGGTGCCGTTCAATCGAGGCTTCTACCAGCTGGGTATCCGGATCTACGTGAAGTTGCTGTTCGAGGCCTGCATGGGTCCGGGCAATGTGCAGGAATTCGAAGGGGTCGCTGTGGTGGAGAAAAAGGTGATCCTGTTCGGCAGTGAGGGCAATGTCAGCGTATTCAAAAGCGAAACACAGAACGGCGGCTTCTGCGCCTGCGGTGTAGGCTGCAAACAGTCTCGTGGCAACAACCTGCCTGTGGCTGTACTGGAAACAGTGGATCCCATCATTCTGGATGTCCGTGTGGTGGAACCCAGACAAAAATGCTGTACCTGCTGCTGCAGTCTGGATGAGATGCCGGAAAGTATCGCAGGATGCTTTGGAGAGGATCTGGTGGATCCGGACGATGGCAACAAGCTGCTGGTCTCCCTGGGCTTTTACTCAGTGGTACGGATCGAGCGTCCGGCACAGTATTTGGTCAATGCGGTGGAATATTGTGTACCCGAAAAGGAATGCACGCTGCCGCCGCCGGAGGATCCCTGCAGTCTGTTCCGGAATATGGCTTTCCCGGTCAACGAATTCTGTCCACCGTCGGTGCTGCCCGGATGTAAAAGCGGAAACGGTGGAAATGCCGGCTGTAACAACGATGGGGAAAGCGGCAATAAAAAGTGTTCCTGCAGCAATTGATCTGTGCCGGAAACATCGTTTATCCACGAAAAATGGCAGAGTCCAAACGGCTCTGCTGTTTTTCTGCCAAAAAGTGCAGCTTTTTTTTCAGAATTCTGCCGAACCTACTTGAAATTGACAGGATTTTGGTATACAATATATACGTGAAAGTTTGCGTGACACAAGTCACTGAAAAAGGAGTGCATTAATATGACGTTATTTATTTTGGCAGCAGGTATGGGTTCCCGTTATGGTGGACTGAAGCAGATCGACCCCTTTACCAAACACGGTGAATTCATCATCGATTTCTCGATCTACGACGCTGTACAGGCCGGCTTTGACCGTGTTGTATTCGTGATCAAGGAAGAGAACTACGAAGTGTTCCACGAAACCGTTGGCAAGCGCATCGAAGGCAAGGTCAAGGTGGAATATGTGTTCCAGAAGATGGATACGTTGGTGCCTGCCGACAAGATCCCGGCTGACCGTGTGAAGCCCTGGGGTACCACCCATGCGCTGCTGTGTGGCAAGAAAGCACTGAACGAAGGCTTTATGGTCATCAACGCCGACGACTTCTATGGTCGTGATGCATTTGTACAGGCCGCTTCGTTCCTGCGGGAAAACGACAAGCCCGGCAACACCCACTACTGCATGGTAGGCTATCGTCTGGGCAACACCCTGACCGACAATGGCAGCGTAGCCAGAGGGATCTGCAACGTGGAAAACGGTATGCTGACCAAGATCGTAGAACGGACCAAGCTGTTCAAGGAAGACGGTGGCGCTTACTTTGAAGAGGACGGCGAAAAGGTACACCTGCCCAACGAGACCATTGTATCTATGAACTGCTGGTGCTTCACCCCTGCATTCTTTGAAGGCGCACAGGCAGACTTTGATACCTTCATCAACGATGCCGCAAGGGAACCCATGAAGAGCGAATGCCTCCTGCCCAACACGGTATTCACCATGATGCAGAAGAATCTGTGTGACGTAGCTGTACTGCCTACCACCGCAAAGTGGTTCGGTGTTACCTATGCCGACGACAAGCCGGACGTGATCGCCAAGCTGAATGCTCTGATCGCAGAAGGTGTATATCCGGACGGTCTTTGGAAATAAGACTGCCTATATGTAAAGATATTTCAGCAAATGTGTGAATACTTTACCTAAGTTAATACTGATCAAGGTGGAAAGCTTGACAGAAAACCATACATATGGTATAATGAAGACTCAAAACCTCATGCGTAAAGGAGTGTATCTCATATGTCTATTCTTGTAACAGGCGGTGCAGGGTACATTGGTTCCCATACCGTTATCGAACTGCAGAACGCCGGCTATGATGTGATCGTTTGCGACAACCTGTGCAACTCCAGCAGAAAATCTCTGGAACGGGTAGAGCAGATCACCGGTAAGAGCGTGAAGTTCTACCTGGCAGATATCCTGGACGCCGATGCCATGACCAAGATCTTCCAGGAAAACAAAATCGATTCCGTGATCCACTTTGCCGGTCTGAAGGCTGTGGGCGAATCCGTTGCCAAACCCTGGGAATACTACAACAACAACATCACCGGTACCCTGGTCCTGGTGGATGTCATGAAAAAGTTCGGCTGCAAGAACATCATCTTCTCTTCCTCTGCCACCGTATATGGCGACCCTGCCTTTGTGCCGATCACCGAGGAATGCCCCAAGGGTCAGTGCACCAACCCCTACGGCTGGACCAAGTCCATGCTGGAACAGATCCTGACTGATATCCAGAAGGCCGATCCGGAATGGAATGTGGTGCTGCTGCGGTACTTCAATCCCATCGGTGCCCATAAGAGCGGCCTGATCGGGGAAAACCCCAACGGTACGCCCAACAACCTGATGCCGTACGTGACCCAGGTAGCTGTGGGCAAGCGTCCGCACCTGAGCGTATTCGGCAACGACTACGATACCCACGACGGTACCGGTGTGCGTGACTACATCCATGTCGTGGACCTGGCAAAGGGTCACGTGGCTGCTGTGAAGAAGCTGGAAGAAAAGGCCGGCCTGAAGCTGTACAATCTGGGTACCGGCAAGGGCTACAGTGTGCTGGACATCGTGAAGAATTTCGAAGAAGCCACCGGCGTGAAGATTCCCTATGTGATCACCGCAAGACGGCCTGGCGATATCGCTACCTGCTACTCCAATGCAGATCTGGCTCTGAAGGAACTGGGCTGGAAGGCAGAAAACGGCATCAAGGAGATGTGCGAGGACTCCTGGAGATGGCAGAAGATGAATCCCAATGGGTTCGAAGACTGAGAAAGCCGGAGGAAAATAACAATGGCAATCACAAAGAAAAGCTTTGGCAAGAAGCCCTGTGGCTGTCCCGTTGATGCATACGTGCTGGAAAACGGCAGCTGCCTGTCTGTACAGATCCTGAATCTGGGCGGTATCCTGACCAATATGTGGGTCAAGAACGCCGCCGGCGAAGTAGCAGACGTGATCTGCGGCTTTGACAACGTTGACGGATATCTGACCTCCGGCGGCTATCAGGGTGCACTGATCGGCCGGGTAGGCAATCGTCTGGCCAACGGTAAGTTCATGCTGGAAGGGAAGGAATACACCCTGTTCTGCAACGATGGTCCTCACTCGCTCCACGGTGGTAAGAATGGCTTCAATGCCAAGCTGTGGGATGTAGAACCCATGGACGACGCAAAGAATCCGGCTCTGGTGCTGACCTATGTGAGCAAGGACGGCGAAGAAGGCTACCCCGGTACACTGACTGTCAAGGTCACCTATACGCTGCTGGAAAAAGGCGCGCTGTCCATCCACTACGAAGCCACCACCGACAAGACCACCATCATCAGCATGACCAACCACTCCTACTTCAATCTGGCCGGTTATGCAGATGGCGTGGTGGATGACCATATGCTGTGGCTGGACTGCGACCGGATCAACTCCGTAGACAGCAACCTGTTACCCGATGGTACCTTCATCGATGTGACCGGCACGCCCTACGATTTCCGCACCGAAAAGAAGCTGGGCGAAGGTTTTACCGATCCGTATCCCATGATGCAGGAATTCGGCGGTTATGACAACAACTTCCTGTTCTGTGGCGAGAGCAAGGAAGTGGCACTGCGTGGTATCCTGCGTGATCCCAAATCCGGCAGAACCATGAAGATGTTCACCGACCAGCCTTGTGTACAGATCTACACCGCCAACATGATCAATACCGAAGACCCGGCGTTCAAGAATGGCGTGCAGCAGTATAAGCACTGTGGCGTTTGCATGGAGACCCAGGCTATGCCCAACAGCATCAATCTACCCGGCTTTGAAGGCAACATGATTCTGCAGGCCGGTGACAAGTACGACAAGACCACCATTTATCAGTTCGGCGAATAAATTATGCTATAACAAAAATCTCGTATCTTGGGGTACGGGATTTTTGTATCATCAGAGGAGGAACGGCTTTATGTATAGCATTCCATATACAAATATCGAAGCACAAGACGATCTGCAAAACCGTGCAGAGCTGCTGTTTACCCGGTTGGAAGAGCCTATGTACCAGCCGGCGCATATCTTTACCGTAGAATCCGGTGGCTGGCCCGGTGACTGGGAAGGACGTACGATCCTTGCCCTGACCATGCTGACACAGATCACCGGACGGGAACCGGCATACCTGGACGAGATCGTGGCAAAGCTGGAAGACAACGTAAACGAAAAAGGCTATCTGCGACAGATGCTGCCGGATGGAGACGTAGACGAACAACAGCTGTCCGGTCATAGCTGGCTGCTGCGTGGTCTGTGCGAATACTATCTGCTCCACAAAGAAGACACATCACGCAGTCTGCCTGTCCTGCATCGGATCGAAGCCATTGTACAAAATCTGTTTTTGCCTGCGATTGGTCGTTACATAGAATATCCCATTCGACCGGAAGACCGGGTGACCGACGGTAAGGAATCCGGCCACATCGGCAAGAAGGTGGGACACTGGTACCTTTCTTCGGATACCGGCTGTGCCTACATACCGCTGGATGGACTGAGTCAGGCATATGTACTGCTGGCACAGGAATCGGATGACACCGCATTGGTGGAACGGCTGCAAACGCTGCTCAGGGAAATGGTGACCGGATTTTATGCCATTCCGTTTCTGGAGATCTCCGTACAGACCCATGCCACATTGACCGGCTGCCGTGGGATCCTGCGCCTATATGAACAGGATAAGGACCCCGAAAAGCTGGCATTCGTGGAGAAGATCTTTGCTCTGTATCAGGCAGAAGGCATGACCGCCAACTATGCCAACTACAACTGGTTTGGCAGACCGGAATGGACAGAGCCTTGCGCCGTGATCGATTCCTTCATGGTAGCAGCGCAGCTATTCCAGCACACAGCCAAGCCGGAATATGCCGCATTGGCACAACGGATTTTGTATAATGGTCTGTATGCCGGAGAGCGAGCCAATGGTGGCTTCGGTACGGATACCTGTCTGGGCGCTGCAGAAAAGCCTGACAGTCATATATTGGCCTGTTCGTCCTATGAGGCCTATTGGTGCTGCAGTATGCGTGGTGGGGAAGGACTGGCCGCTGTGAGCCGCTACAGCCTGTTGGAGCAGGACGAGCACACTGCATGGATCCTGTATCCGGTCTCCGGCATCTACACTGTATGCGGCGTCAAGCTTCGTGTGGACACAAAATATCCGCTGGACGATACAGTCACGATCCATGTGTTGGAAAATCCGCAAAAGCAACCGCTTACGCTCCGAATGCAGGATATGCCGTATGTCACACCCCAATGCGTACATTCCTGGGATACGCAGACTATACCACAGGTCGGTGAAACACAGACATGGCATATGCAGTCGATCCTGCACACCGAAGCGCCTGTCGGCAATCATGCAATAGCCGGAAGCATCCTGTATTACGGCAATATGATCTTAGGCACAGGCAAGGATACATGGGACTTGAAACCGTTGATGCTGCGGTATCAGCAGACAGCAGAAGAGATCCAATCGCAAAAGTTCCGGATCATTTTCTAAATCCAGATCATTTTCTAAATTTTATTTTGTATAATTCCGTTTCAAAAAACAATCGATATAGAATCGGCATAAATCCGGATAGGGTTCATATACTCCTAATGGAAAACACCAAACATTGGGGGCATCATGAATCCTATCCAAAAACGACTTCCGGAAGCCAGAGAACGCTGTGAGGAGCTGGCACTCTATTTGATCGAAAACCAATCTACGGTACGCAGTACAGCGCAGCGATTTGGGATCAGCAAGTCAACGGTCCATAAGGATGTCAGCGAGAAATTGCCACATATCAATCCGTCTCTGGCTGCCGAAGTCCATATGTTATTCGAGAAAAACAAATCAGAACGGCATTTGCGTGGCGGCGAAGCTACCAAACAAAAATACAAGCGCGCTGCAGGTCTGGGACCCGTAGGTACCGATGCTACGCCAAGAACGGAGACCCTCTGAAAACCGAAAGCGCATTTCCAAACGTAACGAAAATGAAACATACAGGTATCTTGTTTTTGTGGGCAATACCCATTGACAGGGTGCCTTTTTTTCGGTACAATGATAACAGGTCCGAATCCTGCGAATCCGTATCGGTTATTATACAAAATGCAAATTTTGTATAATTCAGGGAAGCGAAATCGCAGGACAACAGCGATCTTTCGCACAATGGGACATACGGAGGTGTACGCATGATCTTAGCTATCGACATTGGCAATTCCAGCGTTTCCTGCGGCGTATACAAAAATGCGTCAGAGATAGATCTGACCGCAGATGACGCTTGTTTGTGTCGGTTCAAGATCGCCGAGAAGCATCTCTCCGAAGACGAATATATGCTCTTGATCTACCAATTTCTATCGCTGCACGGGATCCGCTTTCTGACCCCGGACGACCAGCCATCGAGTCTGTCGGTCAGTCGGGATGTCGGTGTTCTGGACGCCTGTGTGATCGCCTCGGTGGTTCCTTCGCTGACCAATACCATAGCCCGTGCCGCTAGACGCCTGACCGGTGTTCAACCACTTCTGATCGGTCATGGTGTGCGTACCGGCTTTGGGATCAAGATCCAGAATCCGGAACAACTGGGTGCCGACCTGGTAGCCAATGTGGCAGGTGCATTTCTATACGTGGAGCCACCGTTTGTCGTCTTGGACGTTGGCACAGCGACCACGATCACCTACGTCAGTGCACAAAAGGAAGTTTTGGGTACGATCATTATGCCCGGGATCGCTGTATCTATGGCGGCGCTCACAGATTCTGCGGCGCTGCTGTCCACGGTGTCCCTGGAAAAGCCACAAGAGCTTTTGGGCAGATCCACCAGCGAATCGATCCGCTCCGGTGTGATCGGTGGTCATGCGTTGATGATCGATGGTTTTTTACGAAATATCCGGGAGACATATCCATGCGATGACAAGAAGCTTTCCTTGATCGCAACTGGTGGACTTGCCCCATCCATTCTTCCCTATTGCCGGAACAAATTTTCCTGTGTGACGGACTTGACCCTGCGCGGGGCCGTGTCGCTGCATAGCAAAAACGGGCCGGGCAAAAGACTTTGAGATTGAGATAATACGGCTACGGCCTTATTATAAATACTTTATGTACGTTTTACCTGCAACGACAGGAAGACAGTACGGAATCTGGAGGTCATTATGATGACGAACTCGAAAGCAAAAACCCTCAAAATGGTACAGGTAGCCTTCATGGCTGCGCTGGTGGTGGTATTGCAGCTGCTCTCTGCGGCAACGGCTGGTTTATTGCCGGTGAATATCACACTGACGCTGCTGCCCATCGTGATCGGCGGTATGCTGTTGGGTCCCACCTACGGTACAGCACTGGGACTGATCTTTGGTATCATCGTGCTGGTGATGTGTATAACCGGTATGGATGCCGGCGGCTTTATTCTGTTTCAGGCAAATCCTTTTCTTTGTTCCCTGCTCTGCCTGGTAAAAGGCGGCGTGGCTGGCTGGGCACCAGGGTTCTTGTTCCACAAGGCTGGCGCTTTTATGGACAAAAGTGACGGACATTATTTTGGTGTAACGATCCTGGGTTCTGCACTTTGCCCGATCCTCAATACCGGTATCTTCTGCTTGGGTATGATCCTGTTCTTCCAGGACACCCTGACGGCATGGGCTGGCGGTACCAATACGGTCATCTACATCCTCACAGGTTTGGCCGGCGTGAACTTTGTGATCGAATTCCTGATCAATATCATTCTCTGCCCCATTGTCGTGCGGAGTCTGCGGAACACAAAGTATTTCAAACATATGTAATTTTTTACACACAGTGGCGTTTGTTGTGCATATAAGCTAAAAACAGACGATGCATTTTGTATCATCTTCCAAAATTGGGGAAAGTACAAAATGCATCTTTTCTTTTGCGGAAAAATATGCTATAATAAGATGTCTATAGAAAACATAAGATATGGAGGAACTTTCCTATGAAAATGCGTGTTATGTACTTTTCCAAGAAAGGCAAGCTGGTAACCTACGCCACCGCCATTGGTGAAGCACTGAATTGTCTGGTAAATGATATTCCCCCGGCATACCCGGCCGATAAGGAACGACTGGTCGTATTGGCACTGACCCTGGGCAACACCGATCCTGCCGATGAAGTGAGACGCTTCTGCAAGGAACTGTATCCCAACCGGGCCCAGAACGTAGTGCTACTGGTAGACGGCGATAAGGATACCCGCGGCGAAAAGATCGTAAAGGATATCCTGAAGGAAGCCGGCACCAATGTGATCGAGCAGTCCTACTACGTAAAGTGCGGTATTTTTGGCAAGAAGATCACGCTGGAAGAACGCCAGAAGGTCGTAGACTGGGCAAGAGGCGTCGTTTCTCAGGTAGAAGGTACCTGATCGGGAGCCGTAAAGCGTATACAAGGCAGGTTTTCCAAAAGGAACGCCTGCTTTTTGTTTGATATTCACAAAGATCCCTGCGACAGACCCGACGGATTTGTTGGTGCAAAATGGCTACAAAATGAAAAAAGTGCTTGACAAAAGTCCGATTTTATGGTATACTGTGTAAAGTGATTTGCTTTACAGTAAATGTGGTGATGAAGATTTTTGAGAAGGATATGACGATCCCTCTGCTGGTGGATCTGTATGGCCAGGTACTGTCCGAACGAAAGCGTGAACTGCTGGACTACTACTACAACGAAGACTATTCTTTGGCAGAGATCGCAGAGATCACGGGAATTTCCAGACAAGGGATCCGGGAATCGGTAAAAAAAAGCGAGGCTGAGCTGCGAGAATTGGATGCTTCGCTGCAATTGGTGAAACGCACGCAGCTGCTGGAAGCCAAGCGCCACGTGGTGGAAGAACAACTGGGCAGCCTGTTATCCGAACCATTGGCCGATCCCATACGAGACAAGTTAGAGCAGATCCAAACGGTGATACGTGCCCTTTCCTTTTAGGGCAAAATACGCTATCGGTCCTTTTCGTGTAGGAGAAATATAATCATGGAAATGTTTTCGAGTTTATCCGATAAACTGAATAATGCGTTCAAGAAATTCCGAAATAAGGGTAAGCTTTCTGAGGCAGATGTACGGGAAGGAATGCGAGAAGTCAAGCTGGCTTTGTTGGAAGCCGATGTAAACTTCAAGGTCGTGCGGGAATTCGTCAAGACCGTTACCGAACGTGCCGTAGGTGCTGAAGTATTGGAAAGCTTGATGCCGGCTCAACAGATCATCAAGATCGTGCATGAGGAACTGATCCGACTCATGGGCGAGACCAACACCAAGCTGACGATCTCTTCCAGACCGCCTACAGTGGTCATGATGGTCGGTCTGCAGGGCTCCGGTAAAACGACCCATGCAGCGAAGTTAGCCGGTATGTACAAGAAGCAGGGCAAACGTCCGCTTTTGGTGGCTTGTGACGTGTATCGTCCGGCTGCGATCGATCAGTTGAAGGTCGTTGGCGAGAGCGTGGGTGTGCCTGTCTTTGAGATGGGACAGATCTCACCGCTGGACATTGCCAAAGCAGCTATGGAACACGCCGATCGCCACGGTCATGATATGGTGTTCATCGATACCGCCGGCCGACTGCACGTGGACGAGGTGCTGATGAATGAGCTGACCGGGCTCAAGGAATTGACAAGTCCTACGGAGATCCTGCTGGTGGTGGATGCCATGACCGGTCAGGATGCCGTGAATGTGGCCACTGCATTCAACGACAAGCTGGACATCACCGGTGTAGTCCTTTCCAAGCTGGACGGTGATACACGAGGCGGTGCGGCACTGTCTGTTCGGCACGTGACCGGCAAGCCCATCAAGTTTATCGGTACCGGTGAAAAGATGGATGCCATCGAGCCCTTCTACCCCGACAGAATGGCGTCCCGTATCCTGGGTATGGGTGACGTACTGACCCTGATCGAGAAGGCCCAGCAGTCCTATGACGAAAAGAAAGCGGAAGAGCTGGAGAAACGGATCCGGGAAAACACCTTTACCCTGACCGATTATCTGGATCAGTTCCGGCAGATCAAGGATATGGGCAGCATCGAGGAGATCGTAGGTATGCTGCCAGGCGTGAAGCCCGGTGCGCTGAAGGATGCCCAGATCGATGAAAAGGTCATGGTGCACACCGAAGCAATCATTTTGTCTATGACTCCCTATGAAAGAGATCATCCGCAGGTGATCAGCGCAGGTCGTAAAAAACGGATCGCCACCGGCAGCGGCACTTCTGTAGAAGAGGTCAATAAGCTGCTGAAGCAGTATGACCAGATGAGTAAGATCATCAAGCAATTCTCCGGCGTCATGAATGGCAAAGGCAGAAAAAAAGGTAAGATGAAAATGCCGTTTTCCTTATAATAGCGGCTTTTCCATAGAAAGACAAAAACAATATTTAAATCAATTTTTGGAGGAACAAAAAATGTCCGTAAAGATCAGACTGAGAAGAATGGGTCAGAAGAAGGCTCCTTTCTACCGTATCGTTGTTGCCGATTCCAGATATCCCCGTGATGGCCGCTTCATCGAAGAAGTTGGTTATTATGATCCCATGACCGAGCCTGCTACCGTTAAGCTGGAAGGCGAAAAGATCGCACAGTGGCTGGCAAACGGCGCACAGCCCACCGAAACCGTAAAGTCTATCCTTGTTAAGAACGGTCTGCTGAAGTAATGATGGATGAAATCACAAGCAGCGCAATTGCCGATGTGACCGATGCTGCGGAGGAGCTGGGAGCACTTTCTGAAGAGGAAGTTGTGACTCCCACGACTCCGGCATTGGATCTGGATCTGAAGAAGATCTTAGAGGATATGGCCCGCGCTATTGTTGACAATCCTGATTCTGTTTCGGTAACGGAAGAAAATAAGGAAGACGAGATCGTTCTGACCTTGCATGTTGCCGAGGACGATATGGGCATGATTATCGGAAAGCACGGTAAAATTGCCAGAGCGCTCCGGACTGTTACCAAGGCTGCGGCCAAGATGGCTGATCAAAAAATCGTTGTGGAAATAAAATAAGCAAAAAGCACTGCCGACCTGGTAGTGCTTTTTTGATGTGCTGTAGATGCGCTTCCCTCTCACTGCGCCGTGACGTTACGTACCACTGGTATTCTTCTCTACGATCTTCAGATTCGTAGGATGGATGCCTGCCTGTTCGTACACGATCTCTGTGATCTGTGCCACTTCACCTGGTTCCAATCCATCGCTCTCCACGATCACGTTGCAGTTTTCGTTGCTGATCACGGCGATGCATTGGGTAAAGCCCTTTGCCAGTATCATGGTCTCGATGTTGGTCTCCTTTTCCATATCCGCTGCTATCTTGCTGATGTCATGGAGAGCCGCTTCTTTTGCTTCGTCCAATGCCGTCTGGCTCTCTGCTACCGACAACAGTACCTCCATGGCTTCATCACGTGCCTGCTGCCGATTCAAAGACATGGCAGTGAAATAGTCATTCATTTGCCCGGCTTGTAGCTCTACGGTGCCCTCTGTGGTCTCTGTGGCCGTATCTGCTGTCAGATCCACCGCCAGCTGCATTCCCTTGCTGCTTTGGCTGCCGGAAAACAGAACCACATTCAAGATCACCATACACCCAAGAACCGCTGCGGTACACACCGTCACCACGGTCTTCTTACCGGCCTTATGCACCAGTTCCTTTGCTTTTTCCCGAATCGATTCCCATTTTGTCATATCGTTGCCTCCTTCAAGTGGATGTAGTTTCGGTATGGAAATACGCAGTGGATTCTCTCCACCTGTCGATACACTATATGTGCGCCGGTCACCGGATATGCTTATTTTCCAGCAACACGGATCCGGTGTGAGGAAATGCCCAGAGAAGCCGACAACAGCTCTGTGATGGTGCTTTGGATCTCGACAGTGTCTCCTCCGCTGCAGACCACAGCCACGCCCCGGATCTTGGGGTAGATCTCGGATACCATGATTGCCTCCTCGCCGCTTCCCTGCTTAATGATCACATAATCCCATGCACCACTGCCTTGTCCGTTTTCATTGCTGTTTTGTGCATACACATATTCGCTGCTGCATTCCAGTGTCAATAGCACCGTGGCATCCTGTACGCCGTGGATGTTGTTGCACAGCGCCGTAATCCGCTGCTCCAATACTTCTGTATAATATTGCACAGCATAATCATTCGTTGCTGCTTTGTTCTTCTGCGGCAAAAAGCTACCGGTAATAAGCAGAAGCAGTCCCAATACACAACCGATACCTGCGATCCATCGATTTCGGAGCAGCTTTTTCAGGTACGTCCCTCGTTCTGTGCTTTCCATGCTAACCTCCATTCACGGTGATTGGGATCTCCGCTTTTTCCTGCAATTCTCTGGCAATGGTTTGCCGCAGTGCATAGTCGCAGTTTCGTACACCGATCTCCACCTGCTGCACATTATCATTCTCATCGGTATAAATCGTAACGTATATATCCGATTGCGGGATCGCATATTGTTCGGATACATAGACGGCAATGCGTTTGGCAGCATAGGTATATGTGCTCTCCGTGGTAGCATCGTTCTGACTTTGTATCCCCGCTGCTTCTGTGGCAAATATGGTGCGAAGATCATCGACCATTTTGGTAATATCTTCCACACAGGTGCGTAGTGGGGCGAAGATCGTCAACAGCAGGATCAGCCCATATAGATAGCGTAAAAACCGCTTGGAATGCTCACCACCCAGTTCTCCGGTCAACAGCAGCAATATGTGTCCCAGTGCCATGGTCAAAACGATCGAACGAAAATACGTATTCATCCAGCAAACACCGCCGTTTTGGTAAACAAAATAAGTGCAAACACAAAAAATGTCGCTGCCATCCAGGAGAGTGCCGACAACAATTGCAAAATGGAACGGGTATCTGCCAGCATACGGGCACTTGCCGTACAGCCCAGACATTCTGCCACAGTATAGCTACACTGCAGCATCTCATCATACAGCCATACCGACACCACCATGGGCACAACAAACAGCAGCAGCAACAGGATCCCACCAAGCCCAGCCGTTATGCGTATGTAGTTCAGTCCTTCCCGTACGGCTGAAAAGGCTTCTGCCAAGGTACTGCCTACAACGGGAATGAAGCTGCCCATGGCAAAACGAACGGTGCGCAGTCCCAGACTGTCGGCACTTCTGGATAGTGTGTTCTGGATCCCATAGATGAACGAATAGATCACCAGCATAAAGGTGTACAACGTCATAAACAGCTTTTTGATGCTGCCTGCAAAGCTGCCCAGTGAGACCTGTGTACATACCGCAGAGAGGATGCTGATCCCAAATATCGCCTGTCCCAGCGGAAAAAACAACCACCGTTGGAGCGTATTGAGTACTGTGATGAATAGCGATAATGCCATGCGGTCTACGGTGGCTCTGGTCACTTCTCCGGCGCTGTAAGAGATCGCTGTCATAACAGGCAAAAGTCCTGTCATGATCCGGCATAGCTGTTCGACAAAGGTTTGCAACCAGGTGAAGACGGTTCTTGCGGCGTAAAAAATAGCAAGCGCCATACACACATCGCTGCAAAAACCGAAAACAGTCCCGGTACCCATACCATTCCATTGCCGTGTACCTGCTAAGACCAACAGCATACCCAGTAGTCCTGTAAAGCTGTTCAATACCGTGATCGCTTTTTCCAGAAGCAGTGCTTCCAGCTTGTCCAGCCAATACGATGGTGTCAGAAATTTCTGCCAGCTATCCCGGTCCTGTAGTGATAGGTTCTCTGCTTCCTTTTGCAATTCTGCAGGCAGCGTGTCGATAAACTGTGCCCAAGCGCTATCCAGCTCGGTATTCGCTCCACCATCATAGACATAGGCATCGCCTCGTACCGGACAAGCCAGCCAACACCACAGCAGTATAAAACACAAAAAACTGCCTATATGTATGTACGTTTTCATAACCATTCCAACGCCATTTCCAATAGCTGCCGATACAGTGGCAGTGTCATGAACAGGATCTCCGCTTTTCCCAAAAGAGCAACATAGCCAGCAATACTGCTTTCCCCCAGAGAACGGCAGATCTCTATACCGATCTCGGTCAGCATGGCAATACCGGCACCCTTTAGCAGTGGTTCGCCATACAAAAGATCGCCGGTGAAAAGTCCGGCAATGGCATAGGTCTCCTGTAGAACCGGCAGGATCGCAAGAAAAGAAAGAATGCATATGGCAAGCACCAGATACGGTACCAGATCGCGGCGTGTCTCTCGCAATACCAAAACAGCAGCCAGGCCACATAGCAATACGCCAAGGCCATTCCAGAATATCGTCATATGCCAAATATCGTACGGATCTCGGTAAACAGGTCGCCGATCTTGCCCACCAATAACAGCAGCACCAGGATCACACCGGCCAGCGACAGAAGCGAAGCCTGATCGTCTCGACCGGCACGCTGTAGGATCTGCGATGACACAGCGATCAGGATCCCGGCGCCGGCAATTTTGAATAGTAAAGATATCTCCATGGGATCACTCCTTTCTGATTACTTGCACATCCGACATACAAGTGTGTCGACACATTTGTGAGTCAATAAAAAAGCAGAACGATGGACAGGACCAACAAAAAAGGCAATGTCCGGTACATCTGGTTTTTGGCGTGCAGATCCTCTTTTTGCTTAGTCAGAAGCCGATCCAGTTGTTCGCAGGTGTATCGGCACAACCGCAACTCCTCTTCTTTATACCCTTTCCCGACCGATCTCCCATAGGATAGCAGAACTTCTCTGACGGCATCTGACAAATGCGGAAGCTCTTCCAAAGCTGCCAGTAGGTCTTGGTTCTGCCATTTTGCGTAAAAGCCATAGCTGTCCAGCAGTGGACTGGTGTATTCACGGCTGATCTCGTCCAATGGTTTGGCAAAGCATTCGATGTTCTTTTGTATCCAGTCCATCAGGCCACACAGTTCTTCCAGGAGTTGTCGTTTGCGTTGTCCCAACCACTGCCGGCTGTAGCTGTAATACAAAGCCGTTGCCAGTAGCACAAAGATCCCCAGCGTCTTTGTCATAGTCCGTTACCCCCGTGCGGGATACAATGTGCCGGTGTGCGCCTTATCGATCCCATAATACCATTGGAACCACGCCGGGATGTTCTGCAGCAGCGGATGGTTTTGCAGCGCTTCCAGGCTTCCGGCGTGGACAGAAGCACCGATCCGCACACCGCTGCCAAAGCATTGCAAAAGAGCTTGTCTGTCCTCTGCAGAGGATATCTCATCACAAACGATGTAGTCCGGAGACAGGGTACGAAGTGCGATCTCCATGCCTTGGCTCCGTGGATACCCCGACAAAACGTCCAGCATCCGGCATTGCTCCAGACCAACGTTTAATTCGTATCGTGTATCGATCAAGGCGACCCGAAGCGGATGTGGAGGATCGGAAAGACGTGCGGCCAGCTCCCGCAGCACCGTGGTCTTGCCCATACCCGGTGGGGAGAACACAAGCACGCTATCTTGAAAATGACTTGCTGCCAGTGCGTCGTATATCTCCCGACCGGCTTCCGGAATCCTGTGTGGCAACCGGATACAGAGAGACGAGACGTCCCGCAGCACGGTGATCCTACCATTCTCTACGACAGCTCTACCACACACACCCACACGGATCCCACCCGCCACACAGATGTACCCCTCTCGCAGTGTCTCTGCATGGGAATAGAGCGAATGGCTGCACAGCATTTGCACCGTCCTTTGCATCATCTCCGGACTGCAGGAAAGCGCCAACGAATGGGAATTGCCGGATAGGGTGATCACAATCGGTCGGTGGATGCGGATCCGTATCTCCTCCAAAAGAGACAGCCGGCGTCCCTGGTACAGTGGCAGTACTTTTCGGATGCTATCCGCAATCATAGGGTCCAGGCGTGCCAAAATGGTTTCCTCCAGCATCTTCTCTTGCGCAGCAGATTCCATAACTCCATCTCCCATCGTCCCGTGTACAAGCGTTGTATGATCATGTATATGGCATTGCACGCAAAAAAAGAACTGTCTCCGAAGAAACAGTTCCGGGAAATCCGTTACATCATTTCCATATACGATTGGATAAGCTTGGCTGTATTCTCGATCCCGATCTTGTCAGTGGATACGATCAGGTCGTAATTTTCCAGCTTGGCCCATTTGCCGCCGGTGTAGTAGTTGTAGTAGTTGGAACGCCGCCGGTCTGTCTTGACGATCAGATCCTTGGCATCGCCTTCGCTGAGGTCATGACGCTGCATGATGGTCTTCACACGATTGTCGAAATCTGCGCTGACAAACACACGAAGCAGATTTGTGTGATCGGCCAGTACATAGTCGGCGCACCGCCCCACGATGATCGCACCCTTGTTTTCCTTGGCGATGTCCCGAATGATCTCCGATTGTACCGTAAACAGCTTATCGTTCAGTGGTACGTGCAGACTGCTTGCACCGGCATGATACGTGGACGAACCCAGTGCCAGCGTATACAGCAAGCTGTTGGCTGCTTTTTCGTCGGCTGCATGCAAAACGGCTTGATTTAGTCCACTTTTTTGTGCTGCCATCGTGATCAGATCTTTGTCATAATAGCTAAGCCCCGTCAGCTCTGCCAACTTCAGTCCTACTTCCCGACCGCCGCTTCCGTACTGTCTCGCAATGGTAATAACCGCATTTTTCATGTGTATGCAACCTCCTATGGTATTTCTATACAAATTAAGCCTACAAATCGCCGGCTGTATATATAGTATACCATAAACGGTTGCGAAATTCAATAGCTGCATCCACTTTTTTGAAAAAATAAAACACAGCAGCCCATACAGGACTACCGTGTTCATAGGTCGATGTGTTTGCTTTATATCGATATTCAGTCTTTTTGTTCCAGTGCCATCATCATATCGACCCGACGGGCGTGTTTGCCACCTTCGTAGTCGGTCTCCAGGAAAGCATGGGCCAGTTCCAGAGCAAGCCCTTCCCCAACGACTCTGGCACCCATACACAGGATATTGGCATCGTTGTGCAGACGGGTGTACTTGGCACTGAAAATATCAGAGCAGCAGGCCGCACGGATCCCTTTGATCTTGTTGGCCGCCATGCTCATGCCAATACCGGTACCACAGCACAGGATCGCCAACGTAGCCGAATGATCTCGGATGGTGTCCGCTACCTTTTCCGCATAGATGGGATAATCGCAGCTGGCAGCAGAATCGGTACCACAGTCGATCACGGTGTAGCCTTCTGCCGTCAGGGTATCTCTCAGATAATTTTTCAGCGCAAAACCGGCATGGTCACTGCCGATCGCAATGGTCATTTTTTCAGTCATGATATAGTCTCCTTAGATATTTTCTTCTTTGGCGAGCCGTTCTTCTCTTTCCCGTTCTGCCTGGGATTTCCGCAGATACATGGGAGAGAGGGCCGCTTCGGTATATATGGATGGATCCGGTGCGTTCCGATACTGCGTAGCTGCGGCACAGGCGACACTGAATCCATAGGGGTATCGCAGTACCTCCGGTGTCTCTGCCAGCTGCACAGCGTCTCCCATAACCGTACGAAGCATGGCGTACCCATCTCCGGCAGCATATACCGTTTCACCACGTGCGACAAGCTGTGCGGCCACTGTTTCGATCGGCAGTTGATCATCGGGTGTCAGTCGAATCGGTGCATGGATCCCATCGGCCTGGAACAGTGCAGTATATACATGATTCCGTCTGGCGTTGATCACCGGGCACAGGATCCCGTGGTACCCCACCAGATTCCACGCCAACGTCTCCAGAGAGGATACGCCAATGCAAGGTATCTTATGTGAAAACGCCAGTCCCTTGATGGTGGATACGCCGATGCGCACACCCGTGAAGGAACCAGGCCCGGCGGATACTGCCATCAGGTCGATCTGTGGGATCTCTAAAGATAGGTTGACCAGCAGCGATTCGATCATGGGTAAGATCGTTGTGCTGTGTGTCGTGGTCTGGATGGTGTATTGTCCCAATACGGTACCATCACGCCAAACGGCCACAGAAGCAGTAGGCGTGGTCGTATCCAGTGCTAAAATGTGCATGGCAGTTCCTCCGACATCGTGATTTTCCGGGTATGCTCGTCCACCTTATCGATATGCACCGTCACAGCCTTCTCCGGCATGGCGTCTCCGATGTGCTCACACCATTCGGCGATACAATATCCGGACTCGACATATTCGTCAAAGCCCATGCCAAAAAGATCCTCTTCGGAGGTAATCCGATATAGATCAAAGTGGAACAGCGGCTTTTTGCCCTGCCGATACTCGTTTACGATGGTATACGTAGGACTTTTTACCCGGCTTCCCGGAGACAGGATGCTGGCGAAGCCTCGTACAAAGGCAGTCTTTCCGGCACCCAAATCTCCGTATAAGGCAACAAATACAGGGAAAACATCGCTTTGCAGCAGATGCTGTGCCAAGGCACGCCCCACTTGTTCCGTTTTGTCTACCGAATGCGATAGAATTTCCATAGATCAGAACAGACCCGTGATGGTACCGGCATCATCCACATCGATCCGATAGGCAGCAGGAGACTTAGGCAGACCGGGCATGGTCATGATAGCACCGGTCAGTACGACCACAAATCCGGCACCGGCAGACAGCTTGATCTCCCGAACGTGGATCCGGAAGCCGGAAGGACGTCCCAGTTTGGTGGCATCGTCGGACAGAGAGTACTGGGTCTTCGCCATACATACCGGGAAACGGCTGTAGGCAGGATCCATAGCTTCGATGTCCCGGAGAGAACGGAGTGCAGCCGGATCGTAGTCTACGCCATCAGCACCATAGATCTCACGGGCAATGGTCTCGATCTTTTCCTGGATAGACAGCTCGTCTGCGTAGATCGGTGCAAAGGAGGATTCCTTTTCGCAGGCAGCAACGACCTTTTCAGCCAGCTCCAGACCACCTTCGCCACCCTTGGCAAATACTTCGGACAGAGCAAAATCGGCACCGTTCTTCCGGCAGATCTCTTCCACCAGAGCCAGCTCCGCATCGGTATCGTCGGCAAACCGGTTGATAGCTACCACTACCGGCACACCGTACTTTTGCAGATTGGAAATATGGGCTTCCAGGTTCACACTACCCTTGGCCAGTGCTTCCAGGTTCTCACCCTTCAGAGCATCCTTAGCCACGCCGCCATTGTACTTCAACGCACGAACGGTAGCCACCAGAACCACGGCATTGGGCTTCAGACCGGCAAAGCGACACTTGATATCCAAGAACTTTTCGGCACCCAGATCCGCACCAAAACCAGCTTCGGTGATGGTGTAGTCACACAGCTTCAGTGCCAGCTTGGTAGCCCGAACGGAGTTACAGCCATGTGCAATGTTGGCAAAGGGACCACCATGGATCAGAGCAGGCGTGTTCTCTACGGTCTGTACCAGATTGGGCTGGATGGCATCCTTCAGCAGTGCAGCCATAGAACCCACGGCGTTCAGGTCACGGGCATATACAGGCTTGCCGGAACGGGTGTAGGCCACCAGAATGTTGCCCAGTCTTCTCTTCAAGTCAGCGATATCCTCTGCCAGGCACAGGATAGCCATTACTTCGCTGGCAACGGTGATCATAAAGTGGTCTTCCCGTACAACGCCGTCAGCCTTACCACCCATACCCACAACAATGTTCCGCAGGGCACGGTCGTTGGTATCGGTCACACGAGCAAACAGGATGCGGCGAGTATCGATGTCCAGCTCATTACCCTGGTGGATGTGGTTGTCGATGATGGCGCACAGCAGGTTATTGGCAGCGGTGATGGCATGGAAGTCACCGGTGAAATGCAGGTTGATATCTTCCATAGGCAGCACCTGAGCATATCCACCACCGGCGGCACCACCTTTCACGCCAAACACAGGTCCCAGAGAAGGTTCACGCAGTGCAATGATGCTGTTCTTGCCCAGCTTATGCATGGCCATACCCAGACCGACTGTGGTCGTGGTTTTTCCTTCTCCGGCAGGTGTCGGGTTGATAGCAGTTACAAGGATCAGCTTGCCGTTCTTCTTATCGGCCAGTCTCTTGGATACATCGTCCGTGATCTTAGCCTTGTACTTGCCGTACATTTCCAGTTCATCTGCAGAAATGCCCAAACCTTCTGCAATGGCGGTGATGGGTTTCAAAGTAGCCTGTTGTGCGATCTGAATATCTGTAAGCATATAGACTCCTCCACTGTTCTGTTAGCATTATACCCGGTAACAAAGTAAGCCGGATATCTCAGTCGATTTCGAATGTTGGATCTTATGGAAAAACAAGATCCGTTGTATAGACGTATTATACCATATTCTTTGTCGGATTGCAAATGGTATTTACACCACATTCTGCATTTTTTTCTGAAAAATCCATGTACATATCCTCTATATAGTATCCGTATGAGAAGGATGTTCTCCTGTGTATATATTCTACTTATGTAGATGCAAAAGAAAAGATGAATTTTTTTGAAAAAAGTACTTGACAAATGCGGATAAATGTGGTATACTATAAAAGCTGTGAGGCAATGCTTCAACAGAAACTCAAGAATGCCCCATTAGCTCAGTTGGTAGAGCACTTGACTTTTAATCAAGTTGTCCGGAGTTCGACTCTCCGATGGAGCATCCACATGACACCGTTTCAGAAATGAGGCGGTGTTTTTCATTCTCTGTATGTAGCACACCCATGACCCGATCCATCGATCATGGTGCTGTGATCCTATGGACGAACAAATGGAGGATTTCTATGAAGATCTGTTTTCTCTGTGATCTGCATCTTCCCCATCATATGGGTCATAAAGACCCGCAGTCCCCGGATGCAATCCAATACGATGTACTGCGCTGGGCCATGGACGATATCCGCAAGAAGCAGGCAGATGCTCTGGTCGTTCCCGGCGATTTTACAGTGCACGGAGATATAGCCCCGGCGGAAACGTTCCTAACAGCGGTACAGGATCTGGGCATTCCCTATGTGATTTGCACCGGCAATTCTGAATATCGGAATCCGGAAACAAAGGCCTACTTCCGTGCGCTGGCTTCTCCGACTGTTTGCGATATCGGTGGTGGCTGGAGGGTGTTGGCGCTGCACGATGGCGAGGGACAACTGCCGGAAGAAGACTATGCGGCTTTGGAAATGGTAGACGAGCGCTGTATCGTGGCAATGCACCATCCGTTTTCCACACTTCCCTCTCCCCATTGGGAAAGACTGCAGGCCTGGCGTGAAAAGCATCCCACAGTGCCAGTGTTTTATGGGCATCTCCATCACACAAAAAACGATGGAGATAGCCATATGCTGCCGGCGGCCGATCCGGACAAAGTGGCAGGGGAACAGCCGGGCATCACCTATTACGATACAGACACACGCAAGCTGGAGACGGCTTATTATTTCTGCCCCATTCCGGTGGATCTGCTTGCCCATATCGGGATCTCCTGTTATCGTCCGGCCATCGATATTCCCTATGCAGCGGAGAATCACCTGTCCTGTATCGAACTGCGGCCGGCTGCAATGGAGATGGACCCGGCAGAACTAGACACATTGGTCCACACCTGGCGGCAGTCTGGCGGTACCTGTTTGTCTTTGCACGCACCGGATCTGGCCGATGCACAGGGACAGGTCGCTGTGGCTGCATGGGAACGCTTCATCGCATTTGCCGATCGTCTGCACTGCGACAGGATCACCGTACACGTACCGTCGATTGCTTTGTCGGTACTGCGTTCGACTCCGGATACACTTACCTATGCGGCCGAATTTGCTGCTGCACAGCTACAGCGGCTACCAGAAGGCTGCGTGGTCGGTATGGAGAATATGCACATTTGCCCCGGTGAAACAGCACAGGAACGACGGTATGGTGCGACACCGGAAGAATGCCTCACATTTATCCGGCTGGTGCGGGAACGATGTGATCTGCCAATTGGTATGCATCTGGATGTGGGACACGCCCGGAACAATATGCCGCTGGTGGAAACCTATACGCTAGGTCCCTGGTATGCGGAGGTGGGTGCTGATACCGTAGGCTATCACATCCATCAGGTGCTGCAGGATGCCAAGGGACTGCACAACCACAATCCCATCTCCAATTTCTATGGACCCATGATCTCCTATGCCTCCTTTTTCAAAATGTGGACAAAGGGTATCCTGCACCATGCGCCGGTGATCTTGGAAGTGCGTCCTACCGAAACAGACCCCATGCCATATCGTTGTTCCATTGAAATTTTGCAAAAAGATGCCGACCGACACGTGTTCGATATCCATTCCCACACCCACTACAGCTTCTGTGGCCGGGACGATCCTCAGCTGGTGGTCGATACTGCTGTTGAGAATGGGATCCGGCTGTTCGGGATATGCGACCACAACTACGGCATTGGCAAACGGAAGGCAGAATATTTGCGTGTCATGCGACGGCTGGCAGAAGAAAACCGAGATCGGCTCCGGATGCTGGTGGGGATCGAGATCGCTACCATTCCACAAAATTATGACATTGCAGACCCTGCTGAAATATCCGGATATGATTATTGCCTGATCGAACATATCACCCAGGACGAAAGCATTGTGGGTGGTAACCTGTTTGGTTTCTGCGACAAGTTGGGAATCCGCTGCGGTATCGCCCACACGGATATGTTCGCTTACTGCGACAAATACGGCTACGACTATCGCACATTCTTTGCGGAAATGGCAAAACGGCAGATCTTCTGGGAAATGAACGTCAGCTACGACAGCATCCATCGGTACCGGGAGCATGGTTATGTGAAAGACTTCATGGCCGATCCGGGTAAGCAATCGATCGTTCGGGATGCCGGTGTGTATATCAGTGTAGGCTTTGATGGGCACAGACGAGAGGATTACGATGGATATCGTGTACACCGGATGTGCGACTTCCTGCAGGAAAATGGGTTCCGGCTGGCCGATGCGCTGTTTGAGGAATGCGTATGAAAACAGTATTGTTGAGCGCAGACAGTGAAATATATGTGTATAGTGTTCCGGATGAAGTAGCAGACCATCTGGAGAAATACTGTATGGAATTTTGTTGCCATTGATTATAGGAAAGTCCCGATGCTGCAAAATATCGGATCAGAATGGGGGATACAGTTGCAGTATGTTATACGGAGACTAACAATTGAATAAACATAATCAGACCGTTGACCTGTTCCAACAAGGTCAGCGGTCTGATTTTATTCTCGTGAGGAACAAAAAAACTCCCTACACAATTGTAAGGAGTTTTGACCCGCCCTGAGGGATTTGAACCCACGACCATCGGAATCGGAATCCGGTACTCTATCCGGGCTGAGCTAAGGACGGTTTCTGTCAGCTCTAATAGTATACCACATCCATCCGCATTTGTCAAGAGGTTTTTGAAAGTTTTAGAAGATTTTCTCAAAAAATCCTTGCATATGGCAGAGCGATATTTGTTGTAGAACCATGCAGTGCAGTCACTTGACAGACGAACAAATATATGATATACTATGCGCAATACAACTATGTGCGGTACATATGTTTATGGAGATGCCTTATGCCCTATTGCTTTGATCCTTCTGCAGCTGTAGCTGTGGTGAACAACGACCCATACGAAAGCTGTCCTGTTTTCGAGAACGCAAGGTATCGCTTGCGCCTGGTCAACATGGACGACGCTGTCGATCTGTTGACCGTCTACAGTGACCCAGCCGTTTGGCCCCTGCTCAATTCCGACAATTGTAACAGCGATTTTCACTTTACCACAGTCGATGAAATGGCAGGCTACATCCGTGCCTGGCTGGACGAATATGCGAAACGGTACTATATTCGCTTCAGCATCATCGATCGCACCTGCGAAAAAGCCATTGGCACCATCGAGCTGTTCAGTCGAGAAGCGGAGGATTTCTTTACCGATTGCGGTATGCTGCGATTGGATCTACACCGGACGCACGAGAATGTATCTGCCGTAACGGATATCCTACAATTGCTTCTGCCACACACATTTTCCCTGTTTCATTGCCACATGATCGCCACAAAGGTGCCGCCGATTGCCACAGAACGGCAGAAAGCATTGAAACGGCTGGGGTTTACAGCGACCAACGAAATGCTCGTTGGCGGTCATGATGGCAAGCGATATGGCGATTATTTTGTATTGTTTACATCATAACCACACAAAAAGCAGGCGCTCATGGGAACACCTGCTTTTGTTATTTCTATGTAGAAAATACGATTACAGCTTTGCCAGAGACTGCTCCAGGTCGGCGATGATGTCTTCTACGTCCTCGATACCCACAGACAGACGGATCAGCTCCGGGCTTACACCGCAGGCCTGCAGCTGTTCATCGGTGAGCTGCCGGTGGGTCGTGGAAGCAGGATGCAGCAGACAGGTACGGCTATCGGCCACATGGGTCACAATGGCAGCCAGTTGCATACCGTCCATCACACGGGTAGCTGCTTCTCTGCCGCCGACCACACCAAAGGACACTACACCGCTGGAACCGTTGGGCAGATACTTTTGTGCCAGTGCATAGTACTTATTGGAAGGCAGACCGGGATAGCTCACCCAGGACACCTTCGGATGGTTTTCCAGATACTCTGCTACCTTTTGGGCATTGGCGCAATGCTGCTTGACACGCAGAGCGAGGGTTTCCAGACCCAGATTCAAGAGGAAAGCATTCATGGGCGCCTGGATAGAACCCAGGTCACGCATCATCTGTGCGGTAGCCTTGGTGATGTACGCACCCTTGCCAAACCGTTCGGTGTAGGTGATACCGTGGTAGGATTCGTCGGGTGTGCACAGACCGGGGAATTTGTCGGCGTACTTGGTCCAGTCAAAGTTACCGCTGTCCACGATGCAACCGCCAACAGTAGCTGCATGACCATCCATGTACTTGGTGGTGGAGTGGGTCACGATATCAGCACCGAACTCGAAAGGATGACAATTGATGGGGGTCGGGAAGGTATTGTCCACGATCAGTGGTACACCAATCTTATGGGCAGCGTTGGCAAAGGTCTCGATGTCCAGTACCACCAGAGAGGGGTTGGACAGGGTCTCTGCAAACACGCACTTGGTGTTGGGCTTAGCAGCGGCAAGGATTTCTTCTTCGGTGGAATCCGGGGAGATAAAGGTCACATCATAACCCATCTTCCGCATGGTCACGTCCAACAGGTTGAAGGTACCGCCGTAAATAGCTGCAGAGGCGATGATGTGGTCACCGGCAGAGGCGATATTCACCATGGAGAAGAAGGAGGCCGCTTGTCCGGAGGAGGTCAGCATGGCAGCCACGCCACCTTCCAGGTCACAGATCTTGGCTGCAACGGCGTCGTTGGTGGGGTTTTGCAGCCGGGTGTAGAAGTAACCGTCTGCTTCCAGGTCAAACAGCTTGCCCATTTCCTCGCTGGATTCGTACTTGAAGGTGGTGCTTTGGGTGATGGGCAGGATACGGGGTTCGCCGTTTTTCGGTGTGTAACCGCTCTGTACGCATTTGGTACCAATCTTATAGGATGACATACTTGTTTCCTCCGTTATGGCAAATAGATATAGAATTATTCGGGTTTATAGCTATCCTTCAGAGATACGATCCGGTTGAAGGTACCGGGGTTCTTGGTGTCCTTGGCGAAGTAGCCGATCCGCACGAACTGGAACTTTTCGCCGGGTTCAGCAGCATCCAGCGCCGGTTCCACCTTGATACCGGGACGCTTTACAGCAGACGTGGGATTCAGATAATCCATATAGGTCTTCCCTTCCGGAAGGTCGTTCATGTTCTCTTCGGTGAACAGGCGGTCGTACAGGATCGCATCGGCGTCCTTGGCATAGGCGGCAGACAGCCAGTGGATGGTACCCTTGACCTTCCGGTCGGTGGGTGTACCGGTACCGGTCTCCAGATCGGCTGTGCAGTGGATTTCTTTGATAGAGCCGTCTTCGTTCTTCACAATGTCGCCACACTTGATGATGTAGGAGCTCATGAGACGCACTTCTCCGCCGGGCTTGAGACGGAAGAACTTCGGCGGCGGCACCTCGGCAAAGTCGTCTCCATCGATGTACAGCTCCTTGGTGAACGGCACCTGTCTGGTACCCGCTTCGGGATCGTTGGGATTGTTGGCGATATCGAAATATTCAACCTTGTCTTCCGGGTAGTTGTCGATAACGATCTTGATGGGGTTCAGCACAGCGATCCGACGGCTTGCCTTCTGGTTCAGTTCTTCCCGGATGCAGTGCTCTAAGAGACCGATGTTGACCATGCTGTTGGCCTTGGAAACGCCGATCCGTTCGATGAAGTCCAGTATGGCCTCAGGTGTATAGCCACGTCTGCGCAAACCACACAGGGTAGGCATTCTGGGGTCGTCCCAACCATCCACGATGCCGTTTTCCACCAGATACCGCAGATGTCTCTTGGACAGAACGGTGTTGGTGATGTTCAGACGGGCAAACTCGATCTGTCGGGGTGTAGAAGGCACGTCACAATGCTCGATGACCCAGTTGTACAGAGGTCTGTGGTCTTCGTATTCCAGAGAGCAAAGGCTGTGGGTGATGCCTTCCAATGCGTCCTGGATGGGGTGTGCAAAGTCGTACATGGGGAAAATGCACCACTTGGTCCCCTGTCTGTGGTGTTCGATATAGCGGATCCGGTACAGCACAGGGTCACGCATATTGAAGTTGCCGGAAGCCAGATCGATCTTGGCACGGAGGGTGTACTTACCTTCCGGGAATTCGCCGTTCCGCATCCGATGGAACAGATCCAAGCTTTCTTCCATGGGTCTGTCCCGGAACGGAGAGATGGCCGGATGGGTCAAGTCTCCACGATATTCCTTGAACTGTTCGGGAGTCAGCTCACACACATATGCGTCGCCTTTGCGGATCAGTTCCTCTGCCAGCTCGTAGGTCTTTTCGAAATAATCGGAACCATAGTAGAACCGGTCGCCCCAGTCGAAGCCCAGCCAATGGATGTCCTCCATGATGGCCTCTACGAATTCGGTGTCTTCCTTGGCAGGGTTGGTGTCGTCCATCCGCAGGTTGCACAGACCGCCGTACTTTTTGGCAGTGCCAAAGTCGATGATCAGGGCCTTGCAGTGGCCGATGTGCAGATACCCATTGGGTTCCGGAGGAAAACGCGTGTGGACAGTCTTGGTCTTGCCGGCGGCGATGTCTTCGTCGATAAAGTCATGAATAAAATTGGATGTATTTTCAGCCATAATAACCTCGCATCTATCGTTCGTATTTTACAGAGTCTCCAGCATGGATGTGATCCGGGCTTTCACACGATCTGTACCCAGGATCTGCATCACGGCGTACATATCGGGAGAATTCAGCTTACCGGTAACGGCCACACGCAAGAACATGGATACGTCTGCCACGCTGCCCTTGAAAGCGGTGGGATCGGCTTTGTATGCCTTCATGTCTGCGGTATAGCCCAGTCCTTCGCCGATCTGCTGGATCTTACCAAACCAGGTGTTCATGTCGTCAGCCGGATCGTAGGTCTCCATAAAGGACCGCAGCACGGACTGGATGTCTGCCTTGTCGCAGTTTTCCGGATAGCTGTCCTCGATGGTAAAGAAATCATCGAAGAAGAATCCCATATAGGGCTTTACGTCCTTCCAGGTGGTCAGGTCCTTTCTGGGCTTCTTGCCGCCTCTGCCGATGGCGAAAATGGACTTGGTGTAGGCAGGATCAGCAGTCATAGCAGCACCAAAGGCCGGATCAAATTCCAGCATCCAATCGGCAGCCCGCTCATAGATCTCATCCGCAGTCATACGGGACAGCACATTCTTGGACACGTCTGCCAGCTTGGTGTAGTCATAGAGACAGCCGGACACAGCCATTTTCTTGATATTGAAGGGAAAATCCAAGTAGCTCTTTTGCGGATTCTGTGCGTGCCATTCCTCAAAGTTGGAGTTGAGCAGGGTCAACAGATATTCCCATACACATTCGGTGGCGTATCCCATGCTGCGATAGTCTTCCATCTTGGCGCCCATATCCCGCTTGGACAGCTTCTTTTTGCCGCCGTTTTCGTCTGCCTTCAGGATCTGTGCGGTGTGCAGATATTTCGGCATTTTGAAGCCCAGATACTGGAACAGCTGGATGTGCTTAGGCAGGCTGGGCAGCCAGTCTTCGCCACGGATCACGTGGGTGGTCTTCATCAGGTGATCGTCTACGGCGTGGGCAAAGTGATAGGTGGGAATGCCGTCAGACTTCAGCAGCACAAAATCCTCGTCGTTTTCCGGCACCTCCAGGTTTCCCTTGACCAGGTCGGTGAACTTTGTCTTCTTTTCCGGGTCGCCGTTTGCCAAGATGCGGATTACAAAGGGATCTCCCTTTTTCAGGTGTTCTTCCACTTCCTCGATGGTGAACTGTCTCTGGGCCAGCATGGCAGCACGCTTTTGTTCGGCAGCTACGTGCCAGTCGGTGTTCTGGATCTCGGCCTTCTTGTCGGTGTTCTGGATCTCTTCCAGCTCTTCTTCTGTAGAGAAGCAGGGATATGCCTTTCCTTCTGCCACCAGCTTCTTGGCGTACACATGGTACAGCTCGGCTCTCTGGCTCTGCTTATAGGGACCATAGGCACCCTTTTCCACCACTTCCCCGTTTTCATCCAGCATGAGACCTTCATCATAGGTCACACCATAGGCCGACAGTGTGTTGATCAATGCCTCCACAGCACCCTTGATCTCTCTCCGACCGTCGGTATCCTCGATGCGCAGGAAAAACACACCGCCGGATTGATGCGCCAGACGTTCGTCAACCACAGTCTGGTACATACCTCCAAAATGCACGAAGCCTGTGGGGCTGGGCGCAAATCGGGTCACCTTGGCACCTTCCGGCAGATCTCTGGCTGGGTACCGGGCTTCCACTTCCTCGATGGTCAGCTTTACGTTCGGAAACAGTAAATCTGCTAAATACGGATAATCCATACTGTATAACTCCTTTATCTCATGAGACAAAAATCCCATTCTGCATTTTCTATGGTTATTTGGATTTATTATACCACATTTTATCCAAATCGTCTATATAAAATTTACCGATATTCTGCCAAAATTTTAGGGACACTTCTGCCAGATTGTATTGAAAATACCCTGTTCCGGGGAAATTGTGCCTTTTTTCACGAAGGATCACATACTTTTCCCGATATTCATACTTTTCTGTTGATTTTTGGTCGCTTTTATGGTACACTATATAGGGAAACGGATATATGCAAACACACAGGAGTCTCTGGTATGAACGATACGATCAAGAAATTCAGAAGCGCTGTAGGCGGCTACAACAAAGAGGATGTCAACACCTACATCAAGGAGATGGATCTGACCCATCTGGAAGCCCAAAATACGCTGGAAAAACAGATCGCCGAATTGACAGCACAGCAAGCTACGCTATCGACCGAACGTAATACGTTGGTCACCGAACGTGATACGTTGGTGGGTGAGAAGGATGAGTTGCAAAGGCAGCTGGAACAGCAAGCGGCACAATTGACCACATTCGAAGAGGACAACAAGATCCTGCAGCAGAAGATAGCGGCTCTGTCTGCACAAATGGCGGCGCAGGAGAAAGCACATTCCGATGCCATCCATGCTCTGCAAACGGAAAAAGCGCAGGCTGAGGAAGTGACTGCGGCGCTTCAGGAGACCTTGCAGCAAACGAAGAAGCAGCTGACCGAGCAACAGGATCTGCTTGCACAACAGAAGAAAGAAGCCGACGAACAGATCGCTGATCTGCATACAGCATTGGAAAAAGAAAAAGCCAAGGCTGCGGAGGAGATCGAACGGTTCAAGGCAGCGTTCAATGAGAACGAAGACAGTGTGGGCTACAAGATCCGGATGTACGACCGGATCAGCGGACAGGTCGGCGATATTTTGCTGGGTGCCAACCGGGATGCTGACGACATTCTGAACGATGCCAAAAAGGAAGCCGAACAGCTGCGGTCTGTGACAGAAGTAGAAATGGAACAAAAACGCAGTGCGGTACAGGCCGAGCTGGATCAGCTACAAGCGGAAACAAAGGCTGAGGCTGTGTGCATTCGAAAAAAGCTTTCGGAGACGGCAGAGACGCTGTTGGCTGATATTTCCGGCGAAATGCACCTGAACATCGAGAACTGCCTGAAGGAGCTTGCCACCTGCATGACCGAAGTGGAAAGCGATACAGAGACCCTTTTGCAAACGACCCAGAGACGGTATCAGGAAATGAATGAACGGATCCAATACTACCAAAGCTGTATGCAGGAGCACCTGGAAACACGGCTGACAGAAATGGATAAGCAATACGGGATCCCGGAAAACAGGAGCGATGACTGATGGAACCGCAGGCAAAAACGATCGGAGAGCGGATCCGGCAGCTGCGCAACAAACGGGGACTGACCCAAAAGGAATTGGCAGGCGAGCAGATGACCCGGAATATGCTGAGTCTGATCGAAACAGGTAGTGCACTTCCGTCGCTGGCGTCTCTTGCGTATTTAGCAGAGGTCTTGGAGGTGCCGGTGGATTACTTTTTCTCCAGCACAGAGGAGGATGAAGGACGCTATATCAAGCTTTCGCTGATCGATGGGCTGCGGCAGCATTACCAGGAAGGACGATATGCCGATTGTGTCACACAGATCCAGGCCATGCCAGCTTCGGCCGTGGACGATGAGGTCGCTCTGATCGGTGCGCACGCCGGCCTTTGTATCGCCTTGGAAAGTGCTGCTGCGTACGAACTCAAAACGGCGGCAGGTCACCTAAAAAATGCACAGGAATATGTACAGAAAACGGTGTATGCCAGCGAAGACCTGCGCAAGGCTATCGTATACTATAAGGAGCTATTTGCACTGCTGCCGGTTTCGCAGGAGTTTCCGGAGCGTGTCACAGACCTACGAGATGCCAGTGGCTATATCCCGGCAGAAATGCTGTTGTATCTGGGTTCCCTGCGGCTGGTCAGTCGTGGGGCTGTCAGCGGAAAGGAATTTCCCAAGGATTCTCCTGCTGCCAAACATATCCAGGCCTTGGCTGCATTGGCCTCCAACCGCACCGATCTGGCAGTACGCTTGCTGCATGAGCTGGCACAGGACAATACACTTCCCTTTTTCATGCGATTCCGGGTATACTGTGACCTGGAGGATGCAGCTGGTGATGCCGGTGAATACAGGATCGCCTACATGGCAGCACGAAAAAAATTGGACCTATTGGAGAACGCAAAAAAATAGAAAAGGAGTATTGGTATGAGCAAAACAAAAGATTGGGCAAGAAAACAGGCACAGGAGCTGGTGAGCCACATGACGGTGGAAGAAAAGGCCTCGCAGCTCTTGTACAATTCTCCTGCTATCGAGCGGCTGGGGATCGAGGAGTACAACTGGTGGAACGAAGCATCCCACGGGTTGGCTCGTTCCGGTATGGCAACTGTATTTCCACACGCCATCGGATTGGCTGCTGCCTTTGATCCGGCGCTGCTGCACGAGGTCGGTGATACCGTATCCACGGAAGCCAGAGCCAAGTACAACAACAGCGTTGCCCACAACGACAGAGACATCTACAAAGGTCTGACGTTCTGGACGCCAAACATCAATATCTTCCGGGATCCACGCTGGGGCAGAGGGCAGGAGACCTTTGGAGAAGACCCATATCTGACATCCGTTCTGGCAATGTCCTACATCGATGGCTTGCAGGGAGAAGGAGAATACCTGAAGTCCGCTGCCTGTGCCAAGCATTTTGCGGTACATTCCGGTCCGGAGGCACTGCGTCACCAGTTCAATGCAGAGGTATCTGACAAGGATCTGTGGGAGACCTATCTGCCGGCATTCTATTGGTCGGTACGGGATGGCGTTGCCGGTGTTATGGGTGCTTACAATCGTACCAACGGCTATCCCTGCTGTGCACAGCCTACGTTGATGCAGGAGATCCTGCGGGAAAAATGGGGCTTTGACGGGTATTTTGTATCCGACTGCTGGGCAATATCCGACATTTGCAAATTCCACCACTTCACAGATACCATGACCGAGGCTGCTGCTACTGCGATCCGGACCGGCTGTGACCTGAACTGCGGCGACACCTATTACCATTTGCTGGAAGCCTATGAGCAGGATCTGATCACGGAAGATGATATCACCCGTGCGGCAGAAAATGTCTTTACCATCCGGTATCGCCTGGGTGAGTTTGCTGCGGAGCGTCCCTATGCCGATATTCCCTTTGAAAAGTTGGACTGCGCAGAGCACCGAGCATTGAACCTGCACGCTGCGGAAGAATCCATCGTACTGCTGAAGAACGACAATTATTTGCCATTGGATGTACACACGACCCAAAATATCGCTGTGATCGGGCCCAATGCCATGTCTGTGGTGGCGCTGGAAGGCAACTACAATGGTATGGCTTCGGAATATATCACGGTGGCCGATGGTGTGCGCCGGGTCTTCACAGATGCCCATGTACGGGTCGCCAAGGGTACCAATATTTGGCTGGATAAGCGTAACGACTGTACCGGCTTCTCCAATATGATCAGCGAAGGGATCGCCTATGCCCAGCACGCAGATGTCACGATCCTGTGCCTGGGTTTGGACTGCCACATCGAAGGCGAAGAGACCGGCGTCCGCAACGAATACTTTGACAACGGCGACAAGGTACAGTTGGGTCTGCCGAAGACGCAGATGGATCTGGCAGAGGCTGTTTGCGACGTCTGTGACAATGTGATCGTGGTAGTGCTGGCCGGCAGTGCTGTGACGCTCAGCGAAAAACTGACTCGTCATGCCAAGGCGATCCTCCACGGCTGGTATCCCGGTGCAGTGGGTGGACTGGCGATTGCACGGCTGATCGGCGGTTTGTGTTCTCCCAGCGGACGACTGCCGGTGACCTTCTATCGACAGATCGAGGACATTCCTGCCTTCACCGAATATGGTATGGAAGGCAGAACCTATCGGTATTTCCGGGGTGAACCGCTGTATCCCTTCGGCTATGGTCTGTCCTACACCCACTTCCGGTATGCAGATCCCAAGGTCACAGCAGAGACGGAGGACACGCTGACCCTTTCGGTTTCGGTATCGAATGTGGGAGACATGGAAGGGATCGAAAAGGTACAGGTGTATGGCAGCTTTACCGATTCCCGTACGGCCACGCCGATCTGTCAGCTGTGTGGCATTCAGGCCGTTCGGTTGGCCCCTGGTGAAGAAGCGATCGTGACCCTGACGATCCAAAAGTATTGGTTGAAGGCAGTGCTGGCCGACGGTGCTCGTGTTGCCCCGGATGGAAAGATCACCTTGTCCGTAGGCGGTCATCAGCCGGATGCCCGAAGCGCCGCACTCTGCGAAGACGCTTTGGTGACGATCACCTTATAATCCCTGTTCCATACAAAAACAGCATACCCCTGTCATATGGGATATGCTGTTTTTTTGCTCGAAAGTATTTTTATACCATATACACACCGATCGTTCAAACACGCTTGAGTACGTGTACACCGTAGGGCTCGATCTGCATCGTACCCGCATCATAGGTCACGCTGGTCAGCAGGTCTTCCATCGGTACATCCAATTGGATGGTCGCACTTGCGTTGCCAACCTCGCACAGGATCAGACCTTCTTCGGTACCCGTACGATCGGCGGCTACCAGCATACCGGTGGTCGTATGAGGCACGATACCAGCCTCTGCCATAGCCAGACGATACAGCTTGTCCAGATTTCCTTCCGACGGCAGCGTACCGCACAGGATCACCGCACCCTTGCCACAGGGGATCTTGCCAACGATGGTCTTGCCGCAAAGTGCGCTGTGTCCTGCCGTAACATTTGCCCATACTTCACCATTTTCCGGCAAGGTATAGCATTCTGCCCAGCGGCGACAGGTCAGTTCGGTGCCGTCCTGCCATGCTGTTTTCAGGACAGAACCATCGGTGGGCACGGAGTACGCCAGCCGGATTCCCAGCAGGTCTTCCAACATACCCATAGCACGGTCGGTATAATGGGCGCCGATGTCGTTACGTACGTCAGTCAGAGGACCTGCGACCCAGATGCCACCGTCTTCTACCCAAGCCTTAATCCGTTCTGCCAAATCGCCGTCTTCTAAGGTCATGAGCAGCGGAGAGATCAGCAGCTTGTAGCCGTCCAGAGTATGCTTGGCACCGATCACGTCCGGACAAATACCACAACGCAACAGTGCTTTATGCATACCGATCACTTCCCCACTGTAGTTCAGACCATCCACCACGGGCTGCTGCTCAAAAAGGTTCCAGCTGCGAGAGGTGAAATGCATGGCGACTTTGGCAGATACCTTGGTGTTTTCGATAAAATCGGACGCCTTGGCAAATTCTTCTGCAGTCTGCTGGATCTCACCGAATACATGACAGGGACGACCTTCCGGAGACAGCACAGAGCCATGGGTCAGCTCATGTCCGGCCCAATGCTGCCGCCACAGCCAGTACATATTCGCTTCTCCACCCAGTGCGACAGGTAACCAAGAATTGACACGGCAATAGCCTTCCGGCTTCAGTGTTTGACCAATGGAAACAGAACCGTTCCAGGTAGTGGCAGTTTCGGTATTCCAGAAGGGTCTATCTTTGAGGGTACGCAGAAAATCGAACCAGAACACCACTTCATGCAGATTGCCTGGCACATTGTAATGGTTGAACTGCACCACGTCCAGCGGTTCGGTCATACCTTCGTAGTCCAAACCGTTCAGCGGCATCATGTCGGTACCGATGGGTGCGTTCGTATACTGCCGCAGGATAGCTGCCTGCCGATGCATGAAATCCATATCGGCTTTGTGGTGTGCCAGTCTCCAATCCAGGTTGATGTGGGGATTGTGCCATGCGTTGTTTGCAATCGGCACGTCGTCAAAGCTGTCGTAGGCCTGGCTGAACAGATTCAGATTCCATCTGGCATTCAGTTCTTCGATGGTGCCGTATTTCTCTTTGAGGAAATCGTGGAATGCCTTGACGCAGTGAGAACAGGTACAGCCTGCACCCCATGTGTAGATCTCGTTGTCCAGCTGCCAGCCAATGACCGCCGGATCCTTGCCGAATTCCCGACCCATGGCGTGAACAATGGCATCGGAGGCTTCGAGATAATGGGGATTGTTGGAGCAGCAGTGCCGTCTGCCGCCATGACGTGTGCCGGGGTGTATTACATCCGGGAACGCACGGGACAGCCAGATCGGTGGCGTTGCGGTGGGTGTGCCCAGGATCACAGCGATACCGGCTTCGTGCAGAGCATCCACCACATAGTGCAGCCAATCGAAATCGTACATACCACGCACCGGCTCCATTTTGCGCCAGGCGAATTCACCGATACGGGCACAGGTGATCCCGGCTTCCTGCATCATATGGATGTCGTAGGCGATCTCTTTGGTATCCCAATCTTCCGGGTAATACGCACATCCTAAAAACGGTTTTATGATCATATTGAACCTCCCATAGGTAGCTTTTGGTATAGTATACCATATTTTCCCCGAAAATGGAAGAGGAAAATCACAACTTTTACAAAAAAGGAGGACATCCGCAGATGCTCTCCTTTTGGGTATACAGTTTTATATGTCACCGGACACACGGGCATAGATCTCATCCCGGATCCTGGCGGTGGCAGCGTAGGTTTGTGCGATCCACAGCAATGTGATGATCACACAGATCACGCCCATGGAGGCCACGTCCACCAGCGCATACCGGTACGCACAGGCAGCGATGGTATTCACCAACGCCAATGCCGCATTCAGTAGCAGCTGGGAACCTGCCATATTGGTCAGCTCTACATTGCGATCCTGCGCATGGTACTGCACATGGGTGGTGTCTCCGCCGTAGGTTTGGAGATGCAGCCGGATCGCACGCCAATATACCACCAAAAACAGCAGCAGTCCGGCAAAAGCAGCGATGTACTCTACCGTCTCCGTAGCTGCCATAGCGTAATAGCGAACATAGGCTTTGTCGATCCACTCCACGGCTTCGACTTGATAATCGTCAAAATATCGGATCTGCTGGATCAGGTTCCACACGGACAGACCCGCACGGATCACGGCAAAGGGGATCACAGCATAGGACAGCTTTTCATCCTTTCCGATCCACAGGACAGCAGCGATCAAAAATCCGGCAGAAATAGCACCCACCATCACGTTCACGCCGTCAAACACACAAAACAGAGAGGTCACGACGGCTGCCAGGTAACAATAGGATACCTTCTTCATACGCATGGCGCAGAACAATTCGTTTCTTGGTAGGATGTCCCGTTTGTATTTTTGCTGCAGACGAGCGACAAATGCCGTATCCTTACGAATGCCATTCCAATACCGGTAGGTGCGTACATACCAGGCCACACCCACGATCACCACGATCAGTCCCAGTAGAACATACAGGAATGGCTTATAATCGGAATAGCGAAGAGATATCGTATTGACGGTACCCACATAATCGTACAGCTGCAAGGCGGTCAGCTCCGGTGCGATGGAACAAGCGATACGCAGGCCGTAGAACACCCATGCAGAGCGCAGCCAATGTGCACCCAGCTCCACACGTCTTCCCTTTTCTGTATTCCCTTTATGTACCTTTTTGGCATAAACTGCTTCGCCTTGGTACCACAGCCCGGCAAAGTCAAAGCCTTCCTTCAACTCCTTGGTTGCCGGAATAAAGTACAGCAGCTCCAAAATGGAAAAGACAAAGGTGAGCAGCAGCATACCGGAATCCGAAACCATCGGCCACAGCAAAATGGAAAAGACTTTCACCAACTCTATAAGTGCCAGCTTCCCGAATTTGTCTCTCGCCTCAGACAAGTGATCCACAAACAATGCTGTTTGAGACAGGCCCTTCATGATCAGGAAAAAACCAATGCAGTCCGGCAAAAGATCCAGCACGTGGATCACGGGGTTTATCAGAAACAGAAAGCCCACAAGAATATATCCGATCCCCATATTTTCTCCTTTATTTCTTCTTTGTCTTTTTCTTTTTGGTACCACGACGTTTTGCTTTTTCCGCTGCCTTTTTTTCGGCTTCCTCCAGCGCAAGCTCCATGGACTGCTTGCGATAGGCGTTCTTTTTGTCTTCCACACGGTCAAAAGCATCGCTGAGCTTATTGAGCAGTGGGATCTTGGAACGGCGGTTTTCCATGGGGTCTCCATCGGCCGGATACAGCATACCGAAGCAGGAATGGAACAGCAGGACATTGACGATCATGCACGCCCAGAAATACAGGTACACCAACAGGCTCACGTAGGAGATCACGTCCGGAATCCGGAACGAAAGCAAAACGGTACCAAAGTACAGCACATAGTACATAATGCTCATGACCAGATTGCGCATGGCTTTTTCGGCAAGTCCCGGACATTCCGCACCGGAGGCGATTCCACGGGTACCCAGCAGGATACACACGTGCATACCCAGGGCAGACAACGCTTTGGCACTATCCAAAAGAATATCCAGCGTACTGCCGTTTTCCAGCTTATGCAGGGACAACAGCACACCGGCCACCAGTGCCAGTATGGTAAAGACCACACCGGCACCGGCAGCACCCCGGAAATATCGATTGTACTCGGCCAGCTTGGTGAAGGCATACAGCATCACCAGGGCACCGATCACATCCGCAAAGAAATACGCTTGTGAGATGGTAAAGGCAAAGGTCAAAAAATACCCAAATAGTAACAGTCCAAAGCCCATGGAGATCAGTCTTCCTCAGAATCGCCAAGACCTGCGCCACAGCACTTCTTGTACTTCTTACCACTGCCGCAGGGACAAGGATCGTTTCTGCCCACTTTTTCCTTATTCACAACAGGCTTTTTGGGAGATGCTTTGGCTTCTCCACCGGCAAAGCCTTCGGATACGGGCTTGGCGACTTCTACACGCTTGAGCTCTGTCTGGGGTCTCGGGATCACGGAGAGCAGCATACGAACGGTATCGTTCCGGATCTCCAGCACCATTTCGTCGAACATATCGGCGCCCACCAGACGATATTCGGAGATGGGGTTCCGCTGTGCGTAGGCCTGCAGTCCGATGGTCTCCATCAGGGAGTCCATGGCTTCCAGGTGATCCATCCACTTCTTGTCTACGTTCTGCAGCAGGATAATACGCTCGATCTCCCGCATCTGTTCTTCACCGAACAGCTCGGTCTCCTTTTTATGATACAGTTCTTCTGCCCGATCCAGCAGAGTCTTTTCGATCTCCGCACGGATGGCAGCAGGTTCGCCGGTCATATTCTCGAAATCATCGGGTGTACACAGCAGACCCATGTAGCTGTTCTTCAAGCCGGGAAGATCCCATGCGGACATATCGTCCTCGTGGAGAGAGCTTGCCACGGCGTCCTTGATAGAGGAAGTGATCATGCCACGGATCTTATCCTTCAGGTCGCCGTTGTCCAGCACCTCAGACCGCTGGTTATAGATCACGGTACGCTGCTGGTTCATGACGTCGTCATAGGCAAGCACGTTCTTACGACGGTTGAAGTTCTGGTCTTCCAGCTTCTTCTGGGCCGATTCGATGGAACCGGACAGGATCTTGGCATCGATAGCCTGATCTTCTTCCAGACCCAATCTGTCCACCACGCCGGCGATCCGGTCAGAACCGAACAGACGCATCAGGTCATCCTCGAAGGACAGGAAGAACCGGGATTCACCGGGGTCACCCTGACGACCGGAACGACCACGGAGCTGGTTGTCGATACGGCGAGACTCATGCCGCTCGGTACCGATGACGAACAGACCACCGGCTGCTCTGACCTTTTCGGCTTCCGGACGGATCTCGTCTTCGTACTGCTTGAACAGCTCCTTGAAGTGCTTTCTAGCTTCCATAACTTCTTCCGATACGGACTGGGAAGAACCGGTTGCCAGTGCGATCATACCTTCTTCGTAGTCTTCCTTCCGCATCTGTGCCTTTGCCAGATATTCGGCGTTACCACCCAGCAGGATGTCCGTACCACGACCGGCCATGTTGGTGGAGATGGTCACGGCACCCAGCTTACCGGCCTGGGCTACGATGTCGGCTTCCTTTTCGTGATACTTGGCGTTCAGTACGGTATGGGCAATGCCATGGGCCTTCAGCTTCCGGGACAGCTCCTCGGACTTTTCGATGGACACCGTACCCACCAGCACCGGCTGCCCTTTTTCGTGGCATTCTTCGATCTGCTTGATGATGGCGTTGTACTTGCCGTTGCGGGTCTTGTACACGGCATCCGGATGATCCACACGGATCATGGGACGGTTGGTAGGTACTTCCACTACGTCCAGGTTGTAGATTTCACGGAATTCGTTTTCCTCGGACAGAGCGGTACCGGTCATGCCGGACAGCTTGCTGTACATACGGAAATAGTTCTGGAAGGTGATGGTGGCGATGGTGCGGTTTTCCTTCTGGATCTTTACGCCTTCCTTGGCTTCGATGGCCTGGTGCAGACCATCGGAGAACCGTCTACCGGGCATGATACGGCCTGTGAAGGAGTCCACGATCAACACCTCGTTATCCTTGACCACATAGTCAATGTCTCTGGTCATGATACCATAGGCCTTCAGTGCCTGGTAGATGTGGTGAGAGATCTCGGCGTTTTCGGGGTCGGAAAGGTTTTGCAGACCGAAATACTTCTCTGCCTTTTCCACGCCGGACTTGGTCAGCGTAGTGCTCTTGGCCTTTTCGTCTACGATATAGTCGGCGTCTACGTCGTCGTGGTCTTCCTTGCGGTCCAGTTCCTTGATAACGAACTTGGTCAGTCCACGGACAAAGCGATTTGCCATATCGTACAGCATATTTACGTCGCTGCCCTGACCGGAGATGATCAGCGGCGTTCTGGCTTCGTCGATCAGGATGGAGTCCACCTCGTCCACGATGGCAAAGTTGTGGCCTCTCTGTACCCGCTGGTTGGCATAGGTCACCATGTTATCCCGCAGGTAGTCAAAGCCGAACTCGTTGTTGGTGCCGTAGGTGATGTCGCAGTTATACGCCTTTTGCTTATCCGGCTTCTTTTGGTCATGCTCTACCAAACCGGTGGTCAGACCCAGGAATTCATGGACACGACCGATCTCTTCGCAGCCCACTCTTGCCAGGTATTCGTTGACGGTGACCACGTGTACGCCTTTGCCGGACAGGGCATTCAGGTACGACGGCAGTGCGGCCACGATGGTCTTGCCTTCACCGGTCTTCATTTCGGTGATACGCCCCTGGTGCAGCAGGATACCGCCCATGAGCTGTACGTCGAAGGGACGCTTGCCCAGTACACGGTCAGCCGCTTCTCTGGCCAGCGCAAATGCATCCGGCAGGATATCGTCCAAGGTTTCGGTGCCGGCCAGTCTTGCCTTGAACTTGTCGGTCATCTGTGCCATTTCGGCATCGCTCATCCGTTTATATGTGTCTGCCAAGGCATTGATCCGGTTGACCTGCGGCATGATTTTCTTGATCTGTCGGTCACTATAGGTACCAAAAATATTCGTTATCAGTCCCATTACACTGTTTTGCACCGGCATTGTTTGACCAGCGCATACTCCTCTATTGTTTTTATAGTTTTTGGTTTTGGGTTCGCTAACACGTTATCCGTATTATTATACTACTTTTTTATGGATATTGGTAGTTGTAATTGTAAATTTATTGCTTCACGGCAACTTTTTTTTGCAAAAAACTTGCCAAACGCCGTTTCGTGCGATATAATATCAGTCAGATCGAATCGAAAGGATGTGTTGATTTTTGTCTTCCCTTCTGAACATTGTACTCCACCAGCCGGAGATCCCACAGAACACCGGCAACATTGCCCGTACCTGTGCGGCCACCGGTGCCTCTTTGCACATCATCAAGCCCATGGGATTCACCATCGATGACCGTAAGCTCAAGCGTGCCGGACTGGACTACTGGCATTTGCTGGACATCACCTACTATGAGGATCTATCCGACTTCTATGCACGAAATCCGGCGGCGGCTGTGTATTACTTCACGACCAAGGCACCTCGTGCGTACACGGAGGTTGCGTATCCTCTGCCGACATACATCATGTTTGGCAAGGAAACGGCCGGGTTGCCGGAGGATCTATTGCAGGCACACTTGGATCACTGCGTACGTATCCCCATGCGAGAATCCCTGCGGAGTCTGAATCTGTCCAACTCGGTCGCCATTGCGGTATACGAGGTACTGCGGCAGCACGATTTTCCCATGCAACAGCTGGGATCGGATTATCTCACGGCGAAATGATCACAGCATGGGTGCGATGATGTCTAAGATACAGCGATACAGTCGCCGGAGAAAGGGGACCTTGCAGTCTTCCAAACGGATCTCCCGACTGACGGCCAACATATGCTGATAGTCCGTTTTGATATCCTGGATCACAGGTGTCTTATACATCCACACACCACATTCGAAATGGAGAAAGAGGCTGCGGAAATCCAGATTTACACTACCCACGGTGGCATACAGATCGTCGCAGACAAAGGTCTTGGCGTGTACGAAACCGGGGGTATATTCATATACACGCACGCCGTTTTCCAACAGGTACTTGTAGTAGGATTTGGTGGTCTCGTTGATGGTCTTTTTGTCCGGGATACCAGGTGTGATGATCCGCACATCTACGCCGCTTCTGGCTGCACAGCACAGGGCCTGCTTCATCTGTTCATCGATGATCAGGTATGGCGTGGTGATCCAGACATACCTTGTGGCCTGATACAGCATATGCAGGTAGATATTTTCACCCACCGGCTCGTTGTCCAACGGATTGTCCGTATATGGCTGTACGATACCCTGCCCCGTGGGTACCCTGCGGTTGACCGGACGAAATCGCTCGTAGCTGTTTTCGTCGGGTCTGACCGAAGGCTTGTCCAGATATTCCCACATAGTCAGGAACATCAAGGTAAAGCTCCAGGCTGCTTCTCCACGTACCAGGACGGCATTGTCCTTCCAATAGCCGTGTGGATGGGTCTCGTTGATATATTCGTCGGCGATATTGACGCCACCGGTAAAGGCTGTGTGTCCGTCGATGACGCAGATCTTCCGGTGATCCCGGTTGTTTTGTCTGGCATCCAGCACAGGCACAAACGGATGGAACACATGGCACTGGATCCCATACTCCTGCAATTCCTTCGGGTACTGGCGACTCAGACGTGTGATGCTGCCGAAGTCGTCGTAGATCACACGGACATCCACACCCTCTGCCGCTTTTTGGACGAGCACATGGCGGATCGCTTCCCACATCTTGCCGTGACCGATGATGAAATATTCCAAAAAGATATAGTGCTCTGCCTTTTCCAGCTCCGGGATCAGTGCATTCCAAAACTCTTCGCCAGTGGAATAGTATATGGTTTCTGTATTTCGGTACGGTGGACACATACTCATGCGGTCCATGTACACAGCCTGTCGGCCGGCGTCCGGATTCTCGGCGTACAGTTGACGCAGCACATCCGATCGGTCTTCCTTTAAGGATTCGGTGATGGAGGTGATCCGGCTCATGGTCAGCTTCACTTTTTTCGACAGCGTATTGGCACTAAAAATATAGTACATACCCACGCCCACCGGCTGAAACAAAAATACGATCACGATCCATGCGATCTTGTAGCCGGGATTGAAATCGGTGCTGATCACATGACAGGCACCCAAAAAAGAGATCACGGAGGAAATGGACACCAAGATGTAGTAATGCTCGGTAAACCGCAGGATCCATACAGCAATCAATACGATCTGTACGGCGATCAACAGGCCCACCAGCACGACCCGGCTGAACAGTAGCTTGATCAAGGGGCGCAGGATATTGTAGCTTTTGCGTTTTTGATTTTTTGCCATAGTTTACATTCTGTTCCTTTTCTAGAGAAAGAGAGAGAACACAGTATGGAGACAACAAAAAAGTCCCCATTATGCTACTATTATCATACACGATTCTGCGGAAAAAGTCAAGTGATTTCCTCTTGTTTTTTGCAAAGTTTTGTGCTATACTATCCTTGGTGTTCTGCTATTTCGACAAAACATCGTTCTTAGATAACCAATCATGGAGGACAATCATATGAAAATCTTGTTCCAAGGCGACAGCATCACCGACGCTGGTCGGGACAGAAATGATCCCACCAATCTGGGGAACGGCTATCCCAAATATGCAGCAGCCCTGATCGCCGCCCGGCATCCCAATGTAGACTTCACGTTCTACGATCTGGGCATCAGTGGAGACAGAGCTGAATGTCTCAGAGACCGTTGGCAGAAGGACTGCATCGCATACGACCCGGATCTGGTCTCCATCCTCATTGGGGTCAACGATACCTGGCATCGGGCAGCGGATGAAAACTGGATGCCCCACGAATATTTTGAGGAGTGCTATCGGTACTGCTTAGAGGAGATCAAGCAGAAGACGCACGCCAAGATCCTGATCCTGGAGCAGTTCATCGTACCCACCGGTGCGCTTGCCAATGGTCGTGCCGATCTGGACGCCAAGATCCAGGTGACCCGGAAGCTGGCTAGAGAATATGCCGATGCGTTCATTCCGCTGGATGGACTTATGGCACAGGCCAGTATGCACGTGGATCCGGCGCTGTGGGCTGCGGATGGCGTACATCCTACGGCAGCGGGCGCCCAGTTCATTGGAGATCTGTATGCCGACGCAGTGGACAAGCTGTTTCCGCTGCTGTGACCGAATGGAGAAGGAATCATTATGCAAAATATTTATGTAGAGGGACACCGGGGCTACTGTGCGCTGTATCCCGAAAACACCATGCTTTCCTATGAAAAGGCCATCGAGCTGGGTGTGGACGCCATCGAATTTGACGTGTGGCTGTCCAGCGATAAGCAGCCGGTACTGATGCACGACGGAGATACGGGACGTACCTGTGGGGTATCGGGACATCTGCGTGACCGGACGCTTGCTGAGATCAAAAAGCTGGATCCCTGCTTCCGGGCAAAATTTGGCGACCAGTTTGCCGGCCAAGTGGAGATACCTACGCTGTATGAGCTGCTTGCCATGGTGAAGGAGAAGAAGCCGACCCTGAAGCTGGGTGTGGAGATCAAGGAATACACAGAGGAGACCGTGGATATCACCATCGCAGTTCTGGAAAAGTACGGCTTTGATATTCACACGGACTGCTGGTTCTATGCGTTCAACGGCCGGATCATCCGGTATCTGAAGGAAAAGTACGGCGCTCGCACCATGGGATATCCGGACATCCAGATGCAGGAGTTCTGCGGCTACGAATGGTATGACGAGATCGGTCTGTCCATGATGTTCGTACATTCGGAGCTTTGTGCTTTCTATCGGGCCAAGGGGCTGCCCATGCATATGTACTGCGCCGATTCGGAAGCGGATGTGCGGCTTTGCATCGAACAGGGTGCTTCGCTGATCACAGCCAATGATCCTCGTGCACTGCTGGGGATCGTGCGGTAAATTTGTTTTTCCAAAGGAAAAGACGACACGATTTTGTGCCGTCTTTTTGTTCGCTGATTACATTAGTTATCCGGGACATTTTTACTTTTCTTTTTTTAGGTACGTTTCTCAAATAAAAAACAGACGTTGATCGCTCTCCGTCTGTTTTCGTTCTGCCTATAGAATGATACACACCAGACCACTGGCACCTTCGTTGAGGATACGGGACAGGGTCTCACCGAATTTTTCTCTGGCATCCTCCGGCATATGCCCCATCTTTTCCGTTAAGCTATCACCGACCAGATCGTACAGCGATCGGCCCAACATATTGGTATCCCATATGCCTTCCGGGTTTTCGGTGAATTCCCTCGTCAGGTATCGCACCAGCTCCTCCGACTGCTGCTCTGTGCCCACGATGGGGTGTACCTCGGCTGTGATATTGGTCTTGATCATATGGATGGACGGCGCCGTTGCCCGAAGCCGCACGCCAAAACCGCCGGTCTCCTTGACGATCTCCGGTTCCTCCAGCAGCAGATCATGGACCTCCGGCATGACCACACCATAGCCTTTGGTGTTCACATCCCGGATGGCAGCGGAGAATTTGTCGTATTCCTTTTTCGTCTCTGCCAACGTGCACAGGGCCGCCATCAGCTCTGTTTCGTTCTCCATGGCGATACCCGTACGCTGGGACAATAGATGATAATACAGGGCATCCGGCAGTGCTATGTGCATCTGGACACTGCCCTCTCCGGCGTGGATCTGGTCGATGACGACTTCGATCTGGTCTGTTTCCCCGATATACGGCAGAATGGTCTTGCCTGTGCTTTCTGCCAGTGTCTGACAAAAATCTGTGTTCACACCGTGCAGCTTGTGTATGTTTGCCGCAGCAGACACGATATTTTGGGCGATCCCCTCTTGCAGCGCCGTCTCTTCCCGGAACACACCCATCCAGGCCGGCAACTGAACCACCACCTCTCGCACGGGAAATTCCAGCAGCACCATTTCCAGGATGTGGGCAATGTCCTCGGCCGATAGCTCCAAACAATTCACCAATGCCACGGGAACACCGTATTTTTCTTCCATTTGCAAGGCAAGCCGGATGGACTCTTCTCGCTCCGGCACAGCTGAGTTGCAGATGATAGCAAAAGGCTTGCCGATCTCGGTCAGTTCCCGGGCAATGCGTTCTTCGGCACCGATATAGTTATCCCGTGGAATGTCGCCAACGGTGCCGTCAGAGGTGACCAGCATACCGATGGTGGCGTGCTCGGTGATGACCTTGTGGGTGCCCATTTCGGCAGCTTCTTCAAAAGGAATGGGTTCCGGCGACCAGGGTGTATGCACCATACGGGTCTGGCCGTTTTCGTCCGTTCCCAATACCTCCGGGATCAGATAGCCAACACAATCGATCATTTTTACCCGACATATGGTGGGACTGTCTTCTTCCCCTGTGCGGATCTCCACCGCTTCGTCCGGCACGAATTTGGGCTCCGTGGTCATGACGGTACGACCACCGGCACTCTGGGGCATCTCGTCACGGGCACGACTGCGGTCGTATTCCCCTGGTATGGCCGGGATCACCACAGACTCCATGAATCGGCGGATGAAGGTGGATTTGCCGCTGCGTACAGGACCCACCACACCGATGTAGATCTCTCCACCTGTACGCTCTGCTATATTTTTATATAGATCCGGACTGGCTGTAATACTGGACATACAAAACCTCCTGTCTTTTCGTCTGCTCCAATATATGCGTGTCCCGGCCTCTTTAGACGTGCTCGGAACAGCATTCCGGAAACCATAGCACTGCACTATATTTTGTAACATTTGTGTGTTATAATGGAGAAAGGACAAAAGCTACTCCAAAGCCATCGGCGGTACGTAGCTGGGACTTTCCGTTGTCAGGCACGCCGCCGCTACCCTGGGTGCGACGATCGCCTTACAAAGCGAAGTTGACATAGGTACTGCCATTTGTGTACATTTTTGCAGAAAGAAGACTGACTGTTATGTGGATCGTATTTGCATTTGGCTCTGCGCTTTTCGCAGGACTCACTTCCATTTTGGTAAAGTGTGGCATTCGGAAAACAGACTCCACCGTAGCCACTGCCATTCGCACCATTGTGGTACTGCTCTTTTCTTGGATCATGGTGTTTCTCGTAGGTTCCCAAGGAGAGATATCCCATATTGGAGGAAAAACGCTGGTGTTTTTGATCCTGTCGGGACTGGCCACCGGGGCAAGCTGGCTGTGCTATTTTAAGGCATTGCAGCTGGGAGACATCAACAAGGTGGTGCCTATCGACAAATCCAGCACGGTGCTGTCGATCCTGTTGGCGTTTCTCGTCCTGCATGAGCATATCAGTGTGCCAAAGATCCTTGGTGTCGTGCTGATCACCATCGGTACGTTCTTGATGATCGAAAAAAAGGCAAGCACCGGCGTCAAAGCGGGAATGCAGTGGCTGTGGTATGCCCTTGGGTCTGCTGTGTTTGCGGCACTGACCTCGATCCTTGGTAAGATCGGCATCTCCAGCGTGGAGTCCAACTTAGGCACTGCCATTCGCACCGTTGTGGTATTGGTCATGGCGTGGATCATGGTGCTTGTGACAGGAAAAGGACAGGCGGTTCGTCTTGTACCAAAGAACGAGCTGGGGTTCATCTGCCTGTCGGGATTGGCCACCGGGGCAAGCTGGCTGTGCTATTACAAGGCCTTGCAGGACGGGTTTGCCAGCATTGTGGTTCCCATCGACAAGCTCAGCATTTTAGTCACCATCGCTTTCTCCTATATTGTGTTCCACGAAAAGCTGACGAAAAAAGCGGCCATTGGTCTTTGTGGGATCGTGGCAGGAACGCTGCTGATGCTCGTATAATATTTTATGAGCAAATGTTCTTCTAGCTTTCGTTTTCTACATGGATAAAAAAGCTCTCGCCTGTCTTCCTTTTTGAAAAACAGACGAGAGCTTTTGTGTCCGGTTTTATAGGATCGTTCTCACCAGATCATAGACGATGGGCACCAGCAGTGCCGGCAGCATATTGCCCACCTTGATCTGCTTACCGGCGAACAGGTTGATACCGATGGCAAAGATCAGCACGGAGCCCACCAGAGACAGGTCGGAGATGATGGCGGTCCCGGTGAACAATGGCTGCAGAAACCGGGCCAGCAGGGTCAGCAGTCCTTGGTACACACCCATGGGGACAAAGGAACACAGCACACCCACACCCAATGTGGAAGCAAAGATCATGGTGGACACGAAGTCCAAGAGCGATTTGGTATACAGCAGCGTAGCGCCCAGACCTAAGCCATCGTTGAAGGAACCGATGATGGACATGGCGCCAATGGAGGTTACCAGCGTAGCGGTCACAAAGCCTTCGGTAAAGGTGGCGTTGGCGTGCCGGAACAGCTTCAAGGTCTTCAGTGTATCGCCGATGGATTCCAGACGTTCCTCGATCCGCAGCAGCTCTCCCACCATGGTGCCGATCACCAGCGACAGGATCATCAGCATGGTCCCCTGTGTGGACAGACCATCCTCTGTGACCACCAGCATTTCGGACAGTGTGCCGGAGATACCGATGAACATGGTGGCGATGCCCAGCACCTTCATCATGGCTTCCTGCAATCGTGTGGGTATGCCTTTTCGTGCCAGCAGTCCTATGCTGCTGCCGACAATAACGGCGATGCAATTGACAATCGTTCCGATCCCGATCATATGGTTATCTCCTTAAAACATAGAAAGCTGGTTGGTTTTGGTCAGTCCCTTCAAGGCACCGTTGCGGTCTAAGATATCTAGCACAGACCTGGACATTTTGGCTTCCTGCTGCAGCTGGTCGATGGAATATATCTCTGTGCGGTCACGAGCCTGCATGATGCTGTCTGCGGCGTTGGCACCGATACCGGGCAGTGAGGAAAAAGGCAGCCGGATCTTACCGTTCTCCGGCAAATACTTATGGGCATGGGACTTTTGGATGTCCACAGGTAAAAACTCGTACCCTCTCTGGTAATACTCATTGACCAGCATCAGAGCATCGGCTACGTCCACGTCCTTTTGAGACAGCTCGTTGCGGTGCTTGTTCATGTCGGTCAGGGTGTCCTTCACGTGGTCCTTGCCACCCATGACGATCTCGCCGTCGAAGCCATCGGGAGCCGCAGAGAAATATCCGGCGTAGAAGGCCACGGGATAGTAGATCTTATACCACATCAGGCGTATGGCGTCCATGACGTAAGCGGCGGCGTGGGCCTTCGGGAACATATACCGGATCTTTTGCAGGGAATCGATGTACCACTGGGGAACATTGTGTTCCAGCATGGCATCCTGCATTTCCTGGGGAATGATCACGCCTTTTTTGTTTTTCCGCACGAACTCCATGATTTTGAAAGACAGGCTCTTATCCATATGGTATTTATGGATAAGGGTCATCATGATGTCATCTCGACATCCGATCACGTCCGAAATGGTGCAGACCTTATTGGCGATCAGATCCTGTGCGTTCCCCAGCCAGCAGCCGGTACCATGGGTCAGACCGGAGATCTGGAGCAGGTCGGTGAAATTTTTGGGCTGGGCATCCATCAGCACCCCACGGATAAAGCGGGTACCCATCTCCGGTAGACCCAAGGTGGCGGTCTTGGAGTCGATCTGCTCCGGGGTCACGCCGATGGGTTCGGTGGAGGTGAAGCTCTGGTACACAGCCGGGTCACTCAGCGGCACATCCAGTACGGGCACGCCGGAGTATTCTTCCATTCGCTTGTATTTGGTGGGAATATCGTGTCCCAAAATGTCCAGTTTCAGGATGGTATCGTGAAGGTACTTGAACTCGAAGTGGGTGGTGATGATGTCGGAATTGGGGTCGTCTGCCGGGTGCTGGACAGGTGAAAAATCGGTGATGTCGTATTCAGCAGGCACGACGATGATCCCACCGGGGTGCTGACCTGTGGTACGCTTGACACCTACGCAGCCTGCCACCAGCCGGTCGATCTCTGCCCGGTTGACGGAAATACCTTTGTCTTCCAAATAGTGCAGGATATACCCGTATGCCGTTTTGTCTGCCAGAGTGCCGATGGTACCAGCCTTAAAAGCTTTGCCAGTGCCGAACAGCACTTCGGTGAATCGGTGGGCATCCCCTTGTACGTCACCGGAGAAGTTCAGGTCGATATCGGGGGTCTTGTCTCCTTTGAAGCCCAGGAAGGTTTCAAAGGGAATGTCGTGGCCGTCCCGTTCCAGCGGTGTACCACATTCGGGGCAGTTTTTCTCCGGCAAATCAAAACCGGAACCCACCTCGCCGCCTTCCAGAAACTGGCTCCATTTGCACTTGGGGCAGCGATAGTGCGGCGGCAGCGGATTGACTCTGGTGATCCCGGCCATGGTGGCGGCAAAGGATGACCCCACCGAGCCACGGGAACCCACCTGGTAGCCCTTGGATTCGCTGTTTTCTACCAACTTCCGGGCAATGATGTACATGATGGCAAAGCCGTTGGAAATGATGGAGTTCAGTTCCCGCTCCAGTCGGGCAGACACCACTTCCGGCAGTGGATCGCCATACAGCTCCTTGGCAAGGTCCCAGCATTTGGTGGTCAGCTCCTCTTCAGCGCCATCAATGTGCGGTGGATAGTTGCCTTCCGGAATGGGGCGCACCACATCGATGCTGTCGGCAATGCGATTGGGATTTTCGATGACCACTTCCCTTGCCAAATCTTCACCCAGGTAATCGAATTCCGCCAGCATTTCTTCGGTGGTGCGATAGTACAGATAGCTCTCTTTATCGGCGTCCTTGAACTTCATGCCGGACAGAATGATGCGGCGGTAGATCTCGTCTTCGGGATTTAAGTAGTGGGCGTCGCAGGTGGCGCAGACGGGCTTGCCAGCTTTTCGCCCCAGCTCGATGACACGGCGGTTCAGGTTCCGCAGCTCTTCTTCGTCCTTGACCATACCCTGCTCGATCATGAAGCTGTTGTTGGAGATGGGCTGGATCTCCAAATAATCGTAGAAGGATGCCATTTCCAGCAGGTCTGCTTCGGAGCGGCCTTCCCGGATGGCAGCGAACAGCTCTCCTGCTTCACAAGCAGAACCGATGATCAGACCCTCTCGCAGTTCCTCCAAATGGGAACGTGGGATACGGGGATTCCGGCGGTAGTATTTTAGGTAACCGTCGGACACCAGCTTGTACAGGTTTTTCATGCCGGCCTGGTTCTTGACCAGAATGATCATATGGTAGGTCTTCAGCTTCAGTGGGTCGGCCTTTTCGCTCATGGCATAATTCAGCAGACCAATATTGGAGATGCCTTCCTGCTCCAGATCTTCGGCCATACAGAAGTAGATGTTCGCCAGCATTTCGGCGTCGTCACAGGCTCTGTGGTGGTTGAAATCGCCTAAATTGTAGTGCTTGGCTAAGGTATCCAGCTTGTGGTTCTTCAGGTCGGGGTTCATGTACCGGGACATGGCAAGGGTATCCAGATAGGGGTTCAGGAACGGCAGACCCAGGTCTTCGGCTGCCTGACGGATGAAGCCGGTATCGAAGGTGGCGTTGTGGGCGATCAGTAGCTTATCCCCGATAAAATCGAAGAATTCCGGCAACACCACGTCGATGGTGGGTTCGTTTGCCACCATTTCATCCGTGATCCCGGTCAGCTCCACGATGTTCTGCGGAATGGGTTCACCGGGGTTGACCAGACGATTGAAGCGTTCCAGCACCTTACCACCCTTGATCCGCACGGCACCGATCTCGGTGATCTTACAGCTGACCGCAGACAGACCGGTGGTCTCGATATCAAACACGATCACTTCATCGGAAAAGCCTACGTCTTCCCCTTTGTAGGAGGCACGAAAGGTATCGTCCACATAGTAGGCTTCTACGCCGTACAGGATCTTGATATCCTTGCCGTCTTTCTTCAGTCCGTCGGCAGTCAGCATAGCCACAGGAAAGGACTGCAGGTTGCCGTGGTCGGTGATGGCAATGGCTTTGTGTCCCCAGCGTGCGGCAGTTTTGACCACCTCGTCGGCTTTGGTGGTGGCGTCCATAGCGGACATACAGGTGTGCAGATGCAGCTCCACCCGTTTTTCTTCCGATTTGTCCTGGCGCAGTACGGCCTTCACCTGCAAAATATCCGTATACTGCATGAACAGTTCGCCGTCGAAGGTATCCTTTTTGATGCTGCCACGGACGGCGTATCGCTTGCCCTTGGACCACAGGCTCAGTGCTTCGTCCATTTGCTCGATGGGCACGGTGAGCTTCACGTAGAGGGACGCTTCTTTGTCGGTGAGCGCCACGGTGATCATGGTCTTGTCGCCTTTGCGGGTATCCTTGGTCTGGATATCAAACACTTCGCCCAAAATCACGCAGCTTTTGGCGGTGGCATGAATGGCACGGAGCGGCACCACTTCTTCCAGTGAGAAAAGTTCGCCAAATACCACCGATGGTTCGGACACGTCAAAGGTGCACCGGCCGGAACGAACAACGCCGTCGCCGATCCATTCCACCTGGTCTTCGCCATTGAACAGAGAGAACACGCGGGGCAGCGCCGGTTTCTCCGCTTCTTCCGGTGCCGCATTGTTCCCTTCTTCGGCACGTTTGGCGGCTTCGGCTTCCAGACGCTCTGCTTCCTGCTGGATCAATACCGATTGAGACTGCAGCTGTGCCAATTGTCCCTGCATATAGGCTTCGTATTGGGTCTGTGCATTTTCTGCTTCTGCAATTTCCACTTTGTAGGTAATGCCAAATTCACTGTAGATAATACCGGCGATCACTTGGCTGGTTCGTGCCAGATCCAACAGAGACAGACCGCCGCGGGTAAAGGGGATCCGGAAGCGCAGGACATCGTCTTCCCGTTCCAGGGTATATCGATTGAAAAAGCCGTTTGCCACCACGCCTACACGGGCCGCTTCCGTCAGCACCTCCGGAATATAATCGGTGGAAAACAGTTCGATGGGATAATGCGGCAAGATACGCATTTGGGAAAGCTCATACGTGCGGGCAATATCGGTTTCCAGCTCATACAGGTCTTTTTTGCGATACAGCTTGGGTAGATTACAGTTGACCTCGGCGATCCGGCGTTCCTTATCCAGACGCACCTTCACCTCTGTGGCATTCTCGAAGATCTCTTTCGCCGTGCCCAAAGGAATATACCGTTTGAAGATCTCGCCCAGCTTGCGGTCAGCCATGGTTCTCACCACTTTCCGTAAAGCGTGCCATATCGTCCTGCAGCAAGCGTACCAGTGTGGGGATCAGCTCGTTCTCCAGCACCTTGCATACAGTCTTGCCCTTGCGAAACACAAGACCGCAGCCTTTGCCGCCGGCGATGCCGTAGTCCGCTTCTCTGGCCTCTCCGGGACCATTGACGATGCAGCCCATGATGGCAACATTGAGATTTCTGCCATGGGTGTCCAAGCCTTCCAGTGCCTTTTTACAGGATGCCTGCAGTTCGATCAGGTCGATGGCGGTACGGCCACAGGTAGGACAGGAAATGAAGTTGATGCCGCCTTTTTCCCAGCGACCGGCAGCTTTCAGGATCTCCTTTGCCGCCTTGATCTCCTCGGCTGGATCAGCGGTCAGAGACACACGGATGGTGTCACCAATGCCTTCTGTCAGCAGTGCGCCGATGCCCATGGCATTTTTGACCAGTCCCGAATACCAGTCTCCGGCTTCGGTCACGCCCAAATGAATGGGATAGTCCGATGCACCTGCTACGATCCGGCAGGCTTCCAGCATATTTTGCACATTGGATGCTTTTATAGATAGAACGATGTCAGAGAAGCCATATTTTTCCAGCATTTCTGCCTGGGTCAATGCAGATTCTGCCAATGCTTCCGGTGTGGGAGAACCATATTTTGCCAGAAGCTTTTTGTCCAGAGAACCGCTGTTGACACCGATCCGGATGGGGACACCGGCACTCCGGCAGGCTCTGGCCACCTCTTCCACCTTCCATGCTTCCCCGATGTTGCCGGGGTTGATACGGATCTTATCGGCGCCTTGCCGCAGGGATGCCAGTGCGATACGGTAGTCAAAATGGATATCCGCCACCAGTGGGGATGTGCTGCCATGGGTCTTGGCATAGGAAAAGATCACAGCGTCTTCCTCGGTGGGAACCGCCATACGCACGATGTCACAGCCTTCCTTTTCCAACGCTAAGATCTGGGCGGTGGTACCCTCTACGTCGGATGCCGGTCTGTTGGTCATGGATTGGATGGATACCGGTGCGCTACCGCCAATGGTCAAATGTCCTACCTGCACTGTCCGTGTCTGATGTCGAACCATACTACAACGAGCCTCTCTTTGTCGAAAAAATACATACGGGGATATTATAGCACAAATCGGCGAAAATTGCCATAGGTAAATCCGAATTTGCTTTGAAAAAATCTCCGTTGCAGATGATAAAGAACCCGCAGACTGCTTACAATCTACGGGTTCAAATATGTCAGAATAAATTGATGATGTCCTTACAAGTGATCACGACGAACAGGATCATGAGCAGCACCATACCGGCAAAGTGGATCATACCTTCCACATTCCGGTTGATAGGCTTGCGACGTACCAGCTCGATCAGCTGAAACAGCAGCCGGCCGCCGTCCAATGCCGGGAACGGAAGCAGGTTCATGACGCCAAGGTTCATGCTGATGACCACGGCCATATAGATCAGATCCTCCACACCTTCCTTGGCTGCCTCGCCTAAAGTCTCCGTTACGCCCACCGGTCCGGACACCGACTCGATGCTATACCGGCCTGCCAGCATATCGTAAAGAGATTCCCAGATCATTTTGATGGTGGAGGTGGCTCTGTAGAAGGAGTGCTTCAGGATGGTGGCGGCGTTGACGTCTTCGCCCAGCACATAGAAATCCACGTCACCGAAGATGGTGCCGCTTTCGTAAAAGGTGGGAAACTGCACATTGGGAACCACAACGGTTTCGCCGTTTCGCACCACGGTGATGTCCAGCGGTTCCCAGCCACGGCGCATGACCTCATACACCAGCTCGTTGGCGATGTGTACTTTGGCAGGACCCACTTTGACGATGGTATCACCCACCATCAGGCCGTAGGTCTCCGTGGATGGGGTTTCCGGCACAGCAGACTCCGTTTCGTTCTCCGTGACTACCACCGGTTCCTGGAACTTGGCGATGGTCGTGGAGGGCAGTCGATCCTGCGCCATGACCAAAAAGCTCATGACCAGCACACCGATGCAGATATTCATAGTGGCACCGGCTACCGTGATGATGATCCGCTGCCACACAGGTTTCCGATGGAAGGCATTGGGATCCTCGGATTCTTCATCCTCACCCACCATGCTGACGAAGCCACCGATGGGCAGTGCACGGAGCGAATAGGCGATGCCCGTCCTCTTCGACACTTTGGTGAACAGCTTGGGACCCATGCCAATGGCAAATTCCCGGATGGTCACATGGAACAGGCGTGCACACAAATAATGCCCCAGCTCATGGATAAAGATGAGAAACCCAAAAATCAACAGGGCTATAACGATGGTCCAAATGTTTATAGAGATCACTTCCTATCTGTTGCGGAATTGCTGCAGGAGCGCAGCTGTCTTCCGTTTTGTACGGTCTACCGTATCGAGGACGTCCTCTATGGTCGTGTACGTGTTGCCGTCCCAGGCCGCCATGGTCTCCAGGACCACCTCGGCGATGGTGGAAAACGGGATCTGATCGGCTAAGAAGGCATCTACGGCCGCTTCGTCTGCAGCAATCAATGCTGCCGGGTAGCTACCATCGGCTCGTATCGCTTCTCTTGCGACACGAAGCAGTGGAAATGCAGCTTCGTCCGGTGCGGCAAAGGTCAGGCTTGCCAAGGCTGCAAAGTCCAAGCCGGGTTTCTCTACCATATCACGTGCCGGATGGGTAAAGGCATAGCGGATACAATACCGCATATCCGGCGGTGCCAGCTGTGCGATGACGGTATTGTCAGTATATTCCACCATAGAATGGATTATACTTTGCCGATGGATCAACACCTCCACCCGGTGCTCCGGCACATGGAACAGACGCACGGCCTCCATGATCTCGAAGCCCTTGTTCATGAGCGTTGCGCTGTCCACCGTGATCTTCGGACCCATTTTCCACGTGGGATGGGCTAAGGTCTGGTCTTTTGTCACCCGATCGAGCTGCGCCTTTGTATATCCGAAAAAGGGACCGCCGGATGCTGTCAGCAGGATCCTCTTGAGAGAGGCACCCGGGCTGTCCTGCAGGCACTGGAAGATGGCGCTGTGCTCGCTGTCTACCGGGATCAGTTCCCCACCGGATCGGCGGATGTGTTCCCACAGGGTATTGCCCAGCACGATCACCGATTCCTTATTGGCCATTGCCACTCGTTTTCCACTGTCGGCAGCGGCGATGGCTGTAGGGATACCGGCCAGTCCGGCGATGGCGTGAAGGATGCAGTCCGCATTGGTGGTACGGATGGCGTCCAGCAGCTCGTCTTGCGTCCATATGATCCTCGGGCAGCTCTGTCCCAGCCGTTCTCTCAGCAGCGCTGCGGCGGTTTGATCCTTGACGTACACGGTCTCCGGGTGAAAGGTCCGGATCTGCCGGGTCAGCGTATCCAGTTGATTCCAGGCCGTCAGCAGCGATACAGACAGTCCCATATCCTGCACCACATCCAATGCCTGTGTGCCCACAGAACCGGTGCTGCCCAGGATGGCTACTTTTTTGATTTGCATTCTATCTATCCTTAAAACGAATTATGAAAACAGGTTTCCAAAGAAATACAGCAGGATGTACAGCACCGGTGCGGTTGCCATGACGCTGTCGAAGCGATCCATGACGCCACCGTGACCGGGAAAGAGTTTGCCATAGTCCTTGATACCGTAATACCGTTTGACCACCGAAGCGATCAGGTCGCCGATCTGGGAGACCACCGAGATGATGGCACCAAAAACGGTCAGGAACAGGATCGTCTTTGCTGTGGGAGACACGATGCAGGCGTACACGGCATAGGCGATGGCTGTAAACACGATACCGCCGACGGAGCCTTCCACGGTCTTCTTGGGACTGACCTCCGGGATGAGCTTATGCTTGCCCAGCAGTCGGCCGGTGAAGTAGGCAAAGGTATCGCTGACCCAGGCACCGATAAAGGGCAGCAAATACAGGGACGTGCTATCGCCGCTTCTCCGCAGACACAAAATGCTGGTAAACGCCATGGTCACGTACAGGGTCATCATGAGTAGCGCCGCTGCGTCGGGGAATTGGATCTTCCCTCGGCTGAACACCACCACCGCAAAGGTATACAGCATCAGCACCACAAACAGCAGGCACACAGACTCGATTGCACGCGCATTGCCCAATGACCGGGGTAGGAACACACTGCCGGCTGCCAACAGGAAATGGGGAGTCCACAGGGCCAATGGGCCGATCTCATGGGATGCTTCTGCGGTACCACGGGTGCAGTGCCACAGCTCGTACACGGCGACCACATTCAGCACCGCCATGGCGATTTCAAATATGATGGTATCCGAAAATATACACACCGGTACAAAAATACACAGGGCTACGATGGCTGTAATGATTCTTGTTCGCATAACACACCTCACGCTTTGTCCAGTCCGCCCCACCGGCGTTTTCGTCCGGCGAAGTTTCGCACCATTTCGTCCACATCTGCTTCCGTCAGCTCCGGCCACATTTTGTCGGAGAAATAATATTCTGCATAGGCACTTTGCCACAAGAGGAAGTTGGAGATGCGCAGCTCCTTGCCGGTACGCACCACGAGATCGGGGTCGGGACAATGGGCGGTATACAGGTGGGCTGTGATATCGGCTTCGGTGATCTCGGATTTGCCTTCTGCCAGCAGCGACTGTACAGCGTGGGTGATCTCCGCTCTGCCGCCGTAATTGAGTGCGATATTGAGTACAAACGGTCGTCCAATGGTGTCCCGTTCGAGGGTTTCGAGGTGGTCACGCATGGCTGGCGAAAACGGTGTTTTGTCCCCGATGAAGTGGAATTCGATCTCCTGTTCTGCATCGGCTTCTTTGGCAAAGACATCGAGTAGCCGCAAAATGGCATCGACCTCTGTCTTTGGACGATTCCAGTTTTCGGTGGAAAAGGCGTACACAGTACAGTACTGTATGCCAATTTTTCGGCAATACCGCATGATCTTTTTGAAATTGTCCGCTCCGGCTTTATGTCCGGCTTCTCGTGGGAGCAGTCGTGCGTTTGCCCATCTGCCGTTTCCATCCATAATGAAGGCGATGTGCCGAAGTCTCGACTGCTCCACCAGAGAAGCGACCTCGTTTGTTGGATTCATCTGTCACTCCCCTATCCCTTGACAAAAATTTTGGTGTATTCTCGTGAACAAAACGTTGTTCTTGTGATTATTTTATGAAAAAAGCCGCAACAAAAGCAAAGTCCCGGAAGAACCGGGCGCAATGCATATTCGGTTGTGTGTCAGATCGCCATGATCTCCTTTTCCTTGGCAGCGGTCAGGGTGTCGATCTCCTTGATGTACTTGTCGGTCATATCCTGTACGATCTTATCGGAGGTCTTCTGTTCATCCTCGGTCATTTCGCCGTTCTTCTTCATTGTCTTGCTCTTATCGTTGGCGTCACGACGGATGTTCCGGATCGCAACCTTGGCATCCTCGCCCTTCTTCTGCAGACCCTTCTTGATCTCCTTACGTCTTTCCTCGGTGAGCTGCGGGAACACCAGACGGATCACGGTGCCGTCGTTCTGGGGATTGATACCGATATCGGAGGTCATGATGGCCTTCTCGATGCTCTTCAGCGTGGTCTTGTCCCAAGGTGTGATAGCCAGGGTCTTGGGGTCGGTCACCTTTACTTCTGCCATAGAGGTGATGGCTGTGGGAGAGCCGTAGTAATCTACAGTCAGATTGTTCAGTACAGCAGCGTTGGCACGACCGGCACGGATGCTCGCCAGCTCCTCCTGGTACACGCTGATGGACTTTTGCATCTTGCTTTCAAATTCCTTAGTATCCAGTTTCATGCTTGTTATCTCCTTTGTATGTGGTTTTTATTCGTAAATTTCTGGTTTTGCGATTTTTTGACAGGTCACCAGGGTGCCGATCTGCTCGCCGCACACGGTACGGATGATGTTCTCCGGATCCTCCAGACTGAACACGTAGCTGTCGATCCCCTGCTCTTCGGCGATGGCAGAGGCAGCGGTGTCGGTGGCCTTCAGGTCATCCCGGAGGCAAATTTCGTAGGACAGGGTCTTATACTTGACAGCGTTGTCGGGATCCTTTGCCGGGTCACGGTCGTACACGCCGTCCACGCTCTTTGCCATGAGGATCATATCGGCCTGGATCTCGGCGGCACGAACCACGGCGGCGGTATCGGTGGAAACGAAAGGCACACCGGTTCCGGCGGCAAAGATCACGGGGCAGCCCTTCTCCATATATTCGATGGCAGCCTTATAATGGTAGATCTCGGCAAAGTTGGGCATGGCGACAGGAGACATGACTCTTGCGTTGAGCCCGGTCTTTTCCAGAGCGTCCTGGAACCGCAGGCAGTTGATGGTGGTGGCCAGCATACCCATGTGGTCGGCACGGGCACGGGTCACGCCTTCGCCCAGCTTGCCACGCCAAATGTTGCCGGCGCCGATGACGATGCCCACCTGCACGCCCATATCGATACAGGTCTTCACGACAGCGGCGATCTCGTCCAACTTTGCGCTATCGAATATTTCTTTGATTTCTTCTTTGTTGGTTTCTGCGGAAATGGTCTTGAGAGCCAGTGCTTCTCCGGACAATTTCAGCAGGACACGTTTGTATACCGGTTTACGATTTTCCATGGCAGTATACCCCTTCCCAGTTGTTACATACTATTGTACCGTATAAATCGTGATTTGTAAAGGGTTTTTCAATAGATTTTCTGTAAATCCTCAAAAAATTCCCGCCACTTATCGCTAAATGACGGGAAAAACCGTATTCGTTATGATCGTTTATCTCTTTTTGGTTTTTGTGAAGCCAAATGCGGCGATGGCCGAACCGATGGCGCACAGGATACCGGCGTCAAAGGTCTTCGGAGCAGTGGCGACTTCGGCAGCTGCGTCAGCGGTTTCTGTCGTTTCGGCAGCTTCAACCGTCTCAACAACTTCAACCTTTTCCAGCAGTTCGAATGCACCCAGTGTAGCACGTTCGGTGGTCATAGACTTAGAAGCATCTGCATTCAGGCTATAGATCTTGTTTTCTCTCGTACCATCGTCGTTTGCATCGTCGTTGATCTGGAAGCCCAGACCGATGATGGAGCCGGCTTCGATGGGCTTGTCGGAGCTCTGCAGCTCTTCACCCCATACGAAATAGCCTTCGAAAATGTAGCCAGCATCCGTACCACCATTGTGCAGGATGTAGGATCCGCCGTTATCTGCAATATAGACACCAAAGCCACCATGTGCTTCAGATGCCAGACCATTGGTCGTCAGGTCCTTGTTCTCATGGATCTGATTGGTACGGAACACACGGAACTGTGCATCGCCAATATCCTCTGCTACCTTTGCCGGAATGGTTTCTGCATCCGGATCAAAGCCATAGAGAGATGTCATGATATCGATGGAGTCGGTATTGTGGTCGCCCACGGTAGCTGCTGTCTTCGTGCACGGGGTCTTGTCGTCGATCTCGATGTAGAAATACAGCTTTTCTTCGTCCCAAGTCATATAGACAGAGCCGTTTGCGTCACCCATTTCGGTGTTGAACGTGACTTCGGTCGATGCCATATAGCAATCGTCCAGCTCCAGGTCGATGGTCGGCGTACCATAAGCGATCTCATACACCTGATCGTGTTCATCGGCTGCGAGAACCGTCTGTGTCATGGCCGATGCGCAGAGCATAGCCACCAGCAGGAATGCGAACTTGTTCTTCATCTTATATACCTCGACTTTTTTAGATTTGAACTTCTCCACAGAAGTCCATGTTTGACAGTGTGGAATACAGTGGCTCCATATCGTTCTGCACTGCGTGATACAGGGTACAGATAATATGGTGCAAAAAGCTGATATATAATAGAATATATAATAGAATATATCTGTTCGAACTATTTTAAATTCAAAGGTGTATGTTTTTCATGAAAGTGCCTAACCGGGCAAGCTCAATTTCGAAACTTGTCCGGTTTTAGCACCACATTTTGAAGAGGGTTTTTGAGAAAATCTCTGTTCTCGACTTTTATCAGTCCAACTTATTGGGCCTGACCCATAAGTTGAGCTTACTGAGCCTGACCAGTTAACTGAGCGATTTCTTCAGCGAAGTTGTCTTCTCTCTTTTCCAGACCTTCGCCTCTCTCGAACAGGATGAAGCTGTCAACGGTGATTTCCTTATCCAGCTTCTTGGCAACAGATTCAACGTACTTGCCAACGGTCATGCTGTCGTCCTTGACGTAAGCCTGATCAACCAGGCAGCTTCTTTCGTAGAACTTGCCGATACGACCCATAACCATCTTTTCGATGATAGCGTCGGGCTTGTTGGCGTTCTTTTCGTCGTTCTTGATCTGGGCGATCAGGATTTCCTTTTCTTCGTCCAGAACAGACTGGGGAACTTCGTCTCTGTTCACATATGTGGGAGGCGTACCAGCGGCGATCTGCAGAGCAACGTTCTTTGCCATTTCAGCAAATTCTTCGTTGTCCTTCAGGCAGGGGCAAGCGTTGAACTTTACGATAACGCCAGCCATGCCGGAGCCGTGGATATAGGTGCTGAACACGCCTTCTACGATAGCGAAGCGACGGATGTTCATGTTTTCGCCGATGGTGTAGATCATATCCTTCAGCTTGGCTTCAACGCTCTCAAAGTTGTCGTCGTAGCGCAGTGCCTTCAGAGCTTCTACATCAGCGGGCTTATTTTCAACGATGACCTTCAGGACGCCCTTTACAAAGGTCTTGAAGGTTTCGTTCTTGGCAACAAAGTCGGTTTCGGCGTTTACTTCGATGATCGCAGCAACATCGTCCTTGACCATGATGTCTACAACACCTTCAGCGGCGATACGACCAGCCTTCTTGTCAGCCTTGCCCAGACCCTTTTCTCTCAGGATCTTGATGGCTTCGTCAAAGTTACCATCGGTCTCTACCAGAGCCTTCTTGCAGTCCATCATACCTACGCCGGTCTTGGCTCTCAGGTCATTTACCATTTTTGCAGTAATAGCTGCCATTGTTATATCCTCCGTTACTCGATTTATATATCCGTATTTTTACTGATCAGAACTTTGCGGGTTCAGCGTCTTCTTCGGCTTCGGCAGCGGTGATCTCTGCTTCGGCATCATTCAGCTGTTCACCCTGCTTGCCTTCCAGAACGGCATCAGCGATTACGGAAGAGATCAGGCGAATCGCACGGATGGCGTCGTCGTTACCGGGGATGATATAGTCAGCATCGTCCGGGTCGCAGTTGGTGTCCACGATAGCCACTACCGGGATACCCAGCTTCTTGGCTTCCAGAACAGCGTTGTGCTCCTTGCGGGGGTCAACAATGAACACAGCAGCCGGCAGACCGTTCATGTTCTTGATACCGCCCAGGTTCTTTTCCAGGTTGAACATTTCCTTCTGCAGAGCAGCAACTTCCTTCTTGGGCAGCATATCGAAGGTGCCGTCTTCCTGCATCTTTTCCAGGGAGCGCAGTCTTTCGATAGACATCTTGATGGTCTTGTAGTTGGTCAGCATACCACCCAGCCAACGTACGTTTACGAAGTACATACCGCAACGTTCGGCTTCTTCACGGATGGCATCAGCAGCCTGCTTCTTGGTGCCTACGAACAGGATGGAACCGCCTTCCTGTGCAGTGTCACGAACGAACATATAGGCTTCTTCAAACTTCTTGATGGTCTTCTGCAGGTCGATGATATAGATGCCGTTTCTTTCGGTGAAGATGTATTCGGCCATCTTGGGGTTCCAACGTCTGGTGTGGTGACCAAAATGTACACCAGCTTCCAGCAGCTGCTTGATAGAAACAATAGACATTATAATGTCCTCCTTCGGTTTTTCCACCATCCGACATATTCTGCACCCCACTTTCACGAAAGCAGGGACCGACAGAACCACAGTCCGATGTGTGTGATAAATTTGTTACGTAGTGGCAGCGGACACACGAAAAAGGCGTCCGGCTCACGTACTTTGATATTATAGCACAGTTTCTGCTAAAAGGCAATAGGGTATGCAGAATTTACATTTTGTTCATATTCCAATTGTGTTAGGTAGAGTTCGTTCTCCTGCTCTTCACGCTTGTGTTCCATTTGTTCTTTGGATCTTACAAGCAGAACCAACCCATTTTTCGTGGGCGATGGCCTGAGCAGCCACAATCCTTCCGATACTCCACCAGCACCGCATCCTCGCCGATGCAACGAATATCTTCCCAGGGAATGCGGATCTCATCCTTTCCGGCTGACCAAAAGCCACCGGGTGACAGGAACAAAGCGGTGGTTTTGCCGCAGTCGGTATCCAGCTCGATATCTGTGATGTGTCCCAAAAAGCGACCGTCGCACAGGCTCACCACATCCTTGCATTCCAGTTCTCGCAGTGTATACAGCATTAGCCTCACCTCCACGATCAGCATATGCAGCAACGGATACAATTACGCAAAAAAGCACCGCAGGGTGTACGGTGCTTTTGCATACGAACTGGTGATCAGCTCGGATAGTTTTCGGTGTAGTATGCGTTATACACAGCGCAGGGACCGGTACCCTCGTCGGTAACGTCGGTGGCTGCGGACAGGACTTTGTCATTCTTCAGTTCCTTCTTGAACTGGTTGATAGCGGCCTTCAGCTCATCAGCGGTCATTACGTCGATCTGATCCTTATAGGTCTTGGACAGAGCAACCAGGTCGTCCTTCAGATCCGGGTCAGCGCCTTCCATCTCATAGATGGTGGAGAAGTCGAAGGTCAGGTAAGGAGATACCATGGAATCCAGGTTCTGCTGCTTACCGGCATCCCAGTCAGCCATCGTCATACCGTAATCGGGGTAGGTCATGTAAACGTTACCGGTGGCGTACAGATCCATCTGGTAGTCGTCGCTGAGCTTCACGATGGTGTCTTCGTTATCGGGGTCGAGCTGCCAGTGAATACCTTCAGCGCCGTACTGCAGGACGGTACGCAGCTCGGTATCGGTGTTCAGATAGGTGATGATCTCCATGGAACGAGCAAGGCTCTTGGAGTAGGTGCTGACTGCAAACATATTGCCGTAGATGTCTTCTCCGTCTGCCATAGGCTTGGAGTAGATGGAGGAGTAGTATTCATCCTCATACTGTGCCAGGGTATTGGCGTCACCCTTGATGATACCAACAGCGAACTTTTCGCCGTCCTTCAGGGTACCGTCACCAACGTAGCCGGCGGCCTGCAGTCTCTTCATCATCAGCAGGGTGTTCGTGTACACGGAGTTACTGATCACGCTCTTGGGCATACATTTTACGTTGTAGTCCATGGTAGCGGTGATCTGGGAGCCCAGCAGAGACCAGGAACCGTCCTCAGACCAGTAAACCATGTTGGAGGCATCGTAGGTATCCAGCAGCGGAACCACGCCGTCCAGGTTCTGGAAGCCGATATCGGTGATGAAGTCTTCGCACTTGATCAGAGAGCTCAGATCATCGATATCATAGTCGTATGCGTCCACCAGTTCCTTATTGATGAGCAGATATTCATACTCGCCAACAGGACGGTTGTTGGGGATCGCATAGGTACCACCCTTCTTGGCCAGAGTCAGGAAGGTGGGGTAAATGTAGGTCTTCAGAATCTTGGAGGTGCCGCTCAGCTCGGAATCCAGCTGCTGGATGGCTTCCTCTTCGATGTACCGTTCGTAGTTGGCATAGCCGCGAACCAGGAAGATATCCATCTGGGTCTCTTCTACTTCGGGATACTTCACAACGGTGATACCCAGGTCATTGACGTAGGTCTCTTCGTCGGGTTCGGTCTCGGATTCGCTTTCTTCTTCGGTTTCTGCGGCAGCTTCACCACCCTGTTCCTTCAGCGCCTTAGCAGCTTCACGGGCAGCTTCTTCCGCCAGAGCTTCTTCTTCCTTCTTGGCAGCGATCTCTTCCATACGAGCGTCGATGGCATCCTGGTATTCATCCTCCGGGATGGCGTGCAGTTCGATGGCAGTATCGTACTTGGACTGGGTCAGGGAGTTGATGGCATCCTGGGTAGCCAGAATGGCTTCTTCCGTGGTGTCCTCGGATGTCGGGATCCACAGGGTCAGGGTCATAGAGATACGGGATGCTTCTTCTGTGTCGGCACTGGCTTCCACGGTCTCATCCTCACCGCTGCTGGAAGAGCATCCGGCCATCATGGAAAGCACCATCATCATGGCCAGAAAAAGACTGGTTAACTTCTTGTTCATTTAGGAATCCTCCTCATAGAATGTGGGTCATTCGCGCTTTGCAGACTACAAACTCACCTGAGGCAAACCCGCAGGCTGCAATATAATTCTTACAGTATTGTACACGAAAACCGCCGATATGTCAAGCTGTTTTTTGGGTAAAGACGCATTTTTTTCTTTATCCGCCTGGAACACTTTGAATCGACAACGGATTTTTTTACAGCACTTTCGCCAAAATCAGCACATGGTATTTGGTGGTATCCATGAATCTATTGGGGAATAGCACCAAAATTCATGGGCACTTCCTATGCAATACAGCCAATTTTTGCGGTTTGGCGGATTTTTTGTGTTTCTCCATCGTCTTCGTGCTTTTATTCCAGGTAATCCTTCAGATACCGGGATCGACTGGGGTGACGGATCTTCCGAAGTGCCTTGGCTTCGATCTGTCGGATCCGTTCCCGGGTGATCTGAAACTGCTGTCCCACCTCCTCCAGTGTGCGTGGACGACCGTCATCCAGGCCGTACCGCAGCCGGATCACCTTTTCCTCACGGGGGGTCAGGGTCTGCAGTACCTCGGCCAGCTGCTCACGAAGCATTTCATATGCGGCAGCATCGGCCGGTGTGGCGGAGTCGTCGTCCGGAATAAAGTCACCCAGGTGCGATTCATCGGCCTCACCCACAGGTGTCTCCAGCGATACCGGATCCTGTGCGGCCTTCAAGATCTCGCCGACCTTGTTGGCACTGATGCCGATGTCCCGACCGATCTCCTCATATGTGGGATCTCTGCCCAGGGTCTGGGTGAGCTTGCGCTGACTTCTTGCCACACGGTGCATGGTCTCCACCATATGCACGGGAATGCGAATGGTACGAGACTGATCGGCAATGGCACGGGATATGGCCTGCCGGATCCACCAGGTGGCGTATGTGGAAAACTTGTAGCCTTTGGAATAATCAAATTTATCCACGGCTTTGATCAGGCCCAGGTTGCCTTCCTGGATCAGATCCAGAATGAACATACCCTTGCCTACGTATCGCTTGGCGATGCTGACCACCAGACGCAGGTTGGCTTCCACCAGCTTGTCCTTGGCATCCTGATCGCCTTCTAAGATCCGTTTGGCAAGCTCTGTTTCCGTCTCCTGGGAGATCAGTGGGATCTGCCCGATCTCCTTTAAGTACATCCGCACCGGGTCATCGACGGCCAGTCCTTCCTGAGATAGCGCCTTCACCATATCGTCTGCGGACTGGAAGCTCTCTGCCTCCGAGCGGATATCCTCGATCTCCTCTGCGTCAATATAGTCATCGTCGTCGTCCAGAGCGGAATGGTTTTCTTCTTCTACCAGGACCGTATCATCTTCCAGGGGATAATCGTTCTTTTCCTCTTCTTCGATCGTATCGTATCCATCGTCATTCTCCGACAGATACAGCTCTTGATCATCATGTTTCATATGCAGGATCCACGTGGGATAGCTTCCCACAGTCCTTTCCAATTATTTCCTGTCATTACCCGACAGTTTTCGTAAACGCTGGTTCCGATCGAAAACGCACCAGGTCTATACAGTTTGCTTGCCGTTTTTGCAAGCGATATTGTAGAGAAAATCACCTCAGTTGATATCGTTCAAAAAGCCGCGCAGGATCTTGGAACGGCTCTGGTGTCTCAGCTTCCGCAGGGCTTTTGCCTCGATCTGCCGGATACGCTCCCTTGTGATGTTGAATTCCTTGCCCACCTCTTCCAGTGTGCGTGTTCTGCCATCCTCCAGACCGAACCGGAGCTTGATGACCATTTCTTCACGGGGCGTCAGGGTGTGCAGGACCTTGCTCAGCTGTTCCCGGAGCAGCTGATAGGACACAGCCTCGGCCGGTGTGGGAGAAGAATCGTCCGGGATAAAATCGCCCAGGTGGGAGTCATCTTCTTCGCCAATGGGCGTTTCCAGGGAAACCGGATCCTGGGCAGCCTTCATGATCTCCCGGATCTTATCGGCGCTCATGCCCAGACGCTCGGCGATCTCTTCCATGGTAGCCTCTCTGCCCAGCTCCTGCAGCAGCTGACGAGAGCAGCGGGAAACACGATGAATGGTCTCCACCATATGTACCGGCACACGGATGGTTCTTGCCTGATCTGCGATGGCACGGGTGATGGCCTGCCGGATCCACCAGGTGGCGTAGGTGGAGAACTTGTAGCCCTTGGTATAGTCGAACTTTTCCACGGCCTTGATGAGCCCCAGGTTTCCTTCCTGGATCAGGTCAAGGAAATACATACCCTTGCCTACGTACTTTTTGGCGATGCTGACCACCAGACGCAGGTTGGCTTCCACCAGCTCGTTTTTGGCAGCCTCGTCTCCATGGGCGATCCGTTCTGCCAGATACTGTTCCCTGTCGGAATCCAACAGCGGGATCTTACCGATATCCTTCAGGTACATCCGCACCGGGTCATCGACGGCCACGCCTTCCTCACTCAGGAATTTGTCGATGTCCTCGTTGTCCTCCATATCGCCAGCGTCTGCCATATCGGCATAGCTGTCATCACTTTCCATATAGCGGGTGCTGTCCAGGTTGCCGTACACCTTATCCAGAGAACCCATGTCGAAGGTGGCATAGTCCTCTGTTTCCAGAAGGTCGTCTGTCTTGTCCAGTCCCTTTACGCCTTTATCCTTGTCTAGGAGAGCGTCCATATCCATATTTTTGTCGTTTCCCATAATTACCCCTTGTTCTGATTTCTTTTATGTGCAACCAATTCTTCCAGCGACAAGGAAGAAGCGGCCGTTTTGACTTCGCTGCGCAGCTGCCCGGCGTAGGTGCGGAAGATCTCTGCGCTGTCCGGCAGCTCGGCTCTCTGGCTCTGCATCCGATAGGCACGGGAGACTTCATCCGGTGAGAAGACTTCGCTGAGCATAGACATGGAAAAGCCGTCGTTCTTTACGCTGTCCTCGATGAAGCGATAGTAGCGTTTGCCCAGATCGGTGAAAAAATCGTCCACGGTCAAGAGCCCATCTGCCACAGCCATAGCGGCGTACTCGCTTTTGGTGAAGATCATGCCCAGCACGTCTTCCTCCAGCCGAGCCGCCTTGGGACGCTTGGCATAATCCGGATTCACACGATCGTCCAATCCGGCTGTGGTCCGCACCAGCTCGCCTTTGCGCTTCTTTTCGTATTCCCGTTTGTTTTGCCGGATGATGGTATCCACATCGTGCTGGATGCTTTCCTTTGCCACACCGAAGCTCTCTGCCGTTCTGGCGATATAAATGTCTCGCTCCACTCTCGAATATACGGCAGCAATGGATCGGCACACCTCACGGACCGCCTTGACCTTTTCCTCCGGTGCGTTCAGATCGTATTTTTCCCGCACACCGGACAGCAGATATTCGAACTTCGACTGGCTGCCGGACAGCACCTGTTTGAACTTTTCGGCACCGAATTTTTTGATGTATTCGTCCGGGTCTTTGGCGTCGGGGATCCTGATCACCTTGGCTTCCAGTCCCGCTTCCTCCAATAGGCGAATGGCACGGTCTGCGGCCTTTTGTCCGGCTTCATCGCTGTCGTAGGAGATCATGACCTTGTTTGTGTACTTTTTCATCAGCCGAGCCTGGTCCGATGTGATGACGGTGCCCAGCGTCGCCACGGCATTGGTAAAGCCTGCAGCGTGGAGTGCGATCACGTCCATGTAGCCTTCGCATAGGATTAGACCGTCTTCGGCGTGCTCCTTCGCATAGTTGAGAGCAAAAAGGTTACGGCTTTTCTTGAAGGCAGGTGTATCGGAGGTATTCAAATATTTCGGTTTGGTGTCGTCCAGCACTCTGCCGCCGAATGCGATCACATTGCCGGTCACATCGATGATAGGGAACATGACTCTGCCCCGAAAGTAGTCGTAGTATCCTCGTTCGCTTTTGCCACAGAAATAGGCCGTACGAATTTCTTCTTCCGTAAAGCCCAGGCTTTTCAGGTGTGCCAATATGCGGTTGCCGTAGGGTGGCGCATATCCCAGACCGAAGTGCTTGACCGTGCTGCCGGACAGACCCCGTTCCCAAAAGTACGCACGACCGGCAGAACCGATCTGTTCATCAAACAGCATGGCACGATAGAACCGGGCGGCTTCCAGGTTCATAGCCAACACCCGCTTGCGACCCACGCCTACGTCCCGGCCGGTGTTCATGTCGTCCCAGCCCGGAAGGGTCACGCCTACACGCTCGGCCAGCTGCTCCACGGCAGACCGAAAATCCAGATTCTCGATCCGCATGAGAAAGTCGATAGCATTCCCGCCGGCACCGCAGCCGAAGCAATAATAGCTCTGGGTCTGGGGATACACGGTGAAGGAAGGCGTACGTTCGCTGTGAAAGGGGCAAAGGCCCTTTTGGTTGTTTCCTGCCCGTTTCAGCGTTACATAAGAGGAGATCAACGTTTCGATATCGCACCGGGTGCATAGATCGTCGATGACGGAACGTGGTATCATATGGGTCTTCTCTCCTTCCTGCAGCGTTTTTCTGTTTTCACATATAATATACGCTCAAATTTCTTTTTTTCTTTTTTTCGACCGTAAATCCTGTCAAAGGCCGGTGCTTGTCTGCGATCCATGGGCAAAAAGAAGGAGATCCTTCCATGGAGAATCTCCTGTCTATTGTTATACCTGCAATGGTGCGGCTCGCTCTTCGGTATCTAGGATCTCGCCTTGTGAGCGACCGGCGGTGATCTCGGACAGCCAGGTGAGAAGGGTGTCGGTGTCTTCGGCCTTGATGGCAGCGGTGACCGTCACATCCTCACCGAAGTCTGCATCTTCCTCGATGGCACCGGTTTTGGGCAGGCCGGCTGTGATCTTCTGGTAGTCCCCATAGGAGCAGGTGAAGCCGACCAGGTTCCAAGGCTCGTACACCGCCAGTCCTGCTGCGTCCACTGCCAGTCGTGCAGCGGCAGAATAGGCACGTACCAGACCACCGGCACCCAGCAGGATCCCACCGAAATACCGGGTCACCACCACCACCAGATCCATAGCGCCGGACATTTTCAGCACGTTCAGGGTCGGGACACCGGAGGTTCCGTGGGGTTCGCCGTCGTCGGAATACCTTGCCACAGCACCACCGGCCAGCAGATAGGCGTACACATTGTGGGTGGCATCGGCATATTGGTGGCGGATCTCGTCGATAAAGGCACGTGCCTCCTCTTCGCTGTTCACGGGCTTGGCATGGCCGATGAACACCGATTTGCGCTCCTCCATTTCCACGTGTGCTTCTTTTGCCAGGGTGATGCGCTTTTCCACCACCGGCTGGGACGCTTTTTCTTCTGCTGCCTTTTTCTTCATGCCATTCTCCTGATTTCCCTTTTCCGATACAGATTTACACTTCGTCTTCGTTTGGTTCCGGCAAAGGATCGGTCACATAAGGCCGGATCTTGCCCAGCAGCTTTTCGTCTGCGGTGACAATGCCGTATATGCCGTCTTCCCGATAGTCCAGCTCCACGTCCTCACCCATCTGGTAGAGGAGTCCGGTGAGTGCGCCCTTGTCCGGCGGCAGGAACAGATGGACTCTCCGTTTTCCAGCACCGGCCATACGCTCCAGCTTTTCGATCATCTGGTTCAGTCCGGCGCCGGTCTTTGCGGAGATGAACACCATATCGTGGTTGTCCCCACGGGCACTTTGCTTCAGCTGCAGCATGGGCTCCGGTGCCAGACCTGCGTCACACTTATTGAAGGCGAACAGGATGGGCTTGTCTCCGGCTTCCAGCTCTGTCAGCAGATCCACCGTCACCTGTACCTGGGCGATGCATTCCGGGTCAGAGGCGTCCACTACCACCAGCAAAATATCGGCGTATTTGACTTCCTCCAAGGTAGAGCGGAAAGCTTTGATCAGGTGGTGGGGTAGGTTGCGGATGAAGCCTACGGTATCGGTCAGCAGGATCTTGGCGCCACCGGGCAGCTCGTACTGCTTGGTGGTGGTATCCAGTGTGGCAAACAGCTTGTCCTCGGCTAAGATACCGGCACCGGTCAAGGCGTTGAGCAGCGTGGATTTGCCGGCGTTGGTGTAGCCTACGATGGCACACTGGGTCACACCGGAACGCAGCCGCTGGTTACGCATGGTCTGGCGGTTCTTCTCTACCCGATCCAGTTCGGTCTCCAAGGCTGTGATCTTTTCCCGGATCCGGCGGCGGTCGATCTCCAATTTGGTCTCACCGGGGCCACGGGAGCCGATACCGGTGTTTTTGGCAGCGCCACCCAAACGGGACAGCTCCTTGCCCTTGCCCACCAGTCGAGGTGCTGTATACCGCAGCTGGGCCAGCTCCACCTGCAGGCGACCTTCGGCGGTGCGTGCATGGTCGGCGAAAATGTCCAGGATCAGCATACTTCTGTCGATGACCTGGATCTCCCCGCCAATGGCATCCTCGACTTCGCGAATTTGGGACGGGGACAGCTCACAGTCAAAGACCACCAGATCGGCCGACAGGTTCTCACACAGGTTCTTCAGCTCGGCGACCTTACCGGAACCCAGCATGGTCTTTGTGTCCGGTGTGTCCCGCATCTGGGTCAGGTACGCCACGCAGTCGCCACCGGCTGTGTCCAGCAGTCGTTCCAGCTCTCCAAGGCTGACCAGACATTCGTTCTCTTCACCCTGTTTATGAATGGCACAGAGTATGCCCTTTTTTCGGATCTCTTCCGGATGCATTTGTTTTTCTTCCATACGATACCTCCTGTACAGGTACTACCATCATACATTTATCCATTGTTTGCCTGCCAGGTGTTTTTGCCGTGGTGCAAAGAAAAAGCCGGACAGGTCTCAAAGTAAACACTTCGCTTTCCTGTCCGACGCATTTCTCGGATACAGACATACCTGCCCGTTGCCACATTACTTGCGGGATTCAAGACGCTTCTTGAACTTGTCCACACGTCCACCGGCATCAACAAACTTCTGCTTCCCGGTGAAGAAAGGATGGCACTTGGAGCAAATGTCCACGCGCAGTTCACCGTTAGCATCACCCTTGGTAGAGCGAGTAGTAACAGATTCACCACAGGCGCAGCGGATAGTTACTTCCTTATATTCGGGATGGATTCCTGTTTTCATTGTTTTTCACCTCATTCCACAGATACTCACGTATACGAGATTATACCACACCGCACGCCAAATTGCAATAGGTTTTGCAAAAGTTTTTTGATTTTTTCTCACTTTTTTGTCTTTGTCGGGTTTTCGCTGCTTTTCCCTTTCAAATTTTGGTGAGAATGCGAGACTTCAGACGGGCAATGATCTTCTTTTCCAGCCGGGAAATATAGGATTGGGAAATACCCATCACGTCTGCCACTTCCTTTTGGGTCATTTCTTTTCGGCCGCCAAGACCATACCGCATCTCAATGATCTCCCGCTCCCGTGGGTCCAGCGATGCCACTGCCTCCCGGATGGTCTTTTCGTCCTCTGCTTTTTCCAGGTCCCGGCTGACCTCGTTTTCTTCCGATCCCAACACATCGGAAAGAAGCAGCTCGTTGCCGTCCCAGTCCATATGCAGCGGTTCGTCGATGGACACGTCTCCCTTGTGGGAAGCATTTTTACGGATATACATAAGGATCTCGTTTTCGATGCACCGGGAAGCGTAGGTGGCCAGCTTGATGTTTTTGTCTACCTTATAGGTGTGGATGGCTTTGATCAGGCCGATGGTGCCGATGGAGATCAGATCCTCGATGCCAATGCCGGTGGACTCAAATTTTTTGGCGATGTACACCACCAGCCGCAGGTTGTGTTGGATCAAAATGTCCGGCGCCTGGGGATCGCTCTCCAGCCGGGACAACACAGCCGCTTCTTCCTCTCTGGTCAGCGGAGACGGCAGCACATCGGTACCGCCTATGTAGTATTCGTTCCCTTCCTTACCGTTCCAGAACGCCAGCATCATTCTGCCAACGGTCGCCCGAAAGCTGCTGACCGCCTGCACGGTCGTGGAATCTATCATCATATGTTTTGCCTCGCTTTCTTTTTTATGGGATATTTGTAATGGAGTCAGATAAGAGACAGCGGACAGGTACCGCTGCAACCGCCGTAATGGTCGATGGGCACCGGCTCTGTGGCGACCAGGGCATCCCGTGCGACACCGCCTATGTACAGTGTATCCGGTCGAAAGCCCCACAGCAGCCGGGTACCATGCACGCTATTGGCCGGGATCGGGATCCGACCTATGGCATTTTCGGCTTCCGGCAGGTGCAGCTCTGCCAACGCTTGCTGTGACACCAGCACCACGGCACGACCGGTCAGGGGATCGATCAGCAGATTGCCGGAGTCCACCAGCACGGTACACCGCACGGTCTTGTCATGGCAGGTGATCTGCACCTCAGCCGTCTTGACCTGGAGCCGCTTTTGCAAGATCCGAAGCAGACTGTAGACCATGCCGATGGTGGCTATGAATACCGGCAGAAAGGCTGGTGTATTCTCCGATGGGGATGAGAGATACACCGGTGTGCCCAGGGACAACAGCAGACTCATGCAGCCGCCGGTGATGGCGCCACTGCCCCACACCAACAGATACTGCCGCAGAAAGGCACCTGCCGTTTTGCCAAAGCCAAAGGTAATGGCGGTCATGATGGCAGAGAGCAGCAGACCGGTGAAAAAGGTCGTGCCACGATCGGCCTGCAGGCATAAGAGCAAAACGCTGCCCAGTGCCCCTACTGCCGCTGCTATGAGCAACCGCAGAGAATGGACACGTCGATGGGTAAGTCGGGCACAAAACTGCAAGGTCAGGTAATCCATGGACAAATCCACCAAGAACAGAACATCGGCATAGAGAATCATAGCTGTCCCTCCTGCTTCGTCTATGTACAGTATACACGTTTTCATCTGTATTTTCTGTCACATGGTGTTATGCCAAAAGATTTCCCTATTGTAGCTGTATTTCCACTGTCCCTTTCTCCTATGCTGTAAAACAAAAGGACCGCATACCCGACACAGAAAAAACTGTGTTATGGTATGCGATCCACTATGGATTTATGATCCACGAAAATATGTATGCTGCTTACAGCTCTACGTCGCTCTGCCGTCCCTTTTGCAGCGTCAGCAGTCCTTCCAGCATATCGGCGGCAGCACCCATGTGGAAGGGGCCACGGATATGCAGAGAGGGAATGGACATATACAGCTGGTCCTGTGCGTTGAAGCGTGGGTCATAGGCAGCCAGATAATGCGGCAGCAGAACGTCGATGGCACGGTTGTATGTCTTGGAGCCGTTGTGGAGCCGTGTATAACGCACGTTGGCAAACAGCCGCTTGGCTCGCTGGAAATGGTCCCGGTTGATAGCAAAGCCACGGTTGTACAGCTCCTCCATGGGGATTGAACGCAGTTCTCCGGCGGCCTTTTGGGGATCCTGCAGGGTCAGCAGATAGGTGTCGCAGTTGTACAGGATACAACCCAGATACCCGTTTGCCTTATCCAACCGCACCGATGTGGATTCGTTTCTGGATGCGTAGCCGATCACCACAGCCAAAGCGTCCATCAGTCCCTTTTGCACCGCCAGCACATCCTCCTCTGTGAAGACACCGATGCGTACCGCCTCTGTCATCAAGGTATTGGTGTAATCTTCCCGGCGCAGGTTTTCCGGTAGAAAAGTATTTTGGGATACAAGCTGTCTGTCAGTCATTGTCGTCCTCCTCCGTTTCGTCCATTTCGTCGGCCCAGCTTTCTTCCAGCTCCCGGACCAGGTTGCGGTCTTCGTCGGTCAGATAGGGCATGACGGAGCCATCCTCGTCCCGGCGTGCGTTGACGTCTGTATCCCGTGTGGTATCTACCCGGTCTGCGGCGCCGTACCACTTTTCGTAGTTCTCTCCGGCGTTGATCTTCCGGATCAGGATCTCCCCTTCCCGGCTCATGAGCAGATCGATCGAACCACGGCACCGCTGCTCGAACCGCAGATAGAGCTCGTCCAGCAGCTCGTTGTCGCTGATCTTGTCGTCAGTCTCGGTCTTTATGTAATAGAACAGATCCGTGACCTCGGCGATGACATAGGCATAGTTCTCCTGGTTGATAAAGGCAGACTGGGAGAAACGGCGGATGACACCCTCCATGGCACCCAGTCCGATCTCCAGCCGTTCGTTGTCCTGCAGTGATCGTGTACGTACCTCAGACAGCTCTCTGGCATCCGCCGGGGACAGCACCAGACCATGTTCCTTTGATATTTCATTGAGTGCCAATATTTTATCGTCCATCGGCTGTGCGGCTAAATGCTGCAGGGCAAAATCCCCCAGCGTGATCAGTGCATTCATACGTCCTCCGTTCTGTGTGGCAACCGCTTTTGCATTTTTCAAAATTTACAAAAAACCTCTTGACAAATTCAATGTTATGTGATATACTATTTATGATAGTTGGTAGGTATATCTGCATACCATCTGTACCCATTAGTATATCACATTTGGCTTGCTTTGTCAAGTCTTTTTCTTTTTTCGTGTCTCGTGCTTGACTGTATAGCGGTGGTCGCAGCGAAGGATCCTTTGCCGACCGGAAAATGATTTTTCTTTTTCGATTTCGGGAACCTTTCCGATCACGCTGCCGTCTAAGGTACATAGATATGTACACATACCTATGTACGCAAATGGGTTATTCCTTTACAGCCTCCAAGGATTTGATGCACACGCCTTTTTCACTGAAGTTCCGCTCGTATTCGGTCATGATGTTGGACCCAGCCCGTTCGGAATGGTGCAGGTCTCTGGTGCAGAAGGTCATGTGCAGGGGGCTTTCGCCTATGGTTTCCAGAGAATAGTCAAAAAGAATGTCGTTATCCGTTTTGAACCGGAAGGCACCTCCTGTCCGCAGTACACGGCAGTATTCCTTCAAAAAGATGGGACTGGTAAGTCGGCGGTCTGCGTAGCCCTTCTTGGGCCATGGATCGCTGAAGTTGGCGTAGATCACGTCCACAGATCCGTCCGGCAGATGGGACAGCACTTCCGCAGCGTCACCGATCACAAAACGCACGTTGCCCCGGTCGCACATGGGGATGTCCCAGCACTGGCCGTCCTTGTAGATGGTGCCGTCGGGAGCCTGCCAGCCGCCGTGGGTCGCCAACTTGCCCAAACCTCGGTCGCCGGCGTATTTCTCAGCGGCACACACCATCACATCGCTGATCTTTTCTACAGCAAGATAGTTGTGATCCGGTTGTGCCTGGGAGATACCGGTGATGAAGCCGCCTTTGCCGCAGCCGATCTCGATGGCCAACGGTTGGTCTTTTTCGTAGTATGCGGCCAGGTCCGACCACTTTTCTTCCGTTTCGTGCAGAAAAAGTGCGCCAAGGGCTTCCAGTCTTTCATTTCCGTGTCGTTTTTTTCGCATTCTCATATTGATTATTTCTCCGTTTTTTGATAAAATATAGCTATACGCATTTTCCATCCATTTTGGGGATCGTACGCAGCATATGTGCCTACCCCTATAGTATACCATGAAATATGGGAAATGTCTATTCCAAAATGTAAAAAAGGAGTGAAAAGCCTGTCATGGAACTGGACCATTTTCTGGAGGGTCTGAAAAATGCCCTGGTGGATCGTGGCATTCCACCGGAGGCAGCCGCCAAACACGTTACTGCGCTGGGTCGGACCTTCACCGCGGACGACCTGACGGAGATCCAAGGCATTCGGTCACCTGCTGAGATCGGAGAGATCGCTGACAGCATTGCCGAGATCCTATATAAAAACAAAGCAGCCCGTACCGCTGCCAAAAACGGACAAAAGCCACCGGCGGAACCGTCATCGGCACCTATGGCCACAGCTGTGATGCCGTCCGTGGAGCCGCCAACACCAGATCCGATACATCCGGCAGAAAGAGCGATGGATGCCCTCTCCGCTGCACCTGTGGCATCGACCGGAGAGGATGCTGCGCCACGGTATGAACAACCCTCTCGACAGGAGCCGTCGTACAGCCACAGCGTGTCGCAGCCACAACAGCATTCCGCCGATTTCTTCCGCACACCCACGGAACGGGACAAGACCACCAAGGGTGTTGCCATCTTCTGGTCTGTGCTGGTCGTGACCCTGCCTGTCACCCTGACGCTGTTGGTCGCCATTTTGGCGCTGTTCGGTGCGACATTCCTGGGGATCATCCTTGCCATCATTGGTCTGGTCGCCGGTATGATCGCTGTGGTAGCGGTCGGCTGCGGTCTGGCACTGGTGGGGATCATCTATGGGATCACGCAGCTCTTCTCCTTTGTGGCCGCTGGGCTGTACGAGATCGGGCTGGGCGTCATGATTGTTGGCGGTGCATTGCTCTCCGGTGTGATCCTGTACAATTTGGCCATCCGGTTCTTACCCTGGGTCATGAAGTGGCTGACGGTATTTTTCGTCTTCGTCTTCCACCGGCTCCGGAATCTGTTCTATCTGGCAAGAAGGGAGTGTTATAAGCTGTGAGACCTGCCTCTATTATTTCTATGATCGTTGCGGTGCTGCTGATCGTGGCGGGGTTTGTGACCTGCCTGATTGCCAAAAATATGGCTGAGGCCGAGGGTCAGGCTCTGTTTGCGGAGACGAGAGATTATGGTCTGGTCAACACCATCGATCTGGCAGAGACCACCATCTCCAAATTGGATATCCGTGTCAGCGATGCGGATGTCCACATTTACGGCGGCAGCGAGACCTCCTATATCGAAACGGTCAATTTCCGCGACAATTATTATTCCTGCAACACCTCCAACCGGGTCGTGACCTTTGACGAGGTGGCGGATGTGACCTCCATGCTGAAGTTCTGGGAAAATGGGATCTCCTTCAAGGGACTGCGGTATCTGCTGTCCTTTCAGAAGGAAGATGAGCCGGTGGGTGACAAGGTGCTCAACATCTATTTGGGTGGAGAGAATGTGGACCTGAAGATCGTGACCCTGACCGGCGAGAAATGCAATGTGTATCTGGAAAACATTTCCTATGGAACGGAATACACCGTCACGCTGACCGATGGGACCCTATACAGCACCGACGCTTCTGCCACCACAGTCAATCTGGGCGGAGACAAGGTGGGACTGCAGATGCAAAACAGTACCTTTGGTACCTGCACCATCGACTGCACGGCGCTGACCATGGACATCGACAAAGGCATGATGCCGATGACGACGATCCAGTGCAACACGGTGGAGGCCAATATCACACCAAAGCAAACCGTTGGTTCCCTGAACTACAGTGTCAAGCTGGACAGCGGCTCTGTGACGGTCAATGGCAACGACCTGGGGACCGGGTTCACGCAGAATGCCTCCAGCAACAACAAGTTTACTCTGGAAGCCGTGAGTGGGCACGTGACCCTGACAGACCCGGTCACCGACTGGCCACCCACAGCCAATTGATTTTTCTGTGGCAATGCGAATCCATGCAAGATCACCGGAATCAGCGTTGCCCTGACATACGAAAGGACGTACAAAAAATGAAATACTACACGTACAAAACAAAAGGCACCTGTTCTTCGCAGATCGATTTTGCCCTGGAAGATGGGATCGTTAAGAACGTCAAGTACACCGGTGGATGTAACGGAAACCTGAAGGCCATCAGTAAGCTGGTGGAGGGTATGGAAGCTTCCCGTGTGATCGAGCTGCTGCGAGGCAACACCTGTGGGTTCAAGCCGACCTCCTGCGGTGACCAGCTGGCTGTGGCTCTGGAAGAAGCGCTGGCACAGGCATAACGCTGATTGTAAACGGAATTGAATAAGAAAAAGTCTGTTGTCCTTCCCTGTTCTGTGGGAAAGGCAGCAGACTTTTTTGTTTCCATCAAGGCATCCCCGCACAATTCTGATGGTACAGATGCAAGTTCAGTGGTGCCTTAGATCGTCTTGGGTTCTTCGATGGTGGTGTTCGTGCAATTTTCCGTTACGATGGCTTGTCCTACCGGGTGCGACGGCAGGGTCAGGTCTTCGGTGTAGATATTGTCCCGGAACGTCAGACCGTCGGCATAGCGAGCATACAGGAACCGCTTTTCGTGGAGCCGGAAGTGGTTGTGCTCGATGGTGATGCCGTGGTGGTAGTGCTGACCGACATTTTCCCGAACGGCCGGGCAAATGGTCACCACGTAGCCACCGGCGTAGGCTGCGTCGGCGAAGTTGTTGTTCCGAATGGTCACATCGCACACCGGGCCGCTTTCGTACCAGCTGTTGGCGTCTCCGGCACACTCGATGGCGCAGTTCATGTTGTAGAAGGTGCAGTTCTCCACCAGTACCTTTTTACAGGTGGTCAGAAGGAAGCCACGGGGTCTGTTATTGCCGCAGGTACAGCCATCCAGATGGACAGAGGGCATACGGGTGTGATTCTCGATCACGTGATCCTTCTGCAGAGATTCCGGCAGGTTCTGAGCTACCGTCAGCTGCAGATTTTCGCCGGACAGCAGCTTCGCATCGGTGACGGTCAGATCGCAGTACGGCAGCATGGTCTGGTTGTCCACCAGGCGTACGATATCGCCGGGACGGTACAGGTTGATGCCGCGCTGCTGGAAATGGCCGTAGCGCAGGAGCAGGGTGTGCGCATCCAGCTTGTCTTCCACGATGGTGTAGATGCCGTGGAAGTTGCCGGCGTCGTCCAGCATAGAGGTGAAGGTGCAATCCTTGTAGGTGATCTGGCCGGTGCAGTTGACAAAGTGGGTAGCGTCGGCACTGACGGACAGGACTCTGCCGGAACCGGGGCGTACACGGCAGTTGACTCGTTCCAGGCTGATGTTTTCGGAACACTGCCCGATGACACCCATGGCGGCGGTGTGGTACAGCTCTATGTCGGTCAGGGTGACGTTCTTGGAATCGGTGATGAAGATACCGGGGTTATGCCGTCCTCCAAAGGTGCAGACCCACCAGTTGCCCACGGTATGGGTATAGCCGATGCTACCATGGAGACGGATGGTATTTTCGCTGATCTGCTCGGCGGTGAAGTAGCGGTACATACTGGCCAAAAAGTCCTGCTCCACTTCACCCAGCACGGTGAAATAGGGGTACAGATACGGAGAGGGTCTGCCGTTGTCGTCAAATTCGGTGACCAGCACACGGTATTCCAGGCTTTCCCAACCGTCCTCCGGCGAATAGAAGCACAGCTTGCCGTCCTTGAGCTTGCAGGCAAAGGTGTCGCCGTCAAAGGTCAGGTCTGTGAAATCGGCACCGGCCGCCGTGATCCTTGCCTGGGTGAAGAAGGGATTGCGGTAATCCACGTGCAGGTTCCGGATGGCGATGTTTTCCGCTTCGTCCAGTACAAATGGCGTGACGGCGCCGTGGAACATGAGCTCTGCTCCTTCGCCATCGATGGTCAGGTCATGCTTGCCACGGAGGTCAAAGGCGATGTGTTTGTCGCTGTAGTCGTTGTTGGACACGTAGTAGGGACGCACCACGGTATGCTCCGGGTACACGTGGATGGTACCACCGCCAAGACACAGGGTATCACCCGGTTTACAGTCGGCCAGTGCAGCCCGGATCGCTTCTGCGGCATCCTTTTTGTCGGGTGCCAGATACTGTTTCAGCTCGATCTTCATGTTGTTTCTCCTATCTTTTTTACGTTCATGTCAGAAAACGCAGAGCCGATCTGATCTATGCTGCGGTTCTACGTCTTCGTATGCGTTTTATTCTGTTTCAGTCAACGCTGATCAGCGTTCACTTCGCTTTCCGAATCCTGCAGCTTTTTCATAATAGACAGCAGCACCACCAGGATTGCCGGGAACACGATGGCAGCAAGGATACCATAGCGGATGGCCTGGCTTTCCACGTTGGCACCTGTGACCGAAGCGGTGTACAGATCAGAAACCATGCCGGTGATCCAGGGACCCAGAGAGCAGCCGATGTCGCCGCCCAGTGCCAGCATACTGAACATGACCGGTCCTGCCTGATAGTGGTATTTCTTCGATGTGTAGGACAGCACGCCCGGCCACATCATGCTGACGCCCAGACCGCACACCGCACAGCCCAGCAGCGAGAACACCGGGATCGGCACGAATACGGTCACCAGGTAACAGCCCACTGTCAAGGTCGCACAGAAAAACAGCGCCTTTTCGATGTTGATCCGCTCTTCGCCCAGAATGCCGTATGCGGTTCTGCCGATGCCCATGAACAGTGCAAACAGGCATGGCCCCAGCAGGTCACCCAGCACTTTGGATACGCCCAATGCCCGTTCGGCAAAGAGAGACGCCCACTGTGCCATAGCCTGCTCCGAGGCACCGCCACAGATCATCATAAGCAGTGCCACAATGAAGACAGGCGAGCGCAGGAATTTCCCGATACCACCACTCTTTTGTTCCTCCGATACTTCCACGATGGGAACACGCAGGAAATTGAACAGGTTCACAAAGGGGATCAGTGCCCACACCAGGGGGATCCACTGCCAATAGTCGTTGCCAATGACCGCCAGAAGCACGGTGGACACGATCACCACCAGCACCTGTCCCCAGGAATAAAAGGCGTGCAGCAGGCTCATGGCAGAGGCCTTGGCATCTCCCGGCAGTGCGTCCACGATGGGACTAATGACCACCTCGGTCAGGCCGCCGCCGATGGAATACAATACGACCGCAATGAGGATACCGGTGAACGGATCCATGACTTTGGGCAAGATGGCCAGCAGCACCAGACCGACCACGGAAAAACCATGGGCCAGCACGGCGCATTTTCGATAGCCCAGAATGGGAGTCAGCTTGATCATGGTGGCGTCGGTGGCGATCTGCACCACAAACGTCACCAGCACCAGGTTGGCCAGATCCATATAGGATACGCCGAAGTCGTTCTGGAAGATCACGAAAAACAGCGGTGCCAGATTCACGACGATGGCCTGGGTGATGTAGCCAAGATAACAGGCGTGCAGCGTAGAGGTATATTTGGATCTTGTTTTTTGCATTTTTGTCATAATCTCCTTTGGTCAGGGGAAAACGGTTCGCTCTCGTTTCTCAGCGGCGATACCCCTCGGTCGTGCGATAGTCCACCAGCGATATGCCGTCGAAATAGGATTCCAGGATATTACGATAGGCATACCCCAGGTTTGCCAAATCGTAGGCGCCGTATTGGCTGATGCCGACACCATGTCCCCAGCCTTTGCCTACAAAGATAAAGTTGTTTGTGTTTTCAGCATATGCCACCTTGTGCAGAATGGTCTCTGTGGAGGTAGACAGTGTTTCGGTCACGTGTACCTCTTCCACCTTTGGTTCCTCTTTTTTGACCACCACTTCTTCTCCGGTGAAGGCACTGGCGCATTCGCTGGACAGCACGAAGATATCCGAACGCTCGTAGACCTGTTCCCCTTCTGCAGACAGGAGCGTCACAGAGAAATCGATGTCGGACACACACTCTTCTGCGGCTGTCAGCACATGGTAGCCGTACAGCGTGGTGTAGCCGTAGTCTTTGTCGTAATCATAGGCCGCTTTGGTAGTCGAGACGTATGTTTCGGCCGGTGTTGGTTCTGCCACGGTCGGTTCGGTGGTTTCGGCTTTTGTGGATCGGGTAGTTGTCGCAGGAACGGTCGTGATTTCGATCACCTGCTCGGTATATTCCACCTTTCCCTTGCCTACCACAAAATTGGCGCTCTTGACATTGGGTGTCAGCGACATACGCACGTTGTCGGTACCGGTGATCTGGGTCACGCTGCCACTGCTGTCGGTGACCTTTAGTACCTTTACATACGTAGAGTTTTCGGCATAGGCGGCGATCTCCACATTGGTGACGGTGCCACGGATATTGTGTCCGGCCTTCCGCAGCCGCTCGGTCAGCTCAGCCGGGGTCATCTCCACGATCCAGAAGGCGTTTTCGTGGTTCATATAATCTTCCCACGGGGTCTCCTTGGCCTGCAGATAGGGGATGTCACCACCCCAGGCATCTTTGGCACTGACGGTCGTGCCGCCCATACTGGACGAATAGTAGGCATCCACGATCTCGCCGCCGTAGGTCATGACCTGTCCGGCCGTCTCTTTGACAGCGGTCATCACGTTCCGGTTGATCCGGCCGGCACCCTTGTACACCTGGCAATGGGCGTTGTTGCACATATCCACATCGGTACCGGTGTGTCGTTCGGCGTGGGTCAGGGTATAGGAACGCACCACGATGGCAAAGGCCTTCAGTGTCTCCAGAGGCCAGGTGTTGGAGATCTCATAGGGCAGCACACCGGCCACATAGGCTTCCAGGGGCAGGATATTGGTCAGAGCAACGCCGTTTCTGGAACCGCTCTGGTACCGGCTGAACACGAAGGTCCCATCGTACACATTGGCGGCCGGGGTCTTGAGCCAACGATTGCCATTCGCATCCTGTTTGCCCTGCAGACCAAGCTCAGTCTCGCCGCCGCAGTCGTACTCGAATAAGATCGCATCGGTCTGGGGATCCAGGACGGACACGGAGGTAGCGCTGGCACCGGTGGCGTACACAGTCTCATTGGGGTACAGCTTGCCAACAGTATCTGCCCATTGCTCGGCTTCGGAGCGGGTCGTGAAGGCACCCACACGGATGGTATAGCCGGAGTACACGTATGCCGGGATCACAGCCAGTCCATAGCCGGACAAAGCCTGTTTTACGGCAGAAAGCAATGTGGTATATTCATCCTTTGTATATTTATCGCAGTCGATCTGCACATGATAACCGCCAATGACCGCATCGTAGGCGCTGGATGCCATGGAATAGGTCATGTTCCGCTTGGACAGATTGCCATCGTTGGCTACGGCCACCTTGGTCTCACTTAGCTCCCAGATGGGTGTGAAAGTGCAGTCTCCTGTGGTCTCTGCGATGCCGATGATGAAGCCTGCCGTAGAGGTGACCTCAAAGCTGACCGTCACGCTCTCTCCCATCATGAGTCCCACACGAACAGGAACATCCCCGCTGTCCATAAGCGAGGATGTATCCTGTATCGTTGTTCCCTGCACCACATCGGCGGCGTACACAGAGGCCGACGACACAGAGAGCGTCATCAGATAAATGGCATAATAAGTAGCGCCGGCTACCATCAGGATCGCCAAAAACATGGCCAGGATCCGCATAGCCAATTTCTTTTTTTCTTCCCGTGTGCGCTTCTTACGGGATGTTTTTTCAGGTTGCTGATTCGACAAGGCTGTATTCTCCTTTCACCATGATATATACGGTCTGGGCCGTTGCCATGATCCCACGTCCGTCTCCTCTAGGGATCAGGCACATATGGTTGATGGTCAGGTTTTCCCCATTATAGATCTCGGCGCCTTCCGTATAATCGGAAATGCCCTGGGTCGCATTGGGTGCGATGCAGATGGCAGCACCGGAACGCAGCAGGATATCGATGGGTCCTTCGGCAAACAGGCAGTCGCCATACTTCATCTCGATCACTTCATAGGTAACGCCTACAGTCGATGCGGTGGTGTCGGGTGCAGGTTCGGTCTCTGCAGGTGCATAGGAGCCGCCGGACAGTGCATCGATCTTGGCCTCCAATGCGGCGATCTTCACTTCATATTCTTTTACCAAATTGGGACGGAACACCTCTGTCAGGTAGCTCAGAGAAATGATCGGGTCTTCCGAGCTGTCATAGGAGGCCGCCAGCACCGTGACGGTCAGCGCCGACAGCAGCGCCAAAACACCGCAGAGCCATTTGTATCCGGTATGTTTTTTCATAAGTATCAAACCTTTCAAATATAAAAGACGCTTCTCTGGAAGACGTTTTTTGTCGGCGACAGCAGATCCGCACGGCACCGGTCTTCCGCATTCACATCCTTTATTATACCGGAAATCCCACAAAAAAGCAAGAGCGGCAAGCATATGTTCACACCGAATTTACACTTGCCGCTGTTTTTGTGTCCCGCAGGGGGATGTATTTATTCCATAGGCAGCTGCTCACCCAGTACGGACAGCGAGATCCCCACTGCCGGCACCTTGTTTTTCCGCAGCTTCTGGCGGTTCTCGATCGCAGAGAGTTCCTCACCATACCGCACGGCTGTGATCTCCACCGGCTCCTTCATGGTGAACAATGTGACACCCTGGGAGCTGCGTGTAGCTTTCACAGAGATCAGCTCGGAGGAAATCAGGATCCCTTTTGCCGCACTGTTTTCCAGCAGCAGATCCATGGGCTTGCCGTCCTCGTATATGGCCGCCACGATGGGAGACGCATCGGAGAAGGCACCGGTGAGCTTCTTCCGGTTGTTCTTGGTCTCGTAGGCCGTCACCGGGATCTTCACGCCCTTACCGTTGGCAAACAGGAAGATCATGTTGTGCTCCTCCTTGTAGGTCTGCAGCGCCTTCATCATAATGGGATGCTCGTCGTCGTCCATGCCCAGCTTGGCAGGAATATATTCACCCAGAGCCGACGCTTTGGTGGTGTCAAAATCCTCCACCTTGGCTTTGTACACCTGCGCTTTGTCCGTGAAGAACAACAGCTCCGCGGTATTGTCGGTATCCTCGGCGTTGGCGATCTCGTCTCCATCCTTCAGTTTATGAGCGTCTGCCACACGAAGCGACTGCTGGGTGATCTTCTTGAAATATCCTTCTCTGGTCAGCACCACATGGACGGCGTAATTTTCCACCGGCTCCTCATCTGGCACCTCCGGGATGTCGTCGGCGAAAATGATCTGGGTCTTCCGGGGCTTGCCGTATTTCTTTTTGATCTGTTTTAACTGTCCGATGATATATTCCTTGACCTTGAGGTCATCTCCGATCAGCGCTTCCAGGTCGGCGATCTCCTGCTGCAGGCTCTCGATCTCCTTGATCCGCTCCACGATGTATTCCCGATTCAGGTGGCGGAGCTTGATCTCGGCGATGTATTCGGCCTGGATCTCATCGATGGAAAAGCCTTCCATCAGACGGGGCACCACATCGGATTCCCTTTCGGTCTCTCGGACGATCCGGATGGCTTTGTCGATGTCCAAAAGGATCTTGCCAAGCCCACGAAGCAGGTGCAGCTTGTCCTTCTTTTTTGCCAGATCGTAGCTTAGCTCTCGGCGCACACAGCGCATCCGGAACCGGATCCATTCCAAAAGGATCTGCCGGATCCCCAGAAGCTTTGGCGTTTTGTCGATCAGCACATTGAAGTTGCAGGCGAAGGTATCCTCCAATGTGGTCAGCTTGAACAGGCGGTTCATCAGCGCATCCGGGTCTGTCCCACGGCGCACGTCCAGCGTCAGCTTGAAGCCGGACAGGTCGATCTCGTCCCGCACATCGGTGATCTCCTTAACTTTGCCTTCTTTGACCAGATCCAGGATCCGTTTCAGGATAACTTCGATGGATGTAGAATATGGAATCTGCAGGATCTCGATGCAGCTTTTTTGCTTGTCGAAGGCATATCGGGCACGCAGACGGAAGGAACCGGTGCCGGTCTCGTAGATCTTTTTCATCTGGCTGCGGTCGTAGATCAGGTTGGCACCACCAGCGAAATCCGGTGCCACGATGAGATCCAGCAGCTTGTCCACACCGGTCTCCGGGTTCTTCAAAAGCGCAATGGTACCGTCACAGATCTCTGCCAAATTGAAAGAGCAGATATTGGACTGCAGACCCACGGCGATACCGGTGTTGGGGGAGACCAGCACATTGGGAAAGGTAGTAGGCAGCAGCGACGGCTCCTCCATGGTGTTGTCGTAGTTGGGGACCATGTCAACGGCATTTTTATCAATACCGGCAAATATCTCAGCGCAAAAAGGATCCAGCTTGACTTCTGTGTATCGAGGTGCGGCAAAGGCCATGTCCCGGCTGTACTGCTTACCAAATGAACCTTTTGAATCCACAAACGGATGCAGCAGGGCTTCGTTGCCACGGGTCAGACGTACCATGGTCTCATAGATGGCCATATCGCCGTGGGGATTGAGCCGCATGGTCTGCCCCACCACATTGGCACTTTTGGTCCGTGCGCCGTTCATCAGCCCCATTTTGTACATGGTGTACAGCAGTTTCCGGTGGGACGGCTTGAAACCATCGATCTCCGGGATGGCACGAGCCACGATAACGGTCATCACGTAGGGCATATAATTTTTTTCTATGGTCTCTGTGATCGGCTGATCTTCAATGACCGCTGGGGTCAGGTTTTCCATAGGCTTGTCGTTTTTCTTCTTCGGCATGATTTCCTCTTTACGATCTCACAATATTGGTATTACCATAGTATATGTTATGCGTTTGTCTAAATTCCGTCATTTCAGGATAGGCGTTCGTCTATCCTGTTAGGCGTTTGTCTATATATGTACGACCTGTCCACCGGCGGCACGAATGATCCGGTTGTAGGTGGCAAGGTCAATGCCGTCTTCACCGGGCAGCCGGGCATACAGTGTCTCTAAGGCTTTTTCGTCTGCTTCCCGGAGAATGGCAAATAGCCGCCGGGCGTGTTCTGCTTCGTCACCTGCCGCACCCATGGACAATACCGTGGCCTGTGGGAACTGCTTTGCTTCTTCGTCCGTTGCCATTACACCATACTTGCCCTTGCCGACCGACTGCACATACGATACGAAGCTTTGGCTGTCCGGCGCATCCACCAGGATCACGTGGCACTTTGGCGCATAATGCTTGTACTTCATGCCGGGTGACTGAGGCTTATCACCGGCTTTGCCAGGGTCAGTCACCGCTTCCGACACATCTACATGGCGGCACACCTCGGTGAGCATTTCCTTTGTGACGGCACCGGGACGCAGGATCGTACAGCCTTCGCCGTCTGGAGCCAGTGCGATGACAGTGGACTCCACACCGATGGAGCAGGGGCCGCCGTCTAAGATCAGTGGGATCTTGCCGCACAGATCCGCATACACATGGGCCGCTGTGGTGGGAGACGGTTTTCCGGAGCTATTGGCGCTGGGGGCTGCAATGGGGTGACCAGACACACGGATCAGGGCTCGGGCATCCGGATGGGACGGACAGCGGATCGCCACCGTCGAAAGACCGCCGGATACGGTATCGGGGATCACCGGCTTCTTTGGCAAAATAATGGTCAGCGGCCCCGGCATATACCGTTCGGCAAGTGCATAATACAACGGAACTGTGTGTGCGATCTGCTCCGCTTCTGCCGGTTCTGCCACGTGTACGATCAGGGGATTGTCGGAGGGTCGTCCCTTGGCGGCGTATATTTTTGTGGCTGCTTCGGCGTACAGGGCACTACCTGCCAGACCATATACGGTCTCTGTGGGGATCCCCACCAGCTCGCCTTGTTGAATATAGGCAGCCGCCTTATTTAGTGCGGTCTCTCTGTCGCTGCCCAACAGGGAAAGTATTTCTGTTTCCATTGTCGTATGATTCACCCTTCCATACACGTTTTTTTGTTAGGCGTATGTCTATTGTTATGGTTTTAGACGTTTGTCTTATTCTACATTGGTACCACTGGAGCGGAGTTTTTCGGCGGTCTCCGCAGTGGCCAATGCGTCGATCATGTCGTCCAGCTCGCCGTTGAGGAATGCTTCCATGCTGTGGCTGGTGTAGCCAATGCGGTGGTCGGTGATCCGGCTTTGGGGATAGTTGTAAGTGCGGATCCGTTCGCTGCGGTCGCCGGTGCCCACCTGACTGCGGCGTTCTTTGGCGATCTTATCGTTCTGCTCCTGGCACTTTTTGTCGTACAGCTTGGTCTTGAGGAGCTTCATCGCCTTGTCTTTGTTTTTGTACTGGCTGCGTTCGTCCTGGCATTCGATGACGATCCCGGAGGGCTTATGGATCAATCGGATGGCCGATTCTGTTTTGTTGATGTGCTGACCACCGGCGCCGCTGGATTTGATGGTCTCGATCTCCAGGTCGGCCGGGTTGATCTCGATTTCCACGTCCTCTGCTTCCGGCAGTACCGCAACAGAGGCTGTAGATGTGTGGATCCGTCCGGCAGTTTCGGTCTCCGGCACACGCTGTACCCGATGCACACCGCTTTCGTATTTCAGTCGGGAATAGGCGCCTTCGCCGGACACCATAAAGGTGATCTCTCGATAGCCGCCAAGCCCGGTCTCGTTCATGCTCACGATCTCGGTCTTATACCGATGGGTATCCGCATACATGGTGTACATCCGATAGAGCACACCGGCAAACAATGCAGCTTCGTCGCCACCGGCACAGGCCCGGATCTCCATCACCACGTTTTTGTCGTCGTTGGGATCCTTGGGCAGCAGCAGGATGGTCAGCTCCTTTTCCAGCTGCACCAGCGCTTCTTTACCGGCTTTGTACTCCTCTGCGGCGATCTCTCGCATTTCCGGGTCCTCCTCCATGAGCACACGAGCGTCCTCGGTGTCGGTATAGACCTTTTTATATTCCCGGTACTTCTCCATGGTAGGTGCCAGATTCTTTCGCTCCTTCATGAGAGACGTGTATTTTTCCATATCCGCCATGGTCTCCGGATCGGCCAGAGCGGCTTCGATGGCTTCAAAACGCTTTTCTGCGTCCTGTAGTTTTGTCAACATATTCGTTAGGTTCCTGTCTATTCTGGATTGGCAGATGCCTTATTGCATTATGCATTTGTCTTTTTTAGAAGATGCAGCCGGATCCCACACCATTCTCCGGCAAAGTAGACCACCTTAAGGTTTCCCTTCTCGTCGTACTGGCAGGTCTCTTCCCGGAAGTGGTAGCCTCGTCTTTCGAACCAAGCCTTGGCTCGTGCGGGGTCGTTGGTCAGCAGTGCGGCGTGGGGATACAGTCCTTCTTCCTGACTGTTCAGCACCTCAAAAGCACCACCGACCATGGCACCACGTCCATCGGGATTGATCACAGTGGGCAGGCACAGCATTTCGCCAAGGGCGCCGGCACTGTTTGTCAAGTCTTCCCTATTCTTCGCCATGATCGCGAAATGCCCCATTTCCAGTCCCAGCATGGTCTGGACAGCGGCAGCAGTCTCGGCACGCACAGCGTCCCAATTGCCACTGCGCAACCAATCGGATTTGACCATAAAGCTGCCGCCGCAAGCAATGACGTTGGGCAGGGACAGGTACTTTGTCAGGTTGGACTTGTCGATACCACCGGTGGGCATAAAGCGCATTTTCTGGTACGGGGCACCCATGGACGACAGCATCGCTGTACCACCGGCGGCCTCTGCCGGGAAAAATTTCACTGTGGTCAGGCCCAGTGCCATAGCAGTCTCTACCTCGGTGGGTGTGGCACAACCGGGATAAATGGGGATATGCTTCGCCTGTGCCGCCTGGACGATGGATGGATTCAAACCCGGCGAAACGAGGAACTGGGCACCGGCTTCGATGGCTTCGTCCAGCTGCTCCAGCGTCAGGATGGTACCGGCGCCAACGATCATATCCGGTCGGTTTTGCCGCAGCAAACGGATACCATCGGCTGCCGCTGCGGTGCGAAAGGTGATCTCGGCACAGGGCAGTCCACCGGCACATAGTGCGTCTCCCAGCGGCAGTGCCTGTTCCTTGTCGTCCAGCTTCACCACCGGCACGATCCCGATCTCCTGCAGCATCTTATCCATTTGTATCTGAACTGTCATAACGTCACTCCAATCTGCTGCCTACACAGCAAAGTCCCCCGGCGATCTTGATGCAGTACACGGGGGTAAAACTCCGCATGGGGAAACACCTCTTTTGGGATAAAGAAGTGTTCCCCCAGCGTCTGATTTTTATGAAAATACCTTGTCGGATGCGATTAGACGATCATCTAAATTAAGGTAGACGTATGCCTAAGGTTCCCTATTACTTGCAGAATACCGAGAAGGCGTGGTGCGCTTCGTACAGGTCATTCTTGGAGATGATCTCGAAAGGTGCGTGCATGGACAGAACCGGAACACCCAGGTCCACGGTGTCGATGTTCATGTTGGCGATATACATAGCCACGGTACCGCCGCCGCCTTGGTCTACCTTACCCAGCTCAGAGGTCTGCCAGATCACGCCGTTTTCGTCAAACAGGTTCCGCATTTCTCCTACGAATTCTGCCGATGCATCGCTGGTGCCGCTCTTGCCACCGCCACCGGTGTACTTTGCCATACCAACACCGCAATGTACCAGAGCCGTATTGCGCTTTTCGCTGACACCGGCGTACAACGGATCGTAGCAAGCGGTCACGTCTGCGGACAGGCACTTGGAATTGGCACGGATCACGGAAGGATTGCCGCCCAGCTCACAGGCCAGTTCGTCGATCAGATCCATGAAGATGTGCCCTTTCATACCGGATACGCCATCGGAACCGGTCTCTTCCTTATCGGCCATCACCACCATAACGGTGTGCTCGGTATCGGTGTTTTCCAGCAGTGCCGTCAGCTCGGTGTAGGCGCACACTCTGTCGTCGTGGCCGTATGCACCGATGAGCCACCGATCCAGACCTACGTCCATGGCGTTGCCGGCCGGTACGATAGTCAGTTCTGCGCTCATGAAATCGGCTTCTACGATACCGTACTTTTCGTGGAGGGCCGCCATGACGTTCAGCTTGATCTTTTCGTCAGCAGGGGTCACCGTGCCGTCTTCTTCGATGTACGGAGAGGAAGCGATGATAGGGGTCAGGTTTTCGCCTTCGAAAGCAGAACCCAGAGGACGGCCGTTCTGGTCTCTGGACAGATGCGGCAGCAGGTCGGTGATGCACAGTACGGGATCGCCGGGCTGGTCGCCGATGCGGATCTCTACGGTCTCGCCGTTCTTCTTGGTCACAACGCCGTGCAGTGCCAGGGGAATGGTCACCCACTGATACTTGCGGATACCACCATAGTAGTGGGTCTTCAGGTAGCTGAAGTGTTCGGATTCGTACAGAGGATGCTGCTTCAGATCCAGACGGGGAGAGTCGATGTGTGCAGCGCAGATACGGATACCATTCTCGATGGGTTCGGTACCCACACGGATGGCGAACAGGCTCTTGCCTCTATTGTTGTAGTAGATCTTATCGCCGGCTTCCAGCTTTTCACCCAGCGTATAGGAACGGAATCCGGCGGCCTCCAGCTTTTCGATGGCATAGAGCACAGCTTCTCTCTCGGTTTTGGCTACGTCCAGGAAGTGCATATATTCCTTTGCGTATTCCTGTACTGCATCCAACTGTTCCTTAGTCTTCAGCTCAAATGCGGATTTCTTTGTGTAGAACAGCTCTTCTTTCAGCTGCTGTCCCTTTGTCTTGTCTGCCATGATCGTATTTCCTTTCATGTGTGAATTTCTTTATGGTAGGACGACAATTCGCTGTAATACAGCTCTTTGTAGGTATCCACGGTCTCGTTTACGGTGTCCACGTAGGCGCTTGTTCCTGCATCCGGAAAGGTGGTCAGATTGCCCAGCTCGTCGGTCAGTGTCCGGTCGGTCATCCACAGATCCACGGTCTCCTGACCGGCGTAGAGAATGGCAAACACCGTATTCCAGCGGCTATATTCTGTGTACAGATACGAAAGCATATAGGCCCCATAGCGGATATTGGTCTCCGGGTCGTACAGGATGCCAGGCTCCAGATCCTCACGGGTCAGAGTGAGCAGCCAAGAAAAGGTCTCCGGAGAGATCTGCATGAGCCCCACTTCCCCATTTTCGGAGAGCTTATTGCTTTCAAAATTGCTCTCGGTCTTGATCACAGCGTACAGGATGTATTCCGGTACCCCGTATTCCTCGGCGTATTTGGTGACAAATTCGGCAAAGCGCACCGGATGGTTCTCCAGGTCGATGCGATGCCAGATAGTCTGGTACAAAAAGCCGCACGCCAACGACAGACACAGGATCACCAAAATCACCACGCTGCGAACCAGAGTACTGCGAACCTTCATGCTTTCCTCCTGCGCAGGTCTTCGATAACGCGATCCACACGCCCGTACAGGGTCTCCCGGTCGGCGTCGTTTTCGATCACGTAGTCCGCTTTTTCCAACAGGAGCTCCTGAGCCATCTGGGTCCGCAGTCGTTTTTCTGCTGCCACCCGGTCGATGCCGTCACGCTTCATGATCCGGTGGATCCGCAAATCCTCCGGTGCGCTCACGCAAATGACAGCGGCACAATGGATATCAAAACCGCTTTCGTACAAGAGCGGTGCATCGATCAGCACGATGTCCGCACCGTTGGCGCTATGCTCGGCGGCAATACGTTCCGTTTCCGCCAAAATGAATCGATGGGTGATATGGTTCAGGTCGGTGAGATTCCGGCGACACTGCTCTGCTGCCACCGGGTCACTGCCGTCTGCAAACACCAGCGAACGCATGGCAACTCTGTCCAGCGCATTGTCCGGCGTCAGGATACCACTGCCAAACCGCTCCACCAATGCCTCCATACAGGGAGACAGGGTCGCAGCCGGGCCGGTCATCCCACGATACACAGCGTCTGTATCCACCGATGGAACGCCTCGGTCGGCAAACATGGCCGCAATATACCCTTTTCCCGATCCGCTTCGTCCGCACAGTCCCACAAGCATTTTGCCTTCCTCCATTGCCACGATCCTACATGATATCTGTAATCCTATATATTGTACCACAAGACGGACGTTTTTGCAAGAGAAGGATGTGAATATCTTGTAAAATTCGCAAAAATCGTGATTTTACCATAATCAGGACATCGGCAGACGGTCACCTAAGAGCTGTGCGCAGATACCGGTGAAAAGCCCGGCTATGATACCGGAAAACAATAGCACCGGCAGGTATACCAAAATGGCTGTGGTACGCATGAGCAGGATGGCGGCGGTGATCTGTCCCACGTTGTGACACACGGCACCACAGGGACTTGCCAGCCACAGATGACTTTGGGGGATCACGTGTCTCAGTAGCAGCATACCGCACAGGCAAAACACTGCGCCGGCCAAGCTATACATAAAGGAAACTGCTGTACCGCTGAACATACTGCCCAGCACCAGCCGCACCAGCACGATGAGCCACACCTCGCCGGGACTGCAGCAATACACGGCGTACACGGTAATGATATTGGCCAGTCCCAGCTTGACACCGGGAATGGGGATAAGGTTCGGGATCCGCAGCTCGATGATGAAAATGATCAGTGCTATGGCAGACAGCAGTGCCAGCTTTGTCAGGCGTCTGGCGTTCATGAGGTCCCCTCCTGATACCGGATCAGCAGCTTATGGGGCAGACACACCAGTGGTTCAGCTTCGCTTTGCAGGCTCCCCATCCGGACACAGGTACCGTCCGGACAATCGGCAGACCGGATGCAAATGGTGCCATTCTCGATGCAGATCACATTTTCGCCACCATCCGGACACCGGATCGCAAAGGTGCGGTCGGCCGTATGGGTTAGATCGATGGTCTCCAGTACTTCCCCATCCTGCACGATCGCCACCCATTGTCCCGGCTCCTGTCGGTAAAGCACGATCATACCCACGATGCTGGCCATGAGCACCAAAAGCAGGATCGTGACGACACAGTGTATTCCTTTATTCTTCTGCATACAGCACCTCCACGGGATAAGCACGGACGTTGGTGCAAATATCCACCAAGCCTTCCGTCATGTGGATCTGTCCGTCTTTTGTGACATACACCATTTCAAAATCCCTTTCTGTGCGCCAGAGCTCCTCTGCCTGCTGTTCGCCGCTGACGTACAGCGCCGTAGACAGACCATCGCAGCGCAGACCGGCGTTTTCTTTTGTGCTGTCACCCACGATGGTCATGGATACGATGCCGTTGTCGGCCGGATAGCCCGTATGGCTATCGATAATGTGGCAGTAGTGCACGCCGTCCTCCCCGATGAAATACCGTTCATAGTTGCCGGAGGTGATGACCACAGCATCGGTGACCGCCAGCACCAGCATATTTTGTTCCGGTGCAAAGGGATCGGCAATGGCTACCTTCCAGGGCGTACCATCTGTTTTGGCGCCGATGGTATGTACGTTGCCGCCGAAGTTGAGCAGCGCCGAGGTCACGCCACCCTCACGCAGATCCTTTGCTACCATGTCGCCGGTGTAGCCTTTGGCAAGAGAACCCAGGTCGATCTGCATTTTAACCGGCAGGGTCACGGTGTTGTCGGTCAACCGGATCTGGCTGTAGTCCACGTATGAAAGCAGGTCGGCGATGGTGTCGGGATTCGGGATCTGGTTCTGACCGGTGGTAAAGCCCCAGGCAGCTACCAAAGGATAAATGGACACGTCCAAGGCACCGTTTGTACGGTCTCCCAGCGTGATGGCGGTTTGCAGGATCGTGGCGGTATCGTTTGTTATCGAGATGGTTTGCCCACCGGCACGGTTCAGTCTGCCGATATCGCTGTCCGGCTCGGTCACAGACAGGGTCTTCTCTAAGGCAAGGATCCGTTCTCCGGCTTCTGCCAGCAGTGTATCGGCGCTGGGACCATAAGCCTTCATGGTCATAAAGGTATCCATGGCGAAGAGATCGACCTCGGCGGTGATGGGTCTGCTGTCGGGAATCTGGGATATACAGCCGGTCAGCAAAAAAAGACTGCACAGGATCCCGACACATCTGTGCTTAGCCAACATTTTTTGCGTCCTGCAATGCTTTTTCCACGGCCTGCATGATTCCCTTGGAGCTGTAGGTGGCGCCGGACACAGCATCCACGGTAGTGGACTGGGTCGTTAGGATGGCATCGATGACAGGCGTTTCCGCTTGCTCAAAATACCACAGGTCCTCCTCGGCGCTCTGGGCATCGATGGCCACGATGGTGTCGTTGGCAATGGTGATGGTCACGGTGATGTCGCCGTCATAGCCATAGGCAGAAGCGGTGTAGGTGCCATCCTTATACAGGCTTTGGACAGGGATATCTGCGGTCGTTTCGGCTGCATCGGCTTCTACATCTGCTTCGGTCTCCGGGGATACTGTGGTGGTTTCCATTGTTGCCGGCTGTGAATCCACAGGTGCGGTCGTTTCTGCAAATTTTGGAGACTGGATGAGCAGCAGGACAACCAGCATTCCGGCGACCACGATGGCACCGCTGAGCCGGCTAGACAGCTTGCCGTTTACCGTGTGCTTTTTGCTGATGGCCTTGCGAACCCGGAACACAGCGTAGGCAATGAATACAAGGCTATAGACGCACACACTGATCTGGTAGGACAGGCGCCCTGCTCTTGCCATGGGAACAAACAAAACCATGATATGGGCATACAGCATGGCGTAAAAGAGATACGCTGTCCGCTGGATCTGCTTCCATTTTTTGGCAGACAGCTTTTTGCGGATCATTGGGAAGGACAAAATCGTCAGTGGGATCATGATCGCCAGCATCAAAAGGGACAGGATCCCGGCGGTCACCTGTGTTGGCTTCATGGAACCCGGATCGGTAAACAGGCGCACAAAATAGGTCTTGCCGTAGCCCATATTGTGCCCCAGCGTCAGGATGGCAGCCAAGATCGACAGCTCTCCACGGATGGGCATAAAGGCTTTCATCAAGGTAGAACCGTTTGGCAGTGCCCCTGTCCACATGACCACACACCAAAGGGCCGTTGCCAATGCGCCACGACTGAACAGACCGATCACGTAGTTTTGCAAAAAGGACGGTGCACCACGAAAGTCAAACACGGTCACGACGATGGATAGGACGGCAGCCAGAATGTAGAACAGGTTGGCGTGCTTTTTGAGGATATGACGACCGGTGTAGGCAAAGAGTCCTGCCAGAACCAGAGCAAGAAGGAATAACATAGATCTCTCCTTTATCATAAGGATACAAGCACCGCAGCCACCGAAACCGGGGAAGCGGCTTTGGGATGACTGCGGCAGCTTGCGTGAACGCTGGTCCAGGTCATGCATCAACGTTCACAAAATGTATGGTAGTTGGGAATTTTTGTGGGTCAGATCACTACTTCTTCTTATGCAGTACCACACCGGCACCAACTAGCAGCAGAGCAGCGGCGGCACCCAATGCAACAGAGCCGGTCTGCGGTGCTGTGGTCACGCCCTCATCTACAGCAGTCGTGGTCTCGGCGGCAGGCAGTGTCTCAGCCGTCTCGATGGTATCGACTACCACGGAAGCGGTACCGTTCTGGATGGATACCTGAAAGGTCAGGGTGTTGTTGTAACCCGTAGCGGCTACGGTCATGGTATATTCCCCATCGGCGGCAAACACCGGGTCTTCACCCTTGGCAGCAGCGGCGTCGATGGCACCATCTTCGCCAATGATCTTTACGCCGCGCTTACCGGAGGCATCATATTCGTTTTCCCCAACGGTGACCTTGGAGATCTTGGACAAAAAATTCTGGTATTCGGCATCGGTGGCACCATTGGCCTTGGTCAGACCATTGCCGGCAGCGGAGACGGGCATACCATCGGTGGTCAGGGTGAAGGAGGTCTTAACGTCCGCATACTTGCCATTTGCATCGGAAACGACCAGGGTGTAGCTGCCGGGCATGGCGTTTTCATAGGATACAGCGGTGTCGGTCACATTGCCGGTCAGACCCATTACGGTGTAGGTCTTGCTGTAATCTTCTGGGAAACCGGTCATGGATACGGCGGTCTGTCCTGTGGTGATGTCGGCATTGGCAACCGTCAGGGTGTTTTCAAACTTTACAGGCACATACAGGCTGGTGGCCAGGGTGTGGTAGCCGGAGTCGGTGATGTAGGTTATCTGGTCGATGGTCTGACCGATCATGGCTACGTAGTCATCGTATACCAGCGCATTGCCGTGTCTTTCGGTGGTCACAAAGCCGGAGGACCAAGCGATCTCGTCACGCCAAATATTTTCCAGATGACGCATACCATAGCCGTTGCCATCTGCCGTGTGCAGGACGATTCCGTAGATCCGGCCTACATCGGAGGTACCGTTGGCGTTGTTTACAGCGGCATCGATGCAGTAGTCACCGTATACGGTGTCCACGGTGATGGTGGCGGTCACACCTTCGATGGCAGCGGTAGCACCCTGCACAGCGGAGAAGGCAGCTACGCCGTCGGCCACGGTCACGGTCTTATACGCAGCCGGTGCTTCGTCCAACTTGGTGAAGCTGTAATTGTTGTCGCCCAGGGCATCCAGATCCGCCTGGGAGATGGCTACAGGATAGACAACGCCCAGGATGGTACCGCTGCCGTCTGCGTTTTCTACGTTATAAGTACCGGCGGTCAGGTTCTCGTTCTTCCACTTGGAGGTGGTGGCAGAGGATACGGCATCTACAGCAGAGGCTACACCTTCGGCTGCATAGAATGCATCGTAGGGGATCTGCATGGTACCGTACACCATTTCGCCTTCTGCACCGGCACTGAGAGAAGCGGCACTGGTCAGAAGAGCGGCACAAAGCAGGATCTGCATGGTTTTCTTGAGGTTCATAAAAACTCTCCTTTGTTGTATTTTTGGTTCTATTCCGCAGTTAGCTAATGCTAACCAAATAGACTAAGGAAACGCTGCCACAGGATCCTTCGACAGCGCTGTTCGGTTAGCTTCTGCTAACCGTTAAAAAGTATACCACAAATGGCGTACTTTGTCAAGCGGCATTTCGCAATTATTTTGAATTTGGCGCAGCAATATACGGCGCTATCCATTTGTGCTTTCCTATTTGTTCATCCTGTACATACCCGTCTGGAAACAGAAAAAGGGAGTCCCCCCTGCTATGCATTCGGTAGGCGTACATAGCATAGAGGATCCCTTTGTACTTTATCGATCCATATCGTCGTAATCTTTTTCCTTGTGCCGTTCCTTTTCCTTGGCAGCTTCGGCAGCTCGTTCGGCTTCTCGCTGCTTTTCTTCTTCGGCCAGACGACGGGCATGGGCTTCGTTTTCTTCCCGGCTCTTCCGGCGCTTTTCTGCTACCATGGCTTCCAGCTCTTCCAGCGTGATGTCCGGTTCGCTCATAGCACGGACGAACTGGGCCTCTTCCATGATCTCGTTCTTCATCAGGTATGCGGCGATGAAGTGGAGACGGTCGATGTTGTCCCGGAGGATCTGCTCGGCCTGGGCATAGGCTTCGGATACGATGCGCTTCACTTCGCTGTCGATGAGAGATGCCGTCTCCTCGGAATAGTTCCGGGTGTTGTTGAAGTCACGACCCAAGAACACTTCGTCGCTGGAGGATTCGCTGCCGTACAGGATGGGACCTAACTTGTCGGACATACCGTACTTGGTGACCATCTGTCGGGCAATGCTGGTGGCTCTCTGGATATCGTTGGATGCACCGGTGGAAATATCACCCAGAATGATCTGTTCTGCCACACGGCCGCCCAGCAGGGTGACGATCTCGTTTTCCATGGCGGAGCGAGACATATAGGACTTATCTTCCTTGGGGAAGGACAAGGTGTAGCCCCCTGCTCTGCCGCTGGGAATGATGGAGATCTGGTGGACCGGTTCGTCCTTCTGGCGCACCCAAGTGGTGACGGCGTGACCGGCTTCGTGGTAGGCAGTCAGCTTCCGCTCGGCTTCGGAGATCACACGGGACTTTTTCGCCGGGCCCACGATGACCTTGATCATGGCTTCTTCCAGGTCGTTCATGCCGATCAGATGCTTACCCTTTCTGGCAGCCAGCAGTGCCGCTTCGTTCAGCAGGTTGGCAAGCTCGGCACCGGTGAAGCCTACGGTGGTCTTGGCGATGACACCCAGATCCACATCGGCTTCGAAGGGCTTGTTCTTGGCGTGTACCTTCAGGATGTCTTCTCTGCCCTTTACATCCGGGGCATTCATGGTGATCTGGCGGTCAAAACGGCCGGGACGCAGCAGCGCCGGGTCCAAGATGTCCGGACGGTTGGTAGCAGCCATAACGATCACGCCTTCGCTGGAACCAAAACCATCCATTTCCACCAGGATCTGGTTTAAGGTCTGTTCTCTTTCGTCGTGACCACCACCCAGGCCTGCCCCTCTGTGGCGACCTACGGCGTCGATCTCGTCGATGAAGATGATGGCAGCCGGGTTTTTCTTGGCGGTATCAAACAGGTCACGGACACGGGATGCGCCCACGCCTACGTACATTTCTACGAAATCCGAACCGGAAATGGAGTAAAACGGTACGCCTGCTTCTCCGGCTACGGCTTTGGCGATCAGTGTCTTACCGGTACCGGGAGGGCCAACCAACAGCACACCGTGGGGGATCTTGGCACCCAGCTTGGTGAAGTATTCGGGATTGCGCAGAAACTCCACGATCTCTTCCAGCTCTGCCTTTTCTTCGTCGGCGCCGGCCACGTCCTTGAAGTAGACCTTGGCTTTATCCGCTGTCACCAGCTTTGCCTTGGCACGACCGACAGAGCCGATCTTGGAGCCTTTGCCGCCGGTGGCCTGGTTGACCACAAACATCCACATGGCGATCATGAGAATGATGACGATGGCGTAGGGCACCAGAGACACCCACCAAGGGATCTCATACGGCGGTGGATAGTCATAGGCTTCGATAATGCCGGCTTCATGCTGTTGCGCGATCAGGTCGCCCAGTTCTTCTAAGAACAGATCCAAATTGCGCAGCTGGTAGGAAAGCATCGCTTCGGTGGCAACGCCGTCGGTGGTCTTGGTTCTGACGACCATGGTCAGCGTGTTGTCCTCATCCACCTGGAACTGACGTACCTGTTCGTTATGGAACAGCTCCACAACGTCCGAAAATAGCAGACTTTCCTCCGGAACATTGTCCCAAAGAGATGCGGTGGCCACGATCAGAATGGCGATGAGTACAACATAAAATATGGTGATCTTTAAGCTGTTTTTCATTCCAACTCCCTAAAAAATGTATGTATTTGCACCCCTGCTGTCACAGAGGTAAAGCGCTTTTGCAGGATCACTTTTTCGTATAGATCTCCGGCTTCAGGACGCCTACGTAGGGCAGCGCACGATACTGCTCGGCATAGTCCAGTCCGTAACCGACCACGAATTCATCCGGGATCTCCATGCCACGATAATCCGGGGTAAAGTCCACTTCCCGGCGAGAAGGCTTATCCAACATAGTACAGGTGCGGACAGAATGGGCTCCACCCAGCTCCAAGTATTCCTTCAGATAGGAAAGGGTGCGGCCGCTGTCGATGATGTCCTCCACGATGATGATATCGGTCTCAGCCAGATTATTTCTGTGGATGTCCAGTAAGATCTTGATGCGACCCGTGGTAGAGGTACCGGCGCCGTAGGAAGACACCTTCATAAAGTCGATCTCTACCGGAATGGTCATTTTCTTCATCAGCTCACCCATAAAGACCACACTGCCTTTCAGGATACCAAGCAGCAGCAGCTTTTTGCCGCTTCCCCTGTAGTCGTGGTCGATCTCATCGGCGATCTTTTCTGTTAAGGCTTCGATCTCTTCTGCCGAGACCAGCACCTTCTCTATGTCTTTATCTAAGTCTGTCTTCCGTACCATGGTTGCCTCCGTTTTTCTCTCAGGATCTATTTGAAATTTTGTCATTGTCGATGCACGGATCACATTTCAGGAAAGGTCATGCATTTGCAGAGCGATCCGGTCCCTTTGTGTAGATCTCGATCCACAGGACATCTTCCGTGTCCTCTGTCCATTTTGCCTTGTCGCAGACCTGCCAGCCTTCGACCCACAAAACCTCCTCTGCATCGCTGAGAAGGAGCATGGTGTCCCGGCATTCCGGCGGTGTATGATAGGCGTTTTGCAGCTTCCGCACCTTCCGGGACAGACCGCCGTAACGGATGGTATCGCCGGGTCTTCGGGTGCGTAAACAGAGTACGCCTTTTATTGTAGCAAAATTCATGGGACGTTGTATTGATAAATTGTAAATATTTTCTAATTTTCCGGGACGTGTCGGTAAATTTTTCCGGGAAAGGACGATTTTTGCGTTTTTCCAGTCTACCACGACGGTCTCTCCCCATTCGATCGTGGGTATCTCTACGTCCGCCGGTATGGTCTCGGTCGGCTTTGTTTTGCTTGCAAAGTACACCGTTTCGCCATCGATGCACGCCTGGTGTTTTCCGGGGAGCGACAGAGAACGACAGCTTCTTTCGTTGTCGCAAGCCATGGCAAGCAGCGTGTCGGTCTGCTCCTTGGTCATGGAAGTCTGCCGGTCACCGGACCTTTCCAAGGCGATCCGCAGGACACGGGTGCCAATCGCCGGATGCAGTCCACGCAGTGTCTGCCGGGAAATGCGCAGCGTGCCGTCACAGTCGCTTTGTGCCAGGATCTCCTCGGCCTGTTTTTGTAAGCAGTCGTTGTCCTGGGTAAGCAGTGCCGCCATATGACAGGCTGCCGTTTCCGGATGGGGACTGATCTGTCGCAGGCGTGGCAGCACCTCGTGGCGCAGGTAGTTGCGTGTGTAAGCAGTGTCGGCATTGGTGCTGTCTTCCACATAGTCGTAGCCCTCTGCCGCACAGGTTTGCCGGATCTGGGCACCGGAAAAGGACAAAAGCGGTCGGATGTATCGGTCGTCCCGGATGGGTGCGATGCCACACATACCGGTCAGTCCGCTTCCCCGCAGCATATGAAACAGAATGGTCTCCAATTGATCGTCACCGTTGTGGGCCGTAGCGATGGGCAGCGATGGCTTTCCGATGGCAACACAGGCTTCGTCAAAGCAGACATATCGTTCCAGCCGGGCACATTCTTCCAGGCCTATGGAGCGTTCCTTTGCCAATGTGGGAATATCCCGGTGGTACACATACAGTGGAATGTCCAATACCTGTGCGCACGCCATACAGTGCTCCACATCCCGATCGGCTTCCTCGCCACGGATCCCATGGTGGACGTGTACGGCATACAGAGGCAGAGCGTTGGTACGACAATAGGTATGGCAAAAATGCAATAGCAGTGTGGAGTCAGCACCACCGGAATAGGCTACCAATACGCCGCCTTCCCGTGCCATCAGATCCGCCATGCCACTTTGCTGCAGCGCTTGGACGAATTTTGCATACATTGCCGTCACGCTCCTTTCATTGGTATAGTTCCCCATAGTGGGGTGGTTCGCTTTGGCTTTTGGCTGTATGATATCCCCATCAAAGGCCCCATACAAAACGTCGGAAAATTTCTCTCTCAGAGAAATTTTCGTGAGTGGGGTGGTTCGCTTTGGCTTTTGGCTGTATGATATCCCCATCAAAGGCCCCA
>CAZUUA010000003.1:141845-174574 GCA_964623635.1 uncultured Ruminococcus sp.
GAAATTTTCGTGAGTGGGGTGGTTCGCTTTGGCTTTTGGCTGTATGATATCCCCACTCAGTATACCACATTTTCGTGCCAAAAGCAAGCAGTAAGATCTGGTTTTTCGAGGAACTTCGGTTTTTCTTTTTTCAAAAGTGGTTTTACACCGTTTTCTTTGGTCCTGCTTTTCTCCCGGTTCCAGCGAAAAAACGAGGAATTTGTAAACTCTCATTGACCAAAAAGAGAAAAATTCTGCAAAGCTCTTGTTTTTGGCGCAATTTCGCTTATAATATATGTGTATGCTTTTTTGCAGATGCACCATGCATCAGTTCACCACCTGAGGTACCTATGAAACAAACATTACACACTGTCCATACATGGCTCTCCCAGTACCGCCGGGGTCCTGCCGCCAACGATCCGGAAGCAGAGCTGTCCTTTGATCTCATCGATGAGGCGGATTATGCGAATGGCGAATTTCTCAATTCCCTGGAACAGCTCACGGAAGCAGATGTGCCTCTGTCGGCTGCCGTGGTCAAGAAATCGAAAACGCCGTCTGAGATCTTTCGGCTACTGCTGTTCTATGCATCCTCTGTGGCTTTTGTGGTCAGTTGTGTCATGCTGGTGCAAAACCTGACCGCACGACAAAAAGGTGAGGAGATCTACAGCCAGCTTGCCAATGAGTTTCTGCTCAGCGATTTTGAAGTGAATACAACGAACAGCGACGGTGATGCTACCCGGCTGAACAAGGATCTGGAGATCACCACGCTGTCCAGCGTATCGGACAATATCGCACGGATCGAAGCCGGGGAGCCGGTTCTGGTGGCTGAAGAGAAAAGCGCCGACAAGGAAGAATTGAATCGGATCCGGGCCCAGCTGCAGGCGTTGGCTGCGAAAAACGAGGATACCTACGGCTGGATCGTGGTGGACGGCACCAACATCAACTACCCCATTGTACAAGGGGACGACAACGAATATTACCTGGATCATGCCTTCACCGGAGATTATTTGCCTATTGGCTCGGTGTATGCGGACTATCGCTGCAACACTTCGATCAACAAGAATTACAACACGGTGTTTTATGCCCACAACATCACCTCCGGCGCCATGTTCCACGATGTAACGGAATTCTTCAAAGATGATGTATTTGAGAAAACCCAGATCGTGATCTACACCTTCGATGGAAAGTTCGTGTATGAGCCATTTGCCATCTACGAAAGCCGGTACGACAACAACTATTTCAAGACGGGTTTTACCTCCTTTGACGATTTCAAGGCGTTCACCGACAAGATCAAGGAAGACGCCACCAAGGTCAAGGATGTGGAGTTTACATCCTCTGACCGGATCATCACCTTGTCCACCTGTACCAACGGCGCCTCGACCCAACGCTATGCCCTGCACGCCCGGCTGGTGGATTATGTAGTGGACTGACCGCAGCTTGCCTATTATACCCAATTTTTATTTTGTATAAAATTAGAATCGAGAGAATGACATGGAACCATTACAGATACTTCGTTGTCCCCTTTGCTGTACGACCTTTATCCAGGACGGCGGTACCCTGCGGTGTACAACGGGACACTGCTTTGATCTGGCGAAGGAAGGATATGTGAATCTGCTACCGCCGGGAAAAGGAAAAAATGCCCACACCGGTGACGAAAAGGATATGCTTCGTGCCCGGCGGGAATTTTTGTCCCACGGCTACTATGCACCGATCTCCGATGGGATCGCCGACCTGCTGGATCCGTTTTTGCCTGCCGGAGACACAGTGCTTTGTGACAGCGGCTGCGGCGAAGGCTGGCACACCCTGCGCTTTACGAAAGCTCTTTTTGCCAAAGGAAACCGGCACATCCTGACACTGGGCTTTGATGCTTCCAAATACGGTGCTGCCTGTGGTATGAAAAATGCCCGGCGGGAGAATGTTTCCACTGCCCTGTCCGGAGATGCGGCGATGTCGCTTTATTTTTGTCCGGGAAATCTGTTTTCGCTGCCTCTTGCCGATGGAGCGGTGTCTGCCGTGATCAGTATGTTTGCACCGGTGGCGGTCACGGAAAACCTGCGGCTGCTCCGGGACAATGGGTATTTGGTGGTGGCGGCCTCCGGGAAGGAACACCTTCGGGAAATGCGTGAGCTGCTCTACACCGATGTACAATATGTAGAAAAGGAGCCGGTCTACGATGGGTTCACCTTGGTGGAGACACGACAGGTGCGCTACACCATCGATCTGCCGGATCGGGCTACCATCGAAAATCTATTTATGATGACGCCGTTTTATTATAAGACCACGGCTGCGGGCAAAGCACGGCTTTTGGAACAGGATTCGCTCACCGTGACTGTGGATGTGACGCTGCGTATCTATCGGAAGGGGAATGTGGTATGAAGCTTTCTGTGATCATTCCCATGTACAATGAAGCTGCCATTGTAGTGGATACCGCCAAGACCCTGAGCAGCTATCTGGAAAATTGGAGTCACGCCACCGGGAACACCTATGAGGTGCTGTTCTCCAACGATGGTTCTCACGATGACTGCGGTGCGCTGGTACAGGCTTTTGCTGCGGATACGGCGCTGGAGCATGGTTCTATACAGGTGGTAAAGGCCGACCGGAACTATGGCAAGGGACACGCTGTGGGACTGGGAATGGCTACAGCTACCGGTGACTTTGTGCTGTACACCGACTGTGACCTTGCCTATGGTGTGAACGTGATCGGGGAAGCTGTGGCACTTTGGCAGAAAAGCGGCTGTGACGTGCTGATCGGGTCCCGGAATCTGACGGCAGACGGGTACGCCGGCTACACATTTCTGCGGAAGCTGGCGTCCAAGGTCTACATCAAAGTGCTGTGCGTGGCGGCTGGGTTCCGGCTGTCCGATTCTCAATGTGGCTTCAAGGGATTTTCCCGTGGGATGGGACAGGCTGTGTTTGCCGAAAATGAGACCTGGGGCTGGGCCTTTGATATCGAGATCCTGCTCCGTGCCCTGCAGAAAGAAGCCCAGATCGAGGAAATGCCGGTGAAGATCATCAACCACCGAGAATCCAAGATCCATCTGGTACGGGACAGCTTCCGTATGCTGCGAGACATTTTGCAGATCCGAAAACGGGTAAAAAGCAAACGGTAAGCGAACGCTGGTCAAAGTTGACTGAAACCAAAAAAAGCAGTGCTAGTCATCTCATACACTGCTTTTTGCTTTTGGCGAAAGTCGTATGTTTTCTGTGGACACACCGGTTTATCGATAAAACGCATGGTTGCCAATGGTCATGGCATAGGGACGACTGGTGGGGATCCAGGTGCTGACGGCGGTCTTGGGGTTTAAGAAGTATAATAGTCCCTCTCCTGTTCGGGCGCCGTCCAACGCCAGCTTGGCTGCCACGATGGATTCTTCACCCGGTTCTGCCCGGATGGCACCGTTGACCGTCGGTGTAAACTGTACGCCATAGGTGATATCGAAGATCACGCCATAGATGGTATCCGGGAATTCGTCGCTTTCGACCCGGTTCAGCACCACTTCCCCCACGGCGACCTTGCCAGAGAACGGTTCGCCCTGGGCTTCGGCATGGATGATCTTGGCAAGCCAATAGACTGCATCGGTGTCATAGAACTGTTCGCCCGGCTCGATGGCACCACGGACCCGGTACAGCTCAATATCGCCGTCCATTGTCCCGTTGGTAGTAAAACCGAAAGCACGGGCTACAGCCGACAGCGGTACCAGCATGACGCCATTCTCCACAAAGGTACCGCCGGGACACCACAGATATCGTTCGTTGGCGATCAGGTATGTTTTTCCGTGCCACGCTGTCATGGTCAGAGAATCGGTTTTGACTGCTGCACTGCGATCCTGCGGCTGCCATGTGACGACTGCGTTGTCCATCGTGGTGGCAAATTCCCGGAGAGACACGTAGACCTCGCCGTTTCGCATCACTGTCTTACCGGGGTAGACCCAGCCGTCTGCGGTGATGGTGGACCCGGCTTTGGCAGTCGTGTGATCCGCACAGGTCGGACCTGCCAGCATTCCGGTGATACAAAGCAGGATGAGCAGTGTTTGAATATGGTTGTTTTTGTTTCGCATAGTTTGCACCTCATTGCGTTTATGTATTCGACAGACCCAGTGTCGTGGTTCTATTATACCACAGGTTTCCCATTTTTTGAAGCGGTAATTTTCTCCATGGTAAATCATCCGATCTTTTCCAGTGATGGAGGAAAAAAAAGCTGTTTTTTTACAATAAAGAATTGATTTCCCCAAAGAAAAGCGGTATACTATAGGGGATAAGCTATGATTATTATTTTTCCAAACCGGAGTTGATCATATGAACAAACATTTATATGCCACACTTTTGGCGACCACCCTGGTATTGACCTCGACCACCGGCTGTGGACTGATGGTCGTCAACGACTTGTCTGGCGAGAATATACTGCTGCACAACAAAAATATCGTTACCGGAGAGACCTCTGCACCCAAGGAGACGGAGACCGTCACGCCGTTCACACCCTATGTGGCGGAGGATCGGGATTACCGGATCGAGCAGTATCTGTCCGCACTGCCGGAGATGACCTTTGACGGGGCTGCGGTGTTTATCACGTCTCCCAGCTTCTCCTATCTGGAGCCGGATACACTGGACACACCGGTGTCTCAGAAGGCTTATGAGCGGAACCGGATACTGGAGGAGCGCTATGCCATTTCTCTGTCTACATCTGTACGAGATGCGTCCACGATGCTGGTAGAGCTGCAGGATGCGGTGGCGTCCGGCTCCTATTATTCGGATCTGTTGATGATCCCTCTGTATATGATGGGACAGTTCAAGACCGGTGCCGTGTTGGAAAATCTGCGTTCCCTGCCCTATCTGGATCTGGACAAGCCGTACTTCTATCAGGGCTCTGTGGATGCGCTGTCGGCCGGCTTCACCACCTGGGGCGTGGCCGGTTATGCATCGGTCTCTCCCTCCGACTTGACCGCTGTATTCATGAACAAGGATGTGATCGGCAATGCCATGCTGGATCTGCCCTATGATCTGGTGAATGATGGCACCTGGACCTGGGATGCGTTCTATACCTATGTACAGGCTGTGCAAACTATGAATGCAAACGGTGGCTCTTTTTACACGGTGACGGCGCAGAATCCGGCGTCCCGACTGGCGGATCTGGTGTTTGTCTCCTGCGACAACAAATATGTGCTGTCCGGCGAAAAGCTGATCCCTGCCATCTCCTACACAGCCGAATCTGCTGCCCCTGCCATCGAATATGCCAGCCGGATCTTCGCTGACGACAAGGCCATCACAGATCCTTCTGCCGGAGCCATCGGTTGCTTCAGCCGGGGAGAATCCCTGTTTCTCATCGATTACACCTATGTGACCACTTGGCTCACCAATGCGTCCGTGGACTGGGGACTTTTGCCGCTGCCTAAGCTGACCGAAGCCGGCAAGCACCAGACGCTGGTCTCCAACACGACCCTGTGCTTTGGTGTGCCGGCCGGAACGGTGAATACGGAGCTTTCGTCCGTCCTGCTGTCTGCCATCAATGGAGCCTCCTGGGAAGTGCTGAACGATGCCTATGTGGAGCACAGCATGATCTACACCCTGCGAGACAACGATTCGGTCAATATGCTGGACATGATCTTAGACACCGCTGCCTTCGATTTTGCCCTGGCCTTTGGCACATCCTATCCCAATATGGCTGCCGGGACCTATCAGCTCATTCGGGAGGCTGCCGCTGCCGGTTCCATTTCGGCCGACTTTGACGCAAAGACCAGCAAGGCCAATATGATCCTTGCCGAACATTTTCCCATGGAGATCGCCAATGAATAAGATCCTTTCCATCACCGGTCCCACCGCATCCGGCAAAACAGCGCTGTCCATTGCGCTGGCCCACAGACTGAACGGCGAGATCATTTCCTGCGACTCCATGCAGGTCTATCGGGGTCTAACAGTCGGTACGGCGGCGCCAACAATCGAAGAAATGGACGGCATTCCCCACCACGGCATTGGTATTGTGGAGGTGACCGATTCCTTTTCTGTGGCCGATTGGGTCACGCAGGCAGACGAATGGATCCTTGCCATCGCCGAGCGGGGAAAGCTGCCCATCCTTTGTGGCGGCACGGGGCTATATCTGGATTCCCTTGTGCAGATCGGTGCCTTTACCGAAACCGATCGGGACGACAGCCTGCGTGCAAAGCTGGCAGAATTTGCCAAGGTACACGGAAATGAAGCACTCCACCGGCGACTGCAGCAGATCGATCCGGAGGCAGCGGCGGCGATACATTACAACAATGTGAAGCGTGTGATCCGTGCCATTGAGATATTTGAGACCACCGGCAAAACCAAGACGGAAACAGACCGGCTGCAAAAGCAAAACGGCAAGCGGTACGACGAATTTCGGGTGATCCTGGACTTTGCTGACCGGCAGGTGCTCTACGACCGGATCGACCGGCGTGTGGATGGGATGCTGGAAAACGGCATTTTAGAGGAAGCCCAGATGCTTTGGGAATATAAGCGCTCCCATCCGGATACGGCACTGGGCACGGCCTGGCAGGCGATCGGGTACAAGGAATTCTTTCCGTATTTTGACGGCGACTGTACCCTGGCAGAAGCGGCAGACATGGTACGGCAGTCCAGTCGGCAATACGCCAAACGACAGCTCACCTGGTTTCGAGGTGCCAATGGTCCCACCGCAGGGTATCACCTGGTACCGGACAGACCCGATGGCAGTATGCGCAGTGTGGACGAGATGGCAGAGGAAGTGCTTTGTCAGATACAGAATTGGATGTAAAAAGAAGAGGTACACAAGCCCCCTTTTGGGTTTCCCAAAAATGTTGGGTGCTTGTATACCTCTTTTGTGTTGCTTATGTTTCTATTCGTACAGCGATCTTTACCGGAAAATATTTCAACTTATACAGCAAATTTTACTTCACGGGGAAGTTTCACTTACCGCAAAGTCTGCCGTACAACAGGGAGAAGACTCTGTCTCTGTGCAGGCCATCCACGTGTTCGTAGGTGCCTTCGTACTGACCCGGATGGTAGCCGTATTTTTCATCCGTATAGAACCGGGGCTGGTCGGAACACCAGTAGCAGCCGGGATCTACGATGCAGCAAATGGTGGAGATATCCCAGATCACACGGCTCCAGGAAATGGGATGATCTGCCGGTTCGCAGTTCTTGATGTTGTCGCAGAGATAGTCACCTAAGGGGCTGGTACCTCTGAGCTGATATTCGATCTCCGGCAGCGTCATGATCAGACCGGAAGCTACACCCAGGCAAGGCACGGTCAATAGCGGCACCTTGGAGGCGTACAGGGCATTGGTGGCGTTTCTATCCCCTTGCAGGTTGAATTCACCGCCGCCTTCGTACCAACGGGCATGACCACCCAGCCAAACCACAGCGATCTTGTCTGCCAGTTCCGGATGGGCCACAATGGCAGAGGACACATTGGTCAGCGCACCGATGGCGACCACATAGGTAGTCTCCTCGGAGGACATGGCGATCTCGTAGATCTTGTCGGCAGCTTCGCTCTGGACAGGTGTCTGGATATCGGGCATCCGTTCGGTGGAACCACGATAATACGGCACCGGTGCCACACCGTGGGAACGCTGTACCAGATCCATCACCAGACCTATCTCCCGGTAGCTTCTCTCCATGCCATCGGCGTAGGATTCGCTGTTGCCGTTGTGGAAGGGTGCTGCTGTGACTGCCAACAGTTCGATCTCCTTGGGAGACAGCATGGCCAGCGCCAAGGCAAACTGGTCGTCGATCTCGTTGTAGGTATCGGTGTCCAGAATCACTCTTTTCCGCTTGCCATTGCGCAGGGTTTCTGTAATATGCATATGCGTATCCTTTCTGCTGCAGATGATGTTTTGGGAGCATCTGCGTTTATTATTTCGTATTCTTGATATTCTCCAAATAGGTATGGATATCGAACACATCCAGCTTTGCATCCTTGCGCAGGTACAAGGGATGGTGCGGATGGCCACCGTTTTTGCTCCGTTGACCGGCGGTATACCAACGCACACCGTATTCCTCGCCGATGCGCACAAAATCCAACATACATTCGATCAGGTAAGGACGTACCTTCACGATGGTCCCCCATGCGGCCCACACGGCTGGTGTCTCTCCGGCTATGGACAGCACATACCGAAAGGCCTCCAGATTTTCCCGGTGCAGGAAGGGGTTCTCCGCTTTTTCCATGTGCTTGGGATCGGTGGCTCGCTGGGCATAGACGTTCATCATAAGAAAGCTGTCGTAGCCATTACCTTGGGCGATCCGCTCCACGGATTTCAGCGTATTGTCCAGTGCGTCCGGCCTTGCCAAGGATGGATTGATGCCGATGCAGATCAGGGGCTTCTTCCCTTTGGTTCCTAAAATGTATCGGTATTCGTCGTAGGTATCCGGGACGTACAGCCACCGTTCTCGGTCGTAATCGGCGTTGGTGACCGTTTCCAATGCTTCCCGAAAGGACAGCACCGGTAAGGTATTGGTGTCTGCCGAAGGAATGTGTGGCATGGCGACTCCTTACAGCCCGAACCAGGGTGCGATCTCTTCTGCTGTATCCACGGTGACCTTTGCACCGGCAGACACCAGCAGATCCGGCCGATAGCCCCACTTGACACCCATAGCGAACATACCGGCATTTCCGGCGGTCTCCATGTCGATGTTGGAGTCGCCGATATAGCAGATCTCTGCCGGGGAGATGCCGAATTCCTTAGCGATCTCCAATGCACCTGTGGGATCGGGCTTGCTGGGGTAATGACCGTCGCCCTTGAGCATTTCAAATATACCGGGCGCCAACTTATTGATGATGGCTTCGGCGTGCTCATGGGTCTTGTTGGTGTTCACGGCCATGCGCACACCGGCCGCTTTCATGTCGTGGAGCAGCTTGTCCAGGCCGGGATACAGCTTCGTTGAATCCAAAAAATGTTCGTTATAGATGGAAACATAGGTGAGACGGCAGCGCTCCACTTGGTCCAGATCCACCTGGATCTCCTTAGGCAGCGAGTTTTTCACAAAGTCGTATTCGCCGCAGCTGATGTAGGACATCATTTGCTGGAAATTTTTCTGCGGATACTGGTAGATCGACAGCATCCGGTTCATGGAATCCAGCAGATCCTGTGCCGTATAGGCCAAGGTGCCGTCCAGATCGAAGATGGCTGCACGGAAAATGGTATCGGGTCTCATTGCGCAGTGTACTTCCCTTCTGCAATATCGGCCAGCGAACGACCGATGGCATACAGCATATGGCAGGCAGCGCTGAGTACTTCCTTATTGTAGATCTCTGCATTGCCGTATTCGGCGTAGAATGTATCAGCCTCGAAGTTGAAGGTACCCTTGTAGTCCACTTCGTGCAGAGCCTCGGCGAACTGCTTCCAGTGGATCTTGCCTCTGCCCGGCGCCTGGTGCATATCGGACAGACCGTTGTTGTCGTGGATGTGCAGGGTGCGGTTGCGATGGCCCAGCTTCTTCAGCATATGGGTACAGCCGGAGCCGGAGATCATGGCGTGACCGGTGTCCAGGCAGGCTGCAAAATAAGGACCGTGCATATCGTTCAGGGTATCGATAAAGTCGATCATCTGATCCACGCCGGAGCAGGTGATGGGCGTCAGCTTACCGGTCTCCGGGTCGCCGCCAAACATATTCTCGATGCACATGGTCACGCCGGTCTCCTTCAGGGCAGGTACCATAGCGGAATAGAAATCCAGGTTGGTCTGTCGGCATTCTTCGGCGTTCTGTCCGTAGATGAACGTGGGACGCATAGCAGGATGGATGATGATGTTGGGGCAGTCCATGTATCCGGCACCGTAAATGGAGCGGATGGCGCAATGGAGCATAGCGGGGTCCTTCTCCGGATCGTAGACCTTCAGCGGGAACGGAGAATGGCACTGGTATACCTCGATGCCGCATTCCTTGGCGGTCTGTCCTACGTGGCGGAAATAATCGGCAAACTCCGATTCTGTGGCGTTCTGGAACAGCTCACCGTTCCAAGGCAAATGGAACATACCGTAGTCGATGGCACCGAAGCCGGCGTCTGCAAACATACGCATACCGTCTTCCATACCGAATCTTTGGAAAATGTGATGGGTAGAAGTACTGATCTTCATAGATAAAACCTCTCTCTTTATGGGAACTTATCCGTTTGGGTCAAGGTTAGTGTACCACGAATGCGCCCGAAAGTCAATAGCTTTTTGCGAAATTGCACGTACGACGGTAAATGTGACCCGGTCTGTGGATGGCATAGTTCAGCCTGCTGCCGGATATACACAGATCCTTTCAACTTTTTTCAAAATTCTCTTGCAATTCAGGATCATTTGTATTATAATAGGGGTAGTTATACAAAAAATATTATAGTTGAGCGATCGGAAAGGATCTCTATCATGAAACGTACCATTTCTCTTGCCCTTTGTCTGCTGATGCTGCTGGCGTCCTGTGGCAACGGCACGAGCACAGAAACCACTGCCAACGTCAATGGCGAAACTGCTGCCGACACTACACCCACCGAGACCGAAGAAGCGCTGGGTCTGCCGGCCGATCTTTCCTTTACGGGTTCCACCTTTACCTTTGGTGTACTGGACAATCCCAATGGCCGGAACCCCATCGTCATGGAAGAGCTGACCGGTGAAGGTCTGAACGATGCCCAGTACAATACCATCCACACGGCAGAGGAAATGCTGGATGTGACCATCGCAGAATACCTGATCGAAGAGGGTTACCCGGCCTCTACCAAGATCCGCTCCATCGTACAAGCCGGTGACGACGTGATCCAGGTAGCGAACCTGTATTGCGCTGCGGCCCCTGTGATGCTGTCCGATGGGTATGCGCTGGACTACAACGAGCTCCCGAATATCGACTTAGAGCGTTCCTGGTGGGACCAGAGCGTCAACCAGTCTCTGTGTCTAGGCGATATGCGGTATGCGGCTGTCGGTGATCTGTCCATCACCACCCACGACCTGACCTTTATTCTGCTGTTCTCTAAAGATATGATCGACCAGAACGGACTGGAAAGCCCCTATGACCTGGTGGACAGCGGCAAGTGGACCATGGACAAAATGGCTGAGATGATGGAAGTGGTCACGGTGGATGCCGACGGTGACGGAAAGTTCACGACCGAGGACACCTACGGTTATCTGGGTACGCTGAAGAATGTTCTGCCTAGCTTCTGGATCGGCGCCGGTGAGATCACCATTGGTCTGAACAAGGAAGGTATTCCGGAAATGTCCATGAAGGACGAACGGTTCGTCAACGTGATCGACAAGGTATTCTCCATCACCTACGACAACAATGCCCGGTATCTAAGCAAGCAGCCGGAAGACGTGAACCAGGAAAACATTGCCATGTTCCAAGAAAATAAGGGACTCTTTATGGACTGCTCGCTGTTCTGGGTAACGGCACTGCGTGACATGGAGACCGACTTCGGTATCATTCCCTATCCTATGTATGACGAGGATCAAGGCTCCTACTACACACGTGTGAGCTACATCATGACGCCCATTGTGCCCATCACCAACGGCAATCTGGAAATGACCGGTGCTGTGCTGGAAACCACCAATTATCTGGCCAAAAAGAACATCACGCCTGCTTACTACGAAATTTCTCTGAAGGGTAAGTACTCTCGTGACGAAGAATCCACAACCATGCTGGATCTGATCTTTGCCAACCGGGTGCTGGACCTAGGCGACACCATCTTCTGCCCCAATGTGCGTGACGGCTTCTTTAGCTCTATGTATACGAACAACAACCGGGATCTGATGTCCCAGATCGAAAAGAACGAGAACAAGATCCAGACCACCATCGACGATATGGTCAAGGCCAATTCGTAAGGTACAAGCCGGATACAAATGCAATACAACAAACCGGGTACAGGCTGTTTTGGGTCGTGCCCGGTTTTGGTTTTGCCGCCGATTTTGGTTGCTGTTCTATGTATATCGTCAAATTTCGGCAGATTGCACAGAGAGTAGCGTGGTAATTTTGTCTATTATTTTCCGAATTTTGGATTGAAATTCAGCCAATTTTATGATATCATATTACCGTAAGTTGAATAGACTGCGAAGGCTCGAAGTGTGGGTGTTTGCAGCCGTGCCGTATAAAAGCGGCAGAAAGGACATTTTTATGAGAAAATTTTTCTCCATTCCCGGTTCCAGAACGTTGTTTTCTCTGTTTCTGGTGCTGGCGCTGACCCTGGGACTGCTGGGTCTCACGGTGTTTGCAGAAGGTGAACCTGTGGCTGACGGCAGTGCCGAGGATGCTGCAGAGCCTGCCATCGAGGAAGTTGTGGAAGCAGAGGCCGACGAAGACCTACCTATGGTATTCGGTACAGCACTTTCTCTGTTGCCACCGGTGATCGCCATCGGGCTTGCGCTGATCACCAAGGAGGTGTACTCTTCTCTGTTCATCGGTATCCTGGTCGGTGGGCTTTTGGCTGCCAACTTCAATCCCGCCGGTACCATTGACCAGGTGGTCAACGAAGGCTTTATTGCCTCGGTTTCCGGTTCTGCCGGTATCTTCATTTTCTTGGTGCTGCTGGGCGTTCTTGTCGCACTGCTGAACAAGACCGGTGCCTCCGCTGCCTTTGGTAAGTGGGCACAGAAGAACATCAAGACCCGCATTGGTGCCATGCTGGCGACCTTCCTGCTGGGCGTGCTGATCTTCATCGATGACTATTTCAACTGTCTGACCGTTGGTTCCGTTATGCTGCCGGTTACCGACTCCCACAAGATCTCTCGTGCCAAGCTGTCCTATTTGATCGACGCTACGGCAGCACCGGTATGTATGATCGCACCCATTTCCTCTTGGGCTGCTGCTGTATCGGACTACGCAGAGGGCACCGGCTACAACGGTCTGTCCCTGTTCATCCGTGCAATTCCGTATAACTACTATTCTCTGCTGACCCTGGCGTTCATCATCATGATCACTCTGATGAAGTTTGACTACGGTCCTATGGCGATCCACGAAAAGAATGCACTGGAAAAAGGCGACCTGTTCACCTCCGGTTCCGAGCACGATGCTATGGAAATGAAAAAAGGCAATGCAAACGGCAAGGTCATCGATCTGGTGGTGCCGATCTGCGTGCTGATCGTGGTCTGCGTGCTGGGTCTGGTATACGTTGGCGGTATGTTTGACGGTATGTCCTTCATTGATGCTTTTGCCAACACCGATGCTACGGCTGGTCTGCCTTGGGGCGGTCTTATTGCGCTGGTTGCAACCATCATCTTCCTGATCTGCCGGAAGGTCATCTCCTTCAAGGATGCGATGGAATGCATTCCCGAAGGCTTCAAGGCTATGGTACCTGCCATCCTGATCCTGTCCTGCGCCGGTTCTCTGAAGAACATGACCAACAACCTGGGTTCCAGCGAATTCGTACAGTCCATCATGAACGGTGCTGCTGCACTGGAGCTGTTCCTGCCCGCTATCATCTTTATCGTGGCTTGCTTCATTGCGTTCTCCACCGGTACTTCCTGGGGTACCTTCGGGATCCTGATCCCCATCGTGACCTCCATTTTCTCGGCAGACTCTGAGCTGATGTACATTGGTATGTCCGCTTGTCTGGCTGGTGCTGTTTGCGGCGACCACTGCTCTCCCATTTCCGATACCACCATCATGTCCTCTGCCGGTGCAAGATGTGACCACCTGAACCATGTGTCCACCCAGATCCCCTATGCGGTAACGGTGGCTGTGGTATCCTTCTTCTGTTACATTCTGACCGCTCTGATGCAGATGGCACTTGGCTCTTACACCTGGTTTGTTTCTCTGCCGGTGTCCATTGCCATCATGTTTGTAGTACTGCTGGTGATCAAGAAAGTCACGGCTAAGAAAGCACAGTAAATCGATCGACTGCCTGCTCCTCTCTGGGGTAGGCAGTTTTTCATGCAAAAAAGCCCGGTGCAACAGTTTCTGCTGCATCGGACTTTTGTTTTGTCTATATATTATTTGCGATTCTGCACAATATCCATAAACTGGTCGTACAGGTAGGAAGTATCTGTGGGGCCATTGGCGTAGGCAGGCTGGAACTGCACGGAGAAGGCCGGTGTGTTCTGGTAGATCAGGCCTTCGTTGGAGTCGTCGTTCACGTTCACGAAATACGGCACTGCCACAGCTTCGTCGATAGAATCGTTCTGTACGGCGTAGCTATGGTTCTGTGCGGTGATGTGCAGATGACCGGCGGTCAAGTTGCGTACAGGCTGGCTACCACCTCTGTGACCATAGGGCAGCTTTTCGATCTCAAAACCGTTCGCCAAGGCTAATATCTGGTGACCCAACGCAACGCCCAGCGTGGGGATCTTTTGGTCAGCCAGAGTCTGCAATGCGGCAATTGCGGCGGTGCATTCTCTCGGATCACCGGGGCCTGCGGACAACACGATGCCATCCGGCTGCAGGGCAGATACGGCTGCGGCGTCGGTGTCATAAGGCAAAATATGTACGGCGCAGTCTCTGTCCACCAGCTCTTTTACGATGCCGTTCTTATGGCCAAAATCGTACAGCGCAATTGTGTACTCGCCGTCCGGGTTGACCACAACCTCTTCCTTGGTGCTCAGTGCTGCCACCGGTGCGGTGATCTTATAGGCTTTCAGTGCTTCCTTGTCCACGGTGTCCGGGTCAGACACGATGGCACCGTTCATGGTTCCTTCGTCCCGCAGGATCTTGGTCAGGGCGCGGGTATCGATACCCTTCAGACCCACGATGCCCTTCTGCTTCATGAAATCCTCCAGAGAAAGCTCCGCTCGGAAGTTGGACGGGATATCCGCACATTCCCGCACGATCAGCGCCACCGGTCCATCGCCTTCCGTTTCTGCGTCCTCCAGACATACGCCGTAGTTGCCGCCTAAAGGGAACGTCTGGCAGATCGCCTGTCCGTTATAGCAGGTATCGGTCAAGGCTTCCACGTAGCCGACCATGGATGTGGTAAACACGATCTCTGCCACAACATCCCGCTCTGCACCAAAGGCTTCTCCGGTGAATACAGTACCATTTTCCAGAACTAAGTATTTTTTCATAATGCACTCTGTCCTTCTCTGTGATTTGGATTTCTATCACCCATTATTATACCACAACTTTCTCCGTTTTTCTACAGAAAATTTGCATCCAACAGGGACATTTTTCAAATTTCAGCAGATAAAACAAGGGAGTATCGCATATGGCCGGTTGGATAGTGAATGATGTCTAATGCCTTTGAAAAAGGGACAGAGCTCTGCTCCATCCCATTTTCCATGATCCGATTATTTTTTCAGGCTGCCCTTTTCCAGACCCAGTTTTTCTTCCAAGGATGCGGTACAAGCAGCCGTATTGGCAGCAGCTTCTTCGGCATTCTTGCCGCACGCCAGAATATAGAACTTGATCTTCGGTTCGGTGCCGGAAGGTCTTGCCACGACCACGCAGCCGTTCTCCATGGCGTAGTACAGCACATTGGACTTGGGCAGCCCGGTGGGTTCTACCTTGCCGGTGCGCACGTCCAGAGAGGTCTCTGCCTTATAGTCCCGGAAGTTTACAACGGCACTGCCACCCAGCTCGGTGGGCATTGTCTGCCGCAGACCGTCCATCATACCGGCGATCGCAGCCTTGCCGTCCAGACCTTCCATATAGATCTCGGCGGCGTTTTCGCTATAGTAGCCGTACTTTTCGTACAGGCCGTTGAGTGCGTCGATCAGGGTCATGCCCTTCAGCGAATAGTAGGCGGCCATTTCGCAGATCAGCATGGAGGCCACCACGGAGTCCTTATCTCTGGCGTGACCACCCTTCAGGTAGCCGTAGCTTTCCTCGTAACCCAGCAGATAGGTGCCCTCTCCGGCTTCCTCATGCTCCCGGATCACTTCGGCGATGAACTTGAACCCGGTCAGCACGTTGTACAGCTTAACGCCATGGGCCTTGCAGATCGCTGTTGCCATTTCGCTGGTCACGATGGTCTTGACACAATAGCCGTCCTTCGGCATGGTGCCCTGCTCTTCCAAGGCGTTGAAGATGTAGTCCAGCAGCAGGGAGCCCATCTGGTTGCCGTTGATGCACTGGAACACGCCGTTCTTGTCTCTTGCCATGACGCCTACACGGTCAGCGTCCGGGTCAGTGGCGATGATCAGGTCGCTCTTCACCTGTTCGGCCAGCTCGATACCTAGAGCGAAGGAGGCCGGATATTCCGGATTGGGTTTTGCCAGACCGGGGAAGGAACCGTCCGGCGCCATCTGTGCTTCTACCGGATACACGTACTTGGCACCGATGCGCTTCATGATCTCCGGCACCAACTTGGCACCGGCACCAAACAGAGGGGTGTACACGATCTTGAGCTGTTCGGCGGCCTTGGCTACCAGCCCCGGATACACCTGTTCCTGCAGCAGGCTTGCCAGATAGGATTCGTCAAAGTCGGCACCTACCATGGTGACCAGATCCCAATTTGCCTTGTCAGGAGTCGGCACGTCATTCAAAATATCCGCAGACAGGATGAGTTCGGATACCTTATCGGCCATCTGTGCGGTAGGCTGTGCGCCGTCTTCCCAATACAGCTTATAGCCGTTGTACTGGCTGGGGTTATGGGATGCGGTGATGTTGATCCCGGCGATGGCACCGAAGTGGCGCACACCGTAGGACAGGCAAGGTGTGGGACGCAAAGCGTCGAACAGATACACACGAATCCCATGGGCGGTTAGCACCTCGGCACAGCGGCGTGCAAAATCCGCCGAATGGTGACGGCTGTCGTACCCGATCACCACGCCACGAGCCTTGGTCTTGTCTCCCATAGAATCGATCATTCTGGCAACGCCTTCGGTGGCCTGGGCAACGGTGTAGTTGTTCATCATACCGGTACCGGCACCCATCTTGGAGCGCAGACCACCGGTGCCGAATTCCATATAGGAAGAAAACCGGAATGCGATCTCCTCCGTATTGCCGGCAAGAGACTGCAGCTCTGCCTTGGTATCTGCGTCCACGTGGTCCGAAGCCAACCATGCCTGATACCGTTCCATATATTGTTCCATATTCATCTATTTCCTTTCCATGCGATTTGACTATATCGTATTGTCCTCTGCGGTGTACGGCATTACACCACAGTATACAGTCCAACCAATGTATAGCGTAGCTGAGACGCCTTCAGAAACAACACCAGCGCCGGCAGGTCACCGTGGGTCATGTCCAGCTCCAAGCAATACTCCTGGCTGCGGTCGCCATATTCCAGTGGGATGCTATACACGGCAGTCACCACGGCACCGACGGTCTCGCAGGCGTTCAGCAGCGCGCCGATGTAGCGATCCTCCGACAGGACCACCGACAAGGCCGCATTCGTGGGAACCTGGGTCTGCTCTTTTTCCAGGATCCTACGCCTTAGCAGCACGAACCGCATGATGGACTCGTCTGCCATCTCCACCTGGGTCTCCATGCAGATCTTCAGGTCATATTTGTCGATGAGCTTGCGGAAGGAGATCAGGTGTCCGTCCGTGGAGGTGTACAGCGGCAGAATGCAATAATGGCAGCGACCGTTGTACACTTCCTCACAGACTGCTGTATAGCTGGTGAAATACTCTGCTGTCAGACCGGAGATCCGCTCGGCAAAGCGCTGCCAAGCCTGGTCGGTATAGCGATTCTGCATATAGGCCGTGCGGGACGCTGTGGTATCGACATCCTCGTCGGCATCCTCGTTTTCCTCCCATGCATCATCTGTGTCCGACAGGCGTAGGTACGAATCTGCCCATGCGTCTATGCCGGTGGATGCATTTTGGTCCACAAAGCGGCGGCAGAAATCGGCGAACCGGGGACTGCACAAAGCTGCTTCATCGGGCAGTAAATCTCCCGGTGCCGCATCCGGAGAACCGGACAAATACAGGGTTGCGATCTGATCCGGCTCCACGGCACCTTGCCAGACACCCATGGCTTCTGCCGCCAGCTGATCCAGTTGGGCATGGCGCAGGGTTTCGAGCTGCTGCATACAGGTATCGGTGTACACCAAATTATTTTGGTATGTGGTGAAATTTTCCTTTAACACAATGTATTCAGGATGCCGTAGCTGTCGGTCAGGAAGGCCTGCAGCTCATCGGCGGTAAAGGGTCTCTGGGACATGGTGGCCAGGGCAACGATCTGCCGTGCGATGGTCTCGGACAGGTCGGTGTTGCCAGCCTCGCACAGGCCGGTCAGCTTCTGTACCAAAGGAGAAGCGGTATTCAAGGTCAGAGTAGATTCCACCGGGAAATCGCCCATGCCTTCCATTTTGTAGAGCTTCATCATATCCTGCATCCGGCGGCTTTCCTCGGACACGTTGAGGATGGCAGGCGTACCGGCATCCCGGAACCGGTCAAAGGCCACGGTGGTATGCTCGCCAGCCACCTTGCCGAACAGATCTTTCAACGACGGGATCTCGGTCTTATCGCCATCGTCCTTGAGCACATCCGGAGTCTCTGCGTCCACACGGGCAAACTTGACGTTTTCGTTGTTCATCTCGACGCTGGTGATGAACTGGGTATCGATCACACGATCCAGCAGCAGGACATCGATGCCTTCCTTCTGGAACATCTGGATATACTGGGTCTGGGACGTAGCGTCGGTGGCGTAGTATACCTTGTTCTCGTGCTTTTCCTTGGCGCCTTCCAGATACTCGTTCAGGGTCACAAAACCGCCGCCACACTTTTCAAATAGCACCGTATCCTTCACACGGTCGTAGAACTTTTTGTCACGCATACAAGCGTATTCTACAAACGTCTTCAGGTCACGCCACAGACCTTCGAAAGCAGGACGGTCGTTTGTGAACATACTGTTCAGCTTGTCCCCGACCTTCTTGGTGATGTGGGCCGATATCTTGGCAACGTAACCGCTGTTTTGCAGGTAGCTTCTGGACACGTTCAGAGGCAGCTCGGGGCAATCCAGCACACCCTTGAGCATGAGCAGATATTCCGGGATCACTTCCTTGATGTTGTCGGCTACGAACACCTGGTTATAGTACAGCTTGACCTGCCCTTCCAGGCTTTCGTATTCGTTGGCGATCCGGGGGAAGTACAGGATACCCTTGAAGTTCAGCGGATAGTCGGCCTTCAGGTGGATCCAGAACAGAGGCTCCTTATAGTCGTGGAACAGCTTCCGGTAGAATTCCTTGTATTCTTCGTCGGTGCAGTCGGAAGGATTCTTCAGCCACAGCGGCGTGGTATCGTTGATGGGCTTGGGATCGTGGCAGTGGCATTCATGATCTTCGTCATGGCAATGGCATTCCTCACCGTCTGCATGATCATGACAATGGCACTCATGCTCATCATGTGTATGCTCTTCGTCTTCTTCATCTGCCTTGTCTGCATCGATGAAATAGATCGGCACAGGCATGAAGGCGCAGTACTTGTCCAGCACGTCCTTCAGCTTATATTCGGAGAGGAATTCTTCCCCTTCTTCGCTGATGTGCATGATCACAGCCGTACCGTAGGCACCGATCTCGTCGGTCACTTCGTAGTCGGGAGTGATATCGAATTCGCCTTCGCCGTTGCAGCTCCAATGGACAGCCGGTGCGCCGGTGTAGGAACGAGTGATGATCTCCACGGTATCGCTGACCATGAAGGCCGAATAGAAGCCCAGACCAAAGTGACCGATGATCCCGTTCTGGTTGGCATCGCCTTCGCCTTCGTATTTCTGGATAAAATCCAGTGCGCCGGAGAGAGCGATCTGGCAGATGTACTTCCGCAGCTCTTCTTCGGTCATACCGATCCCTTCGTCGGTAATGGTGATGGTCTTGGTCGTTTTGTCCAGTGTCACGGTGATCTTGGCGTCGTCGGCGTTTATATCTTTGGCTTCGCCCAGAGAAATGAGCCGGCGCAGCTTGGTTACAGCGTCACAGGCATTGGACGTGATCTCCCGGAGAAAGATCTCCTTTTCGGAATACAGCCATTTTTTGATGATGGGGAAAATGTGGGCAAGCTCGATCTGGATGCCGCCGTGTTCGGTGTTAGACATACAACAGTTCCTTCTTTCGTGATACTATTACTTTTTATATAACATAAGGTTGCCGGAGCAGTTCGCATACTGTTCCATGGCAGCTTTGTGTACGATGATTTTTGGGGGAGTCTAAGTCAACGCTTATTAAGGTTAATCAGCGTTGCCCTCCGTCTCCAGATATACAAATCCATTGTGGGGCACAACAAAGGGAGTGACGCCCGGTACAAGGTTGATTCTTTCCTGCCGCAGTACCTCTCCCATGCAGTTTTCGATCCGGCAGGTACAGGTGCGTGGAAATGCACTTTGCACGTACACCACAGGTTCGCCGGTGGCATTGACAAGGATCGTTCTGGCTGCAAGCGGCTCCTTGTACAGTGGTGCAGCGTACAGGGCAGCGATGGTCACGTCTTCCTTTTGGGCGATCACCTGGGCATAGTTGGCTTCCGGATGCAGCGGACGCAGGGTGCCATGGAGCAGCACGTCCCGGTAGCGATCCAGGAAGGACATATAACAGGTCAGCACCTTTTTGTGTGCCGGAGAGAGACGATCGAACATCACAGAGATCTGGGGTGTGCAGAACAGGCAAGCCGCCAACTGATCTGCAGCGCCTTCCGGTGTGGCATCGTAGTCCCACATGAGCATATCGGAATGGATGGCTGTGGTGGGATGCCGTGTGGGATCGCCGGTCAACAGACGCAGGTCGATGCTGCTCACCCGATTCACCAAAGCTGCACCGGCGCAGTCGCCTACCCGGAGGATATTGCCGTACTTCTGCATGACGGGACCAATATAGGACTGGCGGAACTCGATCAGAATATCCGGTTTCAGCTGGGTCAGCGCTGTCTTCACCTCATCCAGCAGCTTTTCTACCGCCGCTTCCAAAGAGGGACAATCCATGTCGTCATAGTTGGTAGAGGATTCCGGGGACAGAGCGAAGCTGTCAATAAAGTCCAGCTTGAAGCCATCCAGATCCCATTTTTGCAGTGCATCCACATAGATCTCCACCAACCAGGCACGCACGTCCGCATACCGGGGATCCAGCACCATCACGTCTTTGCCGGAGCTGCGCAGATACTTTCCCCGGAACCGCTCGTAGTTTTTCGCATATGCGCCCATGTAAGGGACAGAATACCACAGGATGCATTGCATACCCATAGCATGGAGTCTATCGATGAACCGGCGCATATCGGGGAATTTGCTCTCGACCGGCTGCCAGTCGCCACAGTGACTATAGCCGGGCACCGTATCGTCACACTGCCAGCCGTCGTCCAGGATCAGGGTGTCCATACCCAAATCCTTTGCCAGTCTGCACTGTGCCAGCACGGTCTCCTCGGTGATATTCTTCTGGAAGCTATACCAGGAAGAGAACATGGTCTTTTGCGCTGCTTGAGGAACGGGTGCTGCGATGTAGCCCAGGGAATGCCACCACCCACGCACGCCGTAGATCGCCTCGTAATAGGGGCATGGGGTAACATCGATCCGCAGCAGCACCTCATAATGGGAAAGCATATCCACCGGGTTCACGAACAGCTCAATGGTGCAGTTGGTCATGCCGTTTCGTTCTTCCAGGCCACCGGTGAGTCGGGCCGGTACTGCCGCATCGGACAGGGCAAAGGTACAGCGGTTCTCGCCATTTTGCGCCAGCAGCGTGAACATGGGTGCACCGGAGGCCGAACGGGACCATGTATCCACCGGACACCAGGACGGCATCACATCTCGCCTTGTACGACAGGTAGGGCTCCACGTGGAAAAGGTGTCGTTGAATGGTGTGAACCACCAAAGCCTGATCCGTTCGGGAAACTGCTTTTGAGGGTACGACACGGTCAACCGATAGATATGCATGGTATCTTCGATCTGCACCGGTGCAACGGTGATCTCGCCTTTGCCTTCCCAGAAAAAAGAAAATGTCTGTGCCACGATGGTATAGTTCCTTTCGTTGTCATGCTCTCTGTCTTATTCTTATATTATAATCCACCGGACGCAGAAAGTCAATGAACAGCAGGTGAATTTTTCCAAAGATCCCCGACGGTCACCTTTTTTATCTGCATGGGTGCCGTATATTTATTCTATTTATGCATTTAACCGACCGATTTATACAGTCTTGGCAGACCTGTCGATTTTGCTATATTTTCCGATTCCCCACCGGTTTTTCCGCTTTTTTCTGCTGGTTTTTCACCATTTTCCCGCATCGGTGGAGAGAAAGTAAAATATTTTATAAATTTTCACGGGGCTACTTGATATTTGGCGTTTTTTTTGCTAAAATGGTACGTAAGACTGTACGGCATCCCATTGGGTCGCAGCGTCCCAGGAACAGCGCCTATGCTAAACATCCTCGCTGCTCCTACGCCGCACGCCTGAGAGTTGTACAAGGTAAGAAAGGATCCTATATGGAAAAGCGCTATTATCAAAAAGAAATCGAGACCGCATCTCGGGAACAGCTTCGTGCCTGGCAGAATGAGCGGCTCGTACAGACAGTAAACCATGTCTGGAACAACAATGAGTATTACAGAAATAAAATGAAGGATCACGGGGTAGAGCCTGGCGATATCGCCTCTGTGGACGATCTGTGGAAGCTGCCCTTTCTGACCAAGGACGACCTGCGGGATGCCTATCCTTACGGACTTTTGTCTGCACCCAAGGCCGATTGTGTGCGGATCCAATCCACCTCCGGCACCACCGGCAAGCGTGTCATTGCATTCTACACCCAGCACGACGTGGATCTGTGGGAAGACTGCTGTGCCCGTGCCATTACGGCGGTTGGCGGCACCAAGGAAGACATTTGTCAGGTGTGCTACGGCTATGGTCTGTTCACCGGCGGTATGGGGCTGCATGGCGGTTCTCACAAGGTTGGCTGTATGACGCTGCCTATGTCCTCCGGCAACACCGACCGGCAGCTGCAATTTATGACGGACCTTGGTTCCACCATTCTGTGCTGTACGCCTTCCTATGCGGCATATCTGGCTGAGAGCATTGAGGAACGGGGCATCCGAGATCAGATCCACCTGAAGGCCGGTATTTTTGGTGCCGAAGCTTGGACGGAAGAAATGCGTCGGGATATCGAGCGTCGGCTGGGTCTGAAGGCTTATGATATTTACGGACTGACAGAGATCTCCGGTCCCGGTGTGGCGTTCGAATGCGAGGCACAGGCAGGTATGCACATCAACGAAGACCACTTCTTGCCGGAGATCATCGACCCCAACACGGGTAAGGTACTGCCTGTTGGTTCCAAGGGAGAGCTGGTATTCACATCTCTGACCAAGGAAGCTTTCCCGCTGCTCCGGTATCGCACCAAGGATATCTGTGTGCTGTCTGACAAGCCCTGCTCCTGTGGCCGCAGCTTTATCAAGATGTCCAAGCCCATGGGTAGAAGCGACGATATGTTGATCGTCAAGGGTGTCAATGTATTCCCGTCCCAGATCGAGATGGTGCTGCTGAACCAGGGCCTGACCGCCAACTACCAAATCGTGGTAGACCGGAAGGGTACCAGCGACTCTCTGGAAGTATTGGTGGAGATGACGCCGGAGCTGTTCTCCGATACCCTGGGTGTTCTGACGCAGAAGGAAGCACAGATCACGGATGCACTGAAGTCCATGCTGGGCATTCTGGCAAAGGTGACCATTGTAGAGCCCAAGTCCATCGTGCGCAGCGAAGGCAAGGCTGTTCGTGTGATCGACAAGAGAAAATTGTACGACTAAGTGGGGATATTGTAAAGCTTAATAGGAGAGCACTCCATCCCCACCGAGTTAGGATGCTGTGGTATCCTAACTCATGAAATTTCCCTATCGGAAAATTTCCCGTATATGTGTCCAATTATGAAAGGAGAAAGCAGTATGACAATCAAGCAGTTGTCCGTGTTTGCGGAAAACAAGAATGGTGCCCTGTACAATGTGACGAACATTTTGGGGAACGCCGGGATCGACATTCGTGCCTTCAGTGTGGCGGATACACAGGATTTCGGTGTGCTGCGGCTGATCGTCAGCGATACGGAAAAGGCACAGGCTGTGCTGACCAGCTTTGGCATTGTGGTGACCATCACAGAAGTCATTGGTGCGGAGATCCCCGATTCTCCCGGTGGTCTGGCGTCCGTGCTGAAGGTCGTATATGAAAACAACATCGCCGTGGAATATCTGTATGCCTTTGTTTCGGAAGAAAATTCCCACAAGGCCTATGTGGTACTGCGGGTCAACGACAACGATGCGGTTGCCAAGACCATGACCGATGCCGGTATCACGCTGATCGACGATGCGACCATGGCGACATTCTGATCACACGAAACAATTTATGACCGGGGAATATACCCCGGTTTTTCTTTGGAGGTGCGTATGCAATACCATGCCCGATCGGTGGTGCCTGCCCTGTTTCTCAGTCGACCCAATCGGTTTATCGCCCACTGTCAGCTGCTCTGCGATGGCATTCCCGGAGAGACGGTAGTTTGTCATGTGAAGAATACGGGTCGATGTCGTGAGCTGCTTGTACCGGGGACATTGGTGTATTTATGCCAAGCAGCACCGGGCAGTAAGCGGAAGACAGACTACGACCTGATCGCCGTGCAAAAAGGAGATCGGCTGATCAACATCGATTCCCAGGCGCCCAATGCGGCAGCAGCAGAATTTCTACAGACCCGATATGACGTGGTGCAGCCGGAGGTTCGATATGGAGATTCCCGGATCGATTTTGCAGTGGAAAAGAACGGCAAGCGGTCGCTTATCGAAGTGAAGGGTGTGACGCTGGAACGATCGGACGTGGTGTATTTTCCGGATGCGCCTACGGAGAGAGGGACGAAGCATTTGACAGAACTGCAGCGTGCGGTCGCAGAAGGCTACGGAGCGGCGGTGCTTTTTGTGATCCAGATGGAGAATGTGCGGTATTTTACGCCCCATGTGCAGACCGATCCTACCTTTGCCGCTGCACTGTGCGATGCTGCTTCTGCTGGGGTCGAGGTATGGGCGTACTGCTGTCGGGTCACGCCGGATACGATGGCGATCGACCATTCCGTAAAGGTACGGTTATAAATAATTTACCCCCATAAATTGTAAACAAAGGCTTGACTTATGCCGTCGAATATGGTATAATTCCGAAAGCACACACCGATCTTTTTGGGATCTGTGGTGACTTGGCACGATCGTGCAACCTTTTTGTTAAGGAGAATATTCTTATGAGAAGAAAGCTTTCTTGCGTTGGCATTGCTTTGTTGGTCGCTATGATGACCGCTACATCTGTTTCTGCTTTGGTGCCCTATGAGCTGGAAGATTACGGTCAGAAGACCTACTCTGTGTACAGCACCACCAAGGCACCTGTTGTGGATGGTGTGGTCAACGAAGGCGAATACGGTGAACCTGTTGCTGTGTACAACCTGGGCGACGGCAACTGCTACTGGAACGGCGACGAATTTTCCGACGATGAGCTGGCCGAGCTGATCCCCAGCGACATAACCATGTACATGACCTACGATGACACGTATATGTACATCGCACTGACCTGCACCGACCTGAGCCACATGACGCCCAATCCCGGCAACGATGTGTGGGATGGCGACTATATGGAATGGGACATTCTGCTGCCCTGTGAAACTTTTGACGATCTTAACAACAAGATCCGTTTTGCACTGGGTGCCGACAACACCGGTGACGTGACCGGTTACTATGCCAACATCCCGGATTATGCCAATCCGGAAAACAGCGTGAGCGAACAGATCAAGGACCTGAACAAGAACAACGTGACCATAAACGGTGACCTGACCACCTATGAAGCCAAGCTGTCCTGGGCTGAGCTGCTGGGTACCGATGGCGCACCGGAATCCGCTCTGTACTATGTACAGCTGGGTTGCTCTTCCGAGGATCTGGCTGACCAGAGTGACTATGCCGCTTACCTGGGCGTACTGCGCTGCGCACCCAAGTACGATGACGACACCAAGGCCGACCTGGAAGCCAACGGTGGCATCGGCAGCTTTGCGTACAACGTTCTGAACTTTGCCGGTGAAGCACCTGTACCGGAAACCGAACCGGAAACCGTGGAAGCGCCTGCTGCAGAAGATACTGCTGCTACCGAAGCTGCCGCTCCCCAGACCTTTGATATGGGTATCGTAGCGGCTGTGGCTGCTGTTGTCTCCGCTGCCGGTTATGCCCTCTCCAAGAAAAGATAAAACCGCATAAAATAAGATCCCCTTACCCCACTCCGATGCAGCAAATGCTTTTGGACTATGGCAAGGGGATCCTTTTTGGTTCCGGATCGGCATACTCATTTTTGGGATTTATGCGATTTTTTCACAAAAACTATTGACAAATAACAAAAATTATGTATAATATGTAGTGTATGTTGGGTATATACCCTATGCCATTGCCCTGCGCAAGAAATGCTGAACCCAAAAGGAGAAATCATATGAATCGCAAACAGATCCTGACACTGCTGCTAGCGATGCTACTACTCACCTCTTGCGGCAGCTCCGTTGCAGAAGAAACGGAAGCAAACACAGATACGACAGGTATCACGGAAACCGAAACGGAAACAGAGCCGATCGAATATGTTTCGCCCGGTGTGGATTATGATGGGGCTACGGTCACGGTGGCTGCCATCGACTACACGATCTCCGGGGGTGGTGTATGGTCGGCCTCCAGCTATTGCGAAGCGTACAGCGATTCCACCGGTGAGGTACTGCACGATGCGATCTTTGAACGGAACGCTGCGGTCATGGAGGAGTTGAACATCAAGCTGGAAACCTATTCCCTCTCCAGCTTTGCCAATGCGCCTGGAGAATTCAAAAAGCCGGTAATGGCCGGGGAACAGCTCATCGATTACTGTCTCATGAACGGCAGTGGGCTCAGCGGTATTCTGACCTCCGGACTGCTCCACACGCTGGGAGACATTCCCACACTGGACACCAGCCATTCCTGGTGGGACGAGCGCTCGGTCAAAGAATTCACGCTGGGGGATACGCTGTACACAGTGACCGGTGACATCAGCCTGAACACCAGCTTTGCGCCGATCACGTATTTCTTCAACAAAAAGCTCATCGAAGACCACAGTCTGGAAGAACCCTACACTTTGGTGCAGGAAGGCAGATGGACGATCGACAAGCTGAAGGAAATGGTCTGCACCGTGGCACAGGACACCAACGGCAACGGCGATATCGACATCGAAGAGGACACGTTCGGCATTTGTTGGGAAAGCAATTCCATGACCTATGCGGTACACAGTGCCGGTGTGACGCTCACAGACAGGGATGCCGACGGTTATCCTATCATTGCGGTGGACAAGGAGCGGGCAGCCAGCACCGTGGAGAAAATCCAGTCCTTTATGACCGACGCCAATGTATCCATGCTGTCGGACAACATCACCGGATATAACAATACATTCTTCGATCTGTTTGTACCGGCACTGCAGGAAGGACGGTCGCTGTTCTTCAACAACCAGCTTTTGGTTGCCATGGATCTGCGGGAAATGGATACGGATTTCGGGATCCTGCCTTCGCCGAAGTTTGAGGAAGCACAGGAGAACTATTGCAGCCCGGTGAGCTATTGGTGGGCAACCTTTGTGATCGTACCCGTCACGAATGACCAGTTGGAACGGACAGGTCATGTGCTGGATGCCACCGGTTACTACAGCCAGTCTCTGGTGACACCGGCGTATATCGAAAAGTCCATCCAAGGGAAGACGTTCCGGGACGAGGAATCTACGGCCATGCTGGAGTTGATCTTAGACAGCCGTGTGTACGAGATCGCCGCCATTTACGACTGGGGTGGTATCAACACCATGTACACCACGCTGGCCAAGGACAACACCAAGCAGTTCACCTCGCTGTATGCCAGCAAGGAGACCGGTGCGAACACAGCACTGCAGAAGATCATCGATGCCATCAAGGATCTGCCGTAACGCATACTACATAAAAACAACAGGACAATGGTGCCATGAACCACTGCCCTGTTTTTGTTTTTTTAGGCGACGCTGGTCAACCTTGGCCGATGGTGCCTTAACCGATACACTTCCAGAAGTGCAGGATGTTCAGGTCCTCTTCCATGTCCAAACCGTGGCTGCCGGCACCGCCGTCGATCTCATGACAGCCGTGGTCGGGTGCAAAGGCCAATACAGTCTTCCGACCGGTCTGCTGGGCAAGCGATGCGATGGTGGCATACTCCTTGCAGTTGCCGTCCAGTGCTGCCAGTGCTTCCGGCGATTCCGGGCCGTGGCGGTGCATGATGGAGTCAAAGTTCGTATTGTAGATCACCAGCAGGTCGTAGCGGTCTTCCGAAATAAGCTGGTGCGCCTTTTCGTTGACCTCCTCCATGGTGGGGTAGATGTAATAATCCATGTCCCGCTCTAAGAAGATCTTGGAGATGCTGTCCCCTTCCGTGGAGACGATGGCACACTTCTTCCCGGCTCGGATGCAACAATCGAAGATGGTATCCCGTTTGAGCACCGGCTTTTCGTATTTGCGGATCCCATGCACCTCCGGCGAAACACCGGTGTACATGGACGCAAAGCACACCGGTGTCACAGACGGCATGACGGTGCAGATCGGGATCGGCAGCGGCATGAGGGACAGCACCGGGGTGTACAGGCTCGGATACTTCTGCCACATATGCATGGCAATGGCGTCCGGGTTGTACATGATGACACGTTCGCACTTGGGCAGCTGTGCTTTTACGTAGTCCAGCACCAAGTCGCAGGGTTTGTGGGCGTCCGATGGCGGATCGATACCCAGTAGGGCTGCTATGGTAGCACAGGTGGATTCCATAGGGATCGCATTATACATGATCATTACTCCTTATCATCGTGATATGGTTTTGCTTTCGTTGATCCGTGTTAACCTTATTCTTCGGCTGTTTCCGGATAGCCATCGGTCGGCAGATAGATTTTGATATAATCCACAGCCATGCCCTGTACCGGGGTCAAGGTGGGGTCCAGTTCTCCTGCCCAGCCACCGACCGCTACTGTAAGCTTGGCATAGCAGGGCACGTGACAGATCCACATACCGGACACAGACCAGGTCTCTTCCCCATCGATGTAGAAGGTATAGCTCTCCGGTGTCCAGACCAGAGAGAAGGTGTGCCACTGGTCGTCGTAGATGCCGGGGATGTCCATGGGATGCCCCACCGTTTTGTGCTTGGACTCGTAACCGTCCACGTGGATGGCGTGCTGGACCTGCTGCCAGTCGTGGTGAGGCGCTTCCAGGATATCAATCTCGGCACCGTCGGATCCACCGGTGACCTCAGCGTGTCCGGCGCCATCACACATGAGCCAGAACGCCGCATTGATCCCCTCGGCCTGGGGCAGCTTGGCACGGACCTCCCAATAGCCGTAAGCCTGTTCAAACAGGTCTCTGGTACGAATGGCGCCGGCAGCATAGGGGACGCCGTCTCCGGTCACGTCCAAAATCAAGGCACCGTCCTTTAGGTAGGCGGCTTCGTCCGTCCAGATGCACTGATCCCGTTCCCAGTTGGGACAGTACGCCCATTTGTCGGTATCCAGAAAGTGCCCGTTGAAGGAGTCTATGAAGGTCAGCTCGTAGTCCACGCCCTGGAAGGTGGTGTACCGGTTTTCGGCAAAGTCCGCTTCTGCCATCGCCTTATCTTCGGCAAGCTGGGCTTCTTTCAGGGCTTTGGCTTCTTCCTCGGCTTTTCGTTTGGCTTCCGCTTCGGCTGCTTTGGATTCCATTTCCAAGCGAACAGATTCCGATTCGGCGGCGGCCATGGATTCTTCGGTGATTCGCAACGACTCTGCCCGTTCTTCCGGGGACATGGTCTCTGTTTGGATGCCGCCACTGCCACAAGCGGTCAACATGACTGCCAGCAGCAGGAGCGTCCCATATCTGTAGTACTTCATGACAGCAGTGTAACGCCATCCGGCAGGGTGATCTGCGGTGCTTCTCCGGCTTTCTGCTGCACCGTGATCATGCCGTAGGGTGTGGGAATCTGGGTGGTGGCTTCGGTCAGACCCAGCAGAGAGGGATGCAGACGGATCGCCTTGTAGCCCGGTTCCACCAGCTCCAGACCGGTCAGCGCCAGCGGCAGTGCATAGGCAGGCGTACCACCCCAGGCGTGGCTATGGTCAAAGGAATAGGTGGGTTCCGGTTTGATGAAGCCTTCTGCCAGACCATAGGGACACTCCTTGACGGGTGCTTTCCAGTCCTCCAGTACGGTCAGGGTGTACTTGTCACGCAGGTCGTTGCGATAAATGGCCTCCAGTAGGAAGTGGGCGAAGTACGGCTGCACCTGGCCCAGGCTTTCGTCGGTCATGACCTTGTCCAAAATCGACTGACAGGTGGGCACGTCAAAGATGCCGAAGTAAGCGGCTAAGATGTTGGCGTGCTTGCGGTAGTAACGCTTCTCGACATTCTGCGGCATGTAGTATGCGATCAGATGCTCCGAAGTGGGGGTATTCAGGCCTTCAAAGAATAGTCCCTTAGCCGGGTCATACAGCAGCTCAATGATCTTCGGCTGGATCTGGTCGGCGGCGTTTGTCATGCTCTCAGCCATAGCAGCTTCGTCCAGCTTGGTGTAGATCTTGGCAGCCGTCCGCAGTGCGCCATAGTAGAACAGGTTCAAGCAGGTCTGCCCCAGTGCTTTCGGCGGATGGTGGGTCGAGATCTCGTCCGGGAACAGCCAGTCGATGAACATATAGTCCGGGGGATTCTCGATGATGCCGTTCTCGCCCAGATAAGTGGCAAATCGTTCCAGCAGGAAGATCAGCGCTTCTTCGCAGTCGGTAAGCAGTGCGGTCTCGCCGGTCAGCATATAGGTGTCCCACAGCATTTGTACCCAGATCAGGGAGTAGGTGGTGTGGAACATTCTGCCGTCGTTGTACCGCAGCAGCTGGGCTGTACGGCGCACGTCAAAGGCAGCCAGGCGCATATCGCCAAAGGTAAAGGCCGTCATCAGGGATTCGATATAGTAGTCGCCGGTACACGCCATGGGTTCGCAGTGTCTGCCGCTGTCCAGGTGCAGGGTCTGGCGGCAATATTGCAACGTATGGGCGCACACGTCCAGCACCAGATCCAGGTCCTTGTCGCTTGTGGTGGTCACGGCCTGCACGTCCACGGGATAATGGGACGCATGGAAGGTCACGGCCATCGTGGCGTCGGTATCGCTCTTGTTCTCTGCCAACACACGCAGTTTTCCGGCACTGTGTAGCGTCATACCCAAATAGGTGTCCGGGTGGTCAAAGCGATAGGATTCGCCGGAGCCACCGTCGGTGGTCTCGATGCAGTGTATCTCCATTTCCACCAATCCCTGGGTCTGCACCTCCACCGCCGGATAGCCGGTGTAGATCCGATCCATAGGCAGCAGGATATCGCACTTTTCGCCGGCCGGAATGGTGATGGTATTCCCTGTCGGAACGATGACAGTCTCGGTGGCCGGTGGCAGTGGAGAGGTCAGGCTGTGCCAGATGTTGGTGATACGTTTGGCCGGTACCGGTGCGGCAGTCGGAATGGTGCCGTCGTAGTGTTGGGCAGCGGTATGACCGGTTAGGTGCCGGATCTGCCAGGTCTCATCGGTGACCAGCACGGTCTTGGTACCATCGGCAAAGCGCACGTGGGCTGTCAGGAAGAAGCCACCGTGGCCTTGGGAGAACTCGAACATCTGCATGGACTGCATCCGCACGATGGCTCGGAATTGCAGTCTGCCCTCTGCCAGTCCCGGATGCGTCTCTGTCAGCAGGACCTCTGTGGCGTAGTGCTGGGGACGTACCCGATCGTTGGAGAGAAAATCGCCGCCAACCGATGCAGGGCCGGTCACGATACGTTCGTCGTTCAGGTACAGACGGAAAAAGGTATCGGCGCTGGTACGAAGCTGCACCTCGGCGATGGGTCTATCGAATGCGTAGGACTTGGTGCAGGACACCACGGTATAGTGACCGTCCTTTGCTTGGTCCTCCGGGGACATACAGGAACGGGTGGTGGTTTGGCGATCGGGATACTGGTCGATGGGAAGCCAGATCCATTGTTCCAGGGGTTCAAATTGCATAAAATTTCTCCTTTGGCCGCTTTGGTATGGTTGACTCTATTATAGCATACTTTTCGGCAAATTGCATCGTGTCCGGGAAAAAATGTAGAAAAAGTTTTTCCCGGAACCGAAGCCATAACGGCTGCAATTTCTTTTTTCACTTTTTTTGCTGAAATTTGCAAAAAGGGGTTGACAAACGGAAACAAATCTGGTATACTATATAGGCTGACAGCGAGAGAGCAGAAAGCACACAGGTATCTGGGTGTGGCGCAGTTGGGAGCGCGCTACCTTGGGGTGGTAGAGGCCGCTGGTTCAAGTCCAGTCACTCAGATATAAAATCGGGTATCCGTTTGGGTAGCCGATTTTTTGTTTCTCTATTGACATTTGCCAGAGTATGTGCTATGATACAAATGTAATCGATGCTCCGGCGCTTGCCGAGTTGGTGTTCCCTACGTAACCACTGATTGTGATCCGTGGTTACTTTAAAGCCACGTTGCTGCGAGCTTGGTACCAGGCATCGATTTCTTTGCGTATGCACAGCTTACCAGTTTTCCCGAAGCAAAAAAATTTTTCACAAATTTGCGAAAAGGGGTTGACAAAGCTGGGAAGATGTGGTATACTGTAGAGGCTGTGAGAAAAGCAAGCAGGTATCTGGGTGTGGCGCAGTTGGGAGCGCGCTACCTTGGGGTGGTAGAGGCCGCTGGTTCAAGTCCAGTCACTCAGATATGAAATCGGGTATCCAATTGGGTAGCCGATTTTTTGTTTCTCTATTAACATTTGCCATGGTATATGCCATGGCGTTTTTTATTTGATTTTATCCCTAGTAATCTCCTGTCGCAGCATTTACTGCTTTAAGTTTCTTGGAAAAAGCGTTCACAATGTTCATACGGAGAGAATCCCTTGTTGGTGATCTCGATATAATCCGCCTTTGTCATACCGTACAAGTAGTAATCGCAATAG
>CAZUUA010000004.1:0-142293 GCA_964623635.1 uncultured Ruminococcus sp.
AAGCGGCACCCATTTTTGTCGGGTTTTGCTTTAGTCCTATTATAACAGGGGCATCATAGAAATGGCGGATATTTCTCAGCCCTTTTTGTCGGGCATATTCTTCGAGATACTTTTTCTGATTTAGGATGGAGTTCGATTCGCCAGCCTGTTCATCATCTCTGGATAATCGCTCGTATAGAGCTGTGATTTTGATTTCTTCTTTCTTTGCCACGGTTTTGCCTCCCTTCTGTATGTAATTTTGCGTTGATAAAACGCTACCTTTTTCTATCTTGGTATATTGTAACCGTTGGGGTCTGTGACCACATAGGATGAATGGCACTGCATGAGGTTTGGCTTCAGAAAGAAGCGTGTCTTACCGGAACCCGAACCGCCAATGACCAGCACGTTTTTGTTTCGTGCGTTCTTTGGGTCTTTGGGTCGATTGGACATCATAAGGCTTTCCGTTTGCGTGAGAATGACATTATTCTCAAATACGGGGTCAACGAAAGGGGCAATATCCTCTCGTGTACCCCAACGGGCAGAGCCGTACTCGATGTTCTTACGATACTTCTTAGCATTTTTGCCTTTGAAGTAAACAACAAGTCTGATAATAATTGCGGCGGCAATACCAACAAGTAGGTCAATCGGGTGGAAGCTCGGCAAAATACTTGAAAACGCTGCTTCAATGCCGTCCATAATGTTCAGAACCTTTGAGGAAAAATCAATGCCCGGTGAAAGGCGAGCCGCCTGTCCGAGCTTGGTGGCGAGAAGTCCTATGAACACATACGGAATATTTGGCAAAATGAGCTTTTTGTAATTCACGTTCTTCATCGTGCATCCAGCTCCTTCTTGCGAACCTTCGGCGTTTCAATGTCTGCCGTAATATCCTTGAACTTACGCAGCTTTTTGAGTACGGACTGACGTTCCTTTTTGCGGTCGGTTTTTGCCGTGTACTCTTTGAATGCCGAGGTCAGAGCATCGGCATCACGAGCTTTGAAGAAAACAAGGTATTTCGGAATATCGCCGGTCTTATCCTTTTTCAGAGCGAAGTCCACGCCGTATTTCCTCGCAATCCGCTCAAAGTCCTTAATATTCCTGTCGGTAATCTCAATGTTGGAAACGCCTTGATTTTGCCCTACAAGCTGTTTGACAGTCTGCTTTCCACACGGCTTCACGGGACCGGCACGGGCTTTTTCCTGCTTCTTTTCCTTACAGTACGCAAGGTACTTGGAGATCGCGGATTTCAGCACCTGTGCGGACATCTTGGTTGTGCTGATCGCAAGAGTAACCGTTCTTTGTTCAACCTCTTCCTGCAAGGGAAACACCTCCTTTCATGGTTGATAAGGTCTTAAAATACAGGAAAGCGATTCAGAAGTCCATCTCTGGCATCTGCAATTTTCTTTATGCGACTTGTCAGCTGAGCGATTGGCATCAAGCTCATGCTGATCGGCAGCGTAGAAATAACCATCGATGTTACTGCATATCGGCTCTCCTTTACATCTGAGCGTGTTGACCGCTCTTCTGATTTCTGAGCCTTTCATACTAAAAATAGCTTCCAGTGCTTTACTGGCAACAGGACTTTCTGAACCTCTGTAACACTCTCTGAGGAGTTCGCAAAGGTCTTTTTCAATATTGATCTGCGGTTTCCTTGCCATTATCTCCTCCTCGTAAAAGAAGTGACAGCGTTTATGCTGCCCAGTCTACGATGAAGACGATGGTAAGCACCTGTTCGCTGATCGGGTCAGAAGTCGCGGAAACAGTGGCATCGTAATCCAGAGGAAGTGCATCGCCCTTGGCAATCATCCACCCATTGCCGACAGCAAGGGTTTCGGTCATACCGGTTCTTACATTCTCCAGATTGTTGATTCGGAAACCGATCTGCTTTGCATCCACCTTGGCGTTTGCCATGTTGGTGGAATACGGCACAAGAGACCAGCCGTTCTCAGCAGTCAGCGTGATACCAGTTATCTCGACTGCATCGGTGGAATTGTTGATGATCTCCGCATTGTCTGCCGCATAAACTTCGCCCCATTTGGAAATGGTGAGCGTCAGGGATGCAGGAACAGTCACGGAGAAACGGGTCATCATGAAGTCGCAGTCATCGCAATAACCGTCATCATCGGTATCTGCGTGATCTCCGAACTCTTCGGTGTTGTAACCACAATCGCAGTTGATCGCGCGTTTGTGTTCATCCTCGGAGTAGATCGCCCAATCATCGTAAATAAAATCATGGGATTCCGTTTCGGTTGTAGCATATCCACAGTCACAGGCTTTGCTCCGGGAGTGCTCCGTGTCGGAAGAAGATTTCCACTCGCCATAAGTGAACTCGTGGGCTTCGCTCTCCGTATCACTGAAGCCGCAGGAACAAGTCATTGTTCTGTTATGCTCAGTCGCGGAACTCTGTTTCCAGTCCCCGTAGGTGATGGAGTGATTTGCATACTCATAACTGCTGTAGCCGCAGGAACAGCTTGTGCTTCTGCGGTGCTGCGTATCAGAGTAGTTCGTCCAGAAACCGTAAGTTAGAGAATGGCTTGCGTATTCGTAGGTGCTGTAGCCGCAGTCGGAACAGGTCTTGGAACGACGGTGCTGGGTATCGGAATACTTCGTCCAGGAGCCATAACTGAAAGAATGGCTTTCATACGATGTGGAACCGATATAGGAGCTACAGGTGGAACAGTAACTCCCGACCGTATGCTGAGAGGAACTGTAGGAAGAATATTTGGTGCTTGTGGAGTGGTAGCCATAACTGTAGGAACCTTCGCCGCAGTCATTACAGGAATAATAACGACGGTGTCTGGAGCTGTTGTAGTACGTCCAATCACCGTAAGAATAGGTTCCGTGGCTCGTACCGTAGTCCATCAGTTCATCACAGTCACGGCAGTAATCATACCAGTCACAGCCGTCCCACTCGGTATAAGTGGAACCATGGCTTGTGCCAGAATCGATATACTCTCCGCAGTCGGAACAGTATGCATACCAGTCGCATCCGCTCCAGGAGGTGTAAGTGTCGTAATGATAACAGGTCGTGTCACCACCGCCACCGGAATCTCCGCTGCCATAACCGCACTTGGTACAATAGCCACCGCTGTAGGTGTGATCTTCGCCAAGGACACCACCGCACTGGTCATATCCGCAGTTGGAGCACCAATGACGGACACAGTGGATATCGTCTGTCCACTGTTCATAGTCCAGCGTGTAGCTGTAGGTTCCTTCGCAGAAAGAGCAGTAACCGGATGCCATCACCATCATGCCGTAGGCATCAGAGAAGTAAGCTGCACGGTTGTCACCGGCCCAGTTGTACGAATACAACGTGTTCATGGTTGTCTCAGAGGACGGAATGAAAGCAACTTCCAGAGCGGTCAGCTCTTCCACAAAGAAAGCACTCTCTACGATGGTGAATGTCTCATCCATGTAGTAGATCATCACACGTTCCAGATCGTCGCACTCGGCAAAAGCACTTTCTCCAACCACAAAGGTTGTGTACGGAATCTCTGCTGTTTTCAGAGAAGTGCATCCCTCGAACCAGTGAGCCAGATCGCTATTGGGAGCATCACCGGAGACCTTGGCGAAATAGGTCAGCTTCTGACTGTCACCGGCTCCGATTACAGGGAAAGCGTTCTGGTTGATCGCCAGCTTGCCCCCACCCTTAGTAGGACAGCCGTTGATCTTCAATGCGATAGTCTTGCTTCCGGAGAAGTCATCGTAGTTGCCGACCTTGTAGGCTCCATCAGTCACGGAGATGTTAGTGACCTGAACTGCACCGGTCTTGGAATTGTTGATGATCCTGGCATTGTCTGCCGTGACAACCGTACCATTGATGACCTCAACAGGAAGCGCAGCGGGAACTGTGACATTGACCGTCCGGTACTCATTCGCCACAGTCAGCGTAACAGGCACGGTCGCCATAGTAGAGCTTGCGGCAAATGCCGTAACACTCATGGAGAGCACCAGACAAATCGCAAGGATCAGTGCAGGAATACTCTTTTTCATTTTGCCTTCCTTTCTGCGGAAAGGGCAGCCCGTCCATTCGAGCTGCCCACCGCTTTTTTATTTATTTCTGATTCGGAAGTCTTGATTAAGCTGCGGTATCCCACTCAACGATGAAGACCACGTTAGCAACGGTAGCGTTGGTAACAGCGTTGGACAGAGGAGTTACGATGGCATCGTAGTCGATAGCCACGGTGTTGCCGTTCTGATTGCCAACACCGGTCATGAAGCAGCCAGCGATAGGGGCGGAAATCAGAGCCTGAGTATCGGCGTTGGAATCGTCGGTGGTCATCATATCACCGCCGCCAATGGAAATAGCGAAGCCGAGCTGATTGCTGTCAACCTTTTCACCGGCGAGGATGGACTTGTCACCGAAAGCGGTCAGGCTCCAGTCATCAGCTGCAGTGATGGTCACGGAAGCAACACGGACAGCACCGAAGGAGTTGTTGACGATCTTGCAGTCGGTTGCGGTAGTAACATCGCCGTCCTGGTTCATCGCCATGGGGAGAGCGGTAGGAACGGTGACGCGGAGTGCAGTAGCGGAAGGATCGCCGCCGAGGGTGCCGTCATCGGTGGAGGACAGGCTGACGGGAGTGGAACCGGCACCGCCGCTGGTGTCGATCTCGGCAGCGAAAGCGGTAACACCCATGCACATACAGAGGCTCAGAGCGAGGACGAGGGATACGATCTTGTTCATGTTCTTCTTCATAGGAAAATCTCCTTTTCTGCCTTTCGGCTATAAAATTATTCAGATACCCTTACGGGATTATCTCGGATGTAGGATTACTCCTGAACGGTAATAACGATAATGGCACCGGCACAGCCCAGGGAGTTGCCCGTGTCGGGATCAACATTGTGGAACATAGCGGTACACTCATACTGACCTGCGGGGAGGTCAACGGAAAGCTTGGCGGTTTCGATCTTGCTGCCTACGGGAATACCACCGGACTTGTACACGGTTTCACCGGTGTCATTGCGAATGATCTCCACGATCTGAGGATAGTTGTTGACGCTTTCGTTGACGATCATCAGATTGCCCTCGGAAATACCGTCAGCGAAAATGGGAGAAGTGTTCATGCTGATGTTAATCATGCCTTCCTCGACTTTCTCATTCAGGGAAGCGATGATCTTGTCGGTGTCGGCTTCCTCCCAGCCGCCTTCAACGGCACCGGAGTCATACACAAGCCCGCTGCCGGTAGGGTCATCCACCACAGGTTCGGTGGAGCAGCTGCGGAACAGGCCGAAAATTACGGCGATCACAAGCAGGACCGCGATGAGGATGCCTGCGTTTCTGAAGGACTTGTTATTGTTCTTCTTCTGGTTAGTGGAATGATTCATTTTGTTCTCCTTCTGCCGTCTGTGCGGCTAATTATTTGTCTTGGTGATGGGTGGCAGCTTCCGCACTAAGGCGGAACCACCAGACGATGAAGATTGCGCTTCATAGATCTCACGCTCCTTTCCGGGCATAAAAATTGCTCCCGTGTTTAATCACGAGAGCCGCCATATAGATCATGCTGTACCAGAGCTGAATAGTAATTGCCAATCGTAGTCGGGGCATTATACAGCGTGGTCAGCAGATACTGCTTGATGTTTCGGATTTTGGTTGTGTTCTCTTTGAGACAGTCGAACACGAATTTGATGTGCTCCATATCCAATTTCAGAAGCCTTGCCCGAACAACCTCTGCAGGGTAGTCCGTACCGGCAACGCGGATGTACTTCTTGGTGGTGCATACGGTTTCAACGATAAGCTCCAGAACTTCTTCCAGACGGTCATGGTCATACGGAAGATCTTCAAGCAGATATTCGTAGCTGATATTCTCCTTGATGATTTCTCTGTACACATTCATGTCTCTGAACATCTCTTCTCTTCGTTTCGCTTCGAGCACCGACGGTCGGGAGCTGTCGGAAGGAAATGAATCGATACTTCGTAAATCAGTATTTGATTCTTCAGTAATTGTTTTATCTTTATTTATTTGTGCGGGCTTTTCCGTACTTGGCTGAGCCGTATCCGGTTTCACCATATCCGGCTTTTCCGTATGTGGTGAAGACGGATGTGGTTCTTCGTAGATGATGTACTCCATATCTGTGATTCTACCACTTGCATCACGCACTCTGTTGCGGACTAAGTAGCCGCACTGTTCAAGCTCTTTCAGCTGTGCTGTAATGCCGTCCACACCGTCTTTGCAGATCATCGCAAGACCTCGTGTGGTGTAGTCCCAATCTTCGGGGAGCGAAAGCATCGTGGAGAGAAGCCCACGGGCTTTGTTGGACAGGTTCTTATCTCTCAGGTGGAAGTTCGCCATCGTCGTGTAGTTCTTGTTTTTTTCAACTCTGCAAACTGCCATATCTAACATCCTCCTAAATTTGGGCATAAAAAAAGCCAGACAAGTAAAGTGATTTCCTGTCTGGCTCATGTCCCATATTCTGTTTTATCTTTGTTGATCTCGCTGTCGCTTTTTCATCCATCCCTCCAACAGCTTTATGATGGTTTCTTCCATGCGCTGTGGTGTGTAGGAACGAGGGAAGAAGCGTTTGATCTTGTCCATCGGAAGTGTCAGATTCCAGTTCTCAGGCTTCTTCTGCTCCATCATAATACGGAGCATGGTGTCATCATTTAAGCCGCCCTCTTGCGACAGTCGTTTCATGCGCTGTGCCTGTGAAAGCGATGGGGTTGCTTGTTCGCTGTCGATTGTATCGATCAGTAATCGTTGTTCATCGGGTTTCAGGTAAGACAGCTCCACAGCAGGGGTCATGCCGATCTTGCCTTCATCGACCATTTTTTGCAGCTCCGGTTCAAGCTCAGTCAGCCGTATATATCGGCGTACCTGACTTTTACTGTCACTCGATTGCTTGGCAACTATATCGGCTGATTCCAACTTCCGTCCAACTTGGTCGGAAGTTAAATCGGTTCGTGCACCTTGCCGTTTCATGGCTTCCAGTTTCATTTTGTACGCCTTGGCTTTTTCGCTTGGCAGGATGTTCTCACGCTGAAGGTTGCTGTCCACCATGATGATCGTGGCGGCGTTTCGGTCTATGTCTCGGACGATTACAGGCATGCTATCCAGTCCTGCAAGCTCGCAGGCGTGTTTTCGCCTGTGTCCGGAGATAAGCTCGAATGAACCATCTTCAAGCGGTCTTGCGATAGCAGGCACAAGCACTCCATACTCTTTGATGCTTTCGACCATCTCTTCCATGTCTGTATCATCACGAACATCAAAGGGGTGGTCGGGGAAGGGGTTGAGTTCTGAGATTGCAATCTCGGAGATTGTTGTTTCGTTTTGTGGACGCTTTAGCATTTCTGCGCTCCTTTCTTGTGAGATAGAAAAAAGCTCCGAACTCGTCGGAAACATCCGCTTTGTTCGAGGCTTTCATAGTATGTGCTTGGTAAAGGCACATTATCCGATTAACTTGTCAATGAAAATCGGGAGAACACCGAAACTCCTTATTTTATAAGCATTTCCTGTGTTGTCCCTATTATACCTCAACCTCATCCCCTGCACGATCCCACCGGTCTTTTCGATCAGTGCCGGGTCGGTCACCTGTATGGCAAAATTTTTCTCTCCGTCCACGGCAAGCTCTGTGATCCGTATGGCGAACTTCTCCGCTTTATCAGCCGACAATGTACACCAGATATACGCCTCTCCTGTGTGGATCTCCTCTGCACATCCCAGCGACACGGGCTGCTCCGGTACCTTTGCCTGCGGGATCTGCTGGAATATGCCGTACACGCCACTTGTGGTGTTCCGCAGCAGCACACCGGTGTCCTGTTCCGTGAAGGTACCCAGCAGCTCACCAGGACGGCCGCTAGCGCCTTTGGACACACCGGATATGGATACGTCCACCACCCGTCCACGGCGCATGGGCAGCAGCTCACCGGTCGTCGGATCGCAGATACCATGACCCAGACCCACAAATTCACCGGTCTCCGGCACCAAAAACGTCACGGTCCCGATGCCGGCTGTGGTATCTCGGATCCACATACCCGTCTTATACTTCCCTTCTACCGGGCTGTATATGGCATGGAAGCGTACCTTTTGTCGTTTGCCACCTCGCTCAAATTCGATCTCCACCGGTTCACTTTGGTTGGCGTTCTGCTGTTCCTCGATCAGCTTGGCGAACGATTCGCTGGTGTCCACGTGTTTGCCATCGACGGAAAGGATCCGGTCTCCTGTCCGCAGTCCTGCTTCATACGCCGGCATACAGCTGTCGTTGTCTGCATCCATCACTTCACTGAAGCCCACCACCATGGGTCCGTCACAGGCGAATTTTACGCCAAACGCCATACCACCGGGCAGCACGACCTCCGGCAATGTGGCCTGCACCGGTTGGATACAGCCAAGCCACACAGCCAACAACACCCCTATCCACCGCATCCGATTCTTTTGTTTTTCCATATGATTCCACCACTCCTTTATGCATCTTATCACGGTTTTATCATGTTCCGCCGGCGTGAAATTTATGTGATGCAATTCTGGTCGGTAATGGCGTATTCTGGATAAAAAAAGCTGCCGGGTTCAAAAAACCTGACAGCTTTTCTTTTGCTATTCACAGACGGCAGCAATGCTTATTCAGCGTATACGCTAACCTGTCTTCTGCCCTTGGCAATGTTCTCGAACTTCACCTTGCCATCGATCAGAGCGAACAGAGTGTCATCGGAACCACGACCAACGTTGTTACCGGGATGGATGTGGGTGCCTCTCTGTCTGATGATGATGTTGCCGGCAGTAACCTTGGAGCCGTCAGCGGACTTTACGCCCAGACGCTTGGATTCACTGTCACGACCGTTCTTGGTAGAACCTACACCTTTTTTATGAGCAAAGAACTGTAAACCGAGTCTGATCATTGTTATTTCCTCCATTTTCAAAATATGTGTCCAGCCATTTACGCATCCAAAATGTCCACGTCTAAAAACTCGTAATATTCCTCAGTCAGATCGACCAACTGATAGTAGTAGCCTTCAAACAGACCGGACACCGCAAAACGAAGCTTTTCGTCACCGGTGGTCAAAATCTCCTTGACAGTCACACGAATATCGGTGGTCACGTCATCGATGGTATATTCCGAGCTTGTCTTGTAGGCAACCTCGATGGTGTTGAGGATCAGCATGGTCATGGCCGAGATGGCAGCGCAGAGGATGTCATCTCCTTCTTCGCCAAAGCCCGTGTGACCGGATTCACGAAATCCCCAGAATATGCCATTCTGTCGGAAAAATGTTACTTTCGTCATAGAACCTGTCCTTTATGGAATGGGGCCGGAGCCTGTCATGTGACAATTGCTGTCGATGGCAGTATGCCCTTAAAACGCGATCTTGTTGATCTGAACCTTGGTATAAGGCTGTCTGTGACCGATCTTCTTCTTTTCGTTTTTCTTGGACTTGTAGGTCATAACATAGATCTTCTTAGCCTTGCCGTTCTTAACCACGTTGGCAGATACGGTTGCACCTTCTACCACGGGAGAACCAGCCTTGAAGCCAGCATCGGAGGATACGGCCAGAACCTTATCAAAGGTGATCTCTGCGCCTTCTTCTGCTTCCAGTTTTTCAACGAAGATGGTGTCACCTTCGCACACTTTGTACTGCTTACCGCCTGTTTCAATAATAGCAAACATTCGTAACAGCACCTCTCTTTCTTGTGTTACTCGCTTAGCCGGCAACACGGATCGGCAGTGCTTCCCCGTATTTTTCAGAACCTGGCATCATGCGGCAGAATATATTGTACCATGTTTTTTTGTATAAGTCAAGAGGTTTTATTGCATTTTTCCGCTGAATCTTGCGAAAACTTTGCTTTATTTCCCGGCACTTTCCACAGCGGCGGTCAGGGTATTCTCCAGCAGCATAGTGATGGTCATGGGACCTACGCCGCCGGGTACCGGTGTGATGGCAGAGGCCTTCGGTTCCACAGAGGCAAAATCCACGTCTCCGGTGAGCTTGCCGTCGGCTCTGCGGTTCATACCCACGTCGATAACTACGGCGCCTTCCTTGACCATGTCGCCTGTGATGAAGTCTGCCTTGCCGATGGCTACCACCAGAATGTCTGCCCGGCGGGTCACTTCAGCTAAGTTCTTGGTACGGGAGTGGCAGATGGTCACGGTGCCGTTGGCGTGGAGCAGCAGCATGGCCATGGGCTTGCCTACGATATTGCTCCGGCCGACCACCACGCATTCCTTCCCGGTCACATCGATGTGTTCGACTTCCAGCATCTTCATGACGCCGGCAGGTGTGCAGGGCAGAAAGCTGTATTCGCCCAGCATGATCTTGCCGGTGTTCATCAGATGGAAGGCATCGACATCCTTTTCCGGCGGAATGGCAGCGATCACAGCCTTTTCGTCCAGGTGCTTCGGCAGAGGCAGCTGCACCAGGATCCCGTGGATGGTGGAGTCGTTCTTGCAGCTTTCCACCTGGGCCAGCAGTTCATCCATGGTGGTCTCGGTGGGCATTTCGTACACCTTGGACACAAAGCCTACGTCCTCGCAGGCCTTCTTCTTGTTGCGCACGTACACCTGGGATGCCGGGTCTTCGCCGACGATGATCACCGCCAGACCGGGTGCATAGCCGTGTGCGTTCACAAATGCTTTTGTCCGTTCTGCGATATCTGCTCTGGTTTGGGCAGCGATCTTCTTGCCGTCAATGATCTTTGCCATGGTCAGTTTCCTCCGTTTGATTTTCGTTTTCTGCAACGTTATTGGGTGTAGCATTGTCCGATGCTTCGCTTGGCTCCCCGTTGGTCTGCTCTGCTTCTGCCGGGTCTGCGGTATCGGGCGTTTCGGTTTGCAGCTTGTCGTACACGGATGTATAGGCGATCCCGGCAGCTGCAGCCTTCTTTGCCCGTACGCAGTGCAACAGGAACACGAATATCCCCATGAGGCAGGACACAAAGCCCACCAGCTGGGAGATGCGTACAGAACCCAAATACAGGCTGTCGGTACGCAGACCCTCGATGAGCATACGACCGAAGCCATACCAGATCAGGTACATAGCAAACATTTGCCCATCGAATTTTTTCTTTTTATACACATTGTGTAGGATCACAAAGCCGAGCAGGTTCCACAGCGATTCGTACAAAAATGTAGGATGCACGTACATTTCGGAATCCCATATGCCGGTGGTAAGTCCGGAACCGTCCCGGCTATAGAGCAGACCCATGCGCCAAGGCAGACGGGTCGAGCCGCCATGGGCTTCCATATTGATGAAGTTGCCCCAGCGACCGATGATTTGACCGATCATGACCGTGGGCGCCAAAATGTCGAACAGCTTCAGAAACGGCACCTTCCGCACCTTGGCAAAGACAAAGGCTGTGAGCAGACCGGCGATGATACCTCCGTAGATGGCCAGTCCGCCTTTCCAGATGGCGACAACGTTTTTCAGGGTACCAAGCAGGTCGCCGGGCACGTGGTAGGCATCCCACTCAAAGAGCACGTAATACAGTCTTGCGCCGATCACGCCGAAAATGATGATGAAGAATGCCAGGTCGATGATCAGGTCGCCGTCCAGCTTTTCCCGTTTGGTGCCGACATGATTGGCATACAGCACCGCCAGTATCATACCGATGGTGATCAGGATCCCGTACCAGGCCACGTCTCTACCCAAAAGTGAGAACGCCACCTTGTCGATGTGGAACGGTTCGATCCCCAGACCGGGGAAAGAGATATAATGCATAAGCCGCCTCCTTTATTAGGCAGTTTTGGAACCAATGGGAAAAGAGGAATACGCAAGTACTGTTGCCTTGTCGGTATCCCTCTTCCAATCAGAATCAGTCGCAGTTTTCCCAGTTGTGGTAGATCTCCTGCACGTCATCGGATTCTTCCAGATGCTCGATCAGCAGGTTCATATTCTTGATGTCGTCCTCGGATTCCAGAGTCACGTAGGTGTTCGGGATCTTGTCTTCCTCAGCGGATTCGATCTTGTACCCCTTCTGCTCCAGTGCATCCTTGATGGCGTACACATCAGAGGGCTCTGTGGTGATCTCGAAGGAATCTTCGTCGGAGGAGAAGTCCTCGGCACCGGCTTCCAGTGCATCTTCCATGAGCTGGTCTTCATCCACGCCTTCGTTGTCTTCCCGCAGCAGCACGATCACACCCTTGTTCTCGAACATATAGCTTACACAGCCGCTGGAGCCCAGGTTTCCGCCGTACTTGTCGAAGAAGTGACGCACATCGGAAGCGGTACGGTTGCGGCTATCGGTGGCAGCTTCCACGATCACAGCCACGCCGGAAGGACCGTAGCCCTCGTAGGTGATCTCTTCGTACTGCACAGCGTCGGCACCGGTGGCCTTTTTGATGGCACGTTCGATGTTGTCGTTGGGCACGTTGTTGGACTTGGCCTTGGCGATCAGATCCCGGAGCTTGCCGTTGGTGCTGGGGTCGCCGCCGCCTTCTCTGACGCAGATGGCGATCTCTTTACCGATCTTGGTGAAGACCTTGGCCTTTTGTGCGTCGGTCTTCTCCTTCTTATTCTTAATATTGTTCCACTTACTGTGACCAGACATATAACTTAACCTCGTACTCTATTTTTACAAAATTTTGTTCTTTAGATTTTTTCCGGTGTCTTCATGCAGATCAGGTGCAGTGCAGACGCCAGAACGGTGTTCACGGCCTTGGTGATCCGCAGACGCAGCGTCTTGGTGCCTTCATCCTCAGCCGAGAGAATGGGGCAGGCACGATAGAACCGGTTGAAGGCGGTACACACATCGATGACGTACCGGGCAATGACGCAGGGCTCGTATTCCTCGATGGCCTGCAGTACCCGTTCCGGGAACTTGGACAGGGTCTTGAGCACGTCTGCTTCTTCGGCCATGGTGATCTCTGCATCGGTGCCAGAAAGCTCGCCGGCCTTTTCCAAAATGCTGCAGGTTCTGGCGTAGGTATACTGGGCGTAGGGACCGGTGCTGCCATCAAAGCTCAGAGCAGACTCCATGGTGAAGTTGATGTCCTTGATCCGGCTGTTGTACAGGTAATTGAACACGATGGCGCCAACACCCACCGCTTCTGCCGTAGCTTCACGATTGGGCAGGTCGGGGTTCTTTTCGTCCATGATCTCGGTGACCTTTTCGATGGACTGCCGGAACAGATCCTTCAGCAGCACCACGTTGCCGGTTCTGGTCGCCAGCTTGGCACCGCCAATGCTGACCGTACCATAGGGCACGTGTACCAGCTCGTTCACCCAATCGTAGCCCATGAGCTCCATGACCTTGAACCACTGGGCAAAGTGCAGGCTCTGACCGGAGGAGGTCACGTAGATGCACTTATCGAAGTTGTAGGTGTTCTTTCTGTACACAGCGGCGGCGATATCCCGGGTCGGGTACAAGGAAGAACCGTCCTTCTTTAGGATCAGGCAGGGCGGCATACCATATTCGGACAGGTCTACGATGGAGGCACCGTCGTCCAGCTTCAGCAGACCCTTATCCTTTAGGATCTGGATCTGCGCCGGCATTTTATCGGAATAGAAACTTTCGCCTAGGTAATAGTCAAAGGTAATACCGAGTTGCTTGTAGGTCACCTGGTATTCCTTCATGCTCACATCCATAAACCACTTCCACAGAGCGATATTCTCCGGGTCGTGTTCTTCCATTTTCTTAAATTCCGCTCTGGCTTCGTCGTTGAGGGACGGGTCTTTTTCGGCTTCCTGGTGGAATTTCACGTACAGTTCCACCAAGCCATCGATCCCTTTTTCTTCTACGGTAGCCTTATCACCCCAACGCTTGAAGGCGACGATCTGCTTGCCGTTCTGCGTGCCCCAGTCGCCTAAGTGGTTGATACCGATACACTTGTACCCGGCAAATTCGTGGAGCAGCTTCAGAGAGTGACCGATCACGGTGGTGCCCAGGTGACCGATGTGGAAGGGCTTGGAGGTGTTGGGAGAGGAATAGTCCAGTACAACGGTCTTGCCGTCTCCCATGTGGGATGCGCCGTACCGGTCTCCTTCGGCTTCCACGGCGGTCAGCACATGGGCTTTCAGGTAGGCCGGCGCGATCTTAAAGTTGATGTAGCCACCGGCGGGAGCCACCGAGGTAAAGGTGTCGTCAGCGATCTCTACAGCCAAGGCTGCGGCGATCTTCGGCGGTGCATTGCGCAGGATCTTAGCGTACCGGAAGCAGGGGAATGCCAGATCCCCCATATTTTCGTCCGGCGGATATTCCAATGTATCGACCAGTTCTGCGGCATCGGCGTCCAGGTCGTACACCTTTTTCAGGGCCTCTACGATCCGTTCAGCGGCGATTTTTTTACAGTTCTGCATTTGTTTCTTCTTTCTTTTCTATAATCTCGATCATTCCACGAACGGCAGGGCTTCGTCGTGCTTCTTGGCCTGCTCGTTCAGGATACCATGGATCTTTCTTACGGGGTTCAGCAGGGTGCTGATGGACTTATCCTGGTTCAGGGTATCCACGATCAGCGCCACGTATTTGCACATATTCACGTCCACGTACCATTCCCGTTCCATGAGAGCCGGGTCGTGGTAGGTCAAGTTGGTGGTGAAGCACTTGGAGAAGATGCCCTCAGCGTATGCCTTATCGAACACTTCCAGACCGGCGGTGAACAGACCAAAGGTCACGAACAGGAACACACGTCTGGCACCCTTGGCCTTCAGCTGCTTGGACACGTCGATGATGGAGTCACCGGAGGCGATCATGTCGTCGATGACGATCACGTCCTTGTCCTTCACGTCCTTACCCAGATATTCGTGGGCTTCGATGGGGTTCTTGCCGTCCACCACGATGGTGTAGTTTCTTCTCTTGTAGAACATACCCAGCTCCAGACCCATGACAGAGGCATAGTACATGGTGCGGGACATAGCACCTTCGTCCGGGGCAATGATCATGGTCTCGTCGTGGTTCAGAGAAATATCCGGCACGCTGCGGACCATGGCCTTGATCATCTGGTACGTAGGACGCACGTTGTCAAAGCCGGTCAGCGGAATGGCGTTGGACACACGAGGGTCGTGGGCGTCAAAGGTGATGATGTTGGACACGCCCATCTGGGTCAGCTCCTGCAAGGCGATAGCGCAGTCTAAGGATTCTCTGCTGGAACGTTTGTGCTGTCTACCTTCGTACAGCATGGGCATGATCACAGTGATCCGGCGTGCTTTCCCGGCGATGGCAGAGATGGTTCTCTTCAGGTCGGCAAAGTGGTCGTCCGGGCTCATGGGCACTTCCCTGCCGTACATCCGGTAGGTCACACCATAGTTGAAGCAGTCGGAAATGATATACACGTCATGGCCCCGCATGGAGTCGTGCAGCATACCCTTTCCTTCCCCAGTACCGAAACGGGGGCAGTCGCTCTTCACCAGAAATGTCTTTCCATCTTCGTCATGACTTCTCCACTCCCGGAGATAATAGTCCACCTGGTTCACGAATTTTTCGCAGCCGCGCATACCAATAACACTCAGTTCTCCGAAAAAGCTGTCGCTCATTTTTGTACCCCTCTTTAATACATTTCTTTTACACAGGCATCTTTCCTGTGCTGTTTTCCGTATTGGGAGGACGGCCCCTTGGGTGACACGCATCCGGTCATCCGCAGAGTTTCGGGCAGGCCATTCCGCACCAATCCTATCTTACATATATTATACCATAGGTCGAGCCATTTTTGAAGTTCTTACCGCTTTTTTTAGGCTGGCACTTCTCCCAGATTTTTTTCGCAAAAACCGCCGGAAATCCAGCCAATTTGACCACATTTCACAAAAAGGTGTATTCTCCCCAAAAAATGTACCGTTTCACAGACCCAAAAGCAGCTTTGCCATGCCGAAATACACCAGCAGCGACATGACGTCCACGATGGTGGTGATGAAGGGATTGGCCATGACGGCAGGGTCACAGCCTACCCGTTTGGCCAGGATCGGCATAAGTCCACCCACCAGCTTGGCCAGGATCACCACGGCAAACACGGTGATGGAGACCACGGCCGCCACCAGTGTGGTCACGTTGTCAAAGGCTAACATTTTGGCAAAATTGACCACCGCCAATGTACCGCCGGCCAGCAGTGCCACACGAAGCTCCTTCCAGATGATCCGCAGGACATCGCTCATTTTGATCTCGCCCAGAGACAAACCACGGATCACCGTCACGGATACCTGTCCGCCGGCGTTACCACCGGTACCCATCAGCATGGGGATAAAGGCCGTCAGTGCGGCACACTGGACCAAGGCATCCTCGAAATGCTGCAATATTTTGCTGGTGAAAGTGGAGGACAGCATCAAGATCAGCAGCCAGGGGATGCGGTTTTTCCACGTCTCCAACACGGTATTCTTCAGATACGGCTTATCGGTAGGCGTGATGGCTGCCATCATTTCCATGTCTTCCGAGCTGCTTTCCTCCAGCACGTCCATAGCGTCGTCGTAGGTGATGATCCCCACCAGGCGGTTCTCGTTGTCCACCACGGGCAGTGCCATGAAGCCGTACTTTTTCAGGGTGCTTGCCACCACTTCCTCGTCGTCCAGTACACCGGCGGCAATGGGCTCCGTCTGCATCAGCGTCTCCACGGTGGCGTCTTCGTCTTCGGTCAGCAGCAGATCCTTGACGGACAGCACACCAATGAGCCGACGACCGGCATCGGTGACGTAGCAGTCGTAGATGGTCTCCTTTTTCACGCCGGAACGCTTGATGTTTTTATACACGTCGTCGCAGGTCATATGGGTCTTCAGCTCTACAAACTCCGTGGTCATCAGCGAACCGGCACTGTTTTTGGGATAGTTCAGGATCTTATTGATCTGGCTGCGCTTTTCCGGCTCTGTCCGGTCGATGATCCGCTTCACCACGTTGGCAGGCATTTCCTCAATGATGTCTACGGTATCGTCCACAAACAGCTGGTCCAGCACCTCTTCCAGCTCCGCATCGCTGAAGGCCTGGATCAGGGTCTGCTGCTTATCGCTGTCCAGCTCCACGAACACCTCAGCGGCGGTCTCCTTAGGCAGCAGGCGAAACACAAGTCCAATGGCATCCAGTGGGATCTCATCAAACAGGGTCGCAATGTCGGCCGCCTCATATTCTGAGAGCATACTTCGTAGTTTATGATACTCTCGATTCTCCAGTAGTTCGCTGATCTCTTCCAGTCTTTCCTCAAACATGATAAGGCGGCTCCTTTCTATAGGAATTGATTTAAAGTATTATTTGCCGGCCTGCATAGCGATATCCTTCATTTCAGCCAGTGCAGCCTGCATATCCGGTGCTTTGAAAGACGAAGTACCGACCACAAACACGTTGGCTCCGGCGGCGGCGCATTGGTCGATATTGGCGGCGCTAACACCACCGTCCACCTGGATGTGCAGCTCCGGCTTGCAATTGTCGGCCATCTTACGGATCGCTGTTACCTTGGGCATCATGTCAGCCATGAACTTCTGGCCACCAAAGCCCGGTTCTACGGTCATGACCAGCACCATGTCACAATAAGGAATAAAGTCAGTGATCTCTTCGGCACTCACCTTTGGCTTCAGGGCCACAGCGGCGTCCATTCCGAGACTCTTGATGGCACGCAGGGTCTCGATGGTCTTCTCCTTTGGCAGTACATCGGAGTGGATATTGACAGAGTTGGCACCGGCTTTTTGCAGCACTTCCAGATATTTCTCCGGGCACACGGTCATCATATGTACGTCAAAGTACAGGTTCGACACCTTGCGCAGCTTGGAGATGATGTCAAAGCCAAAGCTCAGGTTGGGCACATAGACCCCGTCCATTACATCCAAATGGAGCCAATCGGCACCGGATCGTTCGGCTCTGCGCACTTCGTCCTCCAGGTGCAGAAAATCGCACGCCAGAAGAGACGGGGCTGTCAACATGGTTCTGTTCATAGATAGTCCTTCTTTCTTTGTATAAGTTGCATTTTATATGGTATCGGCAGACAAGCTTTCATCGTCACGGAACCTTCTGCCGTTTTGGGCATACACTGTTGCTGTACCGCATACGGTACCTGAAACAGATCTCCGAAGCAGCTTGGCGTCCCGGATGTTCAGGTGACAGGACGTGTATACAGATTGACGCATGGCTGCTTCGTTCATGAGCCGGGTCGCTTTCGCTTTGTCACATTCCGGGAAAGCGGCACCGGTTCTTTTGGGTCTGTGGAAACTATTCCTGCAGGAGACAAACAGCATGGGTGCTGATCCCTTCGCCACGACCGGTGAAACCCATTTTTTCCTCTGTGGTCGCCTTGATATTCACCCGATCCACACCGATGGCAAGATCGGCGGCAATGGTCTCCCGCATGGCGTCCATGTACCCGGCCAGCTTTGGTTTCTGCGCAATGATCGTCACATCTAAATATTCAACGACAAGCTTTTTCTCCTGCAATCGTTGTACGGTGTCCCGCAGCAGAATACGGCTGTCGATCCCGGCGTATGCGGCGTCCGTATCGGGATACAGCTTGCCAATGTCTCCCAGACCTGCTGCACCCAACAGCGCATCGGTGATGGCGTGGAGCACCACATCTCCGTCCGAATGGGCCAACAGTCCCAGTGGCGATTCTACCACCACACCGCCCAGGTGCAGCTCTTTGTTTTCACAAAAGCGATGGGCATCATACCCGTGTCCGATCCGCATATGTTCACTCCTTCTCTCGCATCCGGCGCATGGTCAGGATCATTTCGGCTCTGGCCACATCCTCCGGAAATGTGATCTTGATGTTCTCCCAGCCGCAGTCCACCAGCTTGATGGAAAAGCCCAGCCGTTCAGCCAAGGCACAGTCGTCGGTGGCGGTGATGTTGTCCCGTTCTGCCATGTAGGCAGCGGCACGGTACATATCGGCCAAAAAGGTCTGGGGCGTCTTCGCCAGCCAAATGGTCTCCCGATCCAACGTTTCCTGGATGATCCCATCCTTGTCCACACGCTTGACGGTATCCACGATCTTTTCGGCAGCGGCGGCGGCACCATATCGTATGGCTTCCTCGGTGACTCTGGTGATCAGCTCCGGCGTGACCAGGCAGCGTGCGGCATCGTGGATGGACACCAGCTCCGCCTTGGGATCGATGGCATCAAAGCCCAGCTTGGCGGACTGCTGTCGGGTCTGCCCACCGGCGACCACGGTGCGCAGCTTGGTGATACCGGAGAGCAGACTGCGGCAGGTCTCCACGTCCTCCGGACGGGTCACCACCACGATCTCGTCAATAGCCGGACAGGACTCAAAAGCCATAGCACTGCGTGCCAATACAGGAATGCCTTCCACCTCGGCCATGTGCTTGCCTTCTGTTTTCCCGAACCGCAGACCGCTGCCTGCCGCCAAGATCACCGCTGCGTGAAACCGGTGTGGATCTCGCTGCCCAAACAGCTTTTTCAGTTTGGAATGGGTATCCTGCTTCTGGATCGAATTTGCCATGTGTGCCTCCTCTGCCCAACTTCTAACGTATGCATTCCTATATAGTATACCACAGAAATGCCCATTTGGAAATAGCTATCCCGGATTTTTTTCGTTTTCCCACCAATTTCTCGTAAATTTTTGCGACACCGGCTTGCTATTTCGCTGGATTCTGGTATAATAATAGCATAAGTACGCATCGCTCAGAAGGAGATCAATTGTTTATGTTTGAAAATATGTTTTTCACACCGGACACCATGGCGGTACTCAAGCACTTCTCTGCCATCTCAGCCATTCCCAGAGGTTCCGGCAACGAGGAAGCTGTCGCCCGGTATGTGGAAGAATTTGCCTGTAGCCGAGGACTGTTCTGTGTGCGGGACGACCGGAACAATGTATATGTGCGCCGTCCTGCTGCTGCCGGATACACCGATGCGCCGGCTGTGGTCTTGCAGGGACATCTCGATATGGTCTGCGAAGCCAACGGACACATGACCCACGATTTTGAAAAGGATCCCATTCGGTTTGTACAGGATGGGGATATTCTCCGCGCCGATGGAACTACGCTGGGTGCGGACAATGGCGTGGCGGTGGCGATCATGCTGATGCTGCTGGACAAAGCGGATCTGTGTGCGCCCACGCTGGAATGTGTATTCACCACGTCCGAGGAGACCGGCATGGATGGAATGCGGCATTTTGATCCGGCGCTACTGCAGGGTCGGCAGATGATCAATCTGGATTCTGCCGGTGAAGGGGAAGCGACCGTGGCCTGTGCCGGTGGGGTACGCACGGATCTGGTTCGCTCTGTCACCTGGGAAGGCGTACCGGCGTCTATGTCGGTGTTGTCCATTGCCATCACAGGGCTGGCCGGCGGTCATTCCGGGGAGGACATCCATCGTGGTCGCACCCCTGCCATTCCGGCTATGGGACAGCTGCTGTGGCGTGTAGGTGACGCTTGTGACCTGCGGTTGGTATCCCTTGCCGGTGGTGCCCGGGACAATGCCATTCCCAGAGAATGCACCGCAGTCGTGGCAGTCTCCGACAAAGCTGCCGCAACCGCTGCCATTCGGGCCGGTGAAGCGGTACTACGTGCCGATCTGGTGCCGGAGGATGCCGGATTTACGGTGCAGGTGACCGATGGTTCCGGCGACCGGTGTATGTCGGCTGCCGATACGAATGCACTGTTGGCACTGCTGCAGGTGATCCCGGTGGGTGTGAGACGGATGAGCCGGGACATTCCGGGACTGGTGGAGACCTCTTCCAGCATGGGTGTGGTGCGCACCAACGAGGATCAGGTAGAGATCACGGTGTCTTCCCGTTCGTCGGTATCGGCACAGCTGGACGAGCTGCAAGCGGTACTGGGTGCCTGCGGTACGCTGTCCGGTGCGGCCTGTACCCATAGGAGTCGGTATCCCGGTTGGGCCTTCCGCAGCGGTTCCCGGATGCAAAGCTGTTACAAGGAAAGCTGGCAGGCACTATTTGGGACGGAGGCCAAGATCATCGGGATCCACGCCGGTCTGGAATGCGGGTTGCTCATGGAAAAATGCCCGGATATGGACATCATCTCCATTGGACCGGATATCCAGAACCTGCACTCCCCGGATGAATTTTTGCGTTTGTCCTCGCTGGATCGACTGACCACACTGGTGCTGCATATGCTCATGCATCTGTAAACGAACAAAAAACATAAAAAAATGAGACTATTCTTTCCTCGACATCGCCGGGAAGACAGTCTCATTTTCTTTTTGTGCCGATCATGGTCTTGGCAACAGACGTTTTTCCGTGGTGTTCTCTTCCTGCGCACTGTCCTCTTGGCACAGCAAAAACAAAGCCAGCTCTGCCACCTGCAGTGTGTATGCCAGTGCGCCATCGTGATGTGTATGCCGAAATACCACCTCTTCCGGAGAAAGGATCGGCAAAGAGAAATACAGCTCCAACCGCTGGGTTTGCGCATCATGCTTCCAGACCTGACAGCCATAGGAAATACGCTGCTGCCGCAGTACATACTCTGCAAACCGCAATATGCTCTGTCCCAGGGATATGTTCTTTCGAAGTGATTCAAAATTATCTTGTGTATAAAGCAGTACTACCTGCCCGTCGATCAGACTACCGATATGCAGGTGAGCATATGTCGTATCCAATTCCACCGTTACATCGGAGACATTGTACAGAGAAATGGTGCCTACATAATATGTGAACAGTACGTACAGGCACACAAAAGCGGACATACCGCAGCGCACCAGTACATCCATCCGTTTGTGCGGCATGATCTCGCTGTGGATCCGGATCCCATCAAACAGGGACAAAGACGACAATTCCTCCTTCAAAAACAACAGCAGATCCTGCAGATCCAGGGCTTCTGCCATCAAAGACCCGTCATGATCCTTCTGGTAGAGACGCCGACAAGGGGCACCCGGCTCCGGTGAACCACATTCCCACTCCCAAAGCTGCTCCTTGCAAGTGACCAGATACTGTACGATGCCTGTCACCTTTTCCAGCATCGCATCCTTCTCGCCGGTTTCTCCCAACGGTTTTTGTTGGCACAGAGTCATGATCAAGGCAATGTTCCGGTCATATCGTTCGTTCAGCTGCTGTAGGATCCTTGGATCGATCAGCTGCAGCAGCATACCACTGTTCCTATGACCCAGAAACATCGATCGGTCATATCGCTCGGCATACAACGCCACGTCTCGTTCCTGTGCACACAGCACCAGCGACTCGCATTCCATATGGCCGCATAGTCGTTTGTGCAGATGCTTGCCGTGACAGAAGCACAAAAACCGTTCCCGATCCGCCGGTTTCATACTGTGCAGTAGTTCCTTCTGCTGCTTCCGGCATTCTGCTGCATCGTCATACAGCAGCGCTGTTTCTTCGTTACCGGATCCGTTTTTTGCCGGACATTCGTGGATATGAAAATAGCAAAGCAGCTTTCCCTCGTCTTGAAATACACAACAAAGCATGACAGACACTGCACGTCGCTGCTCGAATAGACAACGTGCTGCTTCGATCCTCCCTTCCTGCACATCTATCGTTTTATCAAACCGTTTTGTCTTCGTGCTTGCTGCCCCAGCTGGGATCCTGCATCACGTCACAGGCAGACAGGATCTTGAGCAGGGTCAGACGATTGCGGATATAGGGTGCATACCGCAGCGACTTGGCCAGGAACGCCGGATCCTCCGGTAAGCCGATCTCGGTCATGGTGGTGGTGCAGCCGGCTTTTTTCGCAAGTGCACGCAGGACCTCGGCATCCGGCAAAGCGGCAAACAGGGTCCGGATCTTTTCTTCCATCTCCTTCTGTTCTGCCGGGTCAGTCACGTGGAGCTCGCTCAGGCTGCAGGAAGCTACGGTGCCGTCGGGACTGTTTTCCTTCAGGATACCGGGTGTGATATCCTTGTATGCGGCACGGATCTCGTCTTCGTTGAAGATCTTCTCCATATCGAATTTGCCGATGGTCTCCCAATCCAGTCCCTTTTCCAGTGCCGCCTTATATACGTCCATAGCGGTCAGTGTTCCCACAGCCACCTGTTCCCCGTGGAGTGCTGTGGTCTTGTCGTTGATCAGCGCCATTTCCCACATATGGGACATATGGTGTTCCGCAGCGGAAGCAGGACGGGAATTGCCGGTGAGCTGCATCGCCAGACCGGACACCAAAAGTGCTTCCAGTACACGGCAGGTGTAGTCCAGTGTGGTGATCTTATCCTTATTTTGTAGGGCATCCAGCACACCGGCCACAGCAGCCTCGGTCAGGGCTACAATGTTGGGGCATTCATATTCGTGGATCAGCAGGTGTGCCAGGTGCCAGTCGAACAGAGAAACGTACTTGCCCAGCACGTCACCTACGCCGGAAGCGGTCAAACGAGCCGGTGCATTGGCACTGATACGGGGATCGGCAAATACGGCTACCGGCGGTGTGGACGGGAACGATACCTTTCTGCCGTGCCAGGTCATTGCGGCGATACCGGACATAAATCCGTCTACGCTGGCGGCAGTGGGATAGGAAATAAAGGGCAGGCCGGCGGTATTGGCACAGAACCGGGTGATATCGTGGAGCGAACCGGAACCACAGGCGATCAGTACATCGGGCTTTTTCTCCGCAATAAATGCGTCACCGGTGCCTGTGTGGATCTCGGTAGCGTGGGCATTGCCGGGGAACACTACGGTATCCGCTGCGCTGTAGCAAGGCAGTGCTTTGGCGAACACCTCGGTATTGGTGTCACAGAAGATCACCGGATGGGTATAATTCTTTGCATATTCCGCCAACCGGGTAGCGGCCTCCTCGGTGATCACACAACCTGTGGTCTCCAGGGCATGGGTCTTGCCGCAGGGACAATCGTGCATAGCGCTGTCCAGCAGGGTCTGGATCTGGGGATTGGAAAAACAAAACTGCATATGGGTTCCTCCTGAAAAATGGGTATATCTGCGTCATCCGTCCCGTATACTGTACCAGCCATTCACCAAGTTAACACCGATTCACTCGAGAAAACGTGCCTAAAAAGCTGAAACTCATAGCATTATGGGGTACGTTTTCAACCTAAATTCGTGTTAACTTCAGTGGAAACAGGAGGTTTTATATGTTTATCTATACGGTACGGGCGAATACGCTGAAATTTGTGGGGATCATTGGTGCGGCGGTGCTAGCGCTTTGTCTGCTGGTGGTTTTTGTTCCGGCGTATGAACCGGCGACCACAGCGACCATTGCGGCATCCAGTGCCAAATATTCCTATGACAAGATCAAAACGGAATCCGATGTGGTGTCCTTTCTGTCCCAATTCGGCTGGACGGTAGAAGAGACGCCGCTGGAAACGCTGGAGATCCGGATCCCCAACCAGTTCGACAAGGTGATGAACGCCTACAACGAGCTGCAAAAACGACAGGGTCTGGATCTGTCCAAATACAAGGACAAGGATGTGGTGCGCTACACGTTCCGGGTCACAAACTATCCGGATTACAAAGGGACCGTGTATGCCAATGTGATCGTGTACAAAAAACGGGTCATTGGCGGTGACATCTGCTCCTCCGATGTGACCGGGTTTATTCGCGGCTTTGCCTATCCGGGCACGGAGGCATAACCGTTTTCCGCCGCCATTTGGGATCCGCCAAACATATAACTACGGATAAGTATACCACGATTTTTCATGTGATGCAAGTACTATTTGTAAAAATCGTCATTTTCCCCGAAAACTGCTCTGCCTTATCGCAACATTCCAAATGAAAGGATCCCCTTGTATGAACCAATTGCAAAATCCGGCTGTGATCCCTGCTGCGCCGCCACAGGACATCTGCCTGGGTCTGACGGATGCACAGGTACAATCTTCCCGTGCCCAAAAAGGTGACAACCGGATCACACGACAGAAGCCGCCGGGATTTCTCACGCAGTTCTTCCGAAACCTGAACGATCCCATCATCCGCATCCTGATCGGCGCACTATTTATCAACATATTGTTTCTCTTTCCCGATGTGGACTGGTACGAATGCGGCGGTATTGCACTGGCGGTACTGGTGTCAGCCACGGTGTCTACGATCTCTGAATACAGCAGTGGCAAGGCCTTTGTAAAGCTCTATGAGACCTTGGCGGAGCGAACCTATACCGTCCGGCGAGGCGGCAAGGATACTGTTATTCCCATCGGGGACATCGTTTGTGGGGACATCGTGCAACTGCACCCGGGTGAGATCGTACCGGCCGACGGCGTACTGCGCACCGGAGAGCTGCGTATCGATGCCGCTTCCCTGACCGGCGAGAGCCTGCCGGTGGAGAAAATAGCCACAGCGGTGCCGGTCGATCCACAGACGGCGTTATCCTTGGAGGATCCGCACACGGTGTTTCGGGGCAGTGCTGTCTGCAGCGGCACAGGAGAAATGCAGGTGCTTGCCGTGGGAGACTATACGGTCTACGGACAGGTGGCGTCTCAGCTGCAAACCGAAGCACTGCCCAGTCCCCTAAAGGAACGATTGACCCATTTGGCACGCAGCATCAGCCGGATCGGGTATGTTTCTGCCTTCTTTGTGGCGCTGGTCCATCTGGTGCAGGTATTCTATCTGGATTCCGGCATGAATCTGTCCGTCATGTGGGCACGACTGCAGGATCTGTCCTTTGTCTGGTCGGAATGCCTATCTGCTGTCACCATGGCGATCTCCATATTGGTGGTGGCGGTACCGGAAGGACTGCCCATGATGATCACGGTGGTGTTGTCTGCCAATATGCGGAAGATGCTGAAAAACGGCGTACTGGTTCGAAAGCTGGTGGGGATCGAAACGGCCGGCAGCCTGAGTATGCTGTTCACCGACAAGACCGGCACGCTGACCACCGGTAAGCTCACCGTTGCCTCCGTTCACACAGGTGACGGCACCTTTGCCACCTGGAATGGGCTGCCGGAAACATACCAACAGGTTTTTGCGCAAGGTACCATGGTGTGTCATGGCAGCAGCAATCCCACAGAGCTTGCCATGGAACGGTTTTTGCCCAAACGAAAGCCGACTGTCCCTGTTTTGGGACAGATCCCCTTTGACTCCCAGCGGAAATACAGCGCCGGGTATACCCAGGAAAGTGGCTATATACAAGGTGCTGCGGAGCTGCTGTTGCCCCATTGTCACACCTGGCTGGATGCTGCCGGAAAAGTACGGACGATGGATACGACTTTGCTGCAAACCCTGCAGGCTGCCATGCGGGATGCCGCAGACCGGTGTGGTCGGGTACTGCTTTTGGGACGATTTTCCGGAGCCGATTTTGGCAGGCTGAAAGATAATGGGCTCACTTCCCTTTCGCTGACCTTTGTGGCACTCTGGGTGCTGGAGGATGAGATCCGTTCCCACATCGAAGAAGCGGTGACATCGTGTCAGTCTGCCGGGATCCAGGTGGTGATGCTGACCGGGGACAACGAATGGACAGCGGCCGCCATTGGTCTGCGCACCGGGATCCTTTCGCCGGGCTGGAAGCTCTATGATCCGGCGCTCACCGTGTCCTATGGCGACCAATTGGTGCTGCGTGGGCAGGAGCTGTCTCGGCTAACGGAGGAGCAGCTATCCGCCATTCTACCCCACATCCGAATCATCTCCCGTGTCACGCCCACAGACAAAAGCCGCCTTGTACGAGCCGCTAAGCAGGTCGGTCACGTGGTGGGTATGACCGGAGACGGGGTCAACGATGCACCGGCACTGCAGGCGGCGGACGTGGGCTTTGCCATGGGCAGTGGTACCGATGTGGCTCGAGAAGCTGGGGACATTGTGATCACGGACGACAACTTTGTCTCTATTGGAAAGGCTGTCCTCTTTGGCCGCACGATATTCCAGAGCATTCGCAAGTTCATCGTATTCCAGCTGATCATGAATCTTTCAGCGGTCGGTGTATCGCTGCTGGGACCGCTTTTAGGCTTTGCGCATCCGGTGACGGTGATCCAGATGCTTTGGGTCAACATCATCATGGATACACTGGGTTCTCTTGCCTTTGCCGGAGAAGCACCGCTGCCGGAATATATGCGTGCTTCGCCCATCAGCCGAAACGAGCCGATCCTAACCGGGGACATGGTGCGACAGATCCTGCTTTCGGCTGGCTACAACATAGCGCTGTGCATCGGTTTTCTTACGTCTTCCTTGGCTTGGTACCGGCTGGGACATGGGGATATGGATATTTTTCTCACGGTATTCTTTGCGCTGTTTGTGTTCTGCGGCGTACATTTTGCCTTTACCGTTCGGACGCCACGGATCCGTCTGACGGCTGGGTTAAGGCAGAACCGGGCGTTTCTTGTGATCATGCCGGCAGTGGCCTGTGTCCAGCTGTTGATCGTCTATTTCGGCGGCAGTATATTTCGCACAGTACCACTTTCCGGAGAAACGCTGCTGTGGTGTTGGCTGCTGTCGTGGACGGTGCTGCCCATGGATGCGCTACGAAAATGGGCAGAGCAAAAGCGGTCTTTGGCACAGAAACGCTGATCGGGTACAGAAAAAGCACCAGACTTTTTGGAAATAAGTCCGGTGCTTTTTTGTATTGGCAGAAATTACTTGGTGATGGTGATCTTGTTGATGGTGCCAGCCTTGTCGGGGTCGATGCCACGGATGATGGTCATCTTGCAGGCCAGCATCTGGAATACCAGCACGTTCACGAAAGGAGAGGTCAGCTCGCTGCCGGTGCAAGGTACGACGATACCATGGGTGCCGGGCAGAATCTGGGATTCGTCATTGGTCACGACCAGCACGTCTGCTTCTTCCTTCAGCAGCTTTTCGATGATGTCACGGGAGTCGCCGTCGGTAGCACCCTTGGGAGACAGCACGCAGACCAGGTCACCCTTCTTCACCTGGGCAATAGGACCATGGTGGAAGTCGGAGGTGGGATAGCCCTTCATCTTCAGCTTGTTGGTCTCCAGCATCTTCAAAGCGCCTTCCAATGCGATGGGATAGGAGATACCACGACCCAGGATGATAGCACCGGGGATGTTCTGGTACTTTTCAGCCAGTGCTTCGATGGCAGGAACGGTTTCGTCCATGAACTTGCCCACAGCGGCAGGCACGTTTTCCATCAGGTTCTTCAGGAAGCATTCGTTGTCGGCGAACTTGGCAGCAAGACCGGCCAGCAGCATCATCTGGGTGGTGAAGGTCTTGGTGGCGGCGATGCTTGCCTCAAAACCGCAGTCGCAGAACAGGTGGTACTTGGCGGTCTTTGCCATGGGAGATTCGGTATTGTTGGTCACAGCTACGGTGATGGCGCCGTCGTCGTTGGCAGATTCCAGCACAGCCAGCACGTCTTCTGCCTTACCGGACTGAGACACACCAACGACCAGCATACCCTTCAGGTTGACCTTGGCACCGTACTTGGTGAACACAGAGGGTGTACCCAGGGTGCAAGGGATACCGGCCAGAATGGCGAACAGGTACTGTGCATATACGCAAGCGTGGTCAGAGGTACCTCTGGCAGCGAAGTAAATGCTGGACACACCGGCGTCCTTGGCTTCCTTTACAATGGCATCGATGGTGCTCATGTTGGCGGGCAGCACATGGGCCAGGGCGGCAGGCTGTTCCCGGATCTCTTTTTCCAGATTGATCATATCTATTGTCTCCTTATAATTTTATATCAGTTGTAATGTTTTCAGTATGAATATCCCGACGAAGATGGTGAAGATACACAGCAGCGTGGTCAAAAGCAAAATCTGTGCCGCCAGCTCTCCATCGTTGTGCATTTTCTTTGCCATGATGTAGCTGGACACGGCGGTAGGTGCGCCGAACAGGATCAGCACCACGCCCAGTGCCACGTTCCGGAACCCCAGCAGTGCGGCGATGGTCACCATGATACATGGCAGAAGCACCGTCTTGCCCAAAGAGGCACCGATGGCATAGCCCACTCGTCCCTTCAGGTTGGCAGGCTTGAAGTTGGCACCCAGGCTCATGAGCGCCAGCGGTGTACACAGGTCACTCATGTAGTTCAAGCTCTTGTTCACGATCACCGGCAGTTCCCAGTTCAGGAACAGAAACGGCAGACCCAGCACGACACCAATGATCAATGGATTGGTCACGATGTTTTTCAGTATCCCCAGAATGCGCTTTTTATCCAGCTTGGTGTTCTCGTCGTCGGAAAACAGCGTCAGGATCACCACGGAATAGGCATTGAACATGAGGATCACAAAGGGCATGACGATGGCAATGGTCTGGGCGCCGATAGAACCAAACATATTCTCGGCCAGGGGAACACCCAGAATCGCAAAGTTGGAGCGGCACATACCCTGGGTCACGGCGCCACGCTTGCTTTTGTCTCGAATGCAGAACCGGGCAAACAGGCTGACCAGCAGAAACGATGCCGTCACCGTGACCACGCAGAACCAGATCAGCCGCATATCGCCGATCACGTCCATGGAAGAGCCGGCTACGTCTAAAAACAGCATGACCGGCAGTGCGATCTTGAACACGACTCGTTCCGACACGTCACAGAATTCGTCTGTGATAAACTGGAAACGGCGCAGCAGATAGCCTAAGATCACCAAGATAAATATAGGGAAAACGGCGTTGATGCTGTAGAGCAGATTGGTTAGCATAATACTGCCTCGTCATTGATATAGTGAGAAATATCCATCGATCCCAGCGGCCACACCGGCGATAAACTTTTCCTGCCATGCGACATCCTGGATGTTTTCGGCATCTGTCTCGTTGGAGATGAAGCCGATCTCGATCAGGGACGACGGCATGGTGGTCTCTCGCAGCACCAGATATGACTGGTTGTCGTGGACGCTTGGCACCTTGTCCGTCGGAAATTCCTTTGCCAGATACGCACTGATGGAGTTTGCCACGGCATCGGAATAGGTGGCGGTCTTCACAGCGGAATCGTAGTAATACACCCGGATACCGCCGACGGAGCTGTCCTCATCGAAGGTGTCACAGTGCAGAGAGACGAAATAATCTATGTCCAATGTATTGACATAGGCGGCTCGTTCATCCACACTGAAAATATTGTTATCGTTAAAATTGTATTCTTGCGGAAAGCTTTTGCCATCGTGGGTCAACATCACTGTGTAGCCCAGCTCCCGGAGCGCCTCTGCCAATGCGTTGGCGTAGGTCAGCGTCATGTCCTTTTCTTCCTTGCCATCGGTCAGATATGCACTGGAGCAGCCCACATCGTCAAAGCCGTGTCCCGGATCGATGCATATGGTGAGGCCAGTATCCTCGACCGGTGCAGCTTGTGTGGGACGACCAACGCCCAAGGATGGATAGCCCGGTTCCGCTTGGCCGGTTTCCGCACCGCTATGCCCCGGTGAACAGGACACCAGCATTCCGGCAAGCAGCATGGAGATGAGCAGCGTTTTTTTCATGGGTCTCTATGCTGCTCCTGTCAAGATCGGGTGTTGGGCAGGAATGCGGCAGGGATGGTCCCATTCACGACCGACTGCAGCGCATCTACGGTGATCGCAGCACCATGGAGAGCGGCCGTATCACCGGTATACTTGGCAAGCTCTGTGATCTGGTAACCGGCACCCTCGGCGGTATAATGCTTGACCACCGGCAGGATCTGCACGTTTTCCAGCGCAGCGTATCCGGCTTCGTCCACCACGATATTCAAGGTCAGTATCCCACCAAGGCTCGTTGCAGCGTCGGTGCCGGTGGACAGCAGATTGCCCAGGGAATAGGCCACCAGGGTCTGTGTACCATCCTCAGCGGTGAGCCACTCGGCGCTCTGCAGGCCACGACCGTCGTTGCCTATGATGATGTCTGCACCTGCTTCAGCCAAAAGCTGGCAGGCAGAGCGCTGTTCGTCACGGACGGTGCTATCGGTACCTTCGTCCCAGGTCACGGACACAACCACCACATCCGACACCAGATCGGCGTAGGTCACGATGGAGGACACGTCAGCGGCATCGGTCAGGTCGTGCAGCACAAGGGCATCGGCAGCATCGGCACTTTCCGTGAACGACACATAGGCCACCCGGACACCGTCCGTTTCCAGCACACGCACGTCTCCGGCATCGATGTCGTCCTTATAGGCACCGATCTCCAGCACGTCGGCGGTACGAACGCTGTCCACAGTAGCACGCAGACCGGCCTCACCCAGTGCCATTCGTTCGGTCCCTGCCACATTGACCACATCAAAGCCCAGGTCTGCCAGTGCGGTGAACGACGCTTCCGGCATACATTCCGTTGCATCTCCCACAGGCTCCTGCAGGGTCACTAGAGACATATCGGCGTTCTGGATCACCGGGAAGATGTTGGCGTACATGGTCAGGAAGCTGTAGTCCTTTCCTTCGGCAGCACGAGCAGCAGCGTCGGCACAGATAGCACTGTCCACCAGCACACCACCGGCAGCCGCCAAGGAAATATGCACAAGGGGTTCTTCTTCGATCTCCGGTTCGATTTCTGTTTCGGTATCCGTATTTTCCTCGTTTTCGATCACGCTATAGCGTTCGGCCTGCTGCAGGGTAGGTGCAGTGGTCTCCACACGGGACAGGACCTCACTGGTCGCATCCCGCATTTCCACCAGTCCGCAGGAGGTCACCGAAAACGCCAACAGACTGGAGACACAAAATAGTGCCGCCAGTCTCTTGGATTCCGGGAAAATCGGAGAAAAATTACTTTCTGATTTCCAGGATCTTCTTTTCATAATTCTTCACATCTGCAACCCAGCTGTCGCGAGTGGGAACGCCCTGCTTTTCGCAATAGTAATCCCAAACGGCAGCAAAGGGGTAGGTCTTGATCTCTTCCAGATAGGCCAGACGAGAGGTGTAGTCCCCTTCTGCTTCGAACTTCTGCAGCATGGAAACAGGTTCCAGAGCAGCCAACAGCAGTGCCTTCTGCATACTTCTGGAGCCAATAGCCCAGGCAGCAATCCGGTTGATGGAGGCATCGAAGAAGTCCAGACCGATGTTCACTCTGTTTTCGTAGCCGCCGCGAACGATCTCGTTGGCGATGGTCTTCAGCTCGTCATCGAAGATCACTACGTGGTCGGAGTCCCAACGAACAGGACGAGACACGTGCAGCATAACTTCCTTCATGTAGGTCAGAACGGCGCTGAGCTTGTCGGAAACCACTTCGGTGGGATGGAAGTGACCGGTGTCCAGGGTGACCATCTTGCCGTGCTTCATAGCGCAGCCCATGTAGAATTCGTTGGAGCCGATGGTGCAGCTTTCAGCGCCGATACCGAATACCTTGGATTCTACAGCGTCGCCCATGCAGCTGTCGTCCAGCTTTTCAGCAAAGATCTTGTCATAGGAGTCAGCCAGGTATGCTCTGGACTGGGCACGGTTCACGGGGATATCCTTGAATCCATCGGGTACCCAGTGGTTGATGATGGCACGCTTGCCGGTTTCCTTGCCGAAATATTCGGCGATGCGACGGGAACGGATGCAGTGCTCAACCCAGTAAGCACGAATCGCAGGGTCGTTGTTGGCCAGGGTCATGCCGTCAGCTGCCATGGGATGAGAGAAGCAGGTGGGGTTGTAGTCCAGACCCAGATCTCTTTCCTTTGCCCACTGTACCCAAGAGGTAAAGTGTTCGATGTCGATCTCATTTCTTTCGACCTTCTTGCCGCCGTTGTCCAGGTAGATAGCGTGCAGAGACAGCTTCTTCTGACCGGGGATCAGGCTGGATGCGAAATCGAAGTCGGCACGCAGTTCGTCGATGTTGCGTGCACGTCCGGGATAGTTACCGGTGGTCTGGATACCGCCGCTGAGCTCTCCGTCGGGATTCTCAAAGCCTCTTACGTCGTCACCCTGCCAGCAGTGGATGGAAACAGGGGTAGCGGCTACCTTAGCGATAGCGGCATCGGTATCTACGCCCAGTGCGGCGTACTGTTCCTTTGCAAATGCGTACATTTTTTCAATGCTCATGTTTGTTTTCTCCGTTTCGTTGATATTTTTATGTAGATCGATTGTCAGCGTATGGGTTTGGAGTGCTGGTGTTACTCACCGATGAGCCACTTATTCTCCGATAAGTGCACAGAATCTGCCGTAAGCGTCGTCCCAAGCAGCGGCCATTTCGGTGTTCGGCTTGTATTCCTTGATATCGAAGGAATTGCGGATCACGCGACGGGCTTCCCACATATCGGCGAATTCACCGGCGGCGATGCCCTGCATAGCGATGTTACCCAGAGAGGTTGCTTCCACGGGGCCGGCGTTGACCAGTCTGTGGGATGCGTCTGCGGCGAACTGAGACAGCATTTCTTCCTTGATGCCGCCGCCAACGATGTTGATCACGGGGTACTTCCGACCGGTGATCAGCTCTAACTTTTCTGCCGTCCAACGATACCGCAGTGCCAGGCTTTCGAAGATGCAGCGAACGATCTCGCCAACGGTCTCCGGCACGTACTGACCGGTTTCCTTGCAGTACTCCCGGATACGCTTAGGCATATTGCCGGCGGTAGCAAAGCGCTGGTCGTCGGGGTTGATCAGGCACTGCAGAGGCTTGGAGGCCAGCGCCTGCTCGGACAGCTCGTCGAAGGTGTACTTGGTGCCTTCTCTTGCCCACTGTCTGCGAGATTCCTGCTCGATCCACAGACCCATGATGTTCTTCAGGATCCGGATGGTACCGAACACGCCGCCTTCGTTGGTGAAGTCATACTTCAGGGTCTGGTCGTTGATAACGGGGGTCTTGGATTCGATACCCATCAGGGACCATGTACCGCTGGAGATGTACAGGAAGTCTTCGTCCAGAGCGGGTACAGACAGCACGGCAGAAGCGGTGTCATGGGATGCGACCTTCACGACCTTGGCAGTGGAGTTGCCCATTTCTTCTTCCAGGCGCAGCGTTCCCAGCTCGGCGCCGGGCTGTACGATGTCGCAGAACACGTCACGACGGATGCCGAACTTGGACAGCAGACCATCGGCATAGTCTCTCTTGGCAGCGTCCAAAAGGGCACCGGTGGAGGCGATGGTATATTCGGTGGCCTTATTGCCGGTCAGGAAGTAGCCCAGCAGGTCAGGCACGAACAGCATTTTGTCGGCGTTTTCCAGCAACCACGGACGGTCACGCAGGTCGGCGGCCATCTGGTACAGGGTGTTGAAGTTCATGTTCTGGATCCCGGTCACGCCATAGATCTCTTCCCAGGAAGCGAACTTGTTCCACACATAGTCAGTGATGCCAACGGTTCTGGTATCTCTGTAGTTGAAGGGATTGGACAGCAGTGCACCGGTCTTATCCAGGTAGCCGTAGTCCACACCCCAGGTATCGATACCCAAGGTATCCACGCCGCCGGCCTGTGTAGCCTTCAGAATGGCGGTCTTGATCTCGAACAGCAAACGGATGGTATCCCAGTAGAAGCCGGTGGGAGTCATGACCGGGTCGTTGGAAAACCGATGGATCTCTTCCAGGGTGATCTTCTTGCCGTCGTAACCACCGACGATCCCACGTCCGCTGGATGCGCCCAGGTCAATGGCGAGCATTTTCTTCATAGACATGATAGGCTAATTCCTTTCGCTTGGTAAAAATTGAATTTACAGCACTGCTGCCGTTCTGGGCAGACAGTATTTCGTCCAGGTGATCGCTGCACCAAAGGCTTCCTCTGCGGTAGCAAAGGTGCTGGCAATGGTGCTGTGATTGGAGGTACCGTTTTCCAGCGCTTCCAGACCGGCGAACACACGCAGATGGGGTTCCACAGTCAGGATGATCTCACCGGCATTCTCCTTATGCAGCATTGCCAACAGCTCCGGCAGGCAGCCTACACCGGAACCGGGTACTACCACCGTACCGTTGCGCAGTGCATCCTTGATATGCATATAGGTGATGTACGGGGACAGCATCTGGTACGCATGGGGAAAGGGTTCGCAGCCGCTCTGGATGAAGTTGGCCGGATCGAACACGCAGCCCAGTCTGCCGCCGGTATGCTTCAGCAGATCCAGGCACCGTTCGGCTACGTCACCGTAGATACCCTTTTCGTTTTCGTGGCAGAGCTGCACACCGTATTCGTCGGCTACATCCAGCATCTTGCCCATTCGTTCCAGCACCTCATCACGGTACTGCTCATGCTTGCCGTCCGGAATATAGAAGGAGAACATACGGATCCGATGGGTCCCCAAGATCTCGGCGGTCTCGCAGGTCTGCTTCAGCTTATCCAGATGAGGTTCCAGAGGGTCTGTGATCTGGATCTTACCGATGGGGGAGCCGATGGCAGAAACACCGATCCCAAAGGCATCCAGCTTACTCTTCACGTTCATCGCCTGCATGGGTGTCAGGTCGGATACGTTGATCCCGTCCACACCACGCAGCTCTGTCATTCTGACCTTGTTCTTCACCAGTCCTTCGATCTGGCTGTCCAGTTCCTTGGCATATTCATCTGAAAATGCACTGAGCTTAAATTTTGCCATACGATTCTCCTAAGTTATTCTTCGACAGCGCATCTCCTGTACCACGTTCTTCGACCGACACCGGCGATTGTATGGGACGCATCTGTCGCTAAATTTCCATATCTACTGGTATTATACCATCATTCCCGGCAATTTGCAATGGTAGTTTATGAATTTTTCGTGTTCCCGGCCGAAAATTTGTCAAAAAATGTGGATGGGCGTACCAAAAATCACTTCAGTTCGACAACAGTCACGCCGTAGTCCCCTTCTCCGTACTGTCCGGCACGGAAGGAAGAAATGCGGCCATCGCTCTTGAACTGCTTCCACAGGGCATTTCGCAGTGCACCTGTTCCCTTGCCGTGGATGATCATGACGCTTTTCATGTTCACCACCTTGGCTTCGTCCAGATACTTGTCCACCACGAACCAGGCCTCTTCCCCGGTCATGCCACGGACGTCGCATTCGGTCTTGAAGGAACGGGACACAGAGGTCTTCACGCCGCCACCGGTCTTCTTCTGCTGCTGCTTTTTCTGTTCGGCTTCGTCTAGCAGGCGCAGGTCGCTCACGTTGGCTCTGGTCTTGACGGCACCCATACGCAGTGTCACGTTGCCGTTTTTGTCCGGCTCATCCAGCAGCACGCCGGTGGTACCCAGGTTCCGGTGCCGTACCGCATCGCCTTTGTGCAAAGGACGCTCCGGTACGTAGTCCTCTTCCTCTTCTTCGACCTCCCAGCCGGGGTTCATCTGGTCGTCGTAGTCCCGGACACGCTTGCGCACATCCCGTTTGGCGCTGGCGATCTTCTCGGCCAGGTCCGCTGCATCCTTCTGCCGCTTCAGCTCTTCCAGCTGGTCAAACACATATTGGCTGGTGATCCGTGCACCGTCCAGGGTCTCCTGTGCCTTCTGGCGGATCTTTTCGGCTTCCTTTTCTGCCTTGCCCACCTTATCGGCCAGCTCTTTTTCTGCCTTGTTCTTGTATGCGGTGAACTCCTGTTTCAGGCGAGAGACCTCTGCTTTTTCTGTCTCCAGCTCATGTCGGGTAGCTTCCAGCTTTTCAATGACGCCTTCAAAATTCCGGGAGCCGGTGTCTACAAAATTCTCTGCCCGTTTCACGATGGTTTCCGGCAGCCCCAGCTTTTCCGAAATGGCAAAGGCATTGGATTTGCCGGGTGTACCGATGATCAGGCGATAGGTAGGCCGCAGGGTCGCAACGTCGAATTCGCAGGAGGCATTGCACACACCTTCGGTCTCCAGGGCATAGGATTTCAGCTCCGCATAATGGGTAGTCGCTGCACACAGGGCACCAGACTGCCGCACCTCTTCCAGAATGGACATAGCCAGTGCCGCACCTTCTACCGGGTCTGTACCGGCGCCCAGCTCATCGAACAGGATCAAGGAGCGTTCGGTCATGGTCTCGATGATGGGAACGATACCCTTCATGTGAGACGAGAAGGTGGACAGGGACTGTTCAATGCTCTGCTCGTCGCCGATGTCGGAAAAGATCTCGTCGAAGATGCCGATCCGGGACGTGTCCTCTGCCGGAATGTGCAGCCCGGCCTGGGTCATCATGGTAAAAAGCCCAATGGTCTTCAGGGTGACGGTCTTACCACCGGTGTTGGGACCGGTGATCACCAGCATCTGCTGTCCCTCTCCCAGGTTCACGGTGATGGGCACCACTTTGGATTTATCCAGCAGAGGATGTCTTGCCTTGTACAGGGTGATCTCCTGCTTATGGGATATCTGGGCCGGGGATGCATCCATTTTGTAGGACAGATCCGCACAGGCGAACAGGAACGCCATTTCGTTGATGTTGAGATAGTTCAGCTCCAGTGCATGGCCGGACACCGCCACACCGGCAGACAGGTCTCGCAGGATCCGTTCGATCTCGTGGGCTTCCCGGCTTTCCAGGGTACGCAGCTCGTTGTTGGCTTCCACCACGGCCATGGGTTCGATGAACAAGGTGGCGCCGGACTGAGAGGTGTCGTGGATCAGGCCCTTGACCTCGTTGCGATATTCGGCTTTCACCGGGATCACGTATCGGCCACCGCGGGAGGTGACGATGTTCTCCTGCAGATACTTGGACTGACCGCTGACGTACTGCTGCAGGGTATCCTTGATCTTGCCGTTGACCTGCCGGATCTTGCGTCGGATGTCGGACAGCTCCGGGCTTGCTTCGTCTGCCATGAAATCCTCTGCCACAATGGAGCGGGTGATCTTTTCTTCCAGCAGACGATTGGGGAGCAGGCGGTCAAAGATCTCGTCCAGTGAGGTCTCCGGCGTGCGTTCACCCTGGCGATAGTCGGTCAGGGTACGGGCACAGCGCAGGACGGCAGCACAGTCCAGCAGCTCCCGCATGGACAGCATGGCATCCTTTTCGGCTCGTTCGATGGACGGTCGGATGTCCTTGATGGTGCCAAAGGAAGGCTGTCCCTTGAGACCCACCAGCTTTTTGGCATCGGTGGTGCGCTGCTGCATCTTCTGTACCTTTACGATATCCGAGGACGGCTGCAGGTGCAGTGCCAGCTCCTTGGCCCCTTCTGTATGGGCACAGTCCGCCAGCATTTCCCGGATCTTTTCAAATTCCAATATATAGATCGCTTTTTGATTCATTTCAGGTTTCCTCATTTGCCATTCCTACAGATGGAATTTCTGCAGCGAATGATAATATTCTAACGATGAATAGCTGTGTTCCACATGGTTGAGAAAGTACCGCTCACACGCCACGCCAAGCACCGCCAGGTCGCTTTTGTCCAGCTGAAAGGACAGGAGCCGTTTTGGGGGTGCCACTATGATATACTGCATAGCAAGCAGGGCAGCCGGGGTCAGGCGCACGTGGATCTTGGCGGTGGTGTCGTCCATGGCGTAGGCAGCGGAATGCACGTATTGCTCCTGGCAGGTCTTACACAGCACACGACCATTCATCACATCCAGGTAACCGCCATCCTGCAGTGGTTCCCGACACAGGCCGCAGGTACGTATCTCCGGTGCAAAGCCTTCTTCGCTGATCACACGCAGCTCATAGGCAGCCTTGATCTTGGCGGCCGGAATGTCATCTCGATAGGCAAGGGCGTACAGTGCGTTGAGGATGAGCTGCATGAGCGTCGGGTTAGGCTCGTCTTCCAGCGCAAATTCTGCCGCGATATCGCACATATATGTGGCCAACGCCAGCTTCTCCACATCGTAGCGGATCTTCTCAAAATTTTCGATATAGAAGGAATCTCGAATGTAGTAGTAGTTTTTCGGCTTGTCCAAAAGCAGCGTACTGTAGGCAAAAAGCTGTACGGTGGCTGCATGAGGATTGCGCAGGCTTCGCACACCACGTCCGGCGATAACGATCTTCCCGTGATCTGCTGTCAGGATGTTCAGCAGCTCATCCGAATCCCTGGTGATGGTCTCCCGGACCACCAGTCCGTTTACCTCCAGCCGTTCCATGCCTGCGCCTCCTCAGGTGTCGATTTCCTTTTTGTTATAGCCGAAATTGTTCAGCGCCATATCCGAATCTCGCCAGTTTTCCTTGACCTTGACCCACAGGTTCAAATACACCTTGACGCCAAAGAAGGCTTCCATATCGGTACGGGCATAGGTGCCGATCTTTTTCAGCGTCTCGCCGCCTTTGCCCACGATGATGCCCTTGTGAGATGTTTTCTCGCAGAAGATCTCTGCCCGGATCCGCAGCATATTTTCTTCTTCCGTGAACTCCTCGATCATGACAGCCGTACCGTGGGGCACTTCCTCCGACAGGGTACGCAGCAGCTTTTCCCGGATGATCTCGGCGGCGATCTGCTTTTCCGGCTGGTCGGTCAGGGTATCGGAAGCAAACATCCACTCGCCTTCGTACAAAAACTGCTCTGCTTCCTGCAGCACGGCGTCTACGTTCTTACCGGACTCGGCGCAGGTGGGCACAACGGCATCGAAGCTATGGAGCGCTGCATACCCGGCGATGGTCTCTGCCAGTTTTTCCCTGCCGATCAGGTCGATCTTGTTCAGCACCAGCATGGACGGCAGCTCGCTCTTTTTGATCTGCTCGATCAGCTGCAGCTCGATGTCTCCGGCAGGATGACCGGCGTCGGCGATGAGGATCACGGCATCGGCAGCACCCACAGAGGAACGGACGGACTTCATCATAAAGTCGCCCAGCTTATTCTTGGATTTGTGCACGCCGGGGGTATCGAAAAACACGAACTGCTTTTCGTCTTTTGTCAGCACGCCCATGATCCGGTTCCGGGTGGTCTGAGGCTTGGAGGATACGATAGCGATCTTTTCTCCCAGCAGGTGGTTCATCAAGGTAGATTTACCCACATTGGGTCTGCCTACGATGGCGATAAAGGCGGTTTTTGTATTTTTAGCTTCCATAATCATTTCCTTTCGTTCCGGGGCAGACCCAGTTTGATCATGATCTCTTCCTGTCTGCGGAACATATCTTTTTCTTCTTCTTCGCTTCTTTCGTGGTCGTAGCCCAGCAGATGCAGCACCGAATGCACCGTCAGAAATGCTGTCTCTCGCTGGAAGCTATGGCCGTACTCCTTGGCCTGTGCATCGGCTCGTTCCAGAGAGAGGACGATGTCTCCCAGCTCCACGGCCATATCCGGCTCCGGCTGGTCATCGTCTTCCCAGGAATACATGGGAAAGGACAGCACATCGGTGGCAGTATCCTTTTCCCGGTATTCCCGATTGAGCTTGCGGATGCCTTCGTTGTCGGTGAAGGTGATGGACACACGCACGTCTCTGGTAAATCTTTCATAGGTCAGTGCGGCACGTACAGCTTTTTTCAGTCGATGCCGCAGCAGAAAGTCGACCTTGTATTGCACTTGGTCATTGGACCAGTCGATCTGTATTTTCATATTGTCTTACCCATTATCGTCTGTCCTGTCCCATACGCCGGGCAGGTGTGAACTGTTTTCTTTCCCGTTCTTTGCGTTCGTTCGCCTTGACTGCACGCTCTCTGTCGTATTTATCATAAGCCAGAATGATCTTCTGCACCAGTCTGTGCCGCACCACGTCCCGTTCGGTGAACTGGTGGATGGCGATATCCTCGATGCCTTCCAGAATGTGTACCGCTGCTGCCAGACCGCTCTTTTGACCGTAAGGCAGGTCGGTCTGGGTCAGGTCGCCGGTTACCACGATCTTGGAGCCGTTGCCCAGTCGGGTCAAAAACATCTTCATCTGCTCCGGTGTGGTATTCTGTGCTTCGTCCAGAATGATGAACGCATCGTCCAGGGTCCTGCCACGCATATAGGCCAGCGGTGCGATCTCGATGGTCATTTTTTCAATGAGTCTTGCGCAGTTCTCCGGTCCCAACATTTCGTATAATGCATCGTACAAGGGACGCAGGTAGGGATCGATCTTACTCTGCAGGTCTCCCGGCAGGAAACCGAGACGTTCCCCGGCTTCCACGGCAGGTCTGGTCAGAATGATCCGGCTGACCTCGTGGTTTTTCAGTGCCTTGACCGCCATGGCTACGGCCAGATAAGTCTTCCCGGTACCGGCAGGTCCGACGCCCAGCACCACGGTATTTTTGCGGATGGCGTCCACGTACCGCTTTTGACCAAGGGTCTTTGCCTTGATGGGCTTGCCTTTTACCGTGACCAAAAAGCAGTCCTCGTCAAAGGCAGCCAGCTCTTCCAGCTTGCCGTCCTTGACCATGCCGATGACGTAGTCCACGTTCTGGTCGGTGATCTCACTGCCCAGAGACAGGATGCGTTTGAGATAGTTCAGGCAATCTGCCGCCTGCTGTACGGCTTCCGGTTCGCCGTCGATGAGGATCGTGTCGCCTATGTCGCTGATGGATTGCCGGTTGCTGATCCGCACACCGAAGGCCTCCTCGATCCGTGCTGTATTTTTATCGTAGCTGCCAAACAGCCGTGCTGTGATCTCGCTACTTGTGATCTCTATGGTTTTCTGCATTGTGATTCTCCTGCCCTGTCCGGTCTTGTACGCTTTGGCACCTGCGCTATCGCTGCTGCCTAGGACCTGTACCAGTCTATTTTGTTCCATACGCCTGAGAGATATATTCTCTTACATTATAGCACACATTGCATGATATGTCAAACCACAATTGCGCAAAAATGAAAAAGTGCGTAAAAATCAAAAAGCCTTCTCCGGATTTTGGAAAAGGCTTTTGACTGTTCGTTTACGGCTTCAGGGTGCCATCGGTCTCGATGATGTCGGCACCATAGGCTTCCACAGCGGTCTGCATTTCGTCTTCCTGGGTGATGAGCCACACGCCCAGCTTGCCGTACTGCTTCACCAGCGCTGCGTTTTCTGCGTTGACTGCCGGATTCTTACACCAGGCGGTGATCTTGTTGTCGAACCGGATCCAGGTGGTCAGCTGTTCCTTGGGCACCACGGCGGCTACCTCTGCCATCCGTTCCGGCGACACGGGACCATCGTAGTGGATCTGGATGCCGGGCAGCTGTGCCAATGCCTTCCGGATCTGGGCTGCGCTGCTGCAGGTGATCTCGGTGATGTATTCCGCACCCATCGCTTTGATGGTATCGAAGAAGATCTGCTGCTGTGCTTCGGTATGGGACCAAAGCACGTTGTCAAATTTCAGGGGGATCGCCGCACCCATGGCCAGCGTCAGTGCCTGCTCCAGCGTAGCGATCTTTTCGCCGGTAAACACCGGATCCTTCCAGATACCAAAGTCCAGCTCCTCCGCTTCGGCTAAGGTCATGTCGGCGATGTGCTTTTCCTGGGGCAGTTTGGAGCCGTCTCTCAGGCGTCCGGTGCGGTTGACCGTGCCGTCGTGCAGCAGGACACAGCGGTCGTCCTTTGTGAATTTGGTATCCAGCTCGATCATACCGTAGCCCTGCGCAATGGCGGCACGAAATGCAGTGAGCGTCTCTTCCGGGCAATCGGTACCCACGCCTCTGTGGGCTTCAATGATACACGTTTTCATATGTCTTCCTTTCTTTTTCAAGCATCTGTATTTTCAAACGAGTTTTGCCTGACGGGAAAAATTGCAATTTCCACCGCTCCGGCGCAGTCGTTTTTGGTCAGGCTCTTGCAAATGGTGTCTGTTTCTGTTATAATAGGGTCGATCGTATTCTGACGTATATGAGGTGATCCATCATGAACGAAAAAGCCCTGCAGCGCAGTCGGATACTCTACATCATCGAGGCTGCTCTGGAATATTTCATATCCATCTTGTTTGCCGGTTCCTATCTGGCAACGCTAACCTCCCACCTAGGGATGTCCGACGGTCTTACCGGGATCCTGTCTTCCTTTATCTCCCTGGGCTGCATCTTCCAGCTGTTCTCCGTATTTCTCAAGCGGCGCCGGGTCAAGACCATCGTCACGTCTCTGTCCGTGGTGAACCAGCTGCTGTTTCTGCTGCTATACATCATTCCTTTGTCTGGTACCGGCAAGCAGGTGAAGATCGCACTGTTTATCGCAGCAATATTTCTGGCGTATCTGATCTACAACTGCGTCCATCCGTTGAAGATCAGCTGGCTCATGTCGCTGGTGGAAGACGGAAAGCGTGGGGTCTTTACCTCCTATAAGGAGATCGTATCGCTGCTGTCCGGCATGGTCTTCTCCTTCGGCATGGGCACGCTCATCGACCATTATCAGGATGTGGGGCGGATCGAAACCGCCTTTGTGCTGTGTGGGATCACCGTGTTCGTGCTGATGGTGCTGCATACGCTGACCATGGCGTTTTCCGTGGAGATCCCGGCTGACGAAGAACCGGTGCAGCGAAATCCCATCTGGGAGATGCTCTTGGCGCTGCAGGACAAAAATGTGGTGAAGGTGACGATCCTGTTTGTGCTGTGGTATATCGCCAGCAGTGCTGCCACGCCCTTCTACGGCACCTACTGCATCAAGGAGTTGGGCTTCAGTCTGCAGTTCGTGTCCATTCTCAGTATCGTGTACAGCCTGGTGCGGGCCAGTGTCTCCACCTTTTGGGGAAAGTTTGCGGACAAAAATTCCTTTGCATCCATGGTGAGCATTTGTCTGGGGATCGCCGGTGTCGGATTCCTGGTGAACGTATTCACAGTGCCGGAGAATGGCCGTGTGTTCTACACCCTGTACTATGCGCTGTACGCCGTTGCCATGGGTGGTATCAACAGTGCGCTGACCAATTTAGTGTTCGATCTGGTGAAGACGGATATGCGTTCCAATGCGCTGGCACTGTCTCAGGCAGTATCCGGCTTCGTGGGATTCCTGACCACTGTGGTCGTGTCCCGGCTGGTGTCGTACATTCAGGAAAACGGCAATATATTCCTTGGTATGCATCTATATGCGCAGCAGGTGGTGTCGGCCATTGCGGTGCTCTTCACAGTACTCGCTGTGTTGTATGTCCTGTTCTTCCTGCGGAAAAGCAAGAAAACCAAATAACTTTTGGTCATCAAAGCACCGTCTGTAGGAAAACACGACAGGCGGTGTTTTTCTATACCGGAAGCGCCTGTGCAGAAAAAGCAGCCATTTTGGGTGACTGCTTTTTTCTGTTGGGTTTATGGGTTCTTATCTGTTCAGGATCAGCTTGGTCAGCTCCACAGGTTCTACGATGGTGTCACCCTTGTAGACTCTCATGTTGCCGGAGGCGATCTCGTCGATCAGGATCACTTCGCCGTTGTTGTAGCCGAATTCAAACTTGATGTCCCACAGATCCAGACCGATGGTCTTGAGGTCGTCTGCTACGATCTTGGTGATCTTCAGGGTCTGTTCCTTCATGCTATCGAACATGGCAGGGGTCATGATGCCCAGTGCGGCCAGACCTTCGCAGGTCACCAGCGGGTCACCCTTTTCGTCGTTCTTGAAGGTGCATTCTACGTAGCCGCCTTCCAGTCTGGTACCGTTTTCCATGTATTCGCCGTATCTGCGGATGAAGGAACCGGTAGCAACCAGACGGCAGATCACTTCCAGACCGTGACCGAATACGGTGGCCGGCAGCACTTCCATGGTGGCGTTTTCTACATCAGCGCTGACATAGTGGGTCTTGATGCCGGCTGCCTTCAGCTTTTCAAAGTAATAAACGGAGGTCTGCAAATTGGCCTTGCCGATCCCTTCGATGGTCAGGCCTACGGAATTTTCACCCGGATCGAATACGCCGTCCTTGCCTGTGCAGTCATCCTTGAACTTGAGCATGACGTTACCGTTGTCCAGTGCGTATACGTCCTTGGTCTTACCGGTATAAATCTTTTTCATATGCTTACTCCTTTATATATCGTAGAAGATTGATAGGGTTTGCCTTACGTCAGTATTATACCACAAAATTGCCGTTTTGTCTGTATTTTCCCGGAAAAAATCCTGATAAAATATTCATATCTCAAGAGCCGGAATTTCCGTCAATTTGCCATCTTCCCACCGGATCGTCTTCACTTCGTATCTGCCAAAGGTCAACGGCAGTACTGTACCGCACACGGTCAGGGTCGTTTGCTTGCTATCCGACCAGTTGTTCAGCAGTCGGATCAGGTAGCCACTGCCCTCTGCCGCCTTCTTCATGGTCACAAGCACGATGTTCTTGTCTGCCACGGACAGGGTGAAGGGTGTGGTCGTTCCCTTTTCGCCCAGTGGGAACACGTTGCAGGCATAGGCCGGAACGTTATATTCCAGTGCCAGCCGTTCTAAGGTTTCCTCCGGGGCTGCTGTCAGACGGAAGGTGAAGTTACGCTCGCCCATGTCGATCTTCTTCACGTACCGGTCAGCCGGAAGGACAGGACGATCGCCGATGGGATGGGCACAATAGGACACGCCGCGCACCAGGGACATGGACAGCACGCCATCCTTATACGAGGAGCCATAGGTACCCTGGTTCAGCAGTGCGATGCAGTTTTCACCGTCTCGCAGTGCCACGAAACGCTGTGCCACGCATTCTCTGCCATCCATGTACAGCGGCTCGGTACCAAAGGCAGTCTGACCGATGTAAGTGCCACATGCGGTCAGGGGCAGGGACAGCTTCAGCATACGGTCGTTGTCGGCAAGGAACACATCCACCTTTACATCTACGGCATCGGTGTTTTTATAAATGTCGTATTCCACACGGATTCTGGTGTTTTCGCAGCGGAAGAAGCATTCCACACCGGTGTAAATATCCCCGTCTTCGATGACCTGGATGGGCCGCATTCCCTTGAACATACCGTCCGGCTCTGCCATCAGGGCAAAGGGTGTGGGATCCGTTCCCATGGCGGTGAGCTGGAAGGCCCCCATGCCCCAGGGGTCCGGATTGTCCTTGTAGAACACCGGCTGGAAAGCGCCGCCTTTGGTGCCATCGATATATTCTTTGCCGCCAATCCGGTACGAGCGCAAAAGCCCTGTCTTGCCGTCGATCTCCACGTGCTTGCCGATACCCGGCAGGTCCACGATCACATCGCTGCCGCTGTCGTACACGTTGATCTTCTTCGGCTGTTTTTCCATATACACGGAGAAGCGGGTCAGGGTCAGCGGTGCCAGCTTGGCTCTAAAGCAGACACGCTTGCGCCAGTCCAGATTCAGGTTGCTTTCCTCCTTGACCAGCTGTGCCGGGATCTCGTTGCCATCCGTATCCAGCACACGGGGATAGTAGGCTTCGCTGTCCGACCAGTTCTGGTCTGCCAAAGAGAATTCGCAAAAGATCTCGGTCTCCCATTCGTACGGATTCGGGTTCATCACCAGCACCGGATATTCTCCTTCGGCGGCGCTGGGTTCGGCATTGGCCATGGCAAAATACGCTCTGGCACGGAGACGGTTCAGCATCAGCAGACCATGGTCCAGCAGTCTAAGGCCGTTCTCTTCTCCGGCACGAATGGATGTGCCGGGTAACACATCGTGGAACTGGGCATTGAGCAGATCCTCCACCACTTCGTCCAGCTCTTTTTCCGGGTAGGCGATCAGACCCCGGTTGGCGGCAACAGAGCACAGCTTTTCCACCATGAATAAGGTGTTCTCCAGCTCGGCGTGCTTGCGCTTGATCTGGGTCATAGAGGTGTAGCAGCCGGGCATGACGGTGCGCAGAGACTTGTCGTGGACCACCTTGGGGTCGATTCGGGCAAAGAAGGTCTCCGGTGTGGAGTGCAAGATCTCCATGGAACCCTCGGCCTGCAGCTTTTGGATGTCTGCCAGATCCTTTCGGGAAGGACCGCCACCATGGTTGCCTACGCCCCACAGCACGCAGATCACGTCCTCCGGCTGCCCGTTTGTCTTATCCCGGATGGCTTCGGCTGCGTGACCCAAAGGCGTATTGTAGCCCTGTCGGACACCGTTGACCTTGATGTGGCTGCCGTCAAAGCCTTCCCACCAGAACTGACCGGCAGGTGTGGGATCGTTGCCGGGACGGGTCAGGATCAGGCTGTCCTGGCCGCACTTTTGCAAGATCTGCACCAGTCCTCTGGTGTGACCGAAAGCATCAAAGTTGATGGCGGTGGTGGGGTTCACACCGAACTTTTCCATAAAGTACCGGTGACCCACCTGGATCTGCCGGACAAAGCTTTCGCCACAGGGCATATTGCAGTCCGGCTGGAGATACCAACCGCCCATGATGTGCCATTTGCCGATCCGGATCAGCTCCTTGATGCGGGCAAACAGGGTCGGTGCGTATTCTTCGATGTACTTATACAGTGTCACCTCGTTGTGGCAGAAGATGTAGTCGAACTGGTCGGCCAGATCTGCGGCAGCCCGGAAGGTGGACAATGCGGCAGCGGCGCCTTCTTCCCATTCCCACTGCCAGATGGGATCCAGATGGGCATTGCAGATGAGATGTACTTCTTTCATGTTTTCCTCCATTTCGGTATTGGTTCCGGTGGATGTCAGTCTGCTTTTTCCGGGCAGCCCACTTCCAGTGGATTCCATTGTTTACGGATATAGCAAATGCAATATAGTACGAAGATGAGTAGATTGTGCAGCACCATGCACGCCCAGGCAGAGACCAGCGTCATGTGCAATAGCTGGGTACAGATAAAGGTGCCCACGATGCGGATGCCCCACATTCCGACGATGTTGTACAGAAACGGTTTTTTGGTATTGCCGACGCCCTGCAGCATTCCCTCCAATATGATGGAGAAACCGTAGAAGGGTTCGGACACCGCCACCATGCGCAGGATCGTACTGCCCAGGCGAATGACCTCCGGATCCTTGGAGAACAGGTGCATCAGGCTGGGTGCCAAAAGGAACAGACAGCCACCGGAGAAGATCATCAATCCGATCTCGATGGGAATGAACATCCGGGCAAGCTCGTTCATTTTATCTTTGTCTCCTTCGCCGTATGCGTTACCGGCCAAGGTAGCGGCGGCAGTCTGCATACCGTAGCCGGGGATATAGAAAGCGGATTCCACGGTATTGGCGATGGTATGGGCAGCGGTGGATACGTCGCCTAAGGAGTTGATCATGGCGGCGAACACCACGTAGCCCAGAGAGGTGCCGATCCGCTGGAACATATTGGGCAGTGCGATCTTCATACAGGGAATGAGGATCTCTTTGTCCGGCTTCAGCTTCTGGCCCTTTGGCGAGACCATGGGATGCTTCCACAGCACCATGGTGATCCGTATGCCGCCGACGGTATAGGCAATGGCACTGGCGACCGCTGCACCGATGACGCCCCAACCGGCACCGGGCATGGTAAAGCTATAGCCGAATAGGCTCATGGTACGGGTCTCGTAGATCAAGAGAAAGTTCAGCACCACATTGGTAAGGTTGACCAGCACACCTGCCTTCATGGGGGTCTTGGTGTCTCCGGCAGCACGCAGGACGGTACCAAAGATGATGCTGGCGGTACGTGGGAGCATGGGGACATACAGGATATAGAAATAGCGGCTGGCGGTGTCACGGATGGCCTCGTCCACCTGCATCCACGCCGGGATCTGTCCAGCCAATACCAGGGGCAAAATGGTGAAGATCGTTCCCAGGGTCAGCACCGCCAGCACCGCTTGGGACACCGCACGGGCAGCGGCTCCTCTGTCCTTGGCACCGTAGGCCCTGGCGATGAAGGAAAGAAAGCCCACACTGGTGGCAGAGATGGTACTGCCAATGAGCCAGCTCACGGTGGTGGTAGCGCCAACAGCTGCGGTAGCCTGCAGTCCAAGGGCGCCTACCATGGCGGTGTCGATATACTGTACGGCGGTCTGCATGAGCTGCTCCAGCATGGTGGGCCAGGCTAAAGTCAGGATCACGCCGATCATGGGTAGGTTCAATTTGGTTTTGGATCTCATGTCATTTCCTTGTTGCATATAAACTTGATGCATACATTATACCACCTTTCATTGGTATCTGTCAACTATATGGAGAAAAAATCGAAAGCGGTTGACATTTTTCCCGAAAGCTGGTATAATGCTCATAGGACCATACAAGACCCGGCATACCTTGTGACCGGAGAAAGTGAGACGTTATGACACAGAATTTTGGATACACCGTGGGCAATGCGGTAAAGGCACTGGAGCTGGAGGACTACTATGTCTGGGACTGCTCGGTGCTGAAAGTAGATGGGAAGTACCATATGTTTTCGTCCCGTTGGCCGAAGAAATACGGATTTGGTGCCAACTGGCTGTTCCGCAGTGAGATCATTCGCTCCGTTTCGGACAGGCCGGAGGGACCCTATACCTTTGCCCAGGTGGTGCTGCCTAGACGTGGACGACAGTACTTTGACGGTATGAACACCCACAACACCTGCATCAAGACCTGGAACGGCAAGTTCTATCTCTACCACATGGGCTGCACCTATAGCTGGGATGTGCCGGAAGAAGGCGATATTCCCGGCGATTACGTGCTGGAGACCTGGAACCGGAAGCGGATCGGACTGGGGGTAGCGAATTCCATCGAAGGTCCCTATATGCGCCGGGACACACCGCTCTTGGAGCCTCGTGACTGCTCCTATTGGGACTGCACCGTCACCACCAACCCCTCGGTTGCCATTCTGCCGGACGGGACCACCTACATGATCTACAAATCCCGCCAAAGCTCCGGCAAGCCCTTGAAGCTGGGTATCGCTGTGGCAGACCGGCCGGATGGAGAATTTCGCCGTCTGTCGGACAAGCCGATCCTGCAGTTTGAGGACGAGGATTTTCACATTGAGGATCCCTTCATCTGGTACGATGCAGAACGGAAGAAATTCTGCCTGATCGCCAAGGATGACGTGAAGCATGGCTCCTTTGGGATCACCGGCGAATGGGGCAGTGGCTTCTATGCGGAAAGCGACGACTGCATGGATTTCGAGATCGCACCCCAGCCTAAGATCTACTCTCGGACGGTGCAGTGGGCCGACGGTCATACCTCGGTACAGGGAAATCTGGAACGGCCTTCCCTGCTGTTCGATGAACATGGCAAGCCGACCCACCTGTTCTGCGCCAGCGGATACGGTTCTTCGCCATATGCATTTGAGGGGAACACCTTTGTGGTCTGCATGGAGCTTTTAGAAAAATAATGCCCTACGGCTGTCGGTTTTCTCTACACTTGTAAATCTATAAAAAAGCAGGTGCTGCTGCTATGTACCCAAAGATGGGTATATAACCAAGCTCAGCGCCTGCTTTTTTCTTTTGGTTAATTTTGTCGCTGCACGGATTTATATTCGTTGTAATACCGATAGTACGGGCAGCCCTTGTGTTGGGTCTTTTCCTGCATCAGGCGCAGACGTTCGTCTTCGTCCATATCCATACCGCACACCATTTCACCGGTATACGGATCTGTGTCGTACCACACGCAGCTTTCACATTGGCTCTCACTCGTCATGGCTTTCCCCATTGTCCTGTGTCACAGGTTTTTTCTTTTTCTTGTTTCGGCGCTTTTTTCCCGGCGTCGGTACCAGAGCTATTCCCTGCAGCGCCTTAGCTCTACCCAGCAGTACTTCCTTATCGTTGGGCAGTCGTTCGTGGAGCACCTCTTCCAACAGTGCGGACAGTGCGATCCCCACGGTGGCTTTGGTGATGCCGATGCCTTTGATATCCATGCCGTTCACCGCCAGATCGGCCAGTGTACAGCAGGGATCCTTGGCTTCCAGTTCCTCGATGGCAGTCAGCATCCGGTCACGCACCTCGGCGGTGATCTGTGCTTTGGCGTACAGAAACAGTGCCTGCTCCCGGCAAAAATCGAATCGGCGTTTCCCATAGTTCTGCATACAGCCTGCCATGGTGCGCCAGGTGTACTGGGGATCCTCTGTGGTCTGTGGCAACAGGTCCCGGTGTTCCCAGAAGCGGATCACCTGCTTGCGGTTGACACGGGACATTTTCAGGCTCGCCACCGCTTCCTGCATTTCTTCTTCCGTACAATCCGCAAACAAAAGTGCATATCGTCCTTCCGGTGACAAGCGAACACCGGTGGCTCTTTCCCCTTCCAGGAGTCTTTGGATGGCATCTGCGGCGATCCGGATCTGCTCCGGCGACTGCAGCATAGGCAGTGCTGTCATGATCACGTCCGGGTAGGTACGCAGGATCCGGTCAGCTGCCACACCGCACAGCAGCTTGGTCAGCTCCATATAGATGCGCTCACGGGAAATACCACACAGCAGATCCTGCATCTGGTGGATGGCCGCATGGGTCGAAGGGGAGCTGTCATTGGTCGTATTCTTTGCCGCATCCGGTACATAGGGTGCGCCATCGGTATCGCAGGGTGTAAAGTCCAGCACGGCGGCAAATCGCATGGCTCGCAGGATCCGCAGTCCGTCCTCCTGGAACCGGCGGCGTGCTTCTCCCACACAGCGGATCGTCCGGTTCGCCAGATCCTCTTGACCTTCATACAGGTCGATGACACCGTCTTCCTCGCTGTACGCCATGGCGTTGATGGTGAAATCCCGTCTTGCCATATCCTTTGCCAAGGAGAGGGTGAAGGTCACTTCCTTGGGATGGCGGTTGTCGGTATATTCGCCATCGATGCGGAACGTGGTGACCTCTACGCCGTAGAACTCGCCGTCCGGCTGGGGCATGACGATGGTGACTGTGCCATGCTTCAGACCGGTCTCCACGATGCGGCAGTAGTGCCCGGTGTCCTCTGCATATTTGTGGAAGACAGCGATGGTCTGCTCCGGCAATGCGGCGGTGGTCACGTCGTAATCGCCCGGTGTACGTCCCATCAGGTGATCTCGTACGCAGCCGCCGACGATGTATGCTTCGTACCCGGCCTCATGGAGCACGTTCAGCACACGCTCCACGATCTGGGGTGGTTGTATTTTGATCTGCTCCATATCGTTCACTCTCTTCCGGCGATCACTTCCACCTTCAGGGTATTGGTGGTACCGCCGACAGGTACGCCGGCGCAAATGACCACACGATCCCCTTCCGATACGATGTCGATCTGCTTGGCGCAGTCGATGGCGTGGCGGAACAGCTCCTCCTGGTTCTCCTGGATCCGTGCCAGCACCGGATATACGCCCCAGGACAGTGCCAGCTGGTGGAAGGTCTTTTCTTTGGGGGTAGCGGCCACTACAGGCTGTGCCGGACGGAACTTGGACATACGGCGGGCGCTTCTGCCGGAGTTGGTCAGGGTGATGATGGCAGCGGCCTGGATATCCTTTGCCATGATGCAGGCTGCATCGCACACGGCATTTGTGAAATCATCGAAGTCCACATCGTAATGCATCTGGTCGTAGGCGCCCATTTCGGCGGCGTCCCGTTCGGCCTGTTCTGCGATCCTTGCCATGGCACGGACGGCACGCAGCGGATACTGCCCCACAGCGGTCTCCCCGGACAGCATGATGGCAGAGGTACCGTCGAACACGGCGTTGGCTACGTCGGAGATCTCGGCTCTGGTGGGATTGGGATGGGAAATCATGGATTCCAGCATCTGGGTGGCGGTGATGACCATTTTGCCGCTCTGGTAGCATTCCTTGATAAACCGCTTTTGCAGACCGGGCAGTCGCTCGAATGCCACCTCCACGCCCATGTCTCCTCTGGCCACCATGATGCCGTCGGAATAGTCTAAGATTTCGGAGAAGTTCTCCACGCCTTCCAAATTCTCGATCTTGGAGATGATCTTGATATCGTGACCGCCGTTGTAGTCGAGAAATTTCCGCATACCGATCACATCGTCCTTGGAACGGATGAAGGAGGCTGCCACCAGATCCACGTCATGTTCGATGCCAAAGATCAAGTCTTCCTTATCTTTATCGCTCAGGTGTGGCATATCCAGATGTACGCCGGGCAGGTTCACGCCCTTGCCATTTTTGATGGTACCACCGGCGGTGATAGTACAGCGCACTTCTGTTTCGCCGCAGGACACCACTTCCAGCTCGATATTGCCGTCGTCCAGTAGCACAGCGTCACCGGGCTTGAGTTCCTTGGGCAGGTCCGCATAAGTAACGGAGACACCATGGCAGTCACCCAGTCGTTCGGTGGCGTCCGCATACAGTGTGAAGTCGGCACCTGTCTCCAGCTCGGCGGTACCATTCTGGAACTGCTTCAGCCGAATTTCCGGTCCCTTGGTATCCAACAGGATCGCCAACGGCACCTGCAGCTTTTTCCGTGCAGCCTTCAGACGTGCGATAACGGCAGCATGATCTTCGTAATTCCCATGCGAAAAATTCAGTCGGGCAACGTTCATACCGGCCTTGATCATTTTTTCGATCATCTCCGACGAATTGGAAGCCGGACCCATGGTGCATATAATTTTGGTTTTCAACATATGTTCTGTGTTACTCCTTTTGATACTCTATACATAATTTTTTGTTTTTTGTTCCCCTCATAACAGCGTCTTCGATACAGCAATATTCCCAACAAATGCGTTCTTCACCAGCTTTGTGTAGGTCTCATCGATCTCTACGCCCATGATCTGGCAGAGCTGTATGCTGACGTTTTGTACCTTTTTGGTTTCGTCATAGCCTTCGAGTAGGATCTGGTTGGCGATCTTGCTGCCGCTGTTGCAGAAGACACGGATGTTCCGCAGGGTCACGCCGTCGATCACGCCCGGTTTGCTCTGGTCACCCTTGACGGTACCAAACCAAAAATTGTCCCGGAACACCATACAGCACAGGCGCTCACATTTGTGGATCCGCACGTTCTCCCAGAGAATATCCCGACATTCCACGCCGTCCAGCAATACAATACCCATGACCGCACGCTCGTCCAATTGTTCGTGATACTGGGGATCGTCATAGGAAAACAGCACGTCAATGTCGGTGAAGGAAATATTCTTGTAGTAGCTTGCCTTGCTCTCCTCCCCCACCACCATGGAATTGTTGCAGTCGTTCCACAGGATCATATGGGATAGATGGATGTTTTCACAGGGCAGCTCCGGTCGGAAGGCTTTGATGGAGATGCTGTCGTCACAGGAACGGACAAAGCTGTTTCGGATCTGTACATTTCGTCCGTTGGAAATGTCGATGCCATCGGTGCAGGCATAGGTGGTGGACAGCACCTTCAGATTGTCCACCTGCACATCGGCACACAAATACAAATGCACATTCCAGCCGTTGCGTGCGTGAGAATGGACGATGACGTCTTCGATGGTCAGGTTCTCACATTCGATGGCATCCAGTGAAATGCTGCGGCAGACCCGGTCGGTCAGGATCATACCGCTGCCGCAAAGCCGAATGTTCTTGCCGGCCAGCCGCAGACCACCGTACAGCACAGCTCCCGGTGCCAGGTAGACTGTGGTATCGTCTCCCACCGGCATGGCATACCCTTCCTCCGTCCGCACATCGTGAAAGCCTGCCGGGAAGGTCAGCAGCGTTCGGCCCTCTTCCTCCACCGGTGCTTCCTTAATGGCATTCACAAACAGGTGCAGCACGTGGCCGGACATATATTGGTCGTCGAACACCAAGGTGATCTTTGTCGGATGGGTCGGTGTGGTGAATCGGATCACGCCATTTGTGACCTGGGGTGTGATGCCCAGTATCTCCGGCAACAGCTTCACCGAACGAAAGGAAAAGGATGGGGTAACAGTCACCTGGGTATGACGACCCGGCAACAGCGCAAAGACGCCAAAGTTGACGTTACCACCCCAATAGGTGGTATCCGCATACAGGGCGACCGGCGTGGTATCTGCCTGCACCTGAAACATAGTCTGACCGGTAGGCGTTCCCTCCGGAATGGGCATGGATAAAATATATTCTGGCATAATGACCTCACATAGGTTGATGCTATACGATGTATCGTGGAAACGTGGCAAAGATCGATCGGAATCTTCCGGTTTTCTTCTTCCTTCATTTTATCACATCGTGCCCCGGTATGCAAGAGAAAGAGACATTTTTTCACAAAATTGTGGCAATTTTCAAAAATACGGTTGTAATATCCGAAGTTTTCCGGTATAATATAGGAGAAGGTATGACCATCTTACCCATAGAAAGGAACATGATTATGACGATTGAACAAATCAAGAAGATCTTTACCGATACAGCCTATGTACGCACCGGCGGCAGCAAGGAAGAGCTGTGCTGTGCCGAATACCTGAAGCAGTGCTGCGTGGATCTGGGGATCGAAGCCAAGCTGGAATCCTTCTCGGTAGACATGGCAGACATCCACACCGCTACGCTGGAAGCCGACGGAGAGCTGATCCCCTGCAAAGGCTACAAGAATGCCGGCAGTCGTGTGGTGGAAGGCGAGCTTGTGTACCTGCCCCATGCGGACAAATATGCCCTCTCCCAATGTAAGGACAAGATCGTGATGATCGACGGTTATCTGGGTGCCTGGATCTACAAGGATCTGGTAGCGGCCGGTGCTGTTGGCTTCATCACCTACGATGGCAACGCCAACTATGCGGACTACGACATCGACCAGAGAGAGCTGCGCTCCTACATCACCGATGGCAAGAAGCTGCCCGGCGTGAACATCAATGCCAAGTCTGCCATTGCGCTGGTGGAAAAAGGCGTTTCTCACGTGAAGATCACTCTGCGACAGGACGAATACATGGGCAAGTCCCACAATGTAGTCGCCGATATGCCCGGTGAGATCGACGAGACCATCGTGTTCACCGCACACTACGACTCCACTTCCCTGTCTCAGGGTGCTTATGACAATATGTCCGGCTGCATTGGGCTTCTTGGGATCATGGACTATTTCAAGGATCATCCCCATCGGTACGGCCTGCGGTTCGTGTTCTGCGGCAGTGAGGAAAGAGGGCTTTTGGGCTCCAAGGCCTATGTAGCTGCCCACGAAGGAGAGCTGTCCAAGATCGCACTGAATATCAACATCGATATGATCGGCTCCATCATGGGCAAGTTCATCGTATGCTGCACCTCCGAAATGGAGCTGGTACACTACATCTCTTATTTGGCACTGGAAAAGGGCTTCACGGCGTACACCTACCAGGACATCTATTCCAGCGACTCTACGCCCTTTGCCGATCGTGGAGTGCCGGCTGTATCCTTTGCCCGGAGCGCCAACGGAAATGTTGCCACCATCCACAATTCCTACGACACCATGGCTGTCATGAAGCCGGCACACGTACAGGCCGACACCGATTTCATCTGCGCCTTTGCAGACCGGATGGCCAATGCCGTAAAGTGTCCGGTAAAGCGGGAAATGCCTGACAACATGAAGGACAAGCTGGATAGATATCTGCTGCGGAAGCGGTGATCTGTTTCGCACTCCCACTACTTTCGGAGGAAAACTATGTACGCAAATTTTGAATACGACAAGACGCTGGTGAAGTGCCATCCGTCTCCCCGGCAGATGATCGTGGAGCAGATGGAGTTCTACGCCTTTGCCCACTTCACCGTGAACACCTTTACGGATAAGGAATGGGGTGACGGCACCGAACCGGAATCCATTTTTGATCCCACCGAGCTGGATGCGGACCAGTGGGTCGATGCACTGAAGGCGGCTGGGATCGGCGGTCTGATCCTGACCTGCAAGCACCACGACGGCTTCTGTCTGTGGCCCTCTGCCTACACGGAGCACTGTGTGAAGAACAGTCCCTTCCGTGGCGGCAAAGGGGACGTAGTCAAGGAAGTGTCCGACGCCTGCCACCGTGGCGGGATCAAGTTCGGCGTGTATCTCTCTCCCTGGGACAGAAACTGCAAGCTCTACGGAACAGAAGAATATAACGACTACTTCTGCAATCAGCTCACCGAACTGCTGACCAATTACGGCGACATTTTCACTGTATGGTTTGACGGTGCCTGCGGAGAAGGTCCCAACGGCAAAAAGCAGGTGTACGACTTTGAGCGGTACTATGCCCTGATCCGGAAGCTGCAGCCCGATGCCTGCATTGCCGTTTGTGGACCGGACGTGCGTTGGTGCGGCAACGAAGCCGGGGACACCAGACCCAGCGAATGGTCCGTGCTGCCCACCGCCTTTGGCACACCCGAGGACGTAGCCAAGGACAGCCAGCAAAGCGATGACACTTCCTTCCGGGAAAAGACCATCAACGAAATGCAGCGTGATCTGGGCAGCCGGGAATTTTTGGAAGGTGCGCTGTCCCTGCAATGGAAGCCGGCCGAGACCGATACCTCCATCCGTCCGGGTTGGTTCTACCATGCCACCGAAGACGACAAGGTTCGTTCCACCGAGACCCTGCTGGACATTTGGTATCGCACCGTGGGTGGCAACTCCAAGCTGCTACTCAACATTCCGCCGGACAGACGGGGACTGTTCCATGAAGTGGACGTACAGCGGCTCCGGGAAATGGGTGCATACATCCGCAAGACCTTTGCCCACAACCTGGCCGAAAACGCCACCATCACAGCGGACAAGGACGATGGCTATCATCTGCCTGAGGCACTGTTGGAAAACAGCTACGACCGCTACTACAAGCCCTTTGACGGGGACAATGCTGTGACGCTGACCATTCGTCTGGATGCACCTCAGACCATCAGCCATGTGGTGATCAAGGAACACATTCCCATGAGCCAGCGTGTGGAAGCCTATGCCATCGATGTGAAGGAGGCCGACGGCTCCTATCGGGAGATCGCGCACGGCACCACCATCGGTTACCAGAAGATCGAACGGTTTGCACCTGTGGCCACCGACACAGTACGGATCCGGATCACCGACTCCCGTGTATGCCCGGTGCTGTCCTTTGTGGGTCTGTATTAAGCTTGAATCTATCGCACATATAACGAGGTGTCGTATTATGGAATATATTACATATGAAATGTTTGGTGCTGTGGGCGATGGCGTGACCGACGATCTGCCTGCCATCGTCAAGGCTCATGCCGAAGCAAATGCCAAGTCTTTGCCGGTGAAAGCCAAGGAAGGTGCCACGTACTACCTCCGTGGTCACGGCTGTACGGCAGTGATCCAGACCAGTACCGACTGGACCGGCGCCCGGTTCATCATCGATGACAGTGGGATCATAGAAAGACAGGATTTCGAAGCGCGACGCAAGCCTGTCTTTCAGGTGACCAGCCGGCGTGCGGAGATCCCGTTGTCCATCGAATCACTGCGGCAGGGACAGACCACGCTTGCCAATCCCACCGGCGAAGACCTGTATGTGTTGGTGCGCAATGCCAACCATCGGGACTACATCCGCTGGGGTCTGAACCAAAACAACGGCACGGCACGAACGGACAACTTCATTCTGCGTGCCGATGGGACACTGCCCTCTCCGGTGGCCTTTGATTTTGACGAGGTGACCGATGCCACGGCGCTGCCCATAGATGCGGAGCTGCTGACCATCACCGGCGGTACGTTTACGACCATTGCCAACCAGGCCAAATCCGAGTACAACTATTATGTCCGGAATTTGCAGATCCAGCGCAGCCATGTGGAGGTATCCGGCGTGACCCATCTGGTGACCGGGGAGATCGACCATGGTGCGCCGTACAGCGGATTCTTGACGGTATCCTGCTGTGCCCAGGTGTATGTACATGACTGTGTGTTCACCGGCCACTACATCTACAACACCATCGGTGCTGCCGGGAAGCCGGTGGACATGGGCTCCTACGACATCAATCTGTCCAATGCTTCCTCGGTGACCCTGGCTCGCTGCTCACAGACCACAGACATTATGGACAGACACTATTGGGGGCTCATCGGTACCAATTTCTGCCGGGATCTGGTGCTGGAGGACTGCAACTTCTCCCGGTTCGATGCCCACATGGGTGTGACCAACTGTACCCTGCGCCGGTGTGTGCTGGGCTGGCAGTGTCTCAACGCCATTGGCTACGGCACGTTCCTGGTGGAAGACACCGAAGCATACGGCCATGCGCTGGTGAATCTGCGTGTGGACTACGGCAGCTCCTGGAACGGTGAGATGATCATCCGGAACTGCACCTGGCATCCGTTGGGACAAAACCGGAGCATTTTCGAGGCTCACAATCCGGGAAACCACGACTTTGGCTACACCTGCTATCTGCCTCAGTATGTGACCATCGACGGGCTGCAGATCGTGGAGAATGCACCCAGCGACCGACCACTGACTGTATTCAACGACTACAGCGGTGACAAGTCCATTCCGGAGGCAGAGCGGATCTACAAACCCATTCCGCCGGTATCGGTGACGGTACGGCATTTGGACAGAGATGTCCAGCTCTGTGCACTGCCCTCTCTGATGCCGGACACCACCTTTATTGTGGAATAACCTATATGCTCCCCATGGTACAAATTGCTGTACTGTGGGGATCCTTTTTGCCGCAAAAAAACCGATCCAGCATTTTGGTACCGGATCGGTTTGGTTTATTGTCCATTTTTTACGGCACTTCTTTTACGCTTGCCCGCAGCTTTTCGATGTTGGACTGGATCACAGGCTCGATGGCCACCAGCTCCGACACGATGGCGGTGGACTTGGCATAGAAAATATTGGTGATCAGCTTGTCACTGACATCCGCAGCCCAGCCGTTTACGCCAAAGTCATAGGTCACACCGGCGAACACCAGATCCAGCATTTCTGCCGATTCATAGTCCCGTGTCACCTTCAGGTCCAGCACCTTGTCGGTGTACACCGGGATCACATTTTGCTGGGTATAGAAGCTCATGGCCTCTAAGATGATCCCCATGTTCTCCAGCCGGTCTTCCCGGTAGGTACGTGGCAGCGTGGTGAATTCGCCGTTTGCCATATTGGCATAGTACTGGCTCTGGTCTTCGTCATATTTCGGTGCCGGCACTACGCCGAATTCGTATTCCATTTCCCGGATCTTGAAGAAGTTTTTCGGCCAGCAGGTGAAGAACAGGGCCTGTCCCTCTTCGAAACGGATCGGGTAATCCTCGGAGTGGATACCGTTTGACGGCATATAGTAAATGGTAGGATCGGCGATCTCAGTGTTCACGATCTTTTCCACATACGAAACAAATTTTTCATCGGTTGACGGCTCGAACACCGGGAACCCATCCTTGTCTCGTGCCACCCAGTTCAGACCGGCACCTACGATGAACATATTGTGCAATGACTTGACGGTACCGGTGGTGCCATAGCGGTCCTTGGCGTCCATGGTGCCGTCACCGTTCAGGTCGTTTTGTGCCTGTGCCGCCACGCTGAAATACTTATCGATGGTCCACTTCCCTTCCCGTACCACATCGTACAGGCTCTCCGCAATGGCCAGATCCGTATAGATCCCCTTGTTGAACAGGAGACAGTTGGCAGTGGAAACGGACGCCAGTGAATAGTTTCCGGCTACGGCAAGGCGTTTGCCATCCATATAGAACAGCGAGCTACCCTGGGGATTCCACCATTCTGCATCAAAGCGGATATAGGGAATGTGGTTCAGGTCGGCCACGTCGGTCACATGGTTGAGCACGTGGGTGTTGTTGAGCATGATGATGTCGTGGGTATCGTCACCGCTCATGACGTACTGTTTGTAATATTTGCTGTCGATGTCCACATGGGACATTTCGGCAAAGGTGAGTTCGCAGTTGAACCGATCCCGTATGTACTCGTTGCGAAGGAATATTGCCTGACTCAAAATATCGCCGCTTTCCGCACCGGCATCCAGTGTCACCTCGACCCAGTTGATCTGATCGGCCTGGGCATGGAGGAACCGCATTTCGAACCCGTCCATGTCCACGTCTTCCAGTCCATCGGTCAATTCGGTCTCCTCGGTCGCAGTATCGGTACCTGTTGTGGTATCTGCTTGAACTGTGGTATCTTCTGTCGAACCTGTGTCCCCTGCGCAGCCACTGAAAATGCCGGACGTGAGCAGCAAACCACATAGCAGCAGTGCCAACATTTGTCTTCGAGTATGCTTCATACAAACCTCCTGAATGATCGTCACAAGAACAGGATCCACACGACTTCCTGTTTATTTTTCCTGTTTAACATAGTATATTATACCATCTTGTTGTAGAAGTTGCAATAGACACATGCGCCAAATATATATATTTTTATTTGTGTAAGTCTCACAATCCAAATCGTGAAAAGCTTTTATGGCACCACCGCACAGGATCCTGTTCGAGTCTCACCACAATCCTGCTGCACCACTTTTGGTCAGCTACTGCACCCTTTCGGTCAGCTTGCGATAGATCCGCTCACAAAACCAAGCTTCTGTGGAATACCGCTCGATCTGCTCTACAGGGATCCAGCCGACCTTGCTGTTTTCCGCCGGCTGGTTGCGGATCGGGGCTGAGGGATCGGCTTCTAGCAGGTAAGTCACGTTCAGGTGCAGGTGAGAGGGCACATAGATCCCCTTTTTCTCGTGTCCGTGCACCGGCAGGATCTCGATGGACAGCGGCTCGTTTGACAACAGTTTTACATTGGCAAGGCCGCTTTCTTCCTTGGCTTCCCGCAGTGCCGTCACGGTCAGATCCGTTTCCCCATCGGCGTGTCCACCCAGCCAGGCCCAGGAATTGTAGATCTTGTGGTACGCCATGAGCACATGGGTGCGTTCCGGATCCACCACCCAAGCAGAAGCAGTGAAATGGGCAACCTCGTTCTGTCTGGTAAAGATATCGGGGCTGTGTTCCAAGTGGTACAGCAGCAGCGGCAGGTCCTTTTGCTCTTGGGCATTTTGTGGAACATAGTGGATGAGCTGTGTGTATAAAGATGGCATGGATGGCTCCTTTCCCCACGTCTGTGCTGGTTTTTGAAAATAATGCTTGACAGTGTTCCTATGACATGGTATAATACTATAGATATTGTTTGCATCGGCAGGTACCGTTTTTTCATACGGTATTTTGGATCCGTGACATATAGAGAAAGGATATCAATTATGCGTATTAAATCCGTAAAAGGTACGAACGACTATCTGCCGGAGCAGGTGGCGCTTCGGGAACACATGGAGCAGACCATCCTCTCCTGCTACAAGGAGAACGGCTTCCGGCGGATCATGACTCCTGCAATTGAAGATATTGAAAACTTAGACAAGAGCGATGGCGGCGAAAACCTGAACCTGATCTTCAAGATCATGAAGCGTGGCGAAAAGCTGACCAAGGCCATGGAGACCGGCGACAATTTGGCCGACATGGGTCTGCGGTATGACCTGACTCTGCCCCTGTCCCGGTACTATGCTGCCAATCGTGCCAAGCTGGAGCTGCCCTTCAAGTGCATCCAGATGGACAGAGTGTACAGAGCCGAGCAACCGCAAAAAGGTAGACTGCGTGAGTTCATCCAGTGCGACATCGACATCATTGGGGACAACAGCCCTGCCTGCGAAATGGAGCTGATCACCGTTACCGCCAAGGCCCTGCAGCGGCTGGACATCGGTACCTTCACCGTGAAGATCAACGACCGGAAGGTACTCAACGCCCTGCTGTCCTCCTGCGGCTTTGCACCGGAACAGCTTGCCTCTGTTTGCATCAGCTTTGACAAGCTGGACAAGATCGGTGTGGACGGCGTTTTGGCAGAGCTGACCGAAAAGCAGTTTGACCAGGGTGCCATCGATGCCTTTGCTTCTGTGCTGTCTGAGCTGCCTCTGTCCATGGACGCTGTGGCAGAACGGGTCGGTGCAGACATGACCGAGAGTCTGCGCAGCATCATCGAAAATGCTACAGCACTGTCCGACGGTGGCTACACCGTTGAATTCGACATTTCTCTGGTTCGTGGTCAGGGCTATTACACCGGCACGGTGTTCGAGATCAAGAGCGACAAGTTCCGTGGTTCCGTGGCTGGTGGCGGTCGGTATGACAACCTGATCGGCAAGTTCGTAGGCGAAAACGTGGCAGCTTGCGGCTTCTCCATTGGCTTCGAGCGCATCTTCGGCATCCTCTCCGACATGGAGCGTTCGGCTACGCTGCGGAAGAAGATCGCTTATGTGTACGAATCCGACTATGCGTCCGTCTATCCCAAGGCTGAGGCACTGCGTGGGGAGTTCGATGTTTCCCTGTTCCGTCGGCCGAAAAAGATGAAGGGCTTTTTGGATCGATTGGAGGCCTCCGGTTTTGCCGGGTTCCTGGTAGAAGACGGCGAGATCGAATATTTTCAAAAATAATATTGATTAAGAAGCGCTGATCAACGGCAAATTTCAACGAAAAATACACCTTGATCAGCGTTCACTTAACGATACTTTTTCATGGCAGCATATCCGCACCGCTGACACAGTGGTTCGGTGATCTGCTTGGTAACAAAGGACTGCTTGAGGGCGTTGGCTCTGGGACTGCTTAAGATCTCCTCTAAGGGGGTGACAAACAGGTTTCCCAGTGTCAGCGCCCCTTCTGCGTCCAGGCAGCAAGGGACGACCGTGCCGTCTACCAACACGCCAAACTGGTCACGCAGGCCGTAGCAGCTATGGCTGGTGCTGACCGGTGCGGCCTCGGTGTCCGGCCAATCGAACTTTTCGCCCCACTCCAGAAAGACCCTTTCCCGGATCTTATAGCCACTGTAGATCTCCTGCCATGGCGAACCGTCGGTGTCGAAAAAGGCGTGCATGGCGGCCAGAATCCGTTCGTTGGCGGTGTTCTGTCCACCTACATTCCACAGACGCATGACGGCAATGATCCCCTGTGCAGCGGCGTCCCTGCAAAACCGGAAGCAGCCATCCAGGTAGGTCTCCAGCGAGATGCCCATTCTGTTGGCTTCATAGGCGTGCAGAGAGATGCTGACCTTATGCAGAGCCGGGGCGTTCACAAGGATCGTATGCTTTTTTGGCAGCAATGTACCGTTTGTGGTCAGGATCACCCGAAAGCCAAGCTCCCCGGCGATGGCAAGAAACTCGGCCAGTTGGGGATGCAGCAGTGGTTCGCCCATCAGATGAAAATACAGGTAGTCGGCAAAGGGACGGATCTGCATGACGGCGTACCGAAACTGTTCGGTGTTCATAAATTCCACAGGTCTTTTTGTACCGTGGCAGAAGCTGCAGGTCAGGTTACAGGCATTGGTAATCTCTAAAAACGCTTTCTTGGCCATGAGGCTCTCCTACTCTCTTATCGAAAAAATGCGCTGCCTTTAGACAATGAGACAACGCTTTTTTTCTATTTCATTATCGTTTCCGGATGGGTTATACGCACAGGACATAGCCGCCGTTTTTGCACCGATCGTATCGAATGCACCTTTGGTGACAGCACGCCATCAACGCTCCGTTGATCCGGGCAATATGGGCAGCGATGGTTTCGGCACGGGCATTTCCGTTCACCTGATACGGATACGGGTAGCTGTAGGCCTCGATGCGGCGATAGGAATTTGGCGTACCCGATGACGTGAGAATGGTCATGAGAATGCGTTTGTCCTGTTCACACAGAGATAACGGATAGATGCGGAATTGGATATTGTGGTGGATCATAGAAAAGCCATGATCCAAGTGATAGCCTTCCATGCCGATCATGCAGGACTTTTGCCAGCCCATCCTGTGACAGAGGATCTTTTCCATCTTGGCAAGCAACAGCGCCTCCGTTGGCAGTACCGTGATCTGCAGCATTTTGCTGACGTATCCTTCGCCCAATGCCAAGACAGACACATCGCTGGGGCAACAGGGGTACACCCTTTCTGCCACGTCCTGAAAGGTCAGGATACAGACGATCGGCTGCAGATACGCTATCGCAAACGGTGGAAAAGAAACTGCGCAAGGGAATCCCATTTCTAAGACTCTCTCGCGCAGTGCCAATGCCCGTTTGGAAACTTCTGTATCCAGCACGAGCACCATGATCTTATACCGAATGTACCTTCTGCGCAGCGTCTGCGTTGTCAGCGTCCAGTCCGTATTTCTTGGCTTTTCTATATTCGAAGAACTTGGTAGCCACCTGTTCGAACAGGGCATAGGACAGCACGTCCTCTTCCTGTTCCATGTAAGGCTTCACGGCCTCACGCAGGTTTTCCAGCTCCGGCTTCAACAGGTCGGCCGGACGGCAGGTGATGGGCTTTTCGTCGCCGATGATCTTCTTCCGGAATGCCGGGTCCACATCCACAGGAGACTTACCGTAGTCGCCGCGGATCATGCCCTTGAATTCCTTGGACACCATCTTGTACCGTTCGCCGGCGATGACGTTCAGCACGGCCTGGGTACCTACGATCTGGGAGGTAGGCGTCACCAGCGGCGGATAACCGGCATCCTGACGCACTCTCGGCACTTCTTCCAGCACCTCAGCCAGCTTTTCGCTCTTGCCCTGCTGCTTCAGCTGAGACACCAGGTTGGACAGCATACCGCCGGGTACCTGGTACATCAGGCAGTTTACGTCCACCTTCAGCACCTTGGGATCCAGCAGACCGGAGGACATATACTTTTCCCGCAGCGGTGCGAAGTACTTGCTGACCTTGTCCAGTGCGTTCAGATCCAGGCCGGTGTCGTAGGGTGTGCCCTGCAGTGTGGCTACGATGGGCTCTGTCGGGGGCTGAGAGGTTCCCATAGACATGGGAGAGATAGCAGTATCCACCACGTCCACACCGGCTTCGATGGCCTTCAGCACGGTCATGGAAGCAAGGCCGGTGGTGTAGTGGGTATGCAGCTGGATCGGCACCTTGACGGTGGACTTCAGTGCAGTCACCAGATCAAAGGCAGCATAGGGGGTCAGCAGGCCGGACATATCCTTGATGCAGATGGAGTCGGCGCCCATTTCCTCCAGTTCCTTGGCGTACTTGCAGAAGGCTTCGTTGGAGTGCACGGGGCTGATGGTATAGCTGATGGCAGCCTGTACGTGACCGCCTTCCTTCTTGGTGGCCTTGATGGCAGTCTGCAGGTTCCGGGAGTCGTTCATAGCATCGAAGATCCGCAGGATGTCGATACCGTTGGCGATGGACTTCTGTACGAAGTATTCCACCACGTCGTCTGCATAGTGGCGATACCCCAGAATATTCTGGCCACGGAACAGCATCTGCAGTTTGGTGTTCTTCACCGCGGCACGGATCTTCCGCAGTCTTTCCCAGGGGTCTTCATTCAGAAAGCGCAGGCAGGAGTCAAAGGTAGCTCCACCCCAAGCTTCCAGAGAATGGTAACCGATCTTGTCCATATCTGCCAAAATCGGCAGCATTTCTTCCGTAGTCATACGGGTAGCGATCAGAGACTGGTGTGCGTCCCGGAGCGCGGTTTCGGTAATTTTTACTTTTGCCATATCTTTATTCGTATCCTTTCACATCACACAATCAACTTAGCCAGCGAAATATTGCAGGAATACACCGGCAGCCACAGCGGAACCGATAACACCGGCTACGTTGGGACCCATGGCGTGCATCAGCAGGAAGTTGGAAGGATTCTCCTTCTGCCCTACCATCTGCGCAACACGGGCAGCCATCGGCACGGCGGATACACCGGCAGAACCGATCAGGGGGTTGACCTGACCCTTGGTCGCCCAGCACATGATCTTACCGCCGACCAGACCACCCACGGTAGACAGGCAGAATGCAGCCAGACCCAGGAAGATGATCTTCAAGGTATCCAGTGCCAGGAAGGTCTCTGCGTTGGCAGTAGCACCAACGGAAACGCCCAGGCAGATGGTGACGATGTTCATCAGCTCGTTCTGCGCGGTCTTGGACAGACGGTCGGTCACGCCGGAAACGTTGAGCAGGTTACCCAGCATCAGGAAGCCCACCAGCGGTGCAGCGTCCGGTACGATGATACAAACGACCAGCGTTACCACGATGGGGAAGATGACCTTCTCGGTCTTGGAAACGGGACGCAGGTTGGTCATGACGATGCTGCGTTCCTTCTTGGTGGTCAGCAGCTTCATGAACGGAGGCTGGATGATGGGGATCAGTGCCATATAGCTATAGGCCGCAATGGCGATGGCACCCAATAGCTCCGGCGCAAGGGTCTTGGTGACCAAGATAGCGGTAGGACCGTCGGCACCACCGATGATACCGATAGCGGCAGACTGCATGGGAGTAAAGCCCAGGAACAGTGCACCGATGAAAGCAGCGAACACGCCGAACTGGGCAGCAGCACCCAGCAGCAGAGACTTGGGGTTGGCGATCAGAGAGGTAAAGTCGGTCATGGCACCAACGCCTAAGAAGATCAGAGACGGATAGATACCCAGCTTTACACCCAGATACAGGAAGTCGATCAGGTTGCCTTGTTCCACGATGGTCTGGATATTGATGGGCGAACCGTCTTCATGGATAAAGAGATCCATATGGAACATATTCGCACCGGGCAGGTTGGCAAGCAACATACCGAATGCGATGGGTAAAAGCAGCAGGGGTTCGAACTTTTTGACCACGGCCAGATAGAACAGCACGCCGATGATCACGTACATGATAAGGGTCTTTACCAGCAGGACAGGGTCTGCCACCAGCTGGGGAATCCCGGTAGAGTTATAAAAATCAGAAAAGAAACTCAAAACTTACTCCACTCCATTTCTCAAAATTTTTCAAATTCGTATAGACGGAGTACGCTTAACCCAGTGTAACGATGGGATCACCGGAGTTGACCGTTGCGCCTTGGGGGGCATTGATGGCAACGACCTTACCACCTTCAGCGGCAAAGATTTCGTTTTCCATCTTCATAGCTTCCAGGATGCATACCAGATCGTTCTTGGCAATGGTATCGCCGACCTTTACGTTCATCTTCAGGATGGTGCCGGGCATGGGTGCATTGATGGTAGCAGAACCAGCAGCAGCCGGAGCAGGTGCAGGGGCAGCAGCCACAGGAGCCGGAGCAGCCACAGGAGCAGGGGCCGGAGCAGCAGCTACAGGAGCAGGGGCAGCAGCGGCAACAGGAGCAGCAGCGGTGCCGGCTTCTTCGACCAGTACTTCATAGGTAACGCCATTTACGATCACATTATATTTTTTCATTGCAGAAATCCTCCAAATTTACTGATTGTCCGCTGAATTTCCCATCCAGCCGGAAGCGTTATTTTTTCTTGTAAAGGAAACCACCCGGAAAGGCAGGTCGTGCTTACCTTCCGCACGCATATATTCTGCGATGGCAGCGGTGATCACAGCAACGAGTTGACTGTCATCCTGTACGGCAACAGCGGCAGATACGTTGGGACCGGCGCTGGGTGTGGTGGTCGTTGTCGTGGTGGTCTTGGGTGCGGCAGGTGCAGTAGGTGCGGCCGGTTTGTCCTTGGTGGCACCTCCGAACACGGAGCCGAATATCTTCAGGATCAGCCACAGGATGATCAGCACCATGAATACCGTGCCCATACCCCGCAGCAGCATTTCTCCGGACAGAGAGAATTTCTCAGCCATGGTAAGAGAGGTCAGTGCGATAGAGATCATTTTCATATGTTTTTCCTCCGAGCCTTTTTACAGAGGCATATTGACATGGCGACGGTACGGAGAGCCTTTGCTCTTGGCCTGCAGCATCATTACGGCGGCAGTCAGTCTCTGGCGGATCTCACCGGCGGCGATGATGTCGTCCACTTCTCCGGCTCTGGCAGCGGCAATGGGCGTACCCACGGTAGCATCCCACTTCTCTTCCAGTTCGGCTCTGGTCACGTCTCCGGCGATCTGGTCGTTCCACAGGAAGGCAACGGCAGAAGCGGCGGGCATCACACCGATCTTGGCGTCTTCCAGGCACAGCACCACGTCAGCGCCCAGTGCCTTGGAGCCCATCAGCGTGAACACGGTACCGTAGGCTTCCCCGGCGTTCAGGGTGATCATAGGTGTACGAGCCATGGCATAGGTGTGGGCCAGCTTGGCAAGCTCAGCGGCATAGGGGCTCTTCTCGGCTTCCAGCGAAACATCGGCACCCTTGGAATCCACCAGTGTGATCACGGGGATGTTGTAGCAGTCGCAGAAGGAGATGAGCTTGGTGAGCTTTCTGGCAGCGGCTGCGGTCAGGACACCATCGTTCACAGCATGGTTGTTGCCGACCACGCCGCATACGGTGCCACCCAGGGAAACAAAGCCACATACGGCTTCCGGTGCGTAGGAATCCCACAGCTCTACAAACTTGGCGTCATCGGCAAAGGCGGCGATCAGTGCCTTCATATCCTTAGAAGCTGTATAGGCATCGATGGATACCAGGCGGTTGATCTCGTCGGCAGAGATGGCGTCAACCGTTCCCTCTGCGTTGTTGGCAGGCAGCAGGGACAGGAGCAGCTTGGCGTATCCAATGGCATCGGCGGCGTCCTTGGCGGTGATGGCAGCCAGACCGGATTCTGCCGCAAAGGTGGACTTACCAGCGTCTTCGCCTACCACAAAAGGAGCGTTCACGCTGATGGAAGCGGTGTCTTCGGTGACGATCACGAAATCGTACATCCCGGCGATCACGGCAGCAGCACCTTGAGAAATACCCGGTACCACAGCGATCTGGGGGATCACACCGGAAGCAAGGGATGCTGCCTTCATGATCTTCCCATAGGCAGCCAGGGCCCGAATACCCTCCGGCAGATAGGCTCCAGCGCTATCAAAGATACCCACAATGGGTGCGCCGTTTTCGGTGGCCATCCGGTACAGCTCGACGATCTTCTGGGCCTGGGTCTCGCTGACTGCCCCTTTGGTACGGGACAGATCCTGTGCGTAGGCATACACCAAGCAGCCGTTCACAGCACCCCAGCCGGTGATCACGCCTTCCAGTTCTTCCGCTGCATTGTCCTCGAATTCGCTGTTTCGGCGGGTCACATAGGCGCCCGTCTCCACAAAGGTCCCTTCGTCGAACAACATGGCAATGCGTTCTCTGGCACTGCCGCCAAGCGACGCTATGGTCTCACGCAGTGCAGAGGCGGTTTTGCCGGCATTCCCAGCGAGAGAACGATACAAAACCTCAAAACTCTTAGTTTCCATTTATGTCCTCCGGTATGAATGAAATAACGGTATAGAGAGGAGATACGATCCCTTGTTCGTTTTTTGCTAAAACAAAGTACCTATCTACCCCATTATAATAATGATACCCCTTTTCGCCGAAAAATGCAAGAGGATTTGGAGAATTTCTGCAATTTTTTCCGGCCATTTCTGCATTTTCCAAACTTTGACCAGATTCCGGTACCAATCCACGAGAATTTCTGTGAATTTCTTCCTTCGTTTCTATTGTTCATACTATGTTTACATTTTTACATTTTTCAGGCAATAGGATAGCGGTATAATAAAACAGTACTTGTTTCTACAGAAAGTGAATATGTCACCATGCTGATCGATTTTCATACCCATGCGTTTCCCGATAAAATTGCCGAAAGAGCCATTGCTTCCCTTGCAGCTCGAGCCAAATATGTGCCCGAAACCGATGGGACTGTGTCGTCCCTGCTTGCCAAAATGGATGGGTGGCAGGTGGATCGTGCGGTGGTCTGCAATATTGCTACCAATGTAAAGCAGCAGAACCATGTGAACGATTTTGCCATCCGGACCAAGGCGGACCACGGCGACCGGCTGATCCCACTGGGCTCTGTACATCCGGAGTCTCCCAACATTGCTGACGAGCTTGCACGGATCCACGAAGCCGGACTGCCCGGTATCAAGCTGCACCCGGACTACATGGCGCATAGCTTTGCCGACCCCCTCTATGGTCCGATCCTGGATACGGCGGCACAGCTGGGAATGTTTGTTGTCATCCACGCCGGATTCGATGTGGTGTCGCCGGAGAAGATCCATGCCACGCCGGAGGACATTCTCACGGTGATCCGTCGACATCCCACGCTGAAGCTGGTTTGTGCCCACTACGGCAGTAACTGTCTGTGGGACTCGGTGGAGATGAAGCTGGCAGGACAGAAGCTCTGGATCGACACCTCCATGGGCTGCAAGGAAGGGCTGTCTCCCCGGCAGGCCAAGCGGATCCTGCAAAAGCACGATTGTGACCGGATCCTATTCGGCAGCGATGCGCCTTGGTGCAGTGCCCGACAGAACGCCGACTATCTGGAAGGACTGGGGCTATCCTCTACCCTTTTGGACAAGATCTTTTCCGGCAATGCGCAGGCACTTTTGGGAGGCTTGCTATGACGAAGCTTCGTGGATTCTGGGAGAAAATGAAGGCAGTGGGCTGGACACCGGCGAAGTATTTGTTTTCATCCTGCTTGGCCTTTGCGGTAGATTATGTGCTGCACCTGTACCTGAATGATGTAATCCCATCGGCGGCCTCCATGGAAATCGGTGCGTTTCTGGCCTGGTGCTGCTCCTCGGCTGTGAACTTTACAGTAAACCGCAGCTTTGTGTTTCATTCCACGGCACCGTTGAAGGTCGCACTGCCGGAGTATTATTCCCTTGCCATTGTGGTGCATCTGCTGAAGAGCTATGTGATCCTAGAGCTGCTGACCCGTGTGCTGCACATTCCCTTGGGGATCGCCAAGCCCATCGCAGAGGTGGTTTTATTTGCCGGGAATTATATTATCCAAAAGAAGTTTATTTTCAAGAAAAAGAAGAATACCGATGCATAGGCCAACACGGATCACTGTTGGCATAAAAATAACCCCGGCTCATGACGAGTTGGGGTTATTTTTGTTCGATATACTTACAGCTTTGCCTGTGCCACGCCACCGTCTTCGGACAGGTCATCGGTGTAGCCTTCGGTGAACGCCGGTGCTTCTTCCGCTACAGGTGCAAAGTCGTTTCTGCCATCCAGGCCGTCTTGCTTCATCATGGTCTCCAGCACGCTGATCTCGCTGGAAATATCGATGGATTCATTGGCAAACAGCTTGTCCACCTGCTGCTCAAAGCCCACTACCAAGGCATCTAAGATCTGCTCGATGTTCTCCTTGGACTTTTTCATGTTCTCACCGGCCACGCCCATCTGCTCGATCCGGCTATAGGAGTCCAGCAGCTTCAGGGTAGTGGGCAGATAATAGTTCATGAAAGAGCGGATCTGGGGCATAGCCTCCGGGTGCGCCGTCACGTAGTCGAAGATGTTTTGGGTGTGCTCCTCGATCCGGTAGATGCGCTCGGACACGGCATAGTCCTTGATGTCGTCGTTCAACTTGCGGATCTGCAGGATGATGGAACGGAAGTTGTCCGATTCCGCATCCTCTGCTTCCGGTGCCGGCTCTTTGGGCATTTCCGCCGCATTTCGCAGCATTTCTTCCATTTCATCCGGGTGGCGCATGAATCGGCCGGAGGACAGGTCGATATACGCTTCTTCCCCAAACTCGCCCCGATTGATCATAGCTTGCAGCTCCTTCCGCAGCATTTTCGGCTTCATGTCGGCAGCGGAGGCCAGCTGGGTCAGGAGAATGGTCTCCCGTCTTCCAATGATGGAGCGGATCACATTGCGTATGTCGTGCTGTTTTTTGAAATACAGAGAAGGAACACCGCACGCAGCGGCCAGGAAAAGAAGCACCAGAATGCCGCTTAGTTCACTCAGCGCAAAAGAACCAATGGACGCCACCAGACTGATCCCTGCACACAACAGGAACAGGACGGCCAAAATGCCAAGCACAAGCGCCGGAACACTGATTCCACCACGCTTGACGTCAGGTGCAGAGGACTTTGTTTCCTTGGCATACTCCGGCTGTTGTGCGAAGGAACCCGGCTTTGCAGTCTGTGTTTGTTGGGACTGCATTTGTGCAGTTGTCTGACCGGTCGTCTTTTTATGCTCCGAGCCCTTGGCATCCGTCAGCACCCGCAGGATCGTCAACGCAACACCTGCCGGCGGACTGAGCAAATAGCCAAATACGATCAGTGGCAATGGTATTTTCTTTTGATTCTGTTTGTCCTGTGGTTTCCCCAACGTACCGTACTCCTTCATTTAGATTTCAAAAAATGACACCTGTTCTGTTTACAGCTTCAGTCCAGGCTCTTCAGGAAGTCGATGCAGCGCTTTACTTCTTCCTTACCGGTGGGTTCCAGGCCTTCGCTTTCTACTACGATGCCCAGGTCGTGTGCCAGTGCGTATTCACGAACGGCCTTTACGGGAGCATCCCCCAGACCCAGAGAGCAGCCCTTGCCTTCGGGAGAACCGTCCTTCAGGTGGATGCACTTTACACGGTCGCCCAGTCTTTCCAGGGTAGCCACGGGATCCAACTTGGCAACGAATGCCCAGTAGCAGTCCAGCTCAAAAAACAGGTCGCATCTCTTTTCCAGCTCGGTGTGGATGATATAGCCTTCAGCGGTGGGAATGAATTCACCGGAGTGGTTGTGGAAGCCCAGCTCGATCCCTTCAGCACAGAGCTTGGGAGCGATCTCGTTGCAGGCATCGATGAAAGCATCCAGCTTTTCCTTGGTGCTCAGGTCGTGACCGGGGATGATGTACTTGGTGTTGCCGATGGTCTTGTGGTACTTGACCGTTTCCTCGAAGTTGTTCTGCAGGTCAGCAAGGCCAGAGTGGGTACCGGCACATACCAGACCGTACTTGTCCAGCATAGCCTTTACGTCTTCTGCGGAGTGACCAAAGAAGCCGGCAAATTCTACCGTCTTGTAGCCCATTTCGGCAACTGCCTTCAGCGCGCCGTCCAGATCGTTACCGGTGATGTCCCGCAAGCTGTACATCTGAATACCGTATGTCATATGTTTTTCCATCCTTTTTGTATGTATTTGCAATAGAGGCTGCAGTCTGCACCACAGCATCCGCTGTCTTTATTATACGCAATCCACGCCGGAATTGCAAGAGGTTTTTGAAAATTGGTGACAAGTCTTAGAAAAACTTAATATTGTGCCTCGGCAGACCCCGTCTCTTTCCCGGTCTCTGCCGCTTTTATTGTACGACTGTACAGCAGTGCACGACCTTTTTTCCCCGTCCGCTCCAACAGTCCCAGCTCTTGGTACACCTTGAGTATGGCACGTCCGATGCGTTGGCTTTTGCCGATGGCTTGGCTGAATTCGGCACAGGTGAAATCCGTCTGACAGCACTCCGGCAACAGTGCGGCATAATCGGAAAGCGTGTGCAGAGACACGATGTCGTAAAGATCGGTGGGCATACTTTCGTATCGGTGAGAGCCCCGCTTTTTGTTGCGGCTCCATCCGTCCAGCATCCGATATTCCTGGATCTCCATGCACATCCCGGCTATGGTCAGATTGGGGTGCGACAGGTGCTCCAGGATGTAGATCCCCTGAAACAGCAGGTCATACACATTTTCCTTCTTGGGAGACTTCCGTCGTGGTGAGATCGAACCATCCGTCGGGTCGATCCAGGACAGGGCACGGGACACAGCGATGGGATACACCAGTGTGACCTGGCATTCCGGCAGATACGCCGCCAACTTGTCCCGCAGTCCGCAGAAGCCACCGGTCTCGATCTCGATGATGGTGTCGTCCCGTTTGATGTCGGCTATGTGTCCAAAGCATTTGACCTCCTGGTAGGTCATGTCGGGTTCCATATAGTTCTTCATAAACAGGTGCAGCTTCTTTTCCTGGTAGGTGCCAATGTTGAACCGGTTGTGCTTTGCCGTTGTGACCATCAGCATGGTGTCGTAAAACCGTGTCTTGTTTACCTCCAATACCATGCTCACACTCCCGAACGCAACCAGGCCAGCAGCGCGTCTATGTCCGCATCCGACATTGCACGAGACGGGAACAGGGCGTCCATCAGGTCCAGAAAAGAGTTGTTGTGGTATTTTTCCAGAAACCGACGGGTCACAGCTTCCTTGTACTTTTTGGCATCTGCCAACGGAAAATAGTATCGTTCCCTGCCGTTTTTCACAGAGGCCACAAAGCCACGACTCTCCAGCCGCTGCAGAAAGGAGATCAGGGTTGGTGTTTTCCATCCGCGCGTATGTCCCAGCACCTGCATCAAATAGCCGGTGGTGATGGGGATCTCACCGTTCCACACGGCGCACATCACGTCATATTCGGTCTCCGGGAGCTGGATGCTGTAGTCCACGTCCTCTGCTTTGTCTATCATTTCTGTGATCTGCATTCGCAGCTTGTCATCCATTCACGCATCCTCCTTGTACATGGAAGTGATCCACTTCTTTTATTATACATCTGCCTAAATCATATGTCAAGAGAAAATGCGATTTTTCTGGTGAGATCTGTCGAGTTTTCTTTTTTCGGCAAATGTCGATTATGCATATACAGCCGCCTTATTGTATGCGACATTCGCCTAAGACACCGATGCGTGTGCATACACAACGTGACACTCTGCACATCATCGTCACCAGCGACCGGAGCGGTCCCGGAATCTGCGGCATCTTTGGCAACGTTTCGTGCAAATTCCTTCAATAACCCTTGACAAATGCCGGTATAACCTGTATAATATGAATAGATACTACGGTAGGATGCGGGGACGATGGTACTTATGGTCACTACGAATTTGAAATCCATACGCTGGGAAAGCGTCAAGGTCATTTTCCAAGCCACCTCTGCGGCGGAACAGATCAGCCGTGCGCAGCTTGCCGACTCCACCGGACTTAGTCTGGTGACGGTGGGAAAGGTCGCTGATTCGCTGCTGGCCATGGGCGTGCTCACCCAGGAGAAGCAGGTCAAAAACACCGCCGGTCGCCGTGCCGGACTGTTGCAGATCCATCCGGACAAGTTCGCACTGCTGCTGGATATTTCCTGCCGACCCTTTCGATTTTCTGTTCTGGACCTGCGGCTGAACCTGCGGGACAAGGTCATTCTGCCACTGCAGGAGACCCATTCGGTGGCTGAAGAGCTACATACGCTGCTGGACGAAGCGCTGTCCTATGTGGTGAGCCTCTACGATCTGTCCGACTGCTTCGGGATCGGGGTCTCTTTACCGGGACGCTACGATCCGGTTACCGATCGTGTGATCTCCTCTCGTTTGCCTGCACTGCTGCCGGGGCTGGAAAATATTGCGCTCCGTGCCACGATCGAAGCGGTCTTCTCCGGATTTCCGCTCTACCTGGAAGCCAGCGAAAATGCAGCTGCCCTTTCGCACATCGTATCCATCGAAAATGCCGAACAAAAAAATGTATTGTACTGGTTCTTGGGCGAAGAGGTCACCAACGGTGCGTTTTTGGCAGACGGGCAGTTTCTCCATGGCCGTATGCAGCCGTGCCAGTTTGACAAGCTGCTGCTGGCGGACGGCAGACTGCTGGGAAATGCACTGCGAGATGCATACACGCCGAAGGAGCTGGTGGATGTGATCGCCGTGCCCCTTTGTGAGCTGTATCACCTGTTGGCACCGGACACGATCATTTTGGATTGCGAACGACTGCGCTGTGACCCGGATGCCCGTGAGGCCATGCTTGCTCTGCTGACAGAAACGCTCCACGCCGTACCCGGTATGGACGATGCCGCACTGCCGGAGTTCCGGATCACCTGCGCCAAATTCCGACACGCACACCGTGGCCTTGCTATGCATCTGCGGGAGATGTGGCTGTACGGTGCGCTGGAAGACTAAACATATTTGCAAAAGCTACAATTTGTCTTATATTCATAGTCATGGGAAAGGATTTTACTATGCTAAAAAAATATCCGATGAAACTGCGACCGGTCACAAAAGAGATCCTGTGGGGTGGAGATCGTCTGAAAAAGCGATACCACAAGCAGGCCGATTTTGACAAGCTGGCAGAAAGCTGGGAGCTGACAGTACGTCCGGACGGCATGAGCGTTATCGACAGCGGTGACTACACCGGTATGCCGCTGGACGAATTCATCCGGTACAACCCTCGCTCGATACTGGGCTACAACGGCGAAAAAGGCGACCGCTTCCCCATCCTGATCAAGTTCATCGATGCCCGTGACGACCTTTCCATCCAGGTGCATCCCGGTGACGACTATGCCCTGTCCCACGAAGGAGAGCTGGGCAAAATGGAAATGTGGTACATCGTGGAAGCCACAGAGGACGCCAAGCTGGTATACGGACTCAAGGACGGCTGTACCAAGGAAGAATTTGCCCGTGCAGTCACCGAAGGCAAGACCGGATCGGTGCTGCGGTACGTGCCGGTGCAGGCAGGCGAATGCTACTTTATCCCCTCCGGTCAGGTTCACGCCATTGGTTCCGGGTGCCTGATCGCAGAGATCCAGCAGAACTCCAACGTGACCTACCGGGTCTATGACTACGACAGACGGCAGGCCGATGGGTCTTTGCGACAGCTACACGTGGCACAGGCGCTGGATGTGGTGGAGATCCGCACCGATGCCGAGGTACAGGCACTGCGGTATGAAGCCGGGCCGGACAAGCATGGGAAGACCATTTGCAACTGCAAATACTTTAAGGTGAAAAAGCACACCACCGCAAACGGCAACACGGATTTCTTTGTCAGTGACCGCAGCTTCAAGTCGGTACTGGTGTTGCACGCAGACAATGCATACTTAGAACACGACGGTACCCGGTACGAGATCACCACAGGCGACAGCTTCTTCCTGCCGGCCGGCATGGGCAGCGTTACCCTGTCCGGCGATGCTGTGGCACTGGTCACCACGGTCAATGGGTGAGGTACGTGTATGAAAAAACTGCTTTTTGCGCTTGGTCTGCTGCTTAGTGGCGTGATCGGCTTTGTGGCTGGACCATTGCTGTGGTATGCAATTGTCAGCCAAGTGCAAACAGCGTTGTGTTCGGCTGCTTCCGTGGGGCAGAATGGGTCGTGCTCTTCCTCTTTGCTGCACTGGCGGTGTCAGGACTGATCCTGGCGATCCGGGAGTTTTTGCAAGACAAATGATATGGAAAAGATCCTTTATTTGGTCTTATGATCATAGAGGATCTTTTTTGTCATTATGCATGGTCGCAATGGCAGAAAAAAGTTACAATTATTCATAATTCCCTGTAGAATTGCGGTCGGTTCTGTGGTATAATAAAGGGGAATGTTTATTATGATGCTTAGAATGGAGATATTTTATATATGGCTCGGTTTATCGAAAAAGTGGAAAAGCTAACCCTGCCGGTGATCCCGCTGCGGGGCATGGTGGCTTTTCCTTCGGTTCCACTGAATTTTGAGCTGGAACGAGATATGAGTAAAAAAGCGTGTGATGCGGCGCTGGCTGCGGATATGTATGTATTTTTGGTGGCACAGAAGGATCTGCGCTGCGAGGATCCCGGCAGAAGTGACCTGTACACCGTGGGCTGTGTGGCCAAGATCAAGCAGACCTTAAAAAAGCCCGACGGCAACATCCGTGTGGTGGCAGAGGGTATGTGCCGGGGACACATATCCGATATGGTCAAGGAAGACGGCTGTCTGTATGCGGACATCATCTCCAAGACCATGACCGGCGAATCCTCGGTGACCGATGTCAAGGCGGAAGCGCTGATCCGGGAGCTGATCGATTCCATGGAGGAAATGCTGCAGTTTCTGCCGCCGGTGTCGGACGAGTTCCAGCTGGCTGTCCGTTCCCTGACCAATCCGGGACTGCTGGCCGATTTTTTGGCGTCCAGTCTGTTCGTGCGATATGAAGACAAGCAGCAGGTGCTGGAGGTGACCGACCCCACCAGACGTGTGGAAAAAGCGGTGGTCATCATGGAAAACGAGATCCAGCTTCTGGAGACCGAAATGGAGATCCACAACAAGGTCAAGGAGCAGATCGACGAGAACCAACGGGATTACTACCTGCGGGAACAGCTCAAAGCCATCCAGAACGAGCTGGAAGAAGGGGACGAGGACGACTACTACGGCAAGATCCAAAAGGCCAAGCTGCCTAAGGAAGTGGAAGAAAAGCTCATGAAGGAGCTGTCCCGGCTGCAAAAATCCGCCTTTGGTTCCCCGGAAGCATCGGTGCTGCGGAACTATCTGGACATCTGTCTGGACATTCCCTGGAACAAGCGCACCACAGACCGGGTAGACATCGAAGCGGCTCGGAAAATTTTGGATGCGGATCACGATGGACTGCAAAAGGTCAAAGAACGACTACTGGAATATTTAGCCGTAAAACAGCTCAATCCGGAATTGCGGCACCAGATCATTTGTCTGGTAGGACCTCCCGGCGTGGGGAAAACCTCTCTGGCATCCTCCATTGCCCATGCCATGAAGCGGAAATATGTGCGGGTATCCTTAGGTGGTGTCCGGGACGAATCGGACATTCGTGGACACAGAAAGACCTATGTAGCCGCCATGCCCGGTCGGATCATCACGGCGCTGACCCAGTGCGGTTCCATGAATCCCCTGATGCTGCTGGACGAAGTAGACAAAATGTGTGCCGATGCCCATGGGGATCCTGCCTCTGCCTTGTTGGAGGTATTGGATGCCGAGCAGAACAAGGCCTTCCGGGATCACTTTATCGAGATGCCGGTGGATCTGTCGGAGTGCTTCTTCATTGCCACCGCCAACACCCTGGACACCATTCCCCGTCCCCTCATCGACCGGATGGAGATCATTGAGCTGAACACCTACACACCCTCGGAAAAGCTGGCCATCGCCAAGAACCATCTGCTGCCGAAACAGCTGAAGCGCCATGGACTGAACAAGCGGACGCTGCGTCTCTCCGACGATGCCATTGCCGAGCTGATCCAGGGATACACCCGGGAATCCGGTGTGCGGACGCTGGAAAGAGAGATCGGTGCCCTGTGTCGGAAGGCCGCCAAGAAGATCGTGGAAGAGGAGCTGAAATCCGTTTCCATCACGGCAGAGAACCTGAAGGACTTTTTGGGCGGCAGAAAATTCATCGACGACGGCATCTCCGGCAAGGCAGAGGTGGGCGTGACCAATGGACTGGCCTACACCGAGGTGGGCGGCGATCTGCTCAAGGTGGAAGCACTGCCCATGCCCGGCTCCGGCAAGATCGAGCTGACCGGTACGCTGGGAGATGTGATGAAGGAATCTGCCCACATTGCCGTCAGCTACATTCGGAGCCATGCCAAAGAACTGGGGATCGAAGAGGATTTCTATAAGACGAAGGATATACATATCCACGTGCCGGAGGGTGCCATTCCCAAGGACGGACCCAGTGCCGGTGTGACGCTGACCACTTCGCTTGTCAGTGCGCTGTCCGGCGTCCCGGTGCGTGGGGACATAGCCATGACCGGCGAGATCACCCTGACCGGCCGTGTGATCCCCATTGGTGGTCTCCGGGAAAAATCCACCGCTGCCTACACCGCTGGGATCCGGCATATTCTGATCCCCAAAGCCAACCTGAAGGATCTGGAAGACATCGACCCCATCGTGCGGCAGGAAGTGACCTTTACGCCGGTCTCCCGTGTGGATGAGGTATTGGATATTGCATTGGTGAAGCCTGCTGCTCTGCCTCTGCCGGATACTGCCGCCGTGGAAGAAAAGCCGGTGACGACCATCCTGCCGGGAAATGCGGAACCCACCTATACGACATTATAAGACAAGGATAAATAACCTATGAAGTGGAATCTGAACAATGCCACACTGCAAATGTCTGCCGGTCTGCCCAAGCAGTTTCCCGGGGACAGACTGCCCCAGATCGCTTTTTCCGGCCGCTCCAACGTGGGCAAGAGCTCTCTCATCAATTCCCTTTTGAATCGCAAGAGCTTGGCCAGAGTCAGTGGCGAGCCGGGGAAGACCATCACGGTGAACTTCTACAACATTGATAAGAAGCTGTATTTAGTGGACCTGCCGGGGTATGGGTATGCCAAGCGTACCAAGGAAGACCAGAAGAAATGGTCCACACTGACCGACGGGTACTTCACGAACAATCCCAACTTCGATTCTGTACGCCTGATCTGCCAGCTTGTCGACAGCCGGATCGGGCCTACAGAGGACGACTGGGATATGCTGGAATACATGACCGAAGCACAGTGCAACTTTATTGTGGTGGGCACCAAGTGCGACAAGCTGAACCGGACGGAACGGAACCAGTTTGAAAACTTTATGAAAGAGAATATGCCGGAGGTGCCTTATGTCCTGTACTCTGCCAAAAGCGGAGAGGGACGAGAGGAGCTGTGGAAAAAAATCACGGCGGCCATCCTGGACTGATTCTCGTATACCAATAGAAAGGACTGCCCCACCTGGGGTAGAGATCGATATATGCTGCTGCATCCTACATTTGATACCAATGAAAAAGGACATCTGACCATCGGGGGACTGGACGCCGTTTCCCTTTCGGAGACCTATGGCACCCCGGCGTACTACCTGGACGTGGACGCTGTGCGTGCCATGTGCCGGATGTACAAGGAGAATTTTGCCCGGTACTTCGGTGGGGACTCCACACCCATTTATGCCGGGAAAGCGTTGTGCGTCAAGAAGCTGTATGGGATCATTGCGGAGGAAGGACTGATGGCAGACTGCGTTTCCAGCGGCGAGCTGCACACGGCCCACGCTGCCGGATTCCCCATGGAAAAGGTATTCTTCCACGGCAACAACAAGACCGACCATGATCTGCGGTATGCGCTGGAGCTTGGCGTTGGTCACATTGTGGTGGATGGGCTGGACGAGCTCTCGGCTCTGGATCGTATTGCCTGCGAAATGGGCAAGACTGCCGCCATTTTGCTGCGGATCACACCCGGTATCGATCCCCACACCCACCAGAAGATCATCACCGGCAACGTGGACTCCAAGTTCGGTATGGCCATCCAGACCGGGCAGGCCATGGAATTCGTTCGGGCAGCACTGGCAGCGGACAACATCGTTCTGGACGGTTTCCACTGCCATGTGGGTTCCCAGATCTTTGACATTGCACCCTTCCGGGAAGCAGCTGAGATCATGCTGGCCTTCTCCGGTAAGGTACGTGCTGAGCTGTCCTATATGCCGAAGATCCTGAATATTGGCGGTGGCTTTGGGGTGCGCTATACGGAAGCGGATCCCCAAATCGATTATGCTGCCAACATCCGGGATCTAGGCGAGGAGATCGATGCCATTTGTGCCGAAATGCAGCTGCCAAAGCCTGCCATCATGATGGAGCCGGGCAGAAGCATCGTGGCGGCCGCCGGCGCTACGGTCTACACGGTGGGTTCTGTGAAGTCGGTGACCGGGTTCCGGAACTACGTTTCCGTGGACGGTGGTATGCCCGACAACCCCCGGTACACCCTGTATCAGTCCCAGTACACCGTGGTCAATGCGGACAAGGCCGATGCACCGGCAGATTTTCCCTGCACGCTGGCCGGACGCTGCTGTGAAAGCGGTGACCTGTTGGCAGAAGGCATTTCCATTGCCAAGCCGGAGAGAGGTTCCCATCTGGCGGTGCTGGTGACCGGTGCGTACAACCACTCCATGGCGTCCAACTACAACCGGATCCCCCGGCCGCCTATGATCTTTATCGAACAGGGAAAGGCCACAGTTGCGGTACGGCGTGAGACCTTTGATGATCTTCTGGCATTGGAAGACTAAGGAGGGGATCGATTGAGCACGATTCTTTCTTCTCTCCGGGATATTCTGTACACCCTGCCCTGCATCCTGTTGGCGTTGACCGTACATGAGGTGGCGCATGGGTGGATGGCAATGAAGCTGGGTGACCCCACGGCCAAGCGGATGGGTCGGCTGACACTGAATCCGCTGAAGCATCTGGATCCGTTAGGCACGCTGTGCATGATCTTCTTCCACTTTGGCTGGGCAACACCTGTCCCCATCGACACACGATATTTCAAAAAGCCCAAACGGGATATGGCACTGACGGCTTTGGCGGGGCCTGTGTCCAATGTGGGCATGGGGCTACTTGGGATCCTTCTCTTCCGGATCTTTTATGTGCTCTTCAGTAGCCATCCGGCAACGGGATTTTTGTTTAGCATCCAGATCTCCGTTCTGACGCTGCTGCAGTATTTCTATAGCCTGAACATTTCGTTAGCAGTATTCAATCTGCTGCCGGTGCCGCCGCTGGATGGATCACGGATCTTTCTTACATTTCTGCCGCCAAAGTATTATTTTGGCATCATGCGGTACGAGCGGTACATCCAGTTTGGGTTGATGGTGCTTTTGTACATGGGCTTTCTGGATCGTCCCCTCAGCTTTTTGGTTAGCGGTCTTGCCAAAGGATTATTTTGGCTGGTGGAGCTTTTGCCGTTTATTTGACATATGGAAAACATACAATACAAGCTGGATCAGTTCGAGGGGCCGCTGGATCTGCTACTCACCCTGATCCAGAAGCACCGGCTCAACATCGACGACATTCCCATTGCCCTGTTATGTGAGCAATACATGACCTACATCCGGGTCAATCTGGACATGGGACTGGAGGTGGCGTCGGAATTTCTCTACATGGCAAGCGAGCTGATGCTGATCAAGAGTCGTATGCTGCTGCCTCGCAATCCGGAGGTAGACGAAGACCCACGAGCCAAGCTGCGGGACACGGTGCTGGAATACCAACGAGCCAAGCTGGCCTCTGCAGAGTTGTCCATGCTGCACGAACAATACGGAGACCGCATGGTCAAGGAACAGGACGACATTGCCCCGGATCGTCGTTTCGTGGCTGACCACAACATCGCCGTACTGCAGGCTGCGCTGATCCACGCCATGACGGAATCCCACGTGGTGCCGGATGCAGCCGAACGAGCCGCCGTGCTGGAGCCTATCGTACACCAGACCCATGTGGCGGTGCAAGGTGTGATGATCCAGCTTCTGGACGCACTGCAAAAGGAAGCGCCGGTGTATTTGGACGACTATTTTCGCTCTGCGTCCCGTTCGGAGATCATTGCGAAATTTCTCTCGATCTTAGAGCTGATGAAGACCCAAACGGTAGGTCTTTCGCCGGAGCAGTGGGAATATAGCGAAAGCGGTGTTTTGCAGCTATGCTGTCATGTACCGTTGCTGCTGTTGAAAATGCCGGACAAGGAACAGCTTGCGGCACTGGAAGACTATGCGTGAAAGAACGTATCGTCCCATATCGGAAGGACTCTCTCTCAAAATCAATCTGTTAGAAACCAAGGAAGTATCATGGAAGAAAATAAGCAGCTTCGGATCGAGGACATCGCCGCTTTTTCCCCGGAGAATTTTGCCATTCTGGAAGCCTGTCTCTTCGCCGCCGGTCATCCGGTCACCTACGAAAAGCTGGCAGAGACCCTTTCCCTGTCCGTCTCGACCTGCCGGGAAGTGGTGGAGCAGTGGAAAACGATCTACAACAATACGGATACCCTGCCCCGTGGCATTCTCTTGGTGACCTTTCCCGACAGCTGTCAGCTTTGTACCCGGGAAGAATACGGCGATTTTATCAAGGTCGCATTGGGGATCCGGCGCAACGGCAAGCTGTCTCAGTCGCTGCTGGAGGCACTGGCAGTGGTGGCCTACAACCAGCCGGTCACCAGAACCTTTGTGGACACGGTGCGTGGCGTGGATTCCACATACGCCATGAATGCGCTGGTGGAAAAGGAGCTGATCGAGCCCTGTGGAAAGCTGGATGCACCCGGTCGACCCACGCTGTATCGCACCACGCCAACATTTTTACGGGTGTTTGGACTGGGTTCCCTGCATGAGCTGCCGTCGGTGCAGGTACAAAACGAAAGCGGCGAAAAGGTAGAGATCGCACCGGACACGTCCTTTTTGGACAGCGAAGAAACCACTGCCGACACCACAGCTGCATCCGACTAAGGTACCATTCCGCTGCATTCCATAGAAAGGCATCCTTTGAAAAGGAGGATCGTTATGCCCTGGTATTTTTTCGTTTTGATTTTTTTACTGTTCTGGGTCCTGGTGCTGATGCTTCCTTTTCGTGTGCGCTTTCAGGTCGGTGACGGAGGGGACTTTGAAGTGCAGCTGTCGATCGGTCCCTTTGTTCTATTTCGTCTGCCGAAACCGCAAAAGCCGATAGACCTGCGGCAGTTCACCTATGCCAAGCACCAAAAACGGCTGGCTAAGGATGCGGCAAAGCAAAAGAAAAAAGAGAAAAAACCATCCACAAAACGATCTGTCAAACAGTCCTTACAGACCGGCGCCACCGAAGCCAAGAAGAAAGAGAACAAGCTTGCGGGGCTTTTGCACATGATCCGGGTCCTGTTCACGGTACTGCCGGAGCTGTATGGCACTGTCCGTTGTCAGATCTATCGATTGGTGGTCGTTGTCGGTGGCGACGATGTCGCAGACGTGGCGCTGCACTATGGCATTTTGTCCCAGTCCTTAGCGTGCCTTTTGGAATATTTGTCCCAGTCCTCGCAGCTACTGCCTACGGAACCGGAAGCACTTGTGGTACGTGCCGATTTTCTTACGCCAAAGACCACAGTACAGGCCGACCTCTCTTTCCAGCTACGCTTGGGTACACTTTGTAAGATCTTGATCAAAGGAGCAGTCGGCTTCGCTGTAGGCAGCAAGACCAATTCATAAACGCAATCACATCCAAAATTCATGGAGGAAAACGATATGGCAGAACCAAGTAAGCTCAACGATTTGAACAAAACCTCTCTGGACAGCATCCGATCCATGCTGGATGTCAACACCGTCATCGGCGATCCCATCGAGACCGCAGGCGGTACCACGATCATTCCCATCTCCAAGGTATCGGTGGCCTATGCATCCGGCGGCGTGGACTATCACAAAAAAGATGCACCGGCAGACAGCAAGGCGAACACCAATTTCGGCGGTGGCGGCGGTACCGGGATCACCATGTCGCCGGTGGGCTTTTTGGTGATCGGCAGAGACGGCAATGTAAATATGCTGAACGTAAACAATCCGACCGCCGTTGCCAACGATCCGGTGTCCTCGGTGATCAACCTGATCGAGCGTTCGCCGGATCTGCTCGAACGGGTCAAGGAAGTTTTTGCCAAGAAGGACAACCCCAAAGAGGAACAGATCTGACCGTTTTTGCCAGCACTGCCAATAGCATCGCTGTATGAACCGGCTATCCGAAAGACATACTATCCTATGAAATTATGTTTTCGGAGGTATGTATGCGCTTTCTTTCCTCATGTTTGTTATGCACATGGTTGCTTTCCTGTATGGTCGTTCCCACCTTTGCAGCGGAACCGGCGGTGTCTGCCCATGCGGCTGTGCTGTTGGAAGCTGCCAGTGGAGATATTCTCTTGGCACGCAACGGTACCGAACGACTGCCCATGGCAAGCACCACCAAGATCATGACTGCCCTTGTGGCACTGCAAAAAGCCGAAGACCTGCAGCGTTCCTATGCCATTCCGGCAGAAGCGGTGGGCGTTGAAGGCTCGTCGATCTATCTGCAAGCCGGTGAGCATCTGACACTGGAGGAGCTTCTCTATGCAGTGATGCTGGAAAGTGCCAACGATGCAGCAACGGCCGTGGCGATCTTGGTCAGCGGCAGTGTGGAAAACTTTGCGGCAGAGATGAATGCCATGGCAAACGAATTGGGACTGACCGACACCCATTTCACCAATCCCCATGGGCTGGACGATCCGGCCCATTACACCACGGCGCAGGATCTGGCAAAGCTCTCTGCCTATGCCCTGAACGACCCCACCTTTGCCCGGATCGTCTCGACAACTCGGTATACCATACCCCTGCGGGATGGCGAAGGTACCCGTGTGCTGGTGAACCACAACCGGCTGCTGCGGCATTACGACGACGTGATCGGCGTGAAGACCGGCTTCACCAAACAGAGCGGTCGTTGTCTGGTTTCGGCAGCGGAAAGAGACGGGGTACGACTGGTGGCAGTGACGCTGGATGCGCCGGACGACTGGCAGGATCATCGTGCCCTTTTGGATTATGGCTTTACCCAATACGAAGCCGTAACGCTTGCTGCACCTGGGGAGATATCGGTCACCCTGCCCTGTGTCGGTGGGGAGCTGACTGCCGTGAACACCGCAGGACTGACCATGGTGCTGCCGGTAGGAACCACGATCACGCAGACGACAGAGAGCCGTGGACATTGGTTTGCACCCATCGAATGCGGACAAATGGTGGGTTACGTGCGCTTTTTTGCCGATGGTACAGAAATTGGTGTACTGCCCCTGTATGCCGCCGACGCTGTAGCTGCGCCTGCCAAGGAACCGGGACTGTTGGAACGGATATTTAAGTAAACGCTGATCAACTCGACTTTTAGTAAAATTACTGGTACAAGGATATACCCATGACAGAAGAAATTCGACTACAAAAATACCTCAGCGACTGTGGCGTTTTGTCCCGGCGTGCTGCAGAAGAAGAGATCAAGGCCGGCCGTGTCACCGTCAATGGAGAGACCGCCGTGCTGGGACAAAAGGTGGATCCGATGCACGACATTGTGTGTCTGGGCAAAAAACGGATCTGTATGCCGCTGGTCCACGGAAAACGGGAGTACACCTACATCCTGCTGAACAAGCCGGTGGGGTATGTGACGACCCTTTCCGATGACAAGGGACGTCCATCCATTGCGGAGCTGCTGACCGGTGTCAAAAAGCGGCTGTATCCGGTGGGACGACTGGATATGTATTCCGACGGGTTGCTGCTGTGCACCGACGACGGCGACCTGACCAACAAGCTGACCCATCCGTCCCATTCTGTGGACAAGGTGTATTTGGCTACCATACACGGCCAGTTAAATCCAAGTGAGATCAAGGCACTGGGTGAGCCTATCGACATCGATGGACGGATGACCCGACCGGTGGAGACGAAGAAGATCGCTGAATGCATCTGCCAGAACCGGCCGGCTACGGTGGTGCAGTTCACGTTGTATGAAGGACGAAACCGACAGATCCGCCGGATGTGCGAGGCTCACGACTGCAAGGTGCTATCCCTGACCCGAATCCGCATGGGCAAGCTGGATCTGGGGATTCTACCGGCCGGCAAGTGGCGGTATCTGACCGAGGACGAGATCGCCTATCTCAAGGACATTCAATAAGAGGACGTATAGTTATGTTTGTAATTCGACCGATCGACGATAAAGCGGTGCAGGAAGCCCTGTGCGAAGCCTGTGCCTGTCCCTATCTGGCAGAGGATTTTGCCTACTTTGCGGCAGACCTGAACGAAGACGGCACCAAGATCACCGGGATACTGGGTATGTGTCAGTTTGCGCTCCGGGAAGACTGTGGTATCCTCCACCAGCTCACGCCCTTTCCGGGTACCTTTGATGAAGAAGTCATGACCATCATGGTGCGCACTGCCATGGAATTTACCCATCGCTGCGGCTGTGCTGCCATGGTGCTGGACGAAAACGCCATGGACGCTGCCTTTGCGGAAAAGATTGGCTTCCGTAAGACAGAGGATGGGCAATACCGGATCGATCTGGTGACATTTTTTAAGTCTCCCTGTGGCTATCAGGCACGGCTGGAAAAAGAGCAAAAAGAGCGGAACGACAAATGAAAGACAAAATTTTGATCCTGCCCGATTCCTTCAAAGGGTCTTTGTCTGCCATCGAAGTGGGACACGCTATGGCAGCCGGTGTACAGCGTGCCTTGGCAGAGACAAACAAACCGTTTGCCGTACAGGTCTATCCGGCGGCGGACGGTGGAGAAGGCACGGCAGAAGCGCTGTGTGCGGCACTACACGGACAGACCGACACGATAGCCACAGTGGATCCGTTTTTGGCACCCACGGATGGGACGTATGCACGACTGTCTACGGATACGGCGGTCTTCGATATGGCGACCTGCTGTGGACTGGGACTGGCCCGGCAGCACGGACTGGATCCCCTGCGTGCGTCTACCTTTGGTGTAGGCAAAATGATTGGCGGACTGATCGACCGTGGCTTCCGGCGGATCTTAGTAGGACTGGGTGGCAGCGGTACCAATGACGGCGGTATCGGTGCGCTTTCTGCCTTGGGTGCCCGGTTCACCGATGCGGATGGCGCGCGCTTGGATGCCGGCATGGGTGGACAGGTGCTTTCTGCCATTGGGGATATCGATCTGTCTGCGGTGCAAGAAAGGCTTTGTGGGATCGAGCTGGTGCTGCTCTACGATGTGGCGGTACCGCTGACCGGAGAAGTCGGTGCTACAAAAATGTTCGGTAGACAAAAAGGTGCCACCGATGCGGATATCGACCGATTGGAAGCCGGGATGCTGCAATACGCCGCTTGCATACGGGAACGCTATGGTTCTGTGCCGGATGCCGATGGGACCGGAGCTGCCGGTGGACTGGGCTGTGGACTGCGCCTGGCCGGCGGGAAGCTTTACCACGGCGCATCCTATGTACTGGACACGCTGTGCATTCCGGCTCTGCTTGGGGAAACCGCACTGGTGTTCACCGGCGAAGGCAAGACGGATGCACAGACTGCAAAAGGAAAGCTGCCCTGCACCGTTGCCCGGTATGCCAAGACGGCCGATGTTCCCTGTATCGACATTTGCGGACAGGCCGAACCGGTGGATGCACTGTACACGTGTGGCATGACCCGGATCGTGCCGCTGGTACAGAATGGGATCACGCCGGAGGTGGCTATGGCACATACGGCTGCGCTATTGGAAGAAACAGCGTACCGGCAAGTACAGCTATGGCTGAAAGAACAAGCATAACAAAAGCTATCCTATGAAGCTTTCTTCACAGGATAGCTTTTTATTGTCGTTTTGTTTTACAGGCGCATGATACTGATCAGATCCCTTGCCGTAGCACAGCCGACACTTTTCAGCATCAGTGCTGCATACCGGTCAAAGGAGGTGTGTTCGATGAGGCGGAACAGTGCGGCACAGGTGTCCACCAAATCGTCCTCCAAGTCGCTGTCTGCCATGCAGCCTATGGTCAGGAAGCGCAGTAGAATATAGACAGCGCACAGTGCCGTGTATTCCTGGGGCAGACTCTCCGGTCGATCCTGGAACGGAAACTGGGCAAAAAACATATGGTTCACCAACAGATGCTCAAAGAAGGTTTCCCAATCCGGAAAGGTCGTTTCCAAATGGGACTTGGCAGTCTGGTATTTCTCCATGGCATTGTCTTCGGCGAAGTACGCAAGTGCTCTTTCCCCATAGTCCTGGATGCTGTTGTGTCGTGCGTCCAATAGGGCTGTCAACTTTTCGGCGATCCACAGACCGGCCTGTAGATCGTCGGCAGTTTGTGGCTCTATCGACTGTGTCTCTTGCTCTGGGTGGGTCTGCAGCAGTGCTTCCAGTGCCGCTTTGTCGCCGCCGTGCATCACGTTGTCCACACGCTCGACCTGTTTCCCCAACAGCAGCATACGCTCCGACAGCGGCAGCCTACGATCCTGCAAAAGCCGGATACAGTACAGACGGATCTCCCAATCCTTCCCCATGGTGGGAAACTGGATATTGCACTCTTCCAGATGCGGCGGCAGTGATAGACAGAACGTCTTTTCCACAAAGGTGATGGGTTCCTTTCTGTGCAGCAGCAGCTCGACAACGGCTTCACAGCTGGCGGCACAGGAGCACTCCAGATGGCCGTTTTCCAGTCGGATACCTCTGGGGTACAGTCGACAAATGTCCGGCTGATAAGCTTCGCCTACGTCGGCATGGAGTGCGCATCGGCCATCCTCCATACGAAGCGGACAGTTGCCGTCGTAGCGTGGGGAAAACTGGGCATAATGTTCCGGGCTGGGATTGTCTGCCAGATGCATACCACCATCCAACCGGCGACGCAGATCGGGAGAGCAGTCCAGTCCCAACAGATCAAAATAGTTTTGGAGCGTGATGGAGATTGGCCAGCCCTGACAGCAGGCATTGCGGCAGGTACCGATCTTGCAGGAGAAATACGGAAAATAGTCCGGCACACGAAATAGGTGTTCTTGGTGTTCTTCACTCATAAAAAACTCCGGTTGCACAAAGCGTAGGATAGATTTTTTTGCGAGAGTAATTATACCAGAAAACCGGATAAATTGCAATATCCCATGTATAATTTTCTGTTTTGCATATATTTATGCAGGTTTTCCAGGTTTTGGTATGTGAATTTTGAAAGGGCACAGCTGCTCCGGTTTTCGCCTGCTTTTTCCCCATACAAAAAAATCAACAAGCACCTCTCTCTTAGAAAATGCGGACTTGTCCAAATTGGGGAAAGTGTGGTTTTTCGTACAAGAAGCTTGACAATTCGACACATTCAGTGGTATAATGTAGTGGTAAGCGGCATAGGCACCGGTTCATCTACGTGTCGGCCGCTGTCTTTGCTTTTTGCACTGCACGCTACTCGATTTCTATAAACCATCCGTCACACCGGAAGGAGGAGCTTTATGGCATCCGTTACCGAATATTTTGGTTCTCTTTCCTTTGACGACTCTGCCATGCGGGCACGGTTGCCAAAGGATACCTATACATCTCTGAAGCGTACCATTGACGAGGGCAAGTCCCTGGACATCAATGTGGCGAACATCGTTGCCAACGCCATGAAGGACTGGGCCATCGAACGTGGCTGTACCCACTACACCCACTGGTTCCAGCCGCTGTCCGGTGTGACCGCCGAAAAACACGACAGCTTTATCTCTCCCATTGGCGACGGCAAGATCATCATGGAATTCTCCGGCAAGGAATTGGTCCGTGGCGAATCCGATGCGTCCAGCTTTCCGTCCGGCGGTCTGCGCGCCACCTTCGAAGCCAGAGGGTACACGGCCTGGGACCCCACTTCCTATGCCTTCATCAAAAACAAGACCCTGTGCATCCCCACGGCGTTCTGCTCCTATGGCGGCGAAGCGCTGGACAAAAAGACACCGCTGCTCCGTTCTGTGGATGCTCTAAACCGGCAAGCCAAGCGGATCCTGAAGCTGTTTGATCCGAACACCACGGTGGCCTGTGTACGTCCCAGCGTGGGGCCGGAGCAGGAGTATTTCTTAGTGGACGAAGAATTGTACAACCAACGCAAGGACCTGATCTTCACCGGTCGGACGCTGGTTGGTGCCAAGCCGCCCAAGACCCAGGAGATGGAAGACCACTACTTTGGTTCCATCAAGCCCAGAGTCGAGGCCTATATGCAGGAGCTGGACGAAGAGCTGTGGAAGCTGGGGATCCTTGCCAAGACCAGACACAACGAAGCGGCCCCTGCCCAACACGAGCTGGCGCCCATTTTCACTCAGGTGAACGTATCCACCGACCATAACCAGCTGACCATGGAAGTGATGCAGAAGGTGGCAAGAAAGCACCACCTGGTATGTCTGCTGCACGAAAAGCCCTTTGCCGGTGTGGCTGGCAGCGGGAAGCACAACAACTGGTCCATCTCCACCAACACCGGCGTGAATCTGCTGACCCCCGGCGAGACACCGGCAGAGAATGCGCAGTTTTTGCTGTTCTTAGTGGCGGTGATCCAGGCTGTGGACGATTATCAGGATCTGCTGCGGATCTCCGTGGCTACAGCAGGCAACGACCATCGTCTGGGCGCACTGGAAGCACCGCCGGCTGTGGTGTCGATCTTCTTGGGCGATGAGCTGACGGCCATTTTGGATGCGCTGGAATCCGGCACTCACTATGACCCGTTGGAGAAAACACAGCTGAAGCTTGGTGTACATACCCTGCCTAAGCTGCCCAAGGATGCCACCGACCGGAACCGCACTTCCCCCTTTGCCTTTACCGGAAACAAATTTGAGTTCCGGATGCTGGGGTCCTCCAACTCCATTTCCGACTGCAATACGGCACTAAACACGGCGGTAGCGGAGTCCTTGCGGCAGTTTGCAGACAAGCTGGAAGGGGTAGAGGATTTTGATGCGGCACTGAACAATTTGATCCGGGACACCATCCGAAACCACAAGCGGATCATCTTCAACGGCAACGGGTACGACGATGCGTGGCTGAAGGAGGCGACTGAGCAGAGAGGTCTTCTCAATCTGCGTGCCACCCCGGACTGTCTGCCCTATCTGCTGTCTGCCAAGAACGTGAAGCTGTACACGGAACACAAGGTCTTCACGGAAGCCGAGGTGGAATCCCGGTACGAGATCACGCTGGAAAACTACTGCAAGACCATCCACATCGAGGCTGCCACCATGGCCGATCTGGTGCAAAAGGAGATCCTGCCGGCGGTGATGGCGTACACCAAGGTGGTCTGCGACGAAGGAATGTCCAAGGCAAACTTCGGTTTGGATGCGGCCTATGAGAAGGAACTGGCCGGTAAGCTGAACACACTGACCCGTGCCATGTCGGATGGTGTGCGCAGGCTGGTGGACGAAACGGAGGATGTGGAAAAGCTCCACAATGTGACGGACAAGTCCATTGCCTACAAGGAACGGATCTGCACGGCGATGCTGACCCTGCGCAGCTACTGTGACGAAGCCGAGACACTGACCGCAAGAGAATTCTGGCCCTTCCCCACCTATGCCGATCTGCTCTTTGGCGTGCAATGATCAACGGCACGATCACGAAACATAACGAAAAAAGAAGTGTGCGGCAACGGCGGCTGCATACTTCTTTTCTGTATATCTATGCGTGTACGCCGAGGAATCTATGTATATTCCCGGCGCCGGACGCATAAAAATCGAATTTAGGGAAAAAAGAATTTTTGCAAAAATTTGCAGAAATTTCGCAAAACCCCTTGACAACGGCGCTGGAATGTGGTAAACTGTTCGCATCAACAAAATTGAGAGGAAAAACCGATATGATGTTCGCATTCGCTGCATACTACTATTATTACTATTACGTTTGCTAATGTAATAGTGATTTGTGGTGCAGAAAATTTGCGACCGGGTTTTCAAAATAAATTCCGAACAAAACGCACAGAATCACAAAGCTGTGCGTTTTTACTTTATCTATGCGCACTCCCAGCGTCCCTGGCCACGATGCCGGTGAGACACCGCAAGGTATCCAAAACAAGGAAAGGAACTCTCCTATCATGTTTATCAAAATTTTGCTGCTCGTTCTGTTCTTCGCCTCTATGATCGGGGTCGGGCTGTACTGTCGTCGGACGGCAGACAGTGTACACGGCTTCGTTTTGGGTGGTCGGTCTGTTGGTCCCTGGCTGACGGCCTTTGCCTACGGTACCTCGTACTTCTCTGCCGTGATCTTCATCGGCTATGCCGGACAGTTCGGTTGGAAATACGGTGTTTCTGCCACCTGGGTCGGTATCGGCAACGCCATCATCGGTTCCCTGCTCGCTTGGGTACTGCTGGGCAGACGCACCAGACTGATGACCCAAAAGTTAGATGCCAAGACCATGCCGGAATATTTCGGTCAGCGGTTCTCCTCGCCGACCTTGAAGATCGTGGCTTCTCTGATCGTATTTGTGTTCCTGATCCCCTACACCGCTTCTCTGTACAACGGTCTTTCTCGTCTGTTCACCATGGCGTTCGGCATTGACTACGCCTGGTGCGTGATCATCATGTCTGTGCTGACCGGCATTTACGTGGTGCTGGGTGGCTACATGGCAACGGCCATCAACGACTTCATCCAGGGCTGCATCATGCTGGTGGGTATCGTGGTGGTCATTGCAGCGGTACTGAACGCCAACGGTGGCTTCATGCAGTCCTTCATCTCCCTGTCTGAGATCCAGCATGAGACCGTCACCGACCTGAACGGTGCCTTCGTTTCCTTCCTGGGTCCCAAGCCTCTGGAGCTGCTGGGGGTTGTGATCCTGACTTCCCTGGGTACCTGGGGGCTGCCGCAGATGGTGGGCAAGTTCTACGCCATCAAGAATGAAGCGGCCATTTCCAAGGGTACGCTGATCTCCACCATCTTCGCCATAATCGTGGCTGGTGGCTGCTACTTCCTGGGTGGCTTTGGCAGACTGTATGGCGACGTGATCGAATATTCTGCATCCGGCACACCCGTATACGACAGCATCGTTCCCTCTATGCTGTCCAGCCTACCCGACTGGGTCATCGCCATCGTGATCGTGCTGGTGCTGTCGGCCTCCATGTCCACCCTGTCTTCCCTGGTGCTGACCTCCAGTTCCACCCTGACCCTAGACATGATCGTTCCGCTGTCCAAAAAGTCCATCGATGAAAAGAAGCAGATGCTGATCATCCGGCTGCTGCTGGTGGTATTCATCGCCATCTCTGCCGCCATTGCCATCGTACAGACCAAGTCCAATGTGACCTTTATCGCACAGCTCATGGGCATTTCCTGGGGTGCGCTGGCCGGTGCATTCTTAGCACCTTACCTGTACAGCCTGTACTCCAAGAAGGTGACGAAGGCTTCTGTTTGGGTAAGCTTTGTCTCCGGTGTGGGGATCATGCTAGCCAATATGCTCTGCACGGCACTGGGCGTTCCCTTCATTTCCAGCTACTTCTCCTCTCCCATCAACGCCGGTGTGCTGGCCATGATGGTGGGACTGATCCTTGTCCCCATCGTGAGCCTGTTCACAAAGAAGCCGGACGGTGCCAAGGTGGACGATATGTTCACCTGCTACGACCAGACCGTGCTGGTACACAGTGCCACTTCTTTGACCGACGACGAAAACAACGGCTGATCTACGCTATAACAAAAATGCGGATGCTCTCACTTTTGGGAGATCCGCATTTTTTTATGGCAACAGAGACGATGGGGTCACGCCAAACAGACGGCGAAAGCTGCGGGTGAAGTTGGCGGCATTCTCGTATCCGCACACGGTGAGCACACCACTGACGGAATATTTCCCGGTTTCTAGCAGTTCCTTTGCCCGCCGGAGCCGCAGGTTTTCGATGTACTTGGCCGGTGTCGTGCCCATACAGCCCACGAACAAACGATGGAAATATTGGGGTGTGATGCTGCAGCACTCCGCTAAGGCGGCAACGGAAATGCGACCGGTCTGGTAATGCTCATGGATGTACAGCACCGCCGGTTTAATGAGGTTATATTTGCTGCTGTCCATATATTGGGCACGGGACTGGGCGGCAAGCTCCTCTAAGATCTGGTAGAACAATATGGTACAGCGCAGTGGGTAGCCCGGCAGACGTTTGTCCCATTCGCTGCGGAACTTTACAAAAAGAGAAATGGTGCGTTGGTTGGCTTCGGTCTTGGTAAACTGCGACGGAAATACACCGGGGCTGCATTTGGCTGCAATCAGGAAACCGTCGTACTCGTCGCCGGTGCGGTCGATATAGTCGATGTGGTGGGTATATGGCGGCAGGATCAACATATCGTTCGGCGCAAGCTCTACACGAAAATAGCTGCCATCCGGCTTTTCGTACAGGGAGTAGCCACTGGAACGATAAGCAAGATAAAACTGCCATTCATCCCCTGTGGTGAAGTCATGTACACCACTGGCCAGCATACTGGCAAAGGCACCACGAATGGTGGGCAGGGTGTCGGCATCGGTGCAGAGCATATCGTAGGACATCGTTTTTCCCTTTCTTTTTTTGGAAATCAGCGTTTCATATAGGATACCACAAATTCTCCCATCCGTCAAGATGTGTTTCTAAATGGAATAGTCGTTTCCAAACGGATATTGCCAAGCCTTCCAGAGTCGTGTATAATAAAGACAATGATCCATTTATATAGCACAAAAGGAGTTATACCTATATGGAACAAAGGATCCAAACCCTGCTGGAGCTGTCCAACGTACAGGACATCTATCCGCCGACTGTACCCACCGCATACGATCCCATCTGGATGTGCGAGCCGGACTGCATTATGGATGCGTACAAATTTGCGGCGTATATGCAGAACCAAACCGTTGCCATCGAGCCGGGCGTTCGTCTGCCGGGGATGTTCCGGTTTGACGGCAGCTTCCGTGGGGACCTTTTCACACGTGTAGGCCACACCCGTTGGAGCGAGGTGGCAAGTGCCTTCTACCTCAAGCGGTACCAGGGCATTGCCACCTTTGAATGGCAGCATTCCACGCTGGACTACGATACGCTCATGACCGGTGGCATACGTGGTCTTCGGGAAAGGATCAAGCTTTCCGAGATCCAGCACAGGGACGAACCGGAGCGGCTAAACTTCCTGCGTGCGCTGACCATCGTATGTGACGGGATCGACGGCTGGTGTGACCGGATCGCCGCTGCCTTTGCCGATGCGGCTGAGAACGCACCGGAGCCACGGAAAACGGAGCTGTTGACCACCGCCGATATCGTAGCTCGTGTGCCGAAAAATCCGCCGAAGACCTTCCGGGAAGCGCTTGTTGCCATGTCGGTGTGCTACCAATTTTTACCAGACAGCATCGGGTTAGCGGACCGGTATCTCTATCCCTTCTACACCGCAGACATCGCCAACGGCACCCTGACCCGTGACGAAGCAAAAAGCCTCTTGCAGGAGCTGTTCGTGATCATCAAGGCCCACACGGTCCATAGCTCCGGCAATGCGGACAAAGGTGGCGAGGCGCACTTTGCCATCGGCGGCTACAATTCGAAGCTGGTGGACAACTGGAACGAGCTGTCCGAGCTGATCCTTGAATCCCTTTTGGAGCTGCCCATGTGCATTCCGCAGATCTCCATCCGCTGGACGAAGGATACGCCTATGGAGCGGCTATACCGCATTTTGGACTGCGAACGGCACGACAAATACAAGCGGATCGCCGTGATCAGTGATGAAACGAGAGTTCCGGCGCATATGCATATTCTGAAGCTGCCTGTGGAAATCGCCACCGGCTACACCACCGTGGGCTGCAACGAAACAGCCTTTCCCAGTGGCATGGACTTCACCGGGATGCAGAGCAACATTGGGCCTTCCATCACCCGGCTGACCAAGGAATACCGGCAGGAATTTGCCGCCTGCGCCAACTTTGACGAGGTGTTCGAGCTGTTCAAACGGATCTTAGGGGACCTGCTGGACGAGCTGATGGAGCTCCAAAACAAGTTCAACTGTGGTCGTGCCAAGGATGAAAATGTGGTGTCGTCCCTGTTCATGCATGGGTGTATCGAAAGTGCCAAAAGTGCGACGCAGGGTGGTGCCGACCGATTCTCCGCATATGTGGTCACCAACGGGCTGATCTCCGTCATCGACTCCCTGTGCATCATCAAGCAGCTTGTGTTTGACGAAAAGAAGCTGACTGCCGACCAGCTGTGTGATCTGCTAGACGACAACTGGGGTGACTGGGAAATGCGCCGGTATGTCCTTCAGCACGGCAAATTCTTCGGCAACAACGACAGCCACTCCAACGCCATCGCCCAGCGTGTGACCACCGCCTTCCACGACCTGTTGTCCACCAGACGAGATATGTTCGGACACCGGCTGCTGCTGGGTGCCATGGACGGGTACAATCCCCATTCCGTATGGTTTGGGGAGCTGACCGGGGCCACACCCGACGGACGACTGGCCGGGGATCCATTCATGGTGGGCATTGGACAGTCGAACGGCAAGGATCGACGGGGACTGACACCGCTGCTGTTGTCCGTGGCACACATGGATCCCACCAACATCATGACCGCCAATCTGGTGTTCAATCTGGCGCTGGACGAGACGATGGTCAAGAACGATGCCCATTTCGAAAAGACCGTGCAAATGCTGGACACGTTCCTACGTGAAGGCGGCACACAGTTCCAGCTCAATTATGTTTCCCGGGAGACACTGCTGGATGCCACGGCCCATCCGGAACAGTACAGCTCTCTCCGTGTACGGGTCAGCGGCTTCTCTGCCTATTACACCCGGCTCTCTCCGCTGGTGCAAAAGGAGCTGCTGGCACGGACTGAAATCAATGGATAAAAAATATAAAGGAGACTACACAAATGAAGAAATGGACAACACTGCTTCTTGTGGCGGCGATGCTTCTCTCCATGGCAGCCTGTGGCAGTACCGAAGAAACCAAAACTACCATCGACACCACCGCAACAGAAACCGTGACTGAGACCACCGATGCCGATAAGCTGCCCAAGGTGGATCTGGCCGGTGGCACCTATACGCTGCTCGTCAACGAAACGGAGGTCGATTACTACGACATTCCCGAGCTGACCGGGGACGTGGTGGACGATGCCATCTACAATGCACGCCTGAGCGTCAACAGCCGCCTAAACTGCGATTTCCGTTATCTGACCGGCCCCGGCAGTACCGAATGGGCAAACCGGCAGCAGACCTGGGACTATGTACAGTCGGCGGTCATGTCCGGTTCCGGGGACTTTGATGCGGTGGACAACCAATCCTACAACGGTATGTACCTGATGAACGGACTGCTTCTCGACATGAGCAGCATGGAGCATATCGACGTAAACAACCCGTGGTGGGACAAGAGTATCACGGAATCCATGGCGGTGGATGGGAAGTATCCGTTCTTAGCCGGTTCGTATTCTCTGGACAGAACGGCCGGTACCTTCTGCTTCTACTTCAACGAAGACATTGCCACAAACCTGGCACTGCCCGATCTGTACGAACTTGTATACGACGGCGATTGGACGGTGGACAAGGTGGCAGAATTCTCCGAGATGGCATATGTAGACACCAACGGCAACAACAAGCAGGACGAGGAAGACCAGCTTGGTGTGGTGTTTGAAGGTGGCAACTATTTCACCGGATTTTTTGAAGCCTGTGGCGTTCATGCACTCAGTACCGAAGAAGGCAAATTTGTCTTTGACTTTGGCAACGCACGGAACGTGGATGTGGTGGAAAAGCTGGGTGCCTTCTTCAAGAATACCATCGGGGTCCAGAAGCATGGCGGCGATGACACGGCCTACCAGGGCAACGGTGCGCTGTTCTTAGACGGCAATGTGCTGTTCACCGGCGGCTGGTTCAAGTGTGCGGAATCCTACCGGAATCTGGACTTCTCCTGGGGCATCCTGCCGTATCCGAAGCTGTATGCCGAAGACGAATACACCGGCGGCGTGCTGACGATCTATGGGCTGCTCAGTATGCCCAAAAGCTGTAAGGATCCTACCGGTACCTCTGCCACACTGGAATGCCTGTCCTACGAATATTACAAAAATGTCGTACCGGCGTATTATGAAGTCTCTATGAAGGTCAAGTACGCCAGCGGTTCGAAAATGGCAGAAATGCTGGACTTTATCTCCGGCAATATCGTCTACGATCCCGGACTGGCTCTGGCCGGTGCGCTGGATTACACCATCGACATCACCTTCAAGGATGCGATCGCCAACAACACCAACTGGTCATCCAAAATGGCGTCCATGGAATCGAAGCTGTCTGCATTAATCGAGTCCCTGAACGAAGCCTATGCAGACCTGGGGTGAGACGATGACCGGCGTGATCTTTGATATCCAGCACGGCTGCCTGACCGATGGAGACGGGATACGCACCACGATCTTTTTCAAAGGCTGTCCTCTGCGCTGCAAATGGTGCCACAATCCCGAATCCCAGCGTACTGTGACCGAGCTACTTTTCTACTACTTCAAATGCACGTCCTGCGGCAGATGCCTGTCGGATTGTCCGGCAAGAGTGCGTGAGAACGACCGGATCCTGTTGCACCGGGAAAGCTGTATCCACTGCGGCAAGTGCGTGGAGCGTTGTCCCATGGAGGCAAACAGTCTCTGCGGCAAAGCAGTCACGGTGGAAGATGTATTAACGGAAGCTATGGAGGATCTGCCGTTCTACAAAAATGGCGGCGGCATCACCTTATCCGGCGGTGAACCTGCCCTGCAGCCCGATTTTGCCCTGTCGCTCATAGAAGGTGCGGTGACACGAAGCATCGATGTGGCCATGGAGACCTGCGGCTATGGGGAAAGGGAATTCTTTCTCACTGCCGCCAAGCTGGACTGTACGTTCCTCTTTGATCTCAAGGAGCTGGACATCTCTGTCCACAAGGCGCTGACCGGTGTGGGCAACGAGAAGATCCTTGCCAACCTGGAAGCACTGTTTGCTGCTGACGCCAAGGTGGTACTGCGACTGCCGCTCATTCCCGATGCCAACGACAGCGAAGCAGAATATGAGCGGCTGCAAGCATTTTTGGCGTCGCACTGCGGGCAGTATCTGCGTGCCGAGATCATTCCCTACCATCGGCTGGGCAAGAGCAAGGAGCAGGCACTGGGCATGGCTGGCGTGGACTACGATGCCTCTGTTGCACAAAAACGGGCACAGGCTTTGGCGGCGATGCTTGGGAAGAACGTGCGAGTGCTGTGATTTTTGTCGGTCACACGGCAGGATTTTCGCAAAAGTGATTCCATTTCGGCGGCAAATGTGCTATAATGGAGAGAGCGGAGAGATCTCTCTCATATTCTTTCATTCTCATGCAAAGGAGCGATCCGATTATGAAGATCCATTTTTTAGGCACAGGCGCTGCCGACTGGGACATCCAGCATCCGAGCACCACCCGTGATTTCCGGCGTTTCTCCAGCATTTTGGTAGACGACTGTTTGCTGGTCGATCCGGGTCCGTGCGTTCGTGAGTTCATGGATTCCTTTCACTGTCCCACGCTGCTGGACGGTTGTACCCATGTGATCAACACCCATCGACACAGCGACCACTACAACCAAGCGTTTGTCGATTCTCTGCCGGCTGGGTTATTCCATCCCATGGCTGCCGGAGAGACCTGGGAGACGGAGGACCACATCATTTCCGCCTATGCCGCCCACCACGGTACCGTGACCGATGCGGTGCATTTTGTGATCGAGAGCAAAGCGGACGGCAAGCGGTTCTTCTACGGCTGTGACGGTGCCTGGCTGTATTACGAAACGGCATGGGCCCTGCTGAAGCAAAAGTTTGATCTGATGATCTTCGACTGCACCATTGGCGACATTGCCGGAGACTACCGGATCTTTGAGCACAACAACGTTGCCATGGTCGCCGAGATGAAGGCCACCTTCCAGAGCCGGGGTGCCTGCGACAACTTCATGGTATCCCACCTGGCCCGGACGCTGCATCCCACGACCCACGAGGACACCGTTGCCGTACTGGCTGCCCATGGAATCGATGTGGCATATGATAACCGTATTGTGGTGTTGTAAATTGGCACCATACCAACGCTGATCATGGAGTTAATCAGTGTTGGCATAGAAAAAACTGCTTCGCAGGACTTGCCACGGAGCAGTTTTTTTGCTGTTATAATTGGTTTAATCAAAAACGATAGTCTTGCCGGTTTTAGCGGATTCGTACACGGCATTGACGATGCGGACACTCTTCATGGCTTCCATGGGCAGGATGGCAGGGTCACGGTCGTCTCGCACGGCGCAGATCATGTCCTCCACCATGTATCGGTGTCCCACCAAAATGGAAGGGTCTGCCTGGGTGATGGGGCCGTTGCCTTTGCCGTAGGTCTCCAGCATCCACGCTTCTTCCTCTTCCACATCAAAAGCATCGATCCCCATTTTCTCGGCGAAATCCGCGTCGAATTCCTTCATCTTCCAGGTCTTCAGCACGTCTTGGTCGGCTTCGATGGTGCCGCCGGTGCCGTACAGCTGGATGTCGGTGGAGATGCCGGGGTAGGCGCAGGTGGTGCTGACAAAGGTTGCAGCGGCGCCATTCTTGAATTTGATCAGCGAAGCGGTCATATCCTCGGTGTCGATCTCGTGGTCGTAGATGCCCATATGGGAGGTCACAGACGCCACATCCCCCATGAGCCACTGCATCAGGTCCACGGTATGCACGGCCTGGTTCATGAGAGAGCCGCCGCCGTCCACGTCCCAGGTACCGTGCCAGCCTTCGTAATAGGCCTGGGTGCGATACCACTTGACGGCAAAGGTACCAAGGAACACCTTGCCGATCCTGCCGGATGCTACGGCTTCCTTGATGGGCAGCATATCCCGGTTGAAGCGATTCTGGTGGATCACACCTGCTTTTTTGCCGGTGCGCAGTCTGGCCTCCTCGATCTTCATGGCATCCTCCACGTGGATGTCGATGGGCTTTTCCACCAGTACGTGCTTGCCGGCTTCCATAGCACGAACGGCAAATTCGGCGTGCATGGAGGAAGGCAGACAGATGCTGATGATGTCCACATCCGGATCGGCGATGAGGTCGGCAAAGTCGGTGTACATTCTCAGTCCCGGCTGTTTGGCGGCGATCTTCTCCATCTTCTCCGGGATCAAATCACATACGGCCACAAGGTCAGCGTACTCCGAAGCGATGGCACCGTCACAGTGTCCCTTGCCAACGCCCAGTCCTACCACGGCATAGCCAATTTTCTTATCCATAGCAAACTCCTTTGTACCAAGGTTTTTTGTGTTTGTTCCATTATAACAATCTTTTCTCCGATTTGCAAGAGGGTCTGCGGTTTTCACCGAAATTTTTTTCGTACAATCGGAAAACAGGCACCAAAAATTCAAAAAATCTGCTATATTCCCGGCGAAAAATATGGTATACTATTATAGGAAATGAAGCATCAGGAGGATCACAGAAATGAAAAGAGCTTATATCCTATTGACCGCTCTGCTTCTGGCAATGGGTCTGACGGCCTGCGGTGCCGCTGAAGAAGAAACCTTTTACGTAGATACAGACCTGACAACAGAAGAGACGGCAGAAACGGTGGAGACCGAGGAGACCGAAACAGAGACCCAACCGGAAACACAGGCGTCCTTTACCGACTTCCAGAGACTGACGGTGGACGAAGGAGCTGCTGCCTATGACGCTGCGCTGGGTGCCTTTGTGGTGCCCTTCTCCGATGAAAACGTGCGATATCTGGTGGATGACCCCTGCTCCGTTGGCATATCCGGCGGCGGCGAGGCTTACTCCATGGATGGCACCATCGATATGGAATCCCACCCGGAATTTGAAAACGAAGACTATTACAAGGGCATCGTTGTGAAGCCGGCAGAAGCCATCGATGCAGGTACCTACCGGATCACCATCACCTTCGATATGTATCTGGCATCCTTCACCTGCACCATCGAATAAAACGCAAAAATATACGAAACAAAAAACGATCGTCATACGGCAGTGGATGTCACAGTGGTATCCACGCCCAGGCGGTCGTTGTTGTTTTGTATGGACCTATCCTTCGGCTTTCGCTTTTTCCTTTTCCGCTTCCTTGGCAAGCAGACGCACCGCATCGTAGATCCCGCCCATGTGGATCAGCTCCACACCGTCCGGCAGATCCTTTTTCAGATTCGTGCGCTTGGGAACGGCGATCTTGGTAAAGCCCAGCCGGGACGATTCCTCTACACGCTGCTCGATCCCGGAGACGGCACGAAATTCGCCGGACAGACCCAGTTCTCCTACAGCGATCACATCCGGCGGCACCGGGATGTCTCGGATGGACGAGATCAGTGCCAGAGCGATGGCAGCATCGGCGGCAGGTTCATCGATGCGCAGACCACCGATCACGTTCAGGAACACATCGTGGGAAGAAAACCGCAGACCCAGCCGTTTTTCCAGCACGGCTAGCAGCAGGTACATCCGGTTGTAGTCGATACCATCGGCGGTACGGCGTGGGGCATTGGCGTTTGTTGGTGTGACCAGTGCCTGCACCTCGGCGATGATGGGACGGGTGCCCTCCATGGTGCAGACGGCGCAGGAACCGGAGATACCCACCGGTCGGCCTTCCAGCAGCATGGCAGAAGGATTCTCCACCTCGTCCAGGCCGGTATCCGTCATCTCGAACACACCGATCTCGTTGGTGCTACCGTAGCGGTTTTTGATGGCACGAATGATCCGGTGGGACTGCCGTCGTTCCCCTTCAAAGGACAGCACCGCATCCACCATATGCTCCAGCACCTTGGGACCTGCGATGCCGCCTTCCTTGTTCACGTGCCCTACGATGATCACCGCAGCCCCGTCGGTCTTGGCTTTGCCCATGAGCACAGACGCACATTCCCGCACCTGGGTCACGCTGCCCTGCATGGAGGAAGACAGGTCGGAGTACATGGTCTGGATGGAGTCCACGATCACCACATCCGGCTTGATCTTCTCGTATTCTGTCACCACGGCGTGGATGTTGACCTCGGTCAGGATGAACAGCTTTTCGCCGTCCGCCCCCAATCGCTCCGACCGCAGCTTCAGTTGCCCCTTGGATTCTTCACCGGACACGTACAGGATGGTACTGTGGTCTCCCAGCTTGCCGCACAGCTGCATCAGAAGCGTGGATTTGCCGATCCCCGGTTCTCCGGCCAACAGCACCACGGAGCCGGTCACCAATCCACCGCCCAGCACCCGGTTCAGTTCCCCGATGCCCGTGTCCAGACGCATATAATCCGGCACCGAAATATCCCGGAACCGCACGGCTTTTTCCTGTTCCCCCACCGGTGTCATGGTGCGGCGACGGGCTTCGGCGGTCTTGGATGTGGGTTCCGGCAGTGCTGTGTAGGTCTCCTCGGTGAAGCTGTTCCAGGCGTTACAGGACGGACAGCGACCCATCCATTTGGCACTTTGGTAATCGCATTCGCTGCATACATATACTTTCTTTGGCTGTTTCATACTTTGCTCTCTCTTTAGTTGATTCCATCCGGACTTGTCATGGCATACTGCTGCACAGTCCGCACACCAACACGGCCGCCAGCTGCAATTGATAGCTTTCGTCCACCAATCGTTCACATTCGGTGGGATTTGACAAAAAGCCACACTCGATCAGAATGGCTGGGGTCTGGATCCGGTGCAGCAGATAGATGGACGAGTTGGCTTTTTTGATCTCGCGCCGGTTGGTGGGATCCAGGTAGGCTTTGGCGTAGTTCTGCACAGCAGTGGCATATCGCACACTATCGGCGGCATTGGGTGAATAATACACCTGCAGGCCATGGCAGTCGGCGTCGGGAAACTGGTTCATGTGGATGCTGCAAAACACCGAAGCACCGGCTTCCGAAGCATCCGCTTCCTTAGCAAACCGCAGTCGGTTTTTCAGGTCGTAGGATTTCTTTTTACCGCCGCCGGGAAAATCTCCGTACAGGTCGTACAGCATGGTGTCCTCCGTTCGGGTCATCACCACTGGATAGCCAAGCAGATCCGCAATCATCTCCATACGAGTTGCCACCGCCAGGTTCAGCGTTTTTTCGTGGGTACCATCGACTGCTACGGCACCACCGTCCTCGCCGCCGTGTCCCGGATCCAGCACCAGCACGATGGGGTCGTTCTCCGGCAGGGACACCGCAGGTACGGCGTTCTCCACCAGTCTGGTACCGATCCCGGCAGCGATGCACACCGGCAGACCCAGTGCCAACAGATAAATGCCCACGGTGCGCAAAAGCCTTCCATCCAGTCCCATTTGTTCACACTCCTTTTCTCCATGACAGCCTGACTGACCGCTGTCCTTAGGAAACTACTATGCCAAAAAGGTGTGCGATATGCAAGACCCGTCAGCCAATGTGAGACAGACGGGTCCATTTTTTACGATTTGGTTTTGGGCTTTTGATCCGGTCTTGCGGCGTCCTTATTCTGCTTCGGCGGATTCAGCTCGAAGATGGACAGGATCCGACGGTTCCGCAGCCCCAGGTAATACCCGAAGGTGCAGGTGAACAAAGACGGCAGGATCACCAGTAGGAAGGCAATGGGGTTGTTGGGCGAATAGGTCTGGATCAGGCCGATGTACATACCGTGCCACAGACGACCGATGGCGTTGAAGATACCGTACATATTGCCGGCCCACTCCATCTCGAACGGTCCGCCTTTTTTCCCAAAGATATAGCCGATGCAGATCAGCACCGCAAAGAGGATATTGGGGATATTGGCAAGCAGTCCCATTTTCAGTCCGTTGTACGGCTGCCACTTGGCGCGACCGCCATCCACACGGATCCGCTCCTGACCGCCTTTTTCCCAGATGACCATGTACTGCAGCACCAAATAAAAACCGGTGGCAAACAGGCTGGCAAACAGTTTCAAGGTCGGATTGGTGGCAGCGGCGGCTGTGATCATCAGTCCCATGACCGCTGCACCGAACTGATTCAAAATCAGCTTGGTGACGGTCTTTCCGTTTTCATTCCAAAACTCACGCATAGATCGTAATATGTCCTTTCCATAGGAGGAATACCTGTCCGGCTCGTGGTATATTCTTCATTTGTAAAATTGCACCACAGTAGCTCAGGCAAAAATCTCTTACTATATTGTATTTATCATTTGTTACAAATACAAGTCATTTTCGCAAAATCGGCGAAAATTTACAATCTATCCATGAAAAATCCCATATTCAAGCCCATTTTTGTCACCATATCGGAGCCGTCAGCACATTTCCTCGTGTGCCTGCTTCAGGGTCTCGATAATGGGCAGTTTCTGGGGACATACCTGTTCGCAGGCGCCACAGCCGATGCATTTGTCTGCGCCATGACCGTCTGCCAACATTCTGGCATATCTGTGGTTGCCGGCCAGCTTGTTGCCGTACTGGCTCAGGTCGTTCCAGGTACCAAAGATGCCGGGGATGTCCACATCGTTGGGACAGGGCATACAATACCGGCAGCCGGTGCAACCCACACGGATACGGCTCTGGTAGGCTTCCCGTACCTTGTCGATCAGAGTCAGCTCTTCTTCGCTCATGCAGCCCACTTCGCATCTATCGAAGATCTCGATGTTGTTCTGGGTCATTTCCGCATTGGTCACGCCGGACAGCACAGTGGCCACCTCCGGGAAGTTACACAGCCAACGGAACGCCCATTCCACAGGCGAACGCTTTACCGGATAGCTGTCGTACAGTGCCTGTACATTGTCCGGTGCCGTAGCCAGCTTGCCACCCAGCAGCCCTTCCATGATCACCACCGGAATACCCTTTTCCCCGGCCAGCTTCAGACCCTTGAGGGTAGCCTGGTTGTTGATGTCCATGAAGTTGAACTGGATCTGACACATATCCCAGTCGTAGGCATTCAGGATCGACTCGAAGGCCTCGTAGTTGTCGTGGAAGGAGAAGGCGGCATACCGGATCCGTCCGTCGGCCTTGGCGGTGTCTAAAAATTCCCGCACGCCCAGATCCAGCATCTTCTGCCAGCTATCCTTGCCTAGTGCATGGATCAGGTAGAAATCGATGTAGTCGGTGCCCAGTCTGTTCAGGGATTCCTGCAGTACCTTGTCCATGTCTTCCCGGGTATTGCAGGCCCAGGTCGGCAGCTTGGTAGCTACGTATACCTTTTCTCTGTAGCCGTCCTGCAGTGCGTGACCCAGTGCTTCCTCGTTCTTCTGGTTGGAGTACACATAGGCGGTATCCATGTAGTTCACGCCGTGGTCGATGGCATAACGAATGGCCGGAGTAGAAATGGATTCATCCACGACATCCACGCCGTCCACATTTTTCATGGGGAAACGCATACAGCCCACGCCGAACGCAGATACTTCGATCCCCAGCTTACCCATTTTACGCATTTTCATAGTACTTTCTCCCGTTGTTCTATAGATTTCTATGCAACATATCTGTCTTTAGATGCCCCTATTGTACTATATCCAATCGCGTTTGTCAAGACGCCTGTGGATACATTTTCACAAAAACCGCAAAAAAAATCACCGGAAGCTGTGAACTTTTTCGCTGTGGTATCGTCTATTATGGATGTAAACATCTACAATGGATATCTGACAAAGGAGGCTAACAGGATGACAAGGCCGTATGCTTTGCCGAAGGACTATATATTGGAAGGTCGTTATGTGCTGCACGATGTTGCTCGGTACACCACCGGTGGGATCGTGTATACAGCACTGGATAAAAAGCTGCGCATTCCGGCAGAGGTGCTGGAATATCTGCCGGCCAATGCGGAACATATGTGGTCCAGAGCCGCAGGAGCCATAGCGGTACAGGGAGACGACCGGTTCGCCGCCCGTTGTCTGCATATTTTAGAAGACGGCAGAAACCGGATCCAGGACAGCGCCTCCCATATTTACGATGTGTTCCCCGCCAACGGAACGGTATATCTGGTACATATCCTGCCGGAACAAGATCTGTCTGACGAAAAAATATCCGACGATACCTCGTCGATCGACACATCCACGCCTCCGGAAACGATGGAGAACACCGACGCCGAGGAAAATACCACGCCGGTCGCCACAAATGTAGATATCGAAAACGAATCCACACGGGTGATGGATCTTGGTCTTTTGGAGAAGGAACCGGCTGATACCGCTTTCTCACCGGAACCAAGCGAACCGGATGTAGGCGAAGAACCGGCAAAGGTCGAAACAGACGTGGCAGAGGCACCGTCGGAGCTACAGGAGGATGCACAGTCGTATGCCGACGAAGCGGACGTGTGGGATGCGGAAGCCGAGGCACATGGTCCCAACGTGAAGGTGCTTTTGGGGATCCTGCTTTTGGGGATCCTACTGCTGTTGGGCTGCTGCGTGATCTTTCTCACTTCCCTGTTCCGGATCACCGATCTGCCGGGGACTGCCACTTCTCTGTTGTCCGTGCCGTATGCTGCCCTGGACACAAACGAAGACTGGCTGGTAACAGGACGCACGCTGCAGGACAATTATGCACCGGGCATGGTGGTCGCCGAGGAAAACAAGGACGGCACGATGCACATCACGATCAATGGAGAAACGCCCACCTTTTCCATGCCGGACCTGACGGGTATGACCGCCGAAGGGGCAACTGCGCTGCTGGGTCGTACCCATTTCACCAATGGCGTCGGGCTGGTGCAGGGACAGGTGGTGATCGAATGGCAAAAGGACACGAGCCGTCCCCACGGGCTTGTGATCGACCAGTCTCCGTCTGCCGGTACGCTGACCAAATCGGCGCTGGTGACACTGACGGTGGCGGAAAACCCCGATACCTTTTCCATGGCGAATACGGATACAGCAGACAATACGGTGACCATGGCCGATCTGGTAGGCTTGTCTTATGCCGAGACCCTCTCCGGGTACACGCTCCTCATCACGGATCGGATCTACAGCGAGAGACCTGCCGGTGAGATCCTGTCCCAATACCCGGCGGCCGGTTCTGCCTACACCGCCGATGGTCCCTGTTATGTGGTGGTCAGCGCAGGCAAAAGTGAGACCCATGTACCGGACGTGCAGTTTCTGACTCTGGCCGAGGCAGAGACGGCGCTGTACGGCTGTGGGCTTTCTTTTACGGTGCAATATGCCTATCAGTCTCACGTGGCAGAAGGGCTTGTGGCATCGGTGTCTCCGGCCGCTGGGACGGCGCTTGCCTATGGAGAAACGGTGGCGTTGACCCTCAGCGGCGAAGGAGACTGGCAAAAGGGACCAGATATCGAAAACGATCGATCGGAGATCCGCATGGCCGTGGGAGACACCTACACCATGGAGCTGGGGGAAAATACCAAAGCCGTTTACCACACCTCCGATCCGGCCGTGGTCGCAGTCACAGACGACGGCACACTGACTGCACTGTCTGCCGGATCGGCTGTGGTGACCGCCTCTGTTGCCGGACAAACGGTGGTCATGCATATGCAGGTGGAATACGACAAGCGGCTGCCCTATGTGGTGGATGGCATGGTGGGTGAAAAGATCTCGCTGCCGGCTCTTGGCAACACCGATACAGAAGGCATGACCTGGCAGGGGGACACGGCATTTGTGGATATTTCCGACGATGGGATCCTGACCGGTACCAAGGCCGGCAACACGCTGGTCATAAGCATGAAAGGCAACCGGGTATCCTTATACCTGATCCATTTGACCGAAGCGGATCCGGAGACCGAAAAGACCTATGTGACCGTTGCCAAGTCCACTGCCCAAAATAAAGAGAAAATGGAAAAAGCCCTGGCAAATGCCGGTCTTGGCTGTGTGATCCAGGAGGAGACGAGCGAAAAGGCGGCCGGTACGGTGCTGCGGATCCAATACACCGGCTACAGCGATGATAAAAACTATTTCTTTGCGGAAGGGACCGGCGTGACCCTGATCGTCAGTGCCGGGCTGCCTACGGTGCGTTCCATTGCCGTGGAGACCCTGCCGACCAAGACCACCTACAAGGTTCTGGAAGCGCTGGACACCACGGGGCTTTCCATTCGTGTGACCTACAGCGACAAGACCGAAGAGGTGCTGACCAAGGGCTTTGTGACCTCCTATGATTTTTCGGAGACCGGCCGCAAGACCGTTGCCATATCCTACGGCGGACGCAAGACCTCGTTTGCTGTGGAGGTCACCGATGCAGGTCCCGTGAAGGCGGAGATCGTTTCGCTGCCGACCAAGACCCAATACAACATCGGCGACAGTCTGGACACAGCCGGGCTCAAGGTCAAGGTGACCTATGGAGACGGCACCACAAAGAACCTGCTCTCCGGTTTTACCACAAAATATTCTTTCGCCAAAGTAGGCACCAGTCGGGTCACGGTGACCGTCGAGGGGGTATCTGCCAGCTTTGATGTGACCGTAGTCGAACGCAAGGTCAGCTCTCTTTCGATAGACACACTGCCCACACGCACCACATATACCGTTGGCGATACACTGGACTCTGCGGGTATGTCCCTGTCGGTGCAGTATACAGACGGCACCACGGAGACCCTGCAGGATGGCTGGACGACAAGCTGCGATCTCACCACGGTGGGCACCAAGACCGTCACGGTGACCTACAGCGGCAAGAGCACCAGCTATTCCGTCACGGTACAGGACGCACCGGTCACGGCCATCCAGGTGGTGACACAGCCCAAGAAGCTGACCTATCTGCTGGGTGAAGCCATCGATCTGACCGGTCTGGAGCTTTCCGTCAGCCGTGGCAGCTCCTCCACCGCTGTGGCATGGCCCGACGATGGGATCACCTTCTCCGGTTCTCTGGACACCGTAGGCGAATGCGTGATCACCCTGACCTACGGCGGCTGCAGTGACACCGTTCGGGTATCCGTCAATGCGCCTGCCATTGTGTCTCTGACCGTACTGACCCTGCCGGACAAGTGCAGCTACAACCCCGGAGACGTGCTGGACACCACGGGACTGACCCTGCTTGTCACCTACGAGGACGGCACCACAACGCAGATCACAGAAGGATTTGCCGCCACAGCCGACCTGTCTCAGCCCGGCGAAGCGTTGGTCACGGTGACTTATGGGGAACTGACTACCACCTACGCAGTGCAGGTACAACAAGAGGCACAGCAGGTGCTGATCCTTTCTGCCGAAGAGTTGCAGCTGCAGGTCGGCGAAGCAGTGCTGTTGACCGTTGAATACCATGGTGCGATCGGCACACAGCTTTCCTACACCGTTGAGAATCCGGACGTAATCCAGGTGACGAACCAGATGACCGGGCTGCTGGTCACGGGACTGCGGTCGGGCTACTGTACCCTCACCATGACCGATGGCGTGGCAGAGGCGGTTTGTCGGATCACCGTCTCGGAGAAGGCCGGAGATGCGTTGCCGGTGACCGCTTCCATGACGATCCCGCACCAGACCATGTCCACCTTCATGCCGCTGCTGTCCTTTACCGGCAATGGCGTGGAAGACGTGGAGCTGACCTTTACCGCCACCATTTCCTATGATCCCCAAAAGCTCACTGCCGCCGATCATGGATCGCAGACAGACGGCATTACGGTCACGGCCAATGGTACGGATACCATCACCTTCACCGGCACCATCACCGTTCCCAAGAATGGCACCATCGACGCCGGATACATCCTATTCTACGGCACCGACACAGAGGCCTTCCAGTGGAGCGTGTCCTGATCCATTTGTATCCGATTCTGACACGTGATCAGTAGCCGACGCCGGTAAAAACTGCAGTCCCACGATCCGCCCTGTGTCCTGGCGCACTTCGACCCATATCTCACCTGTCCTGCAGGGATACCCGATCCGATAGCCGGTCTTTGTCTGGCGTATCCATGCGGTATCCTTGCAGGACAGTTTGCGTGGCAGGACTTCTTCCAAAAATCGAAAACTGCGCCGGACACAATCCGCTTCTGCATACGGACGGTCGTTTCGTGGCGGCGTGTACACAGCGATCTCCACGGGAATGCCACCCTGCTTCGATAGCTTCACGTACACGTTCTGACAGGTGTACACATACCCTCGACCTGCGGCAGCGTGGAGACAGTTTTTCGTCTGGGTAATCTTCTCTGCCTTCTTTTTGCCCTCGTCCCGTGAGATCGGCGGCAGCTCATCCCAGGGATAGGCAATGGTGCTTGGTGTCTCCGGCTCCGTCTCTTCCCGGTCCAGCAGCCAATTGCCCAGACTGCGCAGACGACCGATCATCTCCCGGGTCTCGCTCGTTTGGGTCGTCATCGAAAGATACTCCGCTGCAGCTGTGACGTGGTGATACAGCTCTGCTGTGGGACGCTTCTCCTGCCAGGCCGATTCAGCCGCTTCTGCTTCGCTCATGGCAAGGGACAAAAACAGCTCGCTGCGGCTTTCCTTCAGCATTTCGTTTTCTTTTTCGGCAAGTCCATATAGTACCAGCAGTACCAGACACAAAAAGGTCATGGCGCAAAGGCTGAAAATCAGTGGTCTGGGACGACGGAAAAAGGATCTTTCCATAAATCACACCTCTTGTTCACATTCCGTTTATAATATTAGATTTGACAATCGGGTGTGTTTTATGTTATAATATGTGTATTCATGAGCAGGCATCTTTTTGCAGCGGCGACATATGCTGTCTGTTTGTATCATAAACGGTTTTCGTTTGGGCTTTGTGGAGGATATGCGATGCGGGAAATTTTTACTTCTCTTTTGGGGAACACCTATCTCCGGGAAACCTTGGCAACGGATCTGGCTGCCGGACGAGCTGCCCATGGGTACATCCTCTCCGGTCCTGTCGGCAGTGGGAAGAAAACCGCAGCACGGCTCATGGCGGCCGCTTCTGTCTGTACCCATCGGATGGAGGAAAGCTTTCCGCTGCCCTGTGGAAAATGCGAAAGCTGTCACCGGATCCTCCACGATCTTTCGGCGGATGTACTTTGGATCACCCGTGAAGAAGACAAGGCCAGCATCGGCGTGGAGCAGGTGCGAACCGTGCGGGAAGATCTGTACGTGACCCCCAACGATGGCGAGCGCAAATTTTACATTATAGAGGAAGCACACACCATGACTGCGCAGGCACAAAATGCACTGCTACTGTCTCTGGAGGAGCCGCCGGCATTTGTGACCTTTCTGCTGCTTACCGAGGATCCTATGGCGCTTTTGGAAACCATCCGTAGTCGTGCGCCGGTGATCCACATGGAGCTGTTTTCCCCGGCAGTGGTACGGGATTGGCTTGCGGATCAGCCGGGAGTACCAAAGGACACAGAGCGTCTGGAGGGTGCTGCCGTTCTGTCCGGCGGTGCGCTGGGGCAGGCTCTGGTTTTGGCGACCGGCAGTGGGGACGACCATGCGCTGCAGATGCGTGCCCTGTCGCTGCAGCTTTTGGAAGGGATCTTCCGCCGCCGTCCCTCTGTACTATTGGAAGAAAGTTTAGCGGTGCTGCCCAAGGAGCGAGAGAAAATGTGTCTGGTGCTGACCATGCTGCAGGCTGCCCTACGAGATCTGATCACCCGGAAACGACAAGCTGCGGTAGCTGGGCAGTTTCTGCTGGGGACTGAGTCGGTCTGCAGCGATGCCGGCAGGTTTTCGATGAGCCGTCTTTTGAGCCTGTACGACCTATGCGGCACGGCGCTGGCCCGACTGGATGCCAACGGTTCCATCGCACCCTGCATGACCAGCTTTCTTTTGCAGGCAAAACGCATTTGTCATTGAACATACATTCAAAGATTTATAGATAGATCAGGAAAGGAATTATTCCCATGGAAGACAACAATATGACCGAGATCATCCATGTCCGTTTTTCGGATGCCGGAAAGGTGTATTATTTTTCCCCCGGCAAGGCAAAGCTGAAGGTGGGCGATGGCGTGATCGTAGAAACGGCTCGCGGCGTGGAATATGGTCTGGTAGCCGCCGGCAACTACATGATCTCCAACGCCTCCATCATCCAGCCCCTACGTACGATCATTCGTGTGGCGACCCCGGCCGATATGGAGCGGTATGAGGCCAACAAGAAGCTGGAAGCCGAAGCCTTTGACATTTGTCAGCAGAAGATCCAGAACCACGGACTGGAAATGAAGCTCATCGATGCCGCCTACACCTTTGACAACTCCAAGCTGCTGTTCTACTACTCTGCCGAATACCGGGTGGATTTCCGGGATCTGGTAAAGGATCTGGCAGCGGTGTTCCGTACCCGGATCGAAATGCGGCAGATCGGGATCCGGGACGAAGCCAAAATGCTGGGCGGTTTGGGTGTCTGCGGCCGTCCCTTCTGCTGTGCCACCTTCCTGTCCGACTTCATGCAGGTCTCCATCAAGATGGCCAAGGAGCAGAATCTTTCGCTGAACTCCTCCAAGATTTCCGGCACCTGCGGCAGACTCATGTGCTGTCTCCGGTACGAGCACGAGACCTATGAAGAAGAGCTGCGGCGTACCCCGGCGGTGGAGTCCACGGTAAAGACGCCGGAAGGTGTGGGTGTTGTCACCGAGGTCAGCCCGCTCACCGGCTACATCAAGGTACGGCTGGGCGACAAGCAGAATGAGGTCACCAAGGTCTTCCACCGGGACGATGTCACCTGGAAGGATGGCAACCGAGAACACCTCCGGGAACACGCCTACAACAGAAAAAGCGACAAAGCCGACAAGGACTGAACGCCGATCCGTGTTTGACACCGATAAATCAAGTTAACGCTGATTCTCTTATCGATAGGTTTTCCCCACTAAAGCGATCGATGCTCTAGCGGACACAGATTTTTTACAGAAAAAAAGCCTGTTTTTTGAAAAAACTTTTGCAAAACCTATTCCTTTTCGGCGCAATTTATGATAGAATATATGAGCACCGATCGCAAATATCTGTGCACAGTCATGTCTGTATGCGGTTGCATGGTGGACATGACGCTTACCATTCGTTCAAAACACAGCAGTGCAACCTGTTTGTGTCTTGCAAAAATTTATTTCAACACCGGAATCACCGGTATGGAGGGTATTATGGCTTACAAAATCAATGACGATTGCATCGCTTGCGGCGCTTGTGCTGCAGAATGTCCCGTTGAAGCTATCTCTGAAAAGGATGGCAAGTACGTGATCGACGCTGACACCTGTCTGGACTGCGGCGCTTGCGCTGGTGTATGTCCTGTTGAAGCTCCTCAGGCTGAATAATTCAGAGACAGAGCAAAACAGCAACACAATCGAGATTGGGGGGAGGATGGTTTCTCCCTCCTTTTTCTTGTCATCACAGGAGGCTCCCATGGACAACGACCTGCTTCTTCCCCTACCCGGCGAACGGATCGATCCCATCAACGACGATCTGCGCCTACTCCAGAAGGTGGACGGGCTGACCTTTGGCACCGATGCGTATTTGCTCTCTGCCTTTTTACGACCTTCCCCTAAGGCAAAAGCAGCGGAGCTTGGCGGTGGTACCGGAGTGCTGTCCCTTCTGGCACTGACGAAACGTAAAATTGCCACGGTGGATGTATATGAGATCCAGCCGGAATTTGCCACGCTATGCCATCGGAACGCCATACTCAATGGGCTCGACCACCGGATGCAGGTGCTTTGTCAGGATGTGCGCCATATCCCGGCGGAAACCAGACTAGATGTGGTATACACGAATCCACCGTACATGAAGGCGGACTGCGGCAGAGAGAATGCAGTCTCTGCCATGAATATTGCCCGGCGTGAAGTACACGGGGACATCGACGATTTCTGTGATGCGGCTGATCGACTGCTGAAGCACGGCGGCACGTTTTCACTGGTGTACCGACCGGAGCGGCTATGCGATCTGTTCTGTTCCCTACGTACGCACCATATGGAGCCCAAGCGTGTGGTGCTTGTGTATCCCACTGCTGCCGACCGACCTTGTCTGGTGCTGGTGGAAGCGAAAAAAGGTGCCGCCGGTGGAACGATGTTTGCGCCGCCCCTGTGCATTTACGATGGGACAGACAAGAAAACCTACACGCCGGAGATGGCAAGGATCTACGCGACCGGGTCTATGGAGTTTCTCTTTCCGGGCACCCGGCGGTCACAGGAGAAAGGGGTCAACCATGCAAACGCCAATGAAGACCATCGATGAAGCGGTGGTCACCGAAAAAAATGCCGTGCTGGGTGGTACGCTGTATCTGGTAGCCACGCCCATCGGCAACCTCAGCGATCTGTCGGAGCGTGCCATCAAGGTACTGTCCGAGGTAGATTTTGTGGCCGCAGAGGACACACGGAACTCCGGTCTGCTGCTGTCCCGGCTGGGCATATCCAAACCGTTTGTCAGCTACTTTGAGCACAACAAAAAAGAACGTGGTGAGGTCATTGCCGCGCGTCTATCGGCAGGAGAATCCTGTGCGCTGATCACCGATGCCGGTACGCCAGCCATCAGCGACCCCGGTGAAGATATCGTGAAGCTCTGCGCCGATCGTGGGATCCCGGTAACCTCCATTCCCGGTGCCTGTGCCGCCATTACAGCCCTGACCCTCTCGGCACTGCCCACCAGACGATTCGTGTTCGAAGGCTTTCTCGCCACCAATAAAAAAGAGAGACAGGAACGGTTGACAGCCCTCTCCAAGGAAGACCGCACCATGATCCTCTACGAAGCGCCGCACCATCTGCGCCAGACACTGACAGACCTTGTGAAGGCTCTGGGAGAAGCTCGTCCCGTGACCTTATGTCGGGAGCTGACCAAGCGCAACGAAGAGCTCCACCGGACGACCCTGGGTGAAGCTGTGGCATATTATGCGGCAAACGATCCCAGAGGAGAATATGTGCTGGTGATCGGCGGCGGCACGGAGACAGCGGCTGAGGAAAGCTATCCGGCCGATGTGGGCGAACACGTGGCACAGCTGGAGCGCACCGGTATGACCCGGATGGAAGCCATCAAAGCCTGTGCCAAGGCCCGTGGGGTCAGCAAAAATGAAATCTACAATATGGTAAATCGAAAGGAAGAGGATGCAGAATGAAGATCGGACTGACAAGCTACAGCATGAATGCCTATATCGAACCGGGACTCATGCCGGTAACGGACGTGATGCGGTTTGCCAAGGAACAGGGAGCGGAACACATCGAGCTTGTACCCTTTGGCTTTACGCTCCACGACGACCGGACCGGCACCTTCAACGAACCGTTGCTGGAAGAGATCCGCGGCCTGTCCCAAGAGCTGGAGCTGCCTCTGTCCAACTATGCGGTGCTGGGAGACCTGCTGAAGCCGGCTGTGGCAGACCGAGAAGCAGAGGTGGAACGGTTGAAGCGGCATATCGATGTGGCTGCCAAGCTGGGACTGTCCTTCATGCGCCACGACGTTTCTTCCTTCCGCAGACCGCTGAAATCCAACACGCCTCAGGCCTTTGAGGAAGCGTTCCCCATCTGTGTGGACACATGCCGTCAGCTTTCCGAATATGCGGAGCAGTACGGGATCACCACGCTGGTGGAAAACCATGGGTTCTTTGTCAACGGCTCTGACCGGTTGATCCGGCTGATGGAAGCGGTAAAACGGGACAATTTCGGGATGCTGTTGGACACCGGTAACTTTTCCTGCGTGGATGAAAACACCGTGGTAGCTGTACAGAAGTGCGCACCCTACGCCAAGATGGTACACCTGAAGGACTTCTACATTCGTCCTGCGGCAAGCCTGACAGGTGTCGGTGGATTGTTCCGTTGTGACGCTGGCAGCTGGTTCTCCACCAACTCCGGTCTGTCTATGCTCCGAGGTTCCATTTTAGCGCAGGGGGATCTGGACGTTTGGACCTCTCTGCGGCTGATCCGGGAAAGCGGCTACAACGGCTATGTGTCTGTAGAATTTGAAGGCATGGAAGACGGCAAGCTGGGCAGCATCTACGGTATGGAGGCTGCACGGTACATCTTAAATTCCATAAAATAAGGCTTCATTTGATTCTCATATATGTTGGAGGATACGATCATGTCAAAACCCAATGTACTATTTATTCTTTGCGACCAGCTGCGGTACGACTCTGTGGGATACGCCGGGATCCGTCCGGTACAGACACCCAACATGGACAGACTGGCCTCCGAAGGGCTTGCCTTCCACAATGCGTACACGCCGCTGCCGGTCTGCGCACCTGCCCGTCAAGCCATGCTGACCGGTGCACAGCCGGATTCCATCGGTGCCCTGTTCAACTACAATTTCATAAAGACCAATGGGGCCGATCCGGCAAGACCCACCTGGGTATCGTCTCTGAAAAATGCCGGATACCGCTGCGGTTTCGCCGGACACTGGGACGCCTCGCCTTTGGGCAACGAACGGGATTTCGGCTATGAGACCATCTTTGACAACGGCGGCTATGCCAAGGAGATCGGCGAAAAATACGGCGCCATCGAGTACCGGAACAGCTGGTTCGGCTGTACAAATCCCCTGTCGTGGGAGGACACCAAGACCTACCGGATCTGTCAGGCTGCCATGAACTTTATCGAGGATTGTGGAGACACGCCTTGGCACGCCTGGGTGGACATCACCGATCCGCACCTGCCCTGCCGTCCGTCGGAGCCCTTTGCTTCTATGTACAAGGCAGAGGACATGGAACCGTGGCCGGGCTTTGGGGATCCGCTGGAGAACAAGCCGTACATCCAGAAAAAGCAGCTGGAAAACTGGCACCTTGTCGGCAAGACCTGGGAAGAGTTTGCGCCTACGGTGGCACGGTACTACGCCATGATCACCCAGACCGACGCTTCTATCGGACGAATTTTGGATATGCTGCGGGAACGTGGGCAGCTGGACAACACGCTGGTGATCCTGACGGCCGACCATGGGGACACCTGCGGCGATCACGGCATGATGGACAAGCACTACATCCTGTACGACTGCGTGACCCACATTCCCATGATCGTGCGATATCCGGCGCTGGGACAAGGGGAAATCCACAAGTTCGCCTGCCAGTGTCTGGATCTGGCGCCCACCATTGAAGATATCTGCGGCGTGACCACGGACTTCCCCCGGCATGGTCGTTCGGTACGGGCCTACCTCGATGGCAGCGATACCCCGGACTATGCGGTGTTCACCTCCAACGGACAGCAGTTTGGTCTGTTCACCCAGCGTGGTATCCGGACAGAAAAGTACAAATACATCTGGAACCTGACCGATGTGGATGAGTTCTACGACCTGGTAGCCGATCCCGGTGAGAAGGTGAACTTGGCTGCAGATCCGGCATACCATGATATCATGGCCGAGCTTGGAAAGACGATGTTTGCCGAGCTGCAGCGGCGTGGAGATCCCTTTGCCAACGGTTGGGTCGGCTGGCAGGTAGGCTGCTAAACAACCGGACGCCGGGAAGAGAAACCCAATTTTATTGCAGCTTTTTGAACAGGATTTGTTCATATTCAGTATTTTTGCTTATAAACGACACAGAAAAGCGCAAGATTAACGTGGAAACTGCATAGCAAATGCGCCTTGTAAATCGGGCGTTTTTCTGTTATAATATGTATATGGTGCCTGGACGTTCCTGGGTGCCATCATTTCAAAAACAAGGAAAGGACGATGTAGTCAGATGAAGGTACTCTTTTGTGGCGGCATGGTGTATAATTCCGATGTCCGTCAGTTTCAGAAGGCAGATATTCTTACGGAAGACGGCGTGATCACTGCGGTCCTGTCTTCGATCCCTGCGACCGACACTGCGACGGATGTCGAGATCGTGGATTGCACTGGCAAATACATCCTTCCCGGACTGGTGGATGTGCATACCCATGGTCGGGCTGGATTCGATTTTAACGAGATTGACGAGGCGGCTGTCATGTCCATGCGACAGGCCTATGCGAAGGCAGGTACCACCACCATCATGGCTACCCTCGCTTCTGCCACGCCGGAGGAGCTGACCCACTCCATGGCCGTGCTGGCCGGTCAAAGAGATGTACGCCCCGGTATGACCACCATCGCCGGTATCCATCTGGAAGGCCGCTATCTCAACCCCGGCAAGCGTGGCGCCCATGCTCCCCAGCTTTTGGCACCGCTGGATCCCGATGAGCTGAACAGCTATATCGACAAAATGCTGCCGCTGCCGGTGCATATCTCGGCGGCTGTGGAAATGGAAAACGGTGACGCATTCGTGAAGGCTGCCGTTTCCCGTGGTGCGACTGTGGCTATGGTACACAGCGATGCCACCTATGCCCAGACCCGTCATGCGGTGGAAATGGGCGTGCGTTCCTTCTCCCATACGTTCAATGCCATGAAGGCTGTACATCACAGAGAACCCGGCAATGCGGTGGGCTCCCTGCTCTCCGACGAATGCTGGTCGGAATTCATTTGTGACGGTGAGCATTTGCATCCGGCGATCGTGAAGATGGCGTCCCGGTGCAAGCCTGCGGACAAGTTCATGCTGGTGACCGACTCCATGGCGGCGGCCGGCTGTGCCGATGGAGAATATGCCATTGCCGGGCTGCCGGTGTTTGTGAAAAACGGTCGTGCCGTCAACGAAGAAGGTGCCCTTGCCGGCAGTACGCTGGATCTGTTCCGTGCCGTATGCAACACCATGGATTTCTGTGACCTGCCGCTGGAAGCCGTGATCCCCTTTGCCACGTCCAATCCGGCCGATATGCTGGGCATTGCGGACACCTGCGGTCGGATCCTGCCCGGTCATCGTGCCGACTTTATCCTGATAAACGACAAAACACAGCCGGTGATCGACACCGTATGGTGTGCGGCCGCTCGTGTTTGATACACCGATTTAACGATTAGGAGAACATCATGTCTGAGAAATTTTATATAACCACTGCCATTGCCTATGCCTCCTCCAAGCCCCACTTTGGAAACGTGTATGAGATCATCATGACCGATGCCGTGGCACGATACAAGAGACAGCGTGGCTACGACGTATTTTTCTGCACCGGTACCGATGAGCACGGGCAGAAGATCGAAGCCAAGGCAGCGGACGCCGGGATCACGCCCAAGGAATATGTAGACAACATCGCCGGGCAGATCAAGGAAGTCTGGGGCGCTTTAGGTTCCAGCCACGACAAATTCATCCGTACCACCGATGATTACCACGAAACCGCCATCCAGCACATTTTCCAGAAGCTGTATGACCAGGGAGACATTTACAAGGACGAGTACGAAGGCTGGTACTGCACACCCTGTGAATCCTTCTTCACCGATACCCAGCTGGTGGACGGCAAGTGCCCCGACTGTGGCCGTGAGGTGCAGAAGGCCAAGGAAGAAGCCTACTTCTTCAAGATGAGCAAGTACGCCGATTGGCTGCTGGAGTACATGGAGTCCCACCCCGGCTTTATCGAACCGGAGGCACGCCAGAAGGAAATGATCAACAACTTCCTGAAGCCCGGTCTGCAGGATCTGTGTATCTCCCGTTCCAACTTCAAGTGGGGCATTCCCGTTCCCTTTGATCCCAAGCACATCACCTATGTGTGGCTGGATGCCCTGTGCAACTACATCACGGCGCTGGGCTACGACCCTGCCAACGAGGTACAGCCGGAGACCTTCCAGAAGTATTGGCCGGCAGACGTACACGTGATCGGCAAGGACATCATGCGGTTCCACTCCATTTACTGGATCATCTTCCTGAAGGCACTGGATCTGCCGCTGCCCAAGAAGATCTTTGGTCACCCCTGGTTCAACTTTGGTATGGACAAAATGTCCAAGTCCCGTGGCAACGTGATCTATGCGGATGAGCTTGCCAAGCGCTTCTCCGTGGACGGCGTGCGGTACTATGCCCTGTCGGAGATGCCCTACCTGAACGACGGCTCCATCACCTACGAAGGCGTCATCGGTCGGTACAACACGGACCTTGCCAACAACCTTGGCAACTTAGTCAACCGTACAGTCGCTATGACGAAGAAATATTTTGACGGCGTGATCCCCGCACCCGGTGCTGAGGAAGGTACCGATGGGGAACTGAAGGCCGCTTGTGCCAAGGCTGTGGCAGATTTCTGCGACAACATGGACACCTTCCACATTGCGGATGCCTGCGCCGATGTGTTCACCATGCTGCGGCGTGCCAACAAGTATATCGATGAGACAACGCCCTGGAGCCTTGCCAAGTCCGAAGAAAACCGTGGTCGGCTGGGGACGGTGCTGTACAACCTGTTGGAATGCATCCGGATCGGCGGCGTGCTGTTGACCTCGTTGATGCCCCAGACTGCCGATTCCATCTTTGCCCAGATCGGCTCGGACGTGCGTTCCTTTGATTCCGCTCTGACCTTTGGTGGTCTGGTAGCCGGCAACACCGTAGGCGAAGCTGTGCCGCTGTTCTCCCGGATCGACGAAGAAAAGATGCTGGCTGAGATCCAGGCTGAAAAAGAAGCCAAGGCTGCAGAAGCAGCAGCAAAGGCAGCAGCTGAAGCACCGGTGGAAAAGCCCGAAGGCTGTGCCCTGATCGGCATTGAAGATTTTATGAATGTAGAACTGCGGACCGCAAAGATCCTGGCCTGCGAAAAGGTACCAAAGGCAAAGAAGCTCTTAAAGCTGCAGATCGATCTAGGCTACGAACAGCGGCAGGTTGTCTCTGGGATTGCCAAGTGGTATCAGCCGGAGGATCTGGTCGGTAAGAAGATCATCGTGGTGGCCAACCTGAAGCCGGCGGTGCTGTGTGGGATCGAATCCAACGGTATGATCCTGGCCTCCGGGGAAGACACGGTGCGTGTGGTATTCTTAGATCCGGAAACGCCTCTGGGCGAACGGGTACGGTAAGCGATGCCGTTCTTTGATTCCCATGCCCACTACGACGACAGACGATTCCGGGACGAATTTTCCGGTGGTGTGGACGGGGCGCTTGCCTACGTCTACACCCAGGGCGTGACCCGGATCTGTGATGTAGGCGCCAGTCTCCGTTCGTCTAAAGCGGCGCTGGCTCTGGCAGAAGCATACCACGGCAAGGACGGGTATCCGACTTTGTTTGCCGCTGTGGGGATCCATCCCTGTGACGGTTTGGAGATCCCACCGGACGAAGAGTCAGCGGCACTGGATGCGGTACGACAGCTGTCTACCCATCCGTATGCCGTGGCCATTGGGGAGATCGGACTGGACTACCACTGGGACGAGGAGCAGCACGATCGACAAAAGAAGCTGTTCGACCTGCAGCTTTCCTTGGCAGAAGCGGTGGGTCTGCCGGTGATCATCCACGACCGAGATGCCCACGGAGACACCTTTGACATTCTCTCTGCCCATCCCCGTGTGACCGGGATCCTGCACAGCTACAGCGGCAGTCCGGAAATGGCAAGGCAGCTTTGCGACCGTGGCTGGTATCTGTCCTTCTCCGGGCCTGTGACCTACAAAAATGCCGCCAAGGTGAAAGCGTCCTGTGCCATCGTACCGGACGAACAGCTACTGATCGAGACGGATGCACCCTATCTGCCGCCGGTACCCCATCGTGGAGAGATGAACCACTCTGGATTTTTATGCCACACAGCCGCTGTCATGGCAGAGCTGCGTGGTACGACCATCGAGGAGATCACGGACCTGACCTATCGAAACGCCTGCCGATGCTTTGGGCTGTGATCTTCCATTAAAATTTCGACAAAAAGAAGGCTTGACATGGTTATAACTTACGTCATCAAAAACAGTTTATACTGCAATCTGACCAACCATTGTACCAACCGATGCGATTTCTGTATCCGGGATCACGGTACCGGTGTGTACGCCAGCTTGGTGCTTGAAAAGGAACCAACGCTGGAGGAGATCATCAGCGATGTACTGTCACAAAATCTGAATAAATACAAGGAAATCGTGTTCTGCGGGTACGGCGAGCCCTGTTGTCGTCTGTACGATATGCTGGAGGTCTGCAAGCGGATCCGGGAGGTTTCCGACACGCCTATTCGGGTGAACACCAACGGACACGCTTCCCTGATCTTAGGCGAAGATACGGCACCGGCCTTTAAGGGTCTGGTGGACTGCGTTTCCATCAGTATGAATGCAGCAGACCCGGATACCTACTACAAAATTTGTCACCCGAAATTCGGCGAGGACACCTACATGGGGATCATGAAATTTGCCCGAGAGATCGTGAAATATGTGCCCAATGTGGTCATGACCGTGGTAGAAGGCACGATCCCACCGGATGACATCGAACGCTGTCGTGCCATCGCAGAAGGACTGGGTGCCACTTTCCGGCTACGAGAATATATGTGAGGTTGCCATGCCGGAGCTTTGGGATATTTACGACAGGGACCGCAGACGCACCGGCCGCACCATCCAGCGTGGGCAGATCTTAGCCGACGGCGAATACCACCTGGTGGTACAGGTGTGGATACAGGGCTCGGATGGCAAATGGCTGATCTCCCGTCGTTCGCCAAACAAGCATATGCCGCTGCTTTGGGCACCCACCGGTGGCAGTGTGATCGCCGGAGAAGACAGTCTTACCGGTGCGCTGCGGGAAACGAAAGAGGAGCTGGGGATCACGCTGGAGCCTGTCAACGGAAAACTGTTTATCTCCGTGCGGCGAGAACGACCGGAATGGAAGTCCCCCGGCTTTCTGGATGTCTGGGTCTTTCGGCAGGACGTGGATATAGAAACGGTCGTCCTGCAGGAAGGGGAGACCTGCGATGCCATGTGGACCGATGCGGAAGCGATTTTGCAGATGGTCGAAGAAAAAAGTTTCATTCCTATGGAACAATATAGGTATTTGCATCGTCTATTCCTATGTTATCCATAGGAATGTCCTGTTCGCTACGGAATAGGAGCGGTATTTTTGGGATACACTTATTTTAGCTTTTTACAAGGAGGAATCAATTTATGAGATGCGCAATTGTACTGGATTCTATCGGGGACGTACAAAAGTTTTCTCAGCTGGCCCAGGAGGTCGATGTGGACGTTCGTCTGATCGGGAAGGACGAAAACGGAAACGACTGGGAGCTGTCTGCCAAGTCTACCCTTTGTGCCCTACTGCTGGGAGACCACATCCGCCACAAGCACGCCAAGAACGTGGACTGGAACACCATCTACTGCGAATGCGAAAAGGACATTTCGTTCCTGATCCGTGACTATGTAAAGGAATAAAGTAAGCGTTGACTTACAGCAAAACAAAACGGCTCTTGCCTTCCGTATTTTCGAATGCAGAAGACAGGAGCCGTTTTTCGTTATGGGTACCTTAGAACGTAGGCTGCACATCGTTCAGGTACAGGGCATCGTACAGCACCAGATCCTGATCGTTGGACCATGGGTCATAGAATTCGCCGCGTTTACCGTCCAGTCGATAAGGGTACACATGGGCAGCGGCGCCTCGTCCATCGTCCCGGATCAGCGCCATGCAGTTGCGGATGCACTCCTCTGCCATGGACAGGTAGGTCTTGTCTCCGGTCAGGCGACTGTAGGCGATGTAGGCTCTGGCGGTCAGGCAGCTGAGATGGTGGGGCAGCGTATCCCCGAAGGTACGATTTTTCCCAAACCAATAGTCGTCCCAATAGCGAATAGCGATCTCATGCAGATGGTAGCTGGGCTGGGTACCGGAGAACCGCTCCAGACAGGCCAGGTGACAGTGCACCGCATCGATGTAGTAGTCCCTGCGATCTTCACACAGCAGGCCCATTTCGGCAATGTGGGTGACGGCCGGGGTGACGATGGTCTGTTCGTAATTGACCTCGTGCTTGGGGTAGGCGGTGCCGTTGGCGATGATGTTGTCCACGTGGGTATGGAACAGCGCCAGCACCCGTTCTCCCTCCGCTTCTCTGCCGGCCATCCGGAACGCACGCATAACTTTTCCAATCGCCAGACCGTTGGCATAGCACTTTTTGCCGCCGATGCTGTAGTAATTCTCTGCCAGCTTCACGATGTGGGACAGGTATGCCGGATCCTTGGTGACAAAGTACATTTCCGCAAACACCAGCATAACGCCTGGTGCGTTGTACAGCCGCAGCTGATCCCGGTTCTTGCCAATGGTGTTGAACACTTCCCCGGTCTCGGTGTCGTAGAATTCCCGCAGCACAAAATCGCTGTACAGCGCCATAGCCTGCCGCACCGCCGGATCGTCGTGGAGCTGCAAATATTTCAGCAGCAGAAGCGGTATATTCATCCGTTCCCGGCAGGCGTTGTGATCCGGGTTGGTATAGTCGAAATACATACTGTCGTAGTCGTTGTCGTACACCAGAAATGCACCGTACAGCGGACTTTCGGGATCTCGGCACTGCTGATGCTCAATGAGAAAGCGCACCCGGCGTTCCAGTAGCGTATCAAAGGGAACCTTCACCAGCACCTCAGCCCACGTGGTCTGGCCGTTTGCGGTGACGATGAATTTGTATTCACCCACCTCAGTTGGCGTGTAGGTGAGCTTGTATGCACCGCCATCCCATGTGAGGGACAGGTTCTTTCCACAGCATTGGACAGTCGGCTCCCCTTGGCAGATCACGGTCAGACGGATCGGCTCCCCGGCAAACACGGTATAATGCTCTGCCCGGATGTCGATGTACCGCTCGTATGCAAGGCATTTTTCCCGAAAGTCCGCTTTGCCTCTGTGGGGAAACAGCTCCCATTCCCAGGTATAGCTCTCGCCGCTTTTGAGAAAGAAGCTGGTGGGACACAGAACAAAGATACCTCTGGTATTGCTCCGACAGCCGTTTTGCTCGTAGCAATCGAAGGCACCTCTCGTCAGAAACATTCCTACGTTTTCGTCCGAATCACCCATGCGCAGGGCATTGATCCAGGTGGTATCGTGGCCACACCAGATGTGGGTATGGCACCGGCGCACCATGCATTCCTCGGCGTAGGTGTATCGATCCGAAAAGGGAAACTCAATGCCAAAATTGTCCCGGTTGATGCACAGCACCGTGGGGGACGTATTGGTCAGGGTGTACCGCTCCACGAAGTTCCCGTTATCGGCAAAATGGCGCCGGACCTGCACGGTTATGCTTTTGTCTTGGTACGTGCATTCAGCGTATTCTTCCGCTATGGTGCAGGACTGGCAGGTAAGCTCTCGTCCGTGGATCCGTCCCCAGGCACCGTCCTCGGCGCACCAGTTCATGGCGTGTGGATCGTTTTGCATTTGTATGGCTGTGATATATCCGGTACGCTCGTCTATGGTGATATGAAAATAGGCGTTTTGCATACTTCTGTTTCTCCTTTGTGTCAGGATCGTTTTCTTCTACAGTATAGCACAATTCTTTTCTGTTGTAAAGAGATTTTTTGCACTTTTTCACCATAGATTTGTGTGACACCGCACGATCTTTGTCTCTCTGTCTTGCATTTTGGCGCACAATATGGTACAATGGATGTATCCAAGCTTGACCTATGGAGGAATCATATGCTTACCAACGAAGATATTCTCTCCGTCAAAGGACGGGGATTTTTACGGAACCGGGGAACAGAGTGCTTTTCCGGTCGGATCGTGGCGATCGGTGGACAGTTCTCGGCCGATGCGCTGGAGACCATTGCCGGCTGTGCCCGAACCTATGGCAACGGACAGGTGATCTTTACCAGCCGACAGTGTGCGGAGGTGCCCGGCATTCCCTTTGACCAACTCCCGGCGGCCGAAGCGTATCTGGCAGAACGTGGGCTGGCCTTTGGTGGTACCGGCGCCAAGGTGCGACCCATCACGTCCTGCAAGGGTACCACCTGTGTCTACGGCAACATCGATACGCTGCATCTGGCGAAGGTGCTGCACGACAAGTTCTACGTGGGATACCGGGAAGTAAAGCTGCCCCACAAGTTCAAGATCGGCGTAGGTGGTTGTCCCAACAGCTGCATCAAGCCCTCGCTGAACGACGTGGGCATCGAAGGCAACCGGGTGATCGACTTTGAGGCTGACAAATGTCGTGGCTGTGGCAAGTGTACTGTGGCAAAGGCTTGTCCTGTGAAAGCTGTGACCAAGGCCGATGGAGAGACAAAAGCCCTGTACCAACCGGAGAAGTGCATCCATTGTGGGCTGTGCGTAGGCAAGTGTCCCTTTGGTGCTATGCCGAAGGAAGCCGAAGCGGTCTGCAAGATCTACGTGGGCGGCACCTGGGGCAAGCAGCAACGGATCGGCACACCTTTGTCCCAGCCGGTGCCGGAAGCGGAAGTGGTGGATGTGGTGGAGAAGATCTACCTGTGGTACAAGGAAAACGGATATGTGAAGGAACGGCTGGGCACCACCATCGACCGGATCGGATCGGAAAACTTTGAAGCGGCGATCTTCTCGGACGATCTGCTCTCTCGCAAGGACGCCATTTTGTCGGCACCTTTGTTGGAGCGGAAATGAAACGGGTTTTGACTTTTTGCACGGTAGGTCTTCTGCTCTCTGCCCTGCTGTGCGGCTGCAATACAAATACAGAACCGGACGACGTGTCCTTAGAAGAACCGGAGACGGTGGCGGTGCTTTTTTCGTCCCTGGCAGAGATCTGGCTGGACGCTGGCGGTACCGTGGACATCACCGTTGGCGAAACCGTGGAACGTGGGTTTGCATCGGAGAGAACGCCACTGGTGGACGAGGGTGCCGGAAAGACGGTGAATGTGGAGCTGCTCCTTTCGCTGGAACCGGATCTGGTCATCGCCTCTGCGGACATTCCGGCTCAGGTGGAAGCGGCAACGCTGCTGGAAAAAGCCGGCATCGATACGCTGCTCTGCCACGTGGAATCCTTTGCGGATTATCTGACGGTGCTTGCGGACATGACGGCCATCACCGGCGACACCACCGGTCTGGATGCTGCTATTGCCATGGAAAGTGAAATTCAGGCAACTTTGTCGTCGGTATCCTTTGCGACCGTGCCGGAAATCCTCTTTGTGCGTGCCGGTTCCACCGATGCGTCCACCAAAGCAAAATTGGCAGAGGATCATTTTGCCTGTGCGATGCTGGAAGAATTTGGCTGCCACAACATTGCGTCCGATGCACCGATTCTGTTGGATGGTCTCAGCATGGAAGCGATCTTGCTGTCCGACCCGGACTATATCTTCTTCTCTCTCATGGGCAACGAAGACAGTGCCACGACCCATGTGGAAGCGCTGCTGGCCGGTGCGACCTGGGGACAGCTGACAGCGGTACAGGAAGGGCGTGTGTTTATTCTGCCCAAGGATCTGTTCCACTTTAAGCCCTGCGGTCGTTGGCTGGAAGCGTACCAATATCTGGCAGATCTTTTGACAACAGATGCATCGGCGGTGACCCCATGAAGCCGGTGCGCAGACTCTACGGCATTCTGACCGGGATACTGCTTTTGGTGCTGGTGTTGTCGCTGCTCTGCGGCAGTGCATCCTTTTCGGCGGCAGCGCTATTTGGCGGTCTGACAAGGCAGGACGGGTATGAGACCGTATCGTTCATCCTGTATGCACTTCGGCTTCCCCGAACCTTGGCGGCACTGATCGCCGGTGTGGGACTGTCGCTGTCCGGCACGCTACTGCAGAACATCATGGGCAATCCGCTGGTCAGTCCCAATACCATCGGTGTCAACGCCGGTGCCGGGCTGACGGTGGTGGTGTTTTTGACTTTTTTCCCCCGTTCCATTTTTCTTTTGCCACTGGCGGCCTTCGTTGGTGCGTTCGGCACTTCCCTGCTCATTTTGGCGGTATCGAGAAAGGCAGGTGGCGGCAAGGGTACGGTGGTGCTGGCCGGCATTGCGGTGACCACGCTGTTTCAGGCCATTATTTCTTTTCTCTCCACCTTGGACACCGATGTGTTGAGCCTGTATACGGCCTTCTCCATTGGCAGCTTTCAAGGCGTGACCATGGAGCAGCTTTTTCTGCCGGGTATCCTGGTGACCGGTTGTCTCATGGTGTCGCTCTTTCTTTCCGGTCGTATTGCGGTGTTGTCTCTGGGGGACAGCATGGCGTCTTCCCTTGGCGTATCGATGGGGCAGATGCGTACCCTATGTCTCCTGCTTGCCAGCCTCAGTGCAGCGTCTGTGGTCAGCTATGCGGGGCTGCTGGGCTTTGTGGGGCTGGTGACACCGCACATGAGCCGCCAACTGGTGGGTACGGATATCCGCAGCCAGCTGTTGGGTTCGGCACTGCTGGGCGGGAGTCTGGTGATGCTGTCGGATCTTTTGGGACGGGTATTGTTTGCCCCTTCGGAGATCGCTGTGGGGATCCTAATGGCGTTGGTGGGGGCACCGTTTTTCTTCTATTTACTGCTAAAGCGAAAGGAAGTGTCGGATGCTGACCTTTGATGGTGTGACTGTTTCTTTTGGCGGTCGTACGGTACTGAACCATATTTCCTTCCCGGTGCCGTCCGGTGGGATTACGGTACTGCTGGGGCAAAATGGCGTGGGCAAATCAACGCTGCTGCGCTGTGTAAACGGACTTTGTCCCTACACCGGCACGATCCGTTTGGATGGCGTATCACTTGCTGACCTGTCGATCCGGGACAGAGCCCGGCAGATCGGGATCCTACCGCAGGTGCTGCCATCCACCCATTTTACGGCACAGACACTGATCGAGCTTGGGCGCAATCCCTATGTGGGCACCACCGGTCGCTTGTCGGAGCACGATCGGGAAAAGGTGGAACACGCCATAGCGCTGACCAAAGTACATCCTTTTCTGCCACGCCCGGTGGACACGCTGTCCGGTGGGGAACGATGCCGGGTATTTTTGACCATGCTGCTCTGTCAGGATCCGGCGGTGCTTTTGCTGGACGAACCCTTTGCCGCTCTGGATGCACCCGGATGCCGTCAGTTTTGTACCCTACTGCGCACGTTGGCAGACAGCGACGGCAAGACGATCCTGGCGATCCTGCACGATCTGACGGAGGCCATGGAGATCGCTGACCATGTGGTGGTCCTGCAAAATGGCTCTGTGGCGTTTTCCGGTAGTCGGCAGGATTGTCTGGCCACCACCGTTTTGGAAGACACCTTTGGGGTACATCGATACACCTGTGGGGAGCTGTTCTTCTTTCGGTGACAAATTTATAAAAATTACCGGTTGACATTTGCCGACGGATGGTGTATCATATAGACAGAGGATCTATTGTGACCCTGACACAAAGAAGCATCTGCGTGAAAGGCTTGCGAAAAATCGACACCGAAGCTGTACCCTTTGTGAAAATATTGTTGCAAAGGATGGGTTTTGTATATGTTTTTTTGCTGTGCCTTCCAACGATGGCATGGCTTTTTTTGTCGGGTAGAAAGGAGCGCATATGGAAACACGTGTGGCAGTCATGAGCATCATCGTGGAGTCCCGGGACATGACGGAGACGCTGAACCATATTCTTCACGAATACAGCGAGTACATCATCGGACGCATGGGCATTCCCTATCGTCCCAAGAACATCAGCATCATCAGCATCGCCATTGACGCACCCCAGGACACCATCTCGGCCCTTTCCGGCAAGATCGGCAAGCTACCCGGTGTCAGTGTCAAAACAGCGTTTTCCGGCGTGAAGACAGCACCAACCAATGCAAACAATGCAATAGATGCAACCATTGCAATAGATGCAACCATTGCAACAAATGCAATAGGAGAAACAAATACCTGATATGAACAAAATCGAATCCCTGATCTACCAGCTGCGTGACACCCATTCTCTGACCCTCTCCGAATATGAGACCCTGCTCTGCCACCGAAACCCCGATACGGCCGGACTGCTGGCGGCATTGGCACTGGTGGAAAAGCAAAAGATCTACGGCAACGACATCTACATTCGTGGCCTGATCGAGGTATCCAACATTTGCAAAAACGACTGCTACTACTGTGGTATCCGCAAAAGCAATGACAGATGCGACCGGTACCGGCTGACGGCAGAGGATATTTTAGCCTGCTGTGCGGAAGGATACGAGCTGGGTTTTCGTACCTTTGTGATGCAAGGCGGCGAGGACGGCAGCTTTACCGATGCGTTTTTGGTGCCGCTGCTCCGAGAGATCAAAAAGCGCTACCCCGACTGCGCCATCACCCTATCCCTGGGCGAACGAAGCTGCGACAGCTATCGTCAGCTGAAGGAAGCCGGTGCGGACAGGTACCTGCTGCGGCACGAGACCGCCGACCCGGAACACTATGGCAAGCTCCATCCGGCAAGCCTGTCCTTGGAAAACCGGATGCAATGTCTGCGAAACTTGAAAGAACTTGGCTACCAGGTGGGCTGTGGGTTCATGGTGGGCTCTCCTTACCAGACCACCGAAATGCTGGCGAAGGATCTAAAATTCATCGAGACCTTCCGACCGGATATGTGCGGCATCGGTCCCTTTATCCCCCACAAGGACACCCCCTTCCGGGAGCATCCTGCCGGGGACGTGGAGCTGACCTGCTATCTGCTCTCGATCCTGCGTCTCATGCAGCCTACGCTGCTGCTGCCCGCCACCACGGCTTTGGGGACACTGCTGGAAAACGGCAGAGAAAAAGGCATTCTGGCCGGTGCCAACGTGGTTATGCCCAATCTGTCTCCTACGGCAGTGCGGCGCAAATATATGCTATACGACAACAAGCTCTCCGACGGTGCGGAATCGGCACAGGCGCTTGCCAGTCTCCGGGAACGCATGGAACGTATCGGCTGCCATATTGCAGTGGCACGGGGAGACATTATCAAGTAACTCTATATCCGTAAATTTATCTAACGGGAAAGACGGTATGTCACACTTGACATACATCTGACCCAAAAGAAAGGAATATACCTATGGCAATCTACGATCCCAAATCCAGAAAAGCGGAAGAATTCATCAACGACGGGGAGATTTTGGAGACTCTGGCCTATGCGGAAGCCAACAAGCACAATGTGGAGCTGATCGACCAGATCTTGGAAAAGGCTCGTCCCCGCAAGACCGAAAACGGTACGGTATGTGCCGGGCTGACCCACAAGGAGGCATCGGTGCTTTTAGCCTGTGACCTGCCGGACAAGATCGAAAAGATCTTTGAGATCGCCGAGGAGATCAAGCTGGCGTTCTACGGCAACCGTATCGTCATCTTTGCACCGCTGTATCTGTCCAACTACTGCGTCAACGGCTGTGTATACTGTCCCTACCACCTGAAGAACAAGCATATCTGCCGGAAGAAGCTGACCCAAGAGGAAGTCAAGGCTGAAGTCATTGCCCTGCAGGATATGGGTCACAAGCGACTGGCCATCGAAGCCGGTGAAGACCCGGTGAACAACCCCATCGAATATATTCTGGACTGCATCAAGACCATCTACAGCGTACACCACAAGAACGGTGACATTCGCAGAGTCAACGTAAACATTGCGGCTACCACCGTAGAAAATTACCGGAAGCTGAAGGAAGCAGGCATCGGTACCTACATTCTGTTCCAGGAGACCTACCACAAGCAGAGCTATCTGGAGCTGCATCCCACCGGTCCCAAGCACGACTACGACTACCACACCGAAGCTATGGACAGAGCCATGGACGGCGGTATTGATGATGTAGGGCTGGGCGTACTCTTTGGACTGGAGCTGTACAAGTATGAATTTGCCGGACTGATCATGCACGCAGAGCATCTGGAAGCGGTACACGGCGTTGGTCCCCACACCATCAGCGTGCCTCGTTTGAAGAAAGCGGACGACATCGACCCGGATACCTTCGACAACGGTATCGACGACGACACCTTTGCCAAGATCACGGCCTGCATCCGTCTGGCAGTTCCCTACACCGGCATCATCATTTCCACCAGAGAAAACGAAACGGTACGTGGCAGACTGCTGAACTGCGGTGTTTCTCAGGTCAGCGGCGGTTCCCGTACCTCTGTCGGTGGCTACACGGAAGAAGAACGTCCCCACGACACCGAACAGTTTGACGTATCCGACCAGCGTTCTCTGGACGAAGTGGTGCGTTGGCTGATGGAAAACGGACATATTCCGTCCTTCTGCACCGCTTGCTATCGGGAAGGCCGTACCGGTGACCGGTTCATGAGCCTATGTAAGTCCGGACAGATCCTGAACTGCTGCCACCCCAATGCGCTGATGACCCTGACGGAGTATCTGGTGGACTATGCCTCCGACAAAACCAAGGAAGTGGGCTTTAAGATGGTCGAGGACGAGCTGAACCGGATCCCCAAGGAAAAGGTGCGGAATATCGCCAAGGACAACATCGAAGCCATCAAGAATTCCAATCGCCGGGATTTCCGGTTCTGAGGTATCTATGGGACTGAACGATACGGTATCTGCCGAACGGGTACACATTGGCTTTTTCGGCAGACGAAATGCAGGCAAATCCTCGCTGGTCAATGCGGTGACGGGACAGGCACTTTCTGTGGTCTCTGACGTACAGGGCACCACCACCGACCCGGTGCAAAAGGCCATGGAGCTGCTGCCTATTGGTCCTGTGGTGATCATCGATACGCCCGGTTATGACGACACCGGAGCGCTAGGCAAGCTGCGTGTGGAAAAAACGGCTGCGATCCTTGCCAAGACCGACATTGCGGTGCTGGTGGTGGATGCCACATTGGGCATGGGAGACACGGAAAAGGAGCTGCTTGCCATCCTTGGGGAACGCAAGATCCCATGCCTCACGGTATTCAACAAAGCGGATCTTTTGGAAAACACACCCTTCTCCACCGAAGACGTACTGTATGTCAGCGCCGACAAAAAAATCGGGATCACGGCACTGAAAGAAAAATTAGGCAGTCTTGCCAAGCGTACCGAAAACAAGCGGCAATTGGTGTCCGATCTGCTCGCACCCGGTGACCTGGTGGTGCTGGTGATCCCCATCGATGGGGCCGCTCCCAAGGGACGACTGATCCTGCCCCAGCAGCAGACGCTGCGGGATATTTTGGACAGCCACGGTTCCGTGATCTGCTGTCAGGATACGGAGCTGCCCCAGACGCTGGCCATGCTCTCCAAGAAGCCACGGCTGGTGATCACGGATTCCCAAGCCTTTGGACGGGTGGCAAAGGACGTACCGGCGGATGTGCCGCTGACCTCCTTCTCGATTTTGTTTGCCCGGTACAAAGGGGATCTGGCTACGCTGGTGCAGGGAGCGGCTGCCCTGTCTACCATAAAGGACGGCGACAAAGTGTTGATCGCAGAAGGCTGTACCCACCACCGACAGTGCGGCGACATTGGTACCATGAAGCTGCCCATGTGGCTCGAGAAATACACTGGTGTAAAACCGGACTACACCTTCACCTCCGGCGGCGAATTTCCATCGGATCTGTCCGACTACAAGGCGGTGATCCACTGCGGCGGCTGTATGCTGAACGAAGCGGAAATGAACCATCGGATGGAGGTCGCCAAAACCGCTGGTGTGCCCATGGTGAACTACGGTATCGCCATTGCCCAGATGCACGGGATCCTGTCACGCAGTCTGGAACCCTTTCCGGATGTACTGCGGTTGCTGCAAAACGAATAACAACACGACCGTGGGGTCTCTTCATATAAGGGATCACACGGTTTTTGTTCATAGTTTATTTACTTTTATACATAATGTATTCACACATTTTCTCGAAATATGCTGTATAATGTAGGCAACATCAATCTGCTTTGCGGAGGACTATCATCATGCACAAGAAATCCATTTTGACCCTGCTGCTGGCGGCACTTCTGACCATGAGTGCAGTCGGCTGTGGCAATACTGCGGACAAGATCGCCTCCACGCTGGCCTCCAAGGAAACCACCGCTGCCACCGCTTTGGACAAGTTTATTGAAGACCTCTCGGAACTGCAGCAGTAAAGCGAATCTGAATATCAAAAATCCTTCTGCACCAGCTTCAAAATGAATACTATATAGCTGGTGCAGAAGATCACATCTAATTCAAAATAATAAATTAATTCGTATAGTTTGGAGATACATCATGATGAAACAAAAAACAAAATGCACCATTTCTGCCATAGCCACCGTTCTCTTGGCTTCGTCGATTGCATATGCAGATGCTGAAATACGTTCATACAGTAAAGATGTAACCATACATTATGGCATACGAGTTGCACTTGATGGCGAATATATTGATCTAATCGATTCCAATGGAAAAATAGTCGATGCATTTATATACCAAGATACAGCGTATGTACCACTTAAAACACTGGCTCCTATGCTTGGCGGTACAACACAATATGATGCAACAACAAACACTGTAGATGTACATGACCATGATGGATATATCACGAATTTATACGTGAAAAAAGTCGAGTCCCTTGAGGAAACAATTGATAAATACCAAGAGTTAGTTTCCTTACTCGTTCAGCAAAACACATATTCTTCGTCGACTTCTGGCATAGACAGTGCTGTACAACAAAGTCTTGACGAACTAAATTCTCTGTATCAGAAATACTACATAGACTACTACAACATTGGCAATGACCGGTTGGATTCTATCAATAATGGAACAGCAAACAACCAAGATGCATGGCAGAGGTTGTACAATTCTATGGGTGAACAACTCAATGATATGGCGCAACATTCAACAGATGTGATGCAGGCAGCAAACAAAGCCAATTCTAGCACAAAAGACACTCTTAGCATCTCCTATTCTTTTCCGCTTCATCTATATTCTAACGATGGCAAAGTATATCTTGGGAAATGCGTAATCGATGACAGAGATAAAGATAGTATCTGGTACGCCATGGTCGGAGGTGATTATTCCAGTGAATTCAGTAAAACAAGTATCTGGAACACATTTGGTGAATACGGCAGTAACTTGATCGGAAAAAATAATAGCGCATTCAACGATAATGCAAAGACGCCTCCCAAAATTGTCGATAATGACGGGACATTTGTCGCATATCTGACAACAAACGAAAAAATTGAAAATGGCTGGACAATTGAAAAGTTGAGACAGTTCGTAGTAAATAATGGACAATAATGTCACTACAATCTATAAGCTTGTCTCCACATTACACCTATACCGATACGTGCCTTGTGGTTATGTATCGGTCTTTTCGTTTGTATGCGGCTGCTCGGCATTTCGTTTTTGGCTGATCCGATGGTAGAGCCAAAGTCCACCACCGCTGACACAGGCCGTCGCCACCAGGATGATCACGGCTGCGGCGTATTGGGATGTGCCCAGTGCATGGCCGCCTAAGGTGGAGGTCAAAATAGACGGCAGACGACCCACCGTTTGGATCAGGCACCAGCGCACCAAAGAAATATCTGTCAAACCGGCAAAGTAGCACAGCAGATCCTTGGGTGTGCCCGGCAGGAAAAATAGCAGGGCAAGCAGAGCATCTCGTTTTTTTGACCCGTGCAGGAATCGGAGCGAGCGGATCTTTTCCATGGGAAAGAAGGTCTCCACCACCTGCATCCCAAAGCGCTTCACAAACAGAAATACCAGGATCCCACCGATGGCCTCGCCCAGCAGGCATAGGATCGTTCCACGCATCGCACCAAAGACGTACCCGGCTGCCAGCTCCAGGGGTTCACCGGGGATCACGGCGGCAAACACCTGCACGACCAGCATCAGCACAAACAGGATCCAGCCATACCAGCCTTTGGTGTCCAGCCATTTTCGGAAGGCATCCGTATCGCCTGCCAACTTTAACATCGGTCGTCCGATGCACCAGGCCGTCACAAGCATCAGTGCCAGAAACACCATTACGCCGCCGATGACCAATATTTTCTTTTGTCTCTTCGACCACTGCTTTCTTGCCATGTGTGCCACATCCTTTTCTTTTTTTACACCTATAGGATACCGCAAAAACGTGAACAAATCTGCTTTCTTCCATTGGAATTTTTTGAGAATTCCCTTAAGATTTTTTATATGGGAAAGTGATCGATTTTTGTTGCATGGCGAAATCATTGTTGACATTTCCTGTACAATATGGTATAATAGGCAAAATCACAAAAATCTTTTTTTGGTAAAAGGAGCACGTCATGCGGAAGAAAATGATCACCTGTCTACTTCTCATCGCCATGCTGACCGGGACGTTGGTCGGCTGTGGAGACAACGTTTCTACGGAGACCAAGGATGCAGCAGCGGCAACAGACACAACGGTAACCGAGACCCAAAAGGAAACGACCGAGGCAGAATCCAGAAAGGCCATTGCCGATGATCTGCCTGCCAGCGATTTTGGCGGCAAGGAATTTATCGTACTGGGTGCGGCAGCGAATTCCAATCCCATCGAAGACTTCCGGGGATTCGTGATCGCCGATGAAATGACCGGTGAGATCGTCAACGATGCCGTGTACAACCGGAACCTAACCATCAGCGAACGGTTCAATGCTGTGATCGGCTACGAAGCACCGGGCAGCGGCTACAGCGACTCCAACAACTTTGTCAAGAAGGCCGTTACCTCCGGGGAAGCCGATGCCTTCCATCTGGCGTCCTTCCACGTGGTATCCAATGGTTCTCTGGTGACCCAAGGCTACTACATGAACTGGTACGACATTCCCCACATCGATTTCTCCAAGCCTTGGTGGTCGGACTCCACGGTCAATGACCTGACAGAAAACGGCAGATGCTTCCTGGCTGTGGGAGATGCCGCTGTGTCTTCGGTTTCCCAGACCTATTGTATGCTGGTGAACAAGACCAAGCTGGTCGATTATGATGTGCCCAATGTGTACACGACACCGTTCGGGAAGGCAAGTGGACGCTGGACTACATCCAGGAAATCGGCGATAGTATGTCCCAGGACCTGAACGGCGATGGTGTGATGGATGAAAACGACTTCTACGGCTTCGGCTCCAACTTCGCCTCCAACACCAATGCGTACCTGTGGGCCTTTGACCATCTGATCTTCCAGCGGAATGACGAAGGCAAGCTGGAATTCTCCTACTACGATGAGAAGCTGGTCAACATCATGGACAAGCTGTACAAGGTATTCGTAGAGGACACCAACGTGTTCTGCCCGACGACCGGCAAGAACGGCATTCACGAGCACAATATGGCACTGGAACAGTTCAAGAATTCCCGCTGCGTATTCATCAATGCCCTGCTGTCCCAGACCATCACCTACCTGTCCGAAATGGAAGACGTATACGGTATCCTGCCCTACCCCAAGTATGACGAAAACCAGGCCGAATACAAGACCATGGTGGACGGCAACCACGAAGCTATGGGTGTCGGTAAGAACGTGGTCGACCTGGAATTTGTGGGTATCATCACGGAAGCCATGTGCGCCGAATCCTTCAAGCAGGTGCTGCCGGCGTATTATGACGTATGCCTGAAGTCCCGGTATGCCGACGAACCGGACGACGCCGAAATGATCGAGCTGTGCGTAGATTCCCGTGTGTTCGACATGGGCTATGTGTACGACGGCTGGAACGGTGTATCCTTCTACATCCAGCGCCTGATCGCCGACAGGAACAAGGACATCGCTTCCTACTACGCCAAGAACGAAAAGGCAGCCATCAAGCATTACGATGAAGTGCTGGCTATGTTCTATCAGGAATAACGTTAACCAACAAAAACTCTCCTGTTTCCCATTCTTTCGGGGCAGGAGAGTTTTTCTGTGTTTCACATCAATTTGTCGTTTACAACACCCGGTTCACGCCTTTGCCGGTTTGGACAAAGGAACCCAGGTTTTCGTCTAAGATATCGATCAGCCGCAGTCGTGCTTCCTTGGAGGTCCAGGCGCAGTGGGGCGTGATCCGACAGTTTTTCACCGTCAGCAGGGGACAATCCGGAGCGGCCGGTTCTATGGTCAGCACGTCCAATCCGGCACCACCCAGCTTGCTACGATTCAATGCGTCTGCCACATCAGCTTCGTTCAGCACTGCGCCACGGGACGTATTGATCAGCACCGCACCGTCCCGCATCTGGTCAAGAAACGTCTTGTTCACCATACCACGGGTCTCGTCGGTCAAGGGACAATGCAGGGACACAAAATCCGACTGCTGCAGCAGCTCCGTGGGGGTCACGTACTTGATACCGTCTTCGGTGCCGCTTTGCTTGGAACGCTTGGTGGCCAGCACCTGCATACCAAAGGCCTGACACATTTTGGCAAGTGCTTTTCCAATGGCACCACAGCCGTAGATACCCACGGTCTTCCCTGCCAGCTCCATGAACCGCACGGTCTGGTACTGGAAGCCGGGGATACCCGTCCACATTCCTTCCTTGACAATGCCGCACAGACCGTCCAGATCGGTGGCAAAGGAGAGAAGCAGGGTGAAGGCGTGCTGGGCTACCGACATGGTGGAATACCCCGGCACGTTGCACACCTCGATACCCTTTGCACGGCAGGCCGGTACATCGATCATGTCATAACCGGTGCCAAGGGCAGAAACGTAGCGCACATTCGGACACCGCTCCAGCACGCTTTGGTCGATGCGCACCCGGTTGGTGAACACGATCTCTGCGTCTCCGATGACCTCGGCTGCCCTTTCGTTTGGGGTCTTATCATACACGGCCGCCTCGCCATATTTGGTGAGAAAGTCCCAGCTGATATCGCCGGGGTTCACCGCAAATCCATCTAATACTACGATCTTCATCATATTATATATGCACGATTTCCTTTCCGTCATGGAGCAGCACGCCGTAGCCCAGACCCATGGTGCCGCCGTTTTGCAGGTGCTTTTTCAGCTGGCGTTGCAGGGGTGTGGTCTCCGGCAGTGTATCCGGTTCGTAGGAGTCTCGCACGCCAAACACACGCCACAGGTCACCGCTGTCCGGCCGATCCAATTCGCTGATGATGGTGAAATTCTCCATGAACGACAGGATCCGGGAGTCCGTGGCGCAGAACAGGCGGTTTTTCGGGTATAGCAGCCAGGAGTGACACACAATGGGCGTGATCCCGGCCTTGCCGAAGTAGCGGTAGGCACGGCAGAAGGAATCCTGTACCGCTGCAGGATCCAAATGTCCGTCGGCGGGAATGTGGGTGTTGATCACCGGGTCGCCCTTGTGGAGCGTGATGTCGCCAAGGGTACAGGGCTGCTCCCATTCATATTCGATGATGTGGAATTCCAGCCGACCCAGCCGCACGATCTTGGCCGTCCAGAAGTTGTGGATCCAGCCATACTGGTACACGCCTAAGTGATGTCGGTTCTCGATGCAGGTCTGCGTCCACACCCAGATGTCACGCATGGATGCCCAGTAGATCTCTTCATCAATATGGTGTTCCCGGTAGTACCGATGGGAAGCCTCGGTCAAGAGTAGGCATACAGCCAGCATACCCAGGTCGTCTTCCAATCCCAGAGAACGGGTGATGGCGTAGACCTTATCCATGTCGTCCTCGCCAACAAGCAGGTCGTTTGCCAACGCTTGCCATGCATCCGGCATCGTTTCCAAAATCTGGTACATCACCGGGGAAAGCACGCCGATCTGCTCGCCGGTAAAGCCGATCTTCACTGCGGCTTCGAGGGCATGGATGAATGTATTTTGCAGTTCGTTTGTCATAGTTTTCTCCTTTATGCAGGAATGAGGAACAGGCCGATCCCAACCACAGTCAGGGTCAGGCTGATGAGTGTGGGCTTGCGGATCCGTTCATGGAAGAACAGCCAGCCAAAGACCGCACCCATAAAGATGACCACACCGGACAACAGCGGGAACTGGATGGACGAATCCATGGTCACGGCGCAGCGCAGAGAGAAGATATTGCCCAGTGCGTTGCACACCGCATATCCGGCAGTCAGACCAAGCAACAGCACGAACAGTTTGCCCGTCATGGAGTCTTTGCCGATCTCATAGTACACGGTGCGCACGGGATGCTTTTCGCCCTTGGCTGCCGTCTGGATGGTACGGATCACCAGTACAACAAAGCCGATGGTCAGTCCCACCAGGGCATTGAGCAGCACAAAGCCGTCGGTATCCACTTCGCCGGTGGAAAGCGCCATAGCACCGTCGGCGATCTGGTGAGCCTTGGAGAACACGCTGACCATGCCGTTGCCGCAGAATGTCATGAGGCAGAAGATGATATACCGTACTCTGTCTTGCTTCGTGCGAGCCACGCTTTCCGCACTGGGATCCTTTTCCAGTGTGGTGGGAATAAGAGACGCGATGAGTACGAGAATACCCAAAATTTTCCACAAGGTGACCGGCTCGTCCAGGAACCATACGCCATAGAAGAACGGCAGGATCATGCCACCCAGCAGGCAAAACGAGGTCACTGCGGACACCTTGCCATAACGCATGGCGAACAGGGATCCCGTGGTGGAAACAAGGCCGGAAACAGAATACAAAATCGAATAGAGGATCGAAATGCCTGTCACGGCGAAAGGCGTCTTGGTGGTCAGGAGCAAATACAGCCCCATGAAAATGTAGATGTGGAACTGGTTCCAAGCGGTGATGCCAAAGCCGCCTTTGGTGTTCTTCTGGAAGCACTTCTGGAAAATGAACTGGATCGAGAAGAACAGGCAGGCAAGCAGTAAAAATTGCAGCTCCATCGGTTATCTCTTCACTCGTGCGTTACCGCCCCAGACGGACCAGATCATTTCTTCATCGGCCGGCTGTGCGTAGTCGGTCAGGAACGTGGTAGCCAGTGCGCCGGATGCCCAGCCGAACTGTACCCACTTTTCCGGTTCCCAGCCCTGCAGGATGGCATAGAGCAGACCGCCTACAAAGCCGTCACCGCCGCCGATCCGGTCCAATACGTGGATAGGTCTGGGTTCGGCGATGTGCCAGCCGTCCTCAGCCAGCAGGATCGCACCCCAGATGTGTTCGTTTACGTTGACCACCTGCCGCAGGGTCGTGGCAAATACGGATGCGTTGGGGAAGGATTTTTTCACCTCGCCGATCATTTCCTGGAAGGATGCAATCTTGGAGGACAGATCCTTGCCACCGGCTTCCGGCCCCTTCATGCCCAGAGCCAGCTGGAAGTCCTCTTCGTTCCCCACCAGAATGTCGGCAAGAGATGCGATCTCGGTGAAGATGGCTCTTAGCTCTTCTTCACGGTTCTTCCAGAAGGAGGCACGATAATTGATATCAAAGGAGATCAGCGTACCGTACTTCTTGGCGGCACGGGCAAGCTCCAGACAGAACTGGCTGGTCTCCGGAGACAGTGCGCCGATGAGCCCGGACAGGTGCAGGATCTGTACGCCTTCCTTGCCGAAAATGCGGTCGGTGTCGAAGTCCTTGATGTTCAGGGTGCGTCCCACTTCCCCGGCTCTGTCGTTGCACACACGGGGACCACGGGAGCCATAGCCGCTGTCGGCAATGTTGAACTGGTGCCGGTATCCCCAGGGACCACCCTGCTCTACCTCGGCACCTTCGTAGTCGATGCCACGGGAACGGAGGTTGCGCTTGATGAAGTCGGCGATGGGGCTATCCTTGACAAATGTCGTCAGCACCTTGGTCTTAAGACCCAGGTAGGACGAGATGGACAGCACGTTGGATTCGGCAGAGGTGGCCTGCATAAAGAAGTTGTCGCTGGATGCCACGGGCTGACCGTGCATGGGGCAGATACGCACGCCCATGGAGGTAGGCACAACGATGGCATATTGGCAGTTTTCACGAATTTTCATGGGAGGATTCTCCTTTTTATTAATATCATATCCATATCAGCGTTACACTACAGGAAATGGCTCTCGCACGGAACAGCCAAGGCAGTTCCCTACAGGATGTATGGCGTTATTGGGATGTAATTTTCTGGGAAATAATTTTTCCGAAATTACATCCCCGTGTAATTATATTTTTGAAATATGATTTTCAAGTGCCTTATACAGTATATTGCGATGCAGCGGCACCTTCGCCGTGACCGGTCCAGTCGGTGTGGAAGAATTCGC